>NZ_MUNZ01000145.1 GCF_002001205.1 Hydrogenophaga sp. A37
CGATGAGGCGGGCCAGGCGCAGCAAGCGCGCTTTGCGACGACAATCCCGGCCAACGCCCGCACCTCGGTCTATGAGTCCAGCCTCATGGCCGCACTCAATGCCCATCTGGGCGACATCAAATCCTGGCTCAAAGTCGACTGACATGTTTCATCCATTCCTTTGGCGCGCCACCGGCGCGGCGTTGTGCCTGGGGGCACTCTCTTTCACCGTGTCCGCCCAGACCACCGCGGCCGGTGCGGCCAAGGCGCCGGTGAGTGCACCGCCCAAGCCGGTGGCTCCGGCGCCAGCCGCTCCCGCAGCCAGTGCCGCCAGCGAATCCGTTCGGGTGTTGGTGCTGCCCGCCGGCGAGACGATCCTCGCCAGCCCGGTTCCGGGCCGCATTGCACAGCTGCATGCCGGCCTGGGCGTTCCGTTCAAGCAGGGTTCGGTGCTGGTGTCCATGGACTGCGACGAGCCACGGGCCCGTCTGGCCATGTCCAATGCCGATCAGGCCGCGGCCACCGACCAGTACGAAGCGAAGCTGCGCATGCAGGGCCTGGAGCAGGCCAGCGATGTGGAGGTGGCGCTGGCCGCCAGCGCCGTGGCCAAGGCCAAGGCGCAGGTGAGCCTGTACCAGTTCCAGATCTCGCAGTGCTCCATCCGAGCACCCTGGGACGGCCGCACCGCCAAGCTGCACGTGCGCAGCCACATGACCGTGTCGGCGGGGCAGCCCCTGCTGGATCTGGTGCGCAGCGGCCTGTTGCTGATGAAGCTCAACGTGCCATCCCGCTGGATTTCGACCATGAAAATGGGCCATGTGTTTGACGTGACCATCGACGAAACCGGTCAGACCTACCAGGCCAAGGTGCACCGCATCAACGGCCGGGTCGATCCTGTGAGCCAGACCATCGAGCTGGAAGCGTCCATGATCAAGTCACACCCGGATCTCCTGCCCGGCATGAGCGGGGTCGCGAAATTTGCCGGCATGCGTTGAGTCCGTGACATGACCGATCCATCGGATCTGGGCGTCCTGCTTCAGATCGAAGCCCGGGCCCTTGAAGCCCACACCCTTCCCGCGTTGCGCTTCACCATCGTCAACGAGACCCATGCGCTGACGCCTTACCGGCAGGCAGCGATGTTCGAGCTGGAGGGTGCGCGGTTCCGGCTCACCGCGGCCTCGGGTCTGGTGAGCGTGGCCAACGATTCACCGTTTGCGGTATGGTTGAGCCAGTTCGCACAGCGCTTCCCCCGCGACGGCGCGGTGCACCGCCTGGATTTCGCCGACGCGTCGCCCGCCGACGCTGAAGGGTGGGGCGAGTGGTTGCCCGAGCACCTGCTGCTCGTGCCGCTGCGCGACCGGCAGGGCGCTCTGCAGGCGATGGTGGTGTACGCCGCTGAGCAGCCGTGGGAAGACGCTTCACTCGACCTGCTGGCCCGCCTGCACGCCACCTACGGCTATTGTTTTGCGGCCATGCGGCAGACCTCGCAAGGCCGTTGGGGCGGTGTGCGCGGCTTGTTCAAAAAACGCAACCGCTGGTTGATCGGCACGGCGCTGCTCTTGAGCCTGTTGATTCCCGTTCGCCTGTCGGTGCTGGCTCCGGCGGAGGTGATTGCGCTCAACGCGATGACCGTTTCGGCGCCGCAGGACGGCGTGGTGGGCTCTTTTGCGGTCGCGCCCAATGCGCGGGTGAAGGCCGGCGATATCCTCTTTTCGCTGGACGACTCGGCCCTGTTGAACCGGCTGGCGGTCGCGCGCAAATCGCTGGAGGTGGCCCAGGCCGACGCTCACATCGCGCAGCAGCGGGCTTTTGACGACCTCAAGAGCAAGGCCGACGTGGCCGTGGCGCTGGGCCGGGTGCGGGAGAAAGAGGCCGAGCTGGTGGCGGTCGAAACCCAGGCGCAGCGTGTGGAGGTTCGCGCCGAACGCGACGGCATCGCCATCTTTGCCGACACCAACGACTGGCTGGGGCGTCCGGTCATGACTGGCGAGCGGGTCATGCAGCTCGCCCAGCCCGAAGACGGCGGCATCCAGGTCTGGCTGGCGGTGGCCGATGCCATCAACCTGGAGCTGGACGCGCCGGTGCGGCTGTTCCTGCACACCGAGCCGCTGAGCCCGCGCACCGGGCGCCTGATCGAAGCGAGTTACCAGTCGTCGCTGAGCCCCGAAGGCGTGGCCTCTTACAAGTTGCGGGCCCGGTTTGAGGAGGGCAGCGAGCTGCCCCGCATCGGTCTGCGCGGCACGGCCCGCATCTCGGGCGAGTGGGTGCTGCTGGGTTACTACCTGTTCCGGCGTCCGATCGCACACCTGCGGGAGTGGAGCGGGCTGTGAGCGACGGCACCTCGGTCGATGTGACAGGGGCCATTCGCCTGAAGGCACCGCCTCGCAAAGCGCCGCCCCGCAAGGTGCCGCTGCCCCCGATCCGCGACGAGCTGATCCTGTTTGCCGCCGCGCCCAACGAAGACGGCACGCCCGCCTGGATGATCCAGGACCCGGTGACCAACCGGTTTTACCGGATCGGCTGGATCGATTTTGAGTTGCTGGTCCACTGGGCCGACAACGACGTGGCGTCGCTGGTGCGCTCGGTCAACGAGCAAACGCCACTCAACGTCACGGTGGACGACGTCCGCCAGCTGAGCAAGTTCCTCGCCGACAACCAGCTGCTTCGCCTCAGCACCCCGGCCGACGTGGCCAAGGCCTTGGCCCGCGCTCAGGGCATGAAGCGCTCGTTCTTCGAGTGGCTGCTGCACAACTACCTGTTTTTCCGTTTGCCGCTGGTGCGGCCCCAGCGCTGGCTGGCGGCGCTGCAGCCCTGGCTGGCCCGCATCCACATGCCGCTGGTGGCGGGCGTGATCGGCCTGATCACCCTGGTGGGGATGTACCTGGTGTCGCGCCAGTGGGACGTGTTCACCCACACCCTGGTCGACAACATGACCCTGACCGGGATGATGGGCTACGCCGCCGCCATGCTGTTTGCCAAGACGCTGCACGAGCTGGGTCACGCCCTGGTGGCCACACGTTACGGCGTGCGGGTGGCTCACATGGGGGTGGCCTTCCTGGTGCTGCTGCCCATGCTCTACACCGACACGGGCGAAAGCTGGCGCCTGAAAGATTCGCGGCAGCGCCTGGCGATTGCCGCCGCGGGCATCTCGGTGGAGCTGGCCCTGGCGGGCATCGCCACGCTGGTCTGGACGCTGGCGCCCGATGGCGCGTTCCGCAACGGTATGTTTTTCCTGGCCACGACGAGCTGGGTGCTGACGCTGGCGATCAACGCCAGCCCGTTCATGCGTTTTGATGGCTATTTCATCGCCAGTGATCTGATGGACCTGCCCAACCTGCACGAGCGGTCCAGCGCCCTGGCCCGCACCTGGATGCGGCGCAGCTTGCTGGGTTTCGATGAAAAGTGGCCAGAGGATTTCCCCCTGCCCAAGCGGCGGGCGCTGATCGGTTTTGCGCTGTTCACCTGGCTGTACCGGCTCACCGTGTTCATCGGCATCGCCCTGCTGGTGTATTACTTCTTCTTCAAATTGCTCGGTATCCTGTTGATGGCGCTGGAGCTGGTGTGGTTCATCGGAAAGCCGGTCATGAAAGAACTTGAGGTCTGGAAGAAGCGGCGCGCCGAAATCAGCACGCCGCGGCGCTGGTGGCTGGCCGGCATCGCGCTGCTGGCGGTGGGCGTGCTGGTGTTTCCATTCAGCAGCAGGGTGTCGGGTTATGGCTGGTTCCACGCCCAGAACCAACAGTTGATTCACGCGCCCTTTGCGGCACAGATCGTGTCGGTGCCCACGCAGCGCCAGTTCAAGACCGGCGAGGTGCTGTTCGTGTTGGAGTCGTCCATGCTCAGCATCGCCCAGGACAAGTCGCGTCAGATGGCCCAGGCCAGGGGCAGCCAGATCGCGGGTCTGCTCGGTTTGCCCGATGGCGAAGCGCAGCGCCAGACGCTCAATTCGCAGAAAGCCTATTTCGAGGCCGAAGAGAAGATGAGCGTGGACGAGCAGGCGCGCCTCACGCTCCGCGCGCCCTTCGACGGCGAGCTGCACGATGTGGACCACGGGCTGGCGCCCGGCGTCTGGGTCAAGCCGCGCGAGCCCCTGGCCATCCTGGTGGATCGCAAAGCCTGGGTGATCGAGGCCTATATTGCCGAGGCCGACCTGGACCGCGTGGTGGTGGGGCAGGCGGTGCGGGCGCGGTTGTTGTCCGATCCCATGGCCTGGACCGGCGGTCACATCGAGGCGATCGACGTGTCTCGAACGCTCGCGCTGCCCAGTCCCATGCTCGACGCCTCCAATGGCGGTCCCATCGCCACGGTGACCGAAGCGGCCCGTGAAGGCAAGGAGCGCAGCCAGGTCGTGCGCGACGCCTTGTTTCGGGTGCGCATCGCATTGGACGAACCGCTGCCCACAAACCAGGTGTCCACCGTGAGGGTGAGCATCGAGGGCAAGACCGAATCGATCGCGTCGAGCGCTTTGCGGAAGATGGCGTCTGTCTTCATCCGCGAAAGCGGGTTCTAGAAGCCCCCACGCTCCGCCGCTGCGCGGGTCGCTGTTCCCATACCCACATCCCTGTCGTTTTCCCGTGCGATCATTGAGCGCATGAGCATTCTGCGTGTCGCGACGTACAACATCCACAAGGGCGTCCAGGGTCTGGGTCTGGCGCGCCGGCTGGAGATTCACAACCTGGTCCACGCGGTGGAGCAGTTCGACGCCGACATCGTCTGCCTGCAGGAGGTGCGCCGGCACCACCGCAAGCTGGAAAAATACTTCACCCGCTGGCCCGATCTGGACCAGGCCGGTTATCTGTCGCCAGAGGGCTACGAGTCGGTCTACCGCACCAATGCGGTGACGCGCCACGGCGAGCACGGCAACGCCCTGCTGTCGCGCTGGCCGGTGCTGGACACGCGCCATTCCGACGTGTCCGACCACCGTTTCGAGCAGCGCGGACTCCTGCACGTGCAACTGCTGGTCGAGGGGAAAGAGGTGCACGTGGTGGTGGTCCATTTCGGACTGATCCACGCCAGCCGCGAGCGTCAGGTGGAGCGGCTGGGCCGTTACATCGGGACCGAGGTGCCGCCCGGCGCGCCGCTCATCGTGGCGGGTGATTTCAACGATTGGGGCGCTCAGTTGCTCAAGCCCATGGCGGCGCTGGACCTGCGCACCTTCGATGGCATCCGCCTGCCCACCTACCCGTCTCGCCTGCCGCTGCTGCACATGGACCGCATCTACGTGCGCGGGCTCCGTCCCGTCAACGCACACGTGCCGCACGGGCGCGCCTGGACGCGCATGTCCGACCACCTGCCCCTGATCGCCGAGCTGGAGCTGTGACACCCGACCACGATGACGCCGACCCGCCGGTGCGCCCCGGGCCAGCCGTCGCGCGTCCGGGTCACCAGCTCCTGCTGCTGGAAGGGGGCGCGGCGTTGTTTCCTGCGCTGGTGGAGGCGATGGACGCCGCGCGCCGGGTGGTCCACCTGGAGACCTACATCTTCGAATTCGCCGGTTCGGCGCTCAGCGTGGCCGAGGCGCTGGAGCGAGCGGCACGGCGTGGCGTGCTGGTGCGGCTGGTGGTCGATGGCGTCGGCACGCCGAGGGTGCCGCTGGAGTGGCAGCAGCGCTTTGCGCAAGCGGGTGTGCGCTGGCGGGTCTATGCGCCCCTGGGGCGCCTGGGCCTCCTGTTTCCGAGCCGCTGGCGTCGCCTGCATCGAAAGCTCTGCGTGGTGGACGGTACCGTGGGTTTCTGCGGTGGCATCAACCTCATCGACGACCAGGACGACGGGGCGCTGGGCCGCCTCAACGTGCCGCGGCTGGATTTCTCGCTGCGCGTGGCGGGGCCCTTGGTGGACGACATGGTGGAGACCATGGAGCAGCTCTGGTGGCGCCTGCAGGCGGTGCGCAGAGCCCGGCAGCGGGAGTTCAAGGCGGCCTGGGACGCGTTGCGCGAAACCTTGCCCATGGGTGACTTTTCTCGTCAACTCAAGAAAATCGAGGACTTCAGCGCGGGCGCCACCGATGTGAGCCCCGATGCTGAGAGCGACGGGGCGGCCGGGCCGTTGGGCGTGAACGACGCGCGCGCCGCGCTGCTGCTGCGCGACAACGTCAGCCACCGTCACGACATCGAGCGTGCCTACCTGAAGGCGCTGGGCTTGGCCCGGCAAGACATCGTGATCGCCAACGCCTACTTTGTTCCCGGCCGCCGCCTGCGCCGCGCGCTCACCATGGCGAGCTCGCGTGGCGTGCGCGTGCGCCTGCTGCTGCAGGGGCGGTACGAAAACTTCTTCCAGTACCGCGCCGCCCGGCCGGTGTATCAGGAGCTGCTGAACGCTGGCATCGACATCCGCGAGTACGCGCCCAGCGCCTTGCACGCCAAGGTGGCGGTGGTGGACCGCGCCTGGGCGACGGTGGGTTCGACCAACCTCGACCCGCTCTCGATGCTGCTGGCGCGCGAGGCCAACGTGATGACCACCGACCGGCGCTTCGCCGAGCTGCTGCACCAGCGGCTTGATGCGCTGGTCGAGCAGGCCGGACAAAAACTCGACGCCGCCTCGCTGGGGCGGCGCCCCTGGTACCAACGGGCGTTGGACCGGTTTGCGTTCGGGGTCATGCGGATGCTGCTGTTCGTGACCGGGCACAGGTATTAGGAGGCACCCCCGCCGCACTGCGCGCGACCCCCTCCAGGGGGCAACGCTGGCGGCCCGGCGAAGCCGGTTCCGCGGCGTTCTGGGTGGGGGCACTTCGCGCCCCCAAAACCCCAAGTATTGGGCGCTTTGAGGGCCGGTGTTAGCATGCCTGATGCTCATGAAAACCGAACCTGACATGACCCCTGCCACCCCTTCAGACGATGACGAGGGCGTGCCCGTTTCCGTCAAGATCCGCGAGCGCGTCAAGGCCTCTCGCCAGCGTTTCCACTCCAACGACAACATCGCCGAGTTCATCCAGCCCGGTGAGCTGGACCAGTTGCTGGAGGAGGTCACGGTCAAGATGCAGGGCGTGCTCGACAGCATGGTGATCGACACCGAGAACGACCACAACACCGGCGACACCGCGCGCCGCGTGGCCAAGATGTACCTGAAAGAGGTGTTCAACGGCCGCTATGTCAAGGGTCCGGCTGTCACCGAGTTTCCCAACGCCGAGCACCTCAACGAGCTGATGATCGTCGGCCCGATCACCGTGCGCAGCGCCTGCAGCCACCACTTCTGCCCGGTCATCGGAAAGATATGGATCGGCGTCATGCCCAACGAGCACACCAACGTGATCGGCCTGTCCAAATACGCGCGCCTGGCCGAGTGGATCATGGGCCGCCCGCAGATCCAGGAAGAGGCCGTGGTGCAGCTGGCCGACCTGATCCAGGAAAAGACCCAACCCGACGGTCTGGCCATCGTCATGGAGGCCAGCCACTACTGCATGGCCTGGCGCGGCGTGAAGGACATGGACAGCAAGATGATCAACTCCGTCATGCGCGGCGTGTTCCTCAAAGACCCCAACCTGCGCCGCGAATTCCTCTCCCTCATCCCCCGCAAATCCTGAAGAACACACCATGCTGGTACGTCTGCTTTATGTCAGCCGCGCGATCGACAAGGACTGCGCCAAGACCATCGAATCGGTGCTCGAAACCTCCCGCGCCCACAACATGGGCAACGGCATCACCGGCGTGCTCTGCTACGGTGGTGGCATCTTCCTGCAGGCCATCGAGGGCGGTCGCAGCGCGGTCAATACGCTCTACAACCACATCGCCGCCGACCAGCGCCACACCGACGTCGTCTTGCTGCACTACGAGGAGATCAGCGAGCGCCGTTTTGGTGGCTGGACCATGGGTCAGGTCAACCTCTCCAAGCTCAACACCTCCATCGTGCTCAAGTACTCCGAGCGCCCCGAGTTCGATCCCTACGGTGTCTCGGGCAAGGTCTCGCTGGCGCTGCTGGAGGAGCTGATGGCCACCGCCTCGATCATCGGTCGGGCTTGAGGTTTTTTCCCCCGCAGCCGCAGTGAGCTCTTGCCGGGCACTGCGGCTTTTTCTTGGCAGTTCCCCACGTGTCACCCACCGCTTTTGCCCTCATTGTCCTGGCCGGCCTGATCCACGCCGGCTGGAACATCGTCGCCAAGAAGGCCGGTGGCGACGCGCGCTTCGCCTTCTTCACCGCCTTCATCATGATGGGCCTGTGGGCGCCGCTGGGCTGGTGGCTGGGGCGCGGCGTTGTCTCGACCTGGGGCCGGGTCGAGTGGACGCTGGTGATGGCCTCCGGCGTGCTGCACGTCTTCTACTACGTGACCCTGCTGCGCGGCTACCGCAAGGCCGACCTGACCGTGGTCTACCCGCTGGCGCGCGGCTCGGCGCCGTTGCTGTCGTCGCTGGTGGCCATCGTGTTTCTCGGTGAGCAGATCTCGGCGCTGGGCGTGGCCGGTATCGCGGGCGTGGTGGGCGGGGTGTTCCTGATCGCTGGCGGCCCTGGCCTGCTGCGCGCGGCGCGCGATCCGGCCGCGCGGCGGCGGGTCCACAAAGGCATGTTCTACGGCGTGCTCACCGGTGCCTTCATCGCCGCCTATACGGTGGTCGACGGCTACGCGGTGCGATGGGTGCTGATGTCGCCCATCCTCGTGGACTACATGGGCAACTTCGTGCGCGTGGTCTTGCTCGCCCCCTCGGTGCTGCGCGACCGCGCCACCGCCTGGCAGCTGTGGCAACGCCAGTGGCGCCAGGCCCTGATGGTGGCGGCGGTCAGCCCCGTTGCCTATGTGCTGGTGCTGTACGCGATGCAGGAGGCGCCGCTGTCTCACGTGGCGCCTGCGCGCGAGGTGTCGATGCTGTTCGCTGCGCTGCTGGGAGGGCATTTGCTGGGTGAGGGCGAACGCGGCTCGCGCGTGCTCGGTGCCCTGTGCATCGCCGGCGGTGTGGTGGCCCTGGGCCTGGGTTGAGTGCGATGACCCTCACACACGCCACCTTGCTGGGCTGTGACTTCACCAGCGCACCGTCGCGCCGCAAGCCCGTCACGCTCGCCGTCGGCCACCACGACCGGGGCCGCGTGGTGCTCGACGCAGTGGAAACCTTCGAGACGCTGGACAGCTGGCAGGCGCGACTGACGCAGGCCACCGACGGCGGCTGGGTCGGTGGCTTTGACCTGCCCTTCGGCCTGCCGCGCGAGCTGGTGCAGGCGCTCGACTGGCCCACCGACTGGCTGCCCTGCATGCACCATTACGCCAGCCTCTCGCGAGAGCAGATCCGCGGCAGCTTCGCGGCGTTCTGCGACGCGCGGCCGGTCGGCGCCAAATTCGCCCACCGTGCCACCGACGGCCCGGCGGGCTCCAGCCCGAGCATGAAGTGGGTCAACCCGCCGGTGGCCTTCATGCTGCACGCGGGCGTGCCCCGCTTGATCGCGTCGGGAGCGACCCTGCCCGGCCTGCACGACGGCGACCCCGGTCGGGTTGCCCTCGAGGCCTATCCGGGCCTGCTGGCGCGCAGCGTGCTGGGCCACACCAGCTACAAGAGCGACGACAAGGCCAAGCAGACGCCTGAGCGTCTCATCGCCCGCAAGACCTTGGTCAACGCGCTGGAAAATGGGCAGGCGCCGCTGCTGCAGGCGGTCGGGTTGCGCCTCAAGCTCAGCCACGCGCAGCGCGATGCATTGGCCGACGACGCCAGCGGCGACCGCCTCGATGCCGTGCTCTGCCTGCTGCAGGCGGCCTGGGCGCAGCGGCAACACGAGGCGGGCCATCCCAGCCACGGCTTGCCTGAATTCGACCCGCTCGAAGGCTGGATCGTCAGCGCTTGAACGCGAACACCCCCCGCGCCGCTTCGCGTCACCCCCCTCCAGGGGGCGGCACTGGCCGTCTGGTGGAGCAGCCCGGCGGTGCCCTGGGCGGCATCGTTTCATGCGCAGTGGCCTCGCTGAGCCCAGGCTGTTCAGCGCCGCAACGGGTATCCTTGCAGCCCATGAAACCGACCGAACTCCCCGCTTTGCCCGCCGACCTGCGCTTCGCTTTCGTTGAAGCCTCATGGCACGCCGACATCGTCCACCAGGCGCGTGACGCCTTCTTTGCCCGCATGGCTGAAGGCGGCGTCGGCCCCGAGCGCATTGATGTGTTCGATGTGCCCGGTGCGTTCGAAATTCCCTTGCATGCCCAGCGTCTGGCGCGCTCGGGTCGCTACGCTGCCATCGTCGGCAGCGCGCTGGTGGTGGACGACGGCATCTACCGTTTCGACTTCCTCTCTCAGACCGTGCTGCAGGCGCTGATGGACGTGCAGCTCGACACCGGTGTGCCCCTGATCTCGGCCGTGCTCACGCCCCATCATTTCCACGAACACGCCGAGCACCGCAAGTACTTCCAGCGCCACTTTGCGGTGAAGGGCACCGAGGCCGCCGAGGCCTGTCTACAGACCGTGGCCGGGCTGCAGCGGCTCGGTGCGATGTTGTCTTCGTGACGGGCGGCGACATGACGACAAAGTCTCTGTGTGTTCTGGGTCTGGGTCTGCTGGCCCCAGCGGCGTGGGCCGCCGACATCTGCGAACCACTGCGCGAGCAGATCGAGGTTCAGATCGCCGCCACCGGCACCACGGGCTTCGCGGTGATCGTCGTCGATGCCGACGCGGAAGTGGCGGGCAAGGTGGTCGGCACCTGCGCCATGGGTGCGCGCAAGCTGGTTTATGTGCGGGCGGGCGGGACCCCTATGGGCGCCAAGATGGTCCGACCCGTGGCGGCACCGCCGGTCGCGCGCGGCAAGGACGCCGACATGATCACCGAGTGCCGCGACGGCACGGTGGTGCGCGGCAACGCGAACTGCAAGCCGTAAACCGTAACCCACCCCCGCCGCGCTTCGCGCGACCCCCTCCAAGGGGGCGGCACTGGCCGTCCGGCGAAGCCGGCCCGGCGGTGCCCTGGGCGGCCGCGGATTAACCCAGCTCTTTGAACGACTGCAGCGCCGACAGCGGCGCGAACTGCCCGGCGCGTTTCTCTTTCATGGCCATGATCGACTCGCGCACGTGCGCGTTGCTCCAGATCGCGCCTTGCAGCCAGCCCATCTGGCGCAGGCTGTCTTCCACCGAGTGGTCGCGCGCGTAGGTCACGGCCTGCTTGGTGCCCCACATCGCAATCGGCGGTTTGGCCGCAATCTCTTTCGCGCATTGAAGCGCGGCGGCCAGCATGGCCTCCGCCGTGTCGAACACCTCGTTCACCAGCCCATAGGCAAGCGCGCGCTGGGCCGGCAGGCGTCGGCCGGTGTAGGCCATCTCTTTCACCACCGCGAACGGGATCAGCTTCGGTAACCGCTGTAGCGTGCCCACGTCGGCCACCATGCCGATGTTGATTTCCTGAATGCAGAAAAACGCGTCGGCCGTGGCGTAGCGGATGCAGGCGGCGGTGACCATGTCCACCGCGCCGCCGATGCAGCCGCCCTGGATGGCGCAGATCACCGGGCAACGCAGGTTCTCGATCTTGGTGAAGGTGGCCTGCATGTCGCTCAGCAGGTCGAAGATGGCGGCGCGGCCTTCGGGGCTCTGGTCGTCCATGGCGATGGCGCCGCTGAAGGTTTCGAGCGCCATGCCAGCGCTGAAGTGCTTGCCGGTGCTGCTGATCACCAGCGCGCGCGCCGTGCCTTCGGTGTGCAGTTGCGTCAGCACCTCGTCCAGCTCGCGCCAGAAGGTCGGGTGCATGGTGTTCATCGCCTCGGGTCGGTTGAGCACCAGGTGGGCGACGTGGTCTTCAGTCGAGCTCAGGGAAAAGCAGGTCGGTGTGTTCATCGGTGGCCTTGTCTCTCAGGGTGCGGGTGGGGTGGCTTTCACTGTAGCCCGAGGTCTCGTCGCTCTCTGTCCCGGGCTTGACGAGCTTGCCCACGCGCACCCCCAGCAGGCGGATGCGCCGGCCCAGGTCCACGCGCTTGAGGCACAGGCCCGCCTGGCGGCGGATGGTGGCGGCGTCGTCGGTGAAATGGTCAATGGTCACGTCGCGCGTCACGCTCTGGAAGTTGTCGTAACGCAGCTTGATGCCGATGGTCTTGCCCGCGTAGCCTTTGCGCTGCAGGTCGTCGGCCACCTGCTCGCACAGCCGCGTGAACACCGCGCCCAGCTCGGTGCGGTCGCGCACCGCGTGCAGGTCGCGCTCGAAGGTGGTCTCGCGGCTCATGCTCACCGGTTCGCTCTCGGTCACCACCGGGCGCGCATCGCGGCCCCAGCTCACTTCGTGCAGCCAGTGGCCATAGCTCTTGCCGAAGGTCTCGATCAGCCAGCGGGGATCGCGCGCCGCCAGGTCGCCGATGGTGTGGATGCCGTGGCCTTGCAGCTTTTCATCGGCCTTGGGGCCCACGCCGTTGACCTTGCGGCAAGGCAGGGGCCAGATCTTCGCTTCCAGGTCGTCGGGCCAGACGATGCTGATGCCGTTGGGCTTGTTGAATTCGCTCGCCATCTTGGCGATCAGCTTGTTGGGCGCCACGCCGATGGAGCAGGTGATGCCGGTGGCCTGGAAGATGCTCTTCTGAATCAGCCGCGCCAACACGCGACCGCCCTCGCGCTGGCCGCCGGGCACGTGGGTGAAGTCGATGTAGACCTCGTCCACGCCGCGGTCTTCCATCACCGGTGCGATCTCCAGGATGGTGCTTTTGAACAGGCGCGAGATGCGGCGCACCTCGTCAAAGTCCACCGGCAGCAGAATCGCCTGCGGGCAGAGCTTGGCCGCTTTCATCAGCCCCATGGCCGAGCCCACGCCGAACTGGCGCGCGGGGTAGGTGGCGGTGGTGATGACGCCGCGCCCGGTGTAGCTGGCGAGGCGGGGGAAAAAGTCGAGCGGGACGCGTGAAAGGTCGCCGTCGGACCAGTCGCGCTCCGGGTAGGCTTCGCGCAGGCGGGCGAGCACGTCGTCTTCGCGTCGCCGTCCGCCGCCAATCACCACCGGCAGGCCCTTGAGCTGGGGGTAGCGCAGCAACTCCACCGACGCGAAAAACGCGTCCATGTCCAGGTGCGCGATGCGGCGGGGCAGGGGAGCGGGTGGGGTGGCGGGAGCGGACACGGTGGCCCGAGCATATCGCCGCCCGGCAGCATGCGCGGCGTCGCGCGCGAAAGAGGTTCAGTCCCTCAAATCGCCTTGTGCACCAGCGCACCCTTGAACAGCCAGGGCAGGCGAGGGCCCTGGGTTTCCGGTACGCCGCCTTTGGCCTCCACGCTGATCGCCAGCTGGCCAATGCCCGCCAGCGAGGCTTCTTTGGCAGGCAGTTGCAGGGTCTTGTATTTGCTCTCGATCACACCCAGCGAACGCGGTGGCTTGTCGCCATCGAGCGCCCAGAGCTGCATGCTGTCTTCGCGGCCTTCTTTCACCTCGTTGAGGCGCTCCAGCTGCAGCAAGCCGGTCTGCGGGTCCATGGTCACGAGCATGGCCGGCTGTTGCTGATCGTCGAGCAGCACCGCAAGGTGGCGGATCTGCGGCACCGTGGCGACCTTGGCCTGCAAGTGGCGGATCTGTGCCTTGAGCTGTTCGGTCATGCTGGCGCTCGCGGCCCAACCGATGAGCAGAACCAGCATCAGGAAGATGGCCAGTGCCCGCCACCAAGGTGAGACGCGGCGTTTGCCTGGAGCGGGGCTGGTCGCGGGGGGATTTTCAGTGTGCGAATCGTTCATGCTCGAAGTATGCCTCCCCGATGTTCAGGACTTGCCCCTAAGCTTGAGTGGGGTCTGACGTTGCCCGTACACTGCGGCGCTTCGGAAAGGCCACCGAATGCCGATTCTCCCGGTGTTCGGTGCTATAGAACCGCTAGTAACCACCGAACGAATCTCAACATGCAGGCCAACGAAATGGCCATCTGGTCTGCCATGGCGGGTGTCCTGCTGACGCTGGCCGTGGTGGCGACGATGGATGTGGCTTCACGGCCCACACTGCCGGCCGCGCGCTTGTGGCTGAGCATGGTGCTCACCGGCGGAGCCTGCATCCTGATGTCCGGTCTGCCCGAGGCCCTTTGGGCGTCCTGGAACGAGATCGACTGGCTGCCGTTGAAGGCCACGCTGGGGCCGCTGTGCGGCGCGCTGGCGATGAGCTACCTCGGGCACTGGTCGGGCCTGCGCCGTGAAGACCAACTGGTGCGGCGCATGATGGGGCCGGGCGCGTCGGCGCTCATTGTCGGCACCTTCCTCCTGCTGGGCCTGGTGGTCGCGGGCGTGCCCGACGACACCGTGCTGTTGCTGACGGCGGCCATCAACAGCCTGGCGGTGCTGATGGGTGTGCTGATCGCGGTGCGCAGCGTGACGCTGGGCGACCAGCTGTCGCGGTGGATGGTGCTGGCCTGCCTCTGCCTGGCGCAGATGACGGCCGGCCTGTACGGCAAGGGACTGAGCCTGGACATGGGCAACGCCTACTGGGCACTGACCGCGTGCGCCACCGTCGGCTACTTCACCACCGTGATCGTGCTGGTGCGCATGCGCAACAGCCAACTGCGCCGACTGAGGCGCCAGGCCGCCGGACAGATGCCGTTGATGGACCCGCTGAACCTGCCCTGCGGTGCCCAGCTGGTGACCCGCGTCGAGGACGCGCTCTGGCGCAGCCAGCGCATGGGCCGCCCCTGCCTGGTGGTCGCGGTGTCGGTGTCCAACCTGTACGCCTACCGCGAGTCGCCGGTCCCGGACCCGGTGGGCGAAATCCTGGTGGCCCTTTCGGCGCGCATCCGCCAGTTGGTGGGCTTCCGGAACGTCGTGGGCCTGTACCACCAGCGCTGCTTCGTGCTGGCCATCTCGGCGGTGCAGGACGCGCAGCGCGCCGAGTTGGTGACTGAACGGGTGTTGCGTGAGCTGCGGATGTCGGTGAACGTCGGCCCCGACCCGCTCTCGCTGCCATTCCAGCCGGAGGTGGCGATCGGCGTGGTCGAGGTGCCGGCAGGGACTGAGGACGCCGCAGCGGTCCGGGTCATCAACCTAGCCGAGCAGCTGGCGCTGCGCGCGCAAGACGAACCCGAGCGGGCGCTGCGGCGCACCTGGGCGTTGCGCCCGGACACCCCGGTGGCGCTGGCTTCCTGGCTCGCAGAGACCCAGCCCGCCAGCCTTTGAGGCCGGGCCGGCGCCTGCCGCCGCTGCAAAAACCCTGCGGGGCATGACATCGTGCACATCCCGTCTGCGGCCGCCTGGTCGATACAGGGGGACAATTTCTCATGAGCTCCGTATTGCAAGACCCCGACAGCACCGACTGGCCCGACAGCGGCAGGTGGTCATCCCAGGACGTGGGGCGCCTGATCTACGCCAGCATCAGCTCGGTCGACGGCCCGGTGCTCGACGAGATGCGCAGCATCCGCGACCACGCGGTGGTGAACAACGCCGAGCACGGGCTGCGCGTGGTGCTCATGCACAAATGCGGCTGGTTCGTCGAATGGATCGAGGGGCCGCCGGCCGGCATCCAGGCCCTGGTCGAGCGGGTCACGCTTGACCCGCGTCACCGCAGCCTCAAGGTCGTGCACGAGAGCGTGGGCCGGCCCCGGCTCGTCAAGCCCTGGATCGGCTCCATCGCCCAGACCACCGAAAGCACCGGCGAGTTTGCCCGGCGCGTGATGGCGCTGCACGACCGCCACGTTCGCGGCAAAGGCTACGAGCCGGCCAGCGTGTGGCGCAGCCTGTGTTCACCGCTGCCGGGACATGTCGAGGTGGCGGCCGCGCGCGAGGGCACCTACCAGCGCGTGATGATGATGTCGGCGCGCCAGACGGGGGTCTTTGACCTGCTGCACTGGCTGGCCAACGAATCCGATCGCACGGTGGTGCACCGCCGCTTTGCGGGCAGCGCGAAAGACGCGCTCGACGTGGAAAGCGACTACCTCGATCTGCCCGACCAGGGGCCGAGGGGCCGCCGCCTGATCGCCAACGCCCGCAAGGGCCTGGCCATGGGCATGACCCACGCCTTTTTGCCCGACTACGCCGCGGTGGTCTTGTTGATGCAGCCGGACCCCGAGGTGAACCAGCGCATGCTGGAGCGACTGCTGCTCGCCTGCCAGCAAATCAACCACCAGCCGGCCATGATCGGTCTGGGGGCCAACGCGTGGTTCACGCCAGAGCTCCAGTTCGCCACCGAAGCCCGTGGCCAGCGCTGGATCGAAGCGCGCACCGGCGGTGCCGCGGTGCCCAGCCACTGGCGGCTCTGGAACACCCTGAAGGCCGTGCTTGATCAACTCGGTTGAAGATCAGTTACCCGTCGGGAAGGTGCCAGGCAGCAGGATGCTGCGGTCCACGGTCTGGATGTTGGTGTGGCCGCAGAAGGCCATGGTCACGTCCAGTTCCTTGTGGATGATCTGCAGCGCTTTCAACACGCCAGCTTCGCCCATCGCGCCCAGGCCGTAGACCATGGCGCGGCCGATCATGGTGCCGCGCGCGCCGAGCGCCCAGGCCTTCAAGACGTCTTGTCCGCTGCGGATGCCGCCGTCCATCCACACCTCGATCTGGTCGCCCACCGCCGCGACGATGGCGGGCAGCGCTTCGATGCTGCTGGGCGCGCCGTCGAGCTGGCGACCGCCGTGGTTGCTCACCACGATGGCGTCGGCGCCACTGGCCACGGCCAGCTTCGCGTCTTCCACATCCATGATGCCCTTCAAGATCAGCTTGCCGCCCCACTGCTGCTTCACCCAGGCCACGTCGGCCCAGTTCAGCGTCGGGTCGAACTGTTCGTTGGTCCAGGCCGCCAGCGAGCTCATGTCGCTCACGCCCTTCACATGGCCCACCAGGTTGCGGAAGGTGTGGCGGCGCGTGCCCATCATGCCCAGCACCCAGCGCGGTTTGGTCGCGATGTTGAGCACGTTGCCCAGCGACGGGATCACCGACGCGCGCATCTTGTTTTTCAAATCCTTGTGGCGCTGACCGATCACCTGCAGGTCGAGTGTGAGCACCAGCGCGCTGCACTTCGCCACCTTGCAGCGCTCGATCATGCGGGCCATGGCCTCGCGGTCGCGCATCATGTAAAGCTGAAACCAGAACGGCGCCGTGGTGTGTTCGGCCACGTCTTCGATCGAGCAGATGCTCATGGTCGAGAGCGTGAACGGAATGCCGAAGGTTTCGCAGGCCTTGGCCGCCTTGATCTCGCCGTCGGCGCTCTGCATGCCCGTCAGCCCCACGGGCGCAATGCACACCGGCATCTTCACGGCCTGCCCCACCATCTGGGTCGCGGTGGTCCGGTTCTCCATGTTGACCGCCACGCGCTGGCGCAGCTTGATCTTCTGGAAATCGTCGCTGTTGGCGCGGTAGGTACTCTCGGTCCACGAGCCGGAGTCGGCGTAGTCGTAGAACATGCGCGGCACGCGTTTTTTGGCCAGCACGCGCAGGTCTTCGATGGTGGTGATCACAGGCATGGGCTTGTCTCCGGGGGTGTTGTGGGGTGAGCTGCGGTCGATGGTAGCCAGACGGTCTGGAAAAGGCTTGTGAAAGCGTGACGATGAGGATTGAAATTTTTGATGAGGCCTCACGCTGCACGCGGATGCAGCTCGCGCAGGCAGTCCAGGAACGCGTGCGTCATGCGCAGCGCCTCGGGCGAGCGCCGCACGATGGCGCTGTAGCCGCAGGTGTAGCGCAGCAGCGCCGGGTTGATGGCGCGCAGGCGGCCGTCGGCCACAAAGCCCTGCGCGTAGTGCTCGGGCAGAAAACCCAGGTAGTGGTCCGACAGGATGAGCAGCGCCACGCCCTCCTGGTCGGACGCGGTGGCCGCGCGCTGCAACCGCCGTTGGTGGGTCAGCTCCATGTTCTGCGAGTGGTAGCCCAGCGCGGCCAGGGGCTGCTGGCGCAGCGCGCGCCAGTCGGCCCGGGCCGGGGGCGTGGCGAACCAGGGGTGGCCCGCGCCCGCGTAGAGCAGCATGTTTTCGTCGAACAGCGGCCTGTAGTCCAGGCTGTCCGAGCGCCGGTGCTCGGGCACGATGCCGAGCTGGAACTGGCCGTCCATCACGCCGCGTTCGATCACCGCGATGCCGTTCACATGCAGGTGCAGCTGGACCTGCGGCGCGCGTTCGCGCAGCAGCGCCAGCGCCTGCGGAATGTGGGCGGCCGGGTTGCTGGCGGTTTTTTCGAACACCGCCACGTGCAGATCGCCGCCCAGGCGCTGGTGGATGTCGTGCAGGCTGCCGCGAAAACCCTCGGTGGCGGCCAGCAGGCGCTGGGTGGCCTCGTAGAGCTGCTGGCCCTCGGGCGTGAGCGCAAAACCGGCGCGTCCGCGCCGGCACAGCACCAGGCCCACGCGGGTTTCCAGGTCCTTGACGTGGCGGCTGATGGTGGACATGGCGATGTTGAGCTCCAGCTCGGCCGAAGCCATGCCGCCGCAGTCCACCACCGCCTTGAACACCCGCAGCAGGCGGATGTCCACGTCGCCCAGCTGGCCGAGAACGGCCCGGTGTTTCACTTGCATGTTTTGTAAAGTCAATGTGGATAGGTTGTCATTTATACGAGTAAACCGCGCGCCCCAGAATGCGCTTTCCCCACAAGCCGAGGAACACCCCATGGACCTGACCGACAGCCAGCACCTGCAGAACACACCCCGCACCGACGCCGCCTGGCTGGCGGCGCACTGGATGCCCTACACCGGCAACCGCGAATTCCAGGCCAACCCCCGGCTCATCACCGGCGCCCAGGGGGCCTACTACACCAGCCACGACGGACGCCAGATCTTCGACGGCCTCTCCGGTCTGTGGTGCACCGGCCTGGGCCATGCGCGCAAGGAAATTGTTGACGCCGTGAGCCGCCAGGTGGCCACGCTCGACTACTCACCCGCCTTCCAGTTCGGCCACCCGCTGGCGTTCGAGCTGGCCAACAGGATCGTGGAGCGCATGCCCACAGGCCTCAACCGCGTGTTCTTCACTGGCTCGGGTTCGGAGTCCGCCGACACGGCGCTGAAGATGGCGCGCGCCTACTGGCGCACCAAGGGCCAGGCGAGCAAGACGCGGCTGATTGGCCGCGTCAAGGGCTACCACGGCGTGAACTTCGGCGGCATCTCGGTCGGCGGCATCGCGGCCAACCGCAAGCTGTTCGGTCAGGGCGTGGAGGCCGACCACCTGCCCCACACCCAGCCGCCGAACGGCAGCTTCTACCGTGGCATGCCGCCTGAAGCCGGGCCCCACGGCGCCGCGCTGGCCGACGAGCTGCTGGGGCTGATCGCGCTGCATGATGCTTCGAACATCGCGGCCGTCATCGTCGAACCCTTCTCGGGCTCAGCCGGCGTGGTGATCCCGCCCGTGGGCTACCTGCGGCGCCTGCGCGAGATCTGCACGGCGAACAACATCCTGCTGATCTTTGACGAAGTCATCACCGGCTTTGGCCGCACCGGCAGCTGGACCGGGTCGGAAGCCTTCGGCGTCACGCCCGACATCATCAACATCGCCAAGCAAGTCACCAATGGCGCGCAACCCATGGGCGCGGTGATCGTGCGGCAAGACATCTGCGACACCTTCATGGCCGCCGGCGGCCCCGAATACATGCTGGAGTTCCCGCACGGCTACACCTACTCGGCCCACCCGGTGGCCTGTGCCGCCGGCATTGCCTCGCTCGACCTGCTGGAGAGCGACAACGCCCTGCAGCGCGTGCGCGAACTCTCGCCGCATTTTGAGAACGCGGTGCATGGCCTGCAGGGCGCGAAACACGTGGCCGACGTGCGCAACTTCGGCCTCGCCGCAGGCATCACCATCGCACCCCTGCCGGGCGAGCCGGCCCGTCGGCCCTACGAGATCGCCATGGCCATGTACCAGAAGGGCTTTTACGTGCGCTACGGCGGCGACACGATCCAGCTCGCGCCGCCCTTCATCAGCACGCCGGCGGAGATTGACCGCATGGTCAGTGCGCTGGGGGATACGCTGAACAAGACGCTTTAACCCCCCGCAGCGCTTCGCGCTACCCCCCAGGGGGCAACCCGATGCGGCCCGGCAAAGCCGGTTCCGCCGGGTTCTCGGCTTGGGCTCAGCGCTCCGGCTGCACCGGTGCCAGCCCACTGGCCACCAGGTGCACGATCAGTTCTTCCGCGTTGTCAAAATCGCGCGTGGTCAGCGCCGGCTTGCCCAGCAGCAGGGCGAACTGCGCCTGCTGCTCTGCGTAGGCTTGCGTGACCGACCAGATGATGAACATCAGGTGCGTGAAGTTCACGCGCGCGATGCGGCCTTCGCGGGCCCAGCGCTCGAAGGTGCGCACCTCCTTGCGCAGCAGCGGCCCCACGCGCGCCGCAATGGCTTCGCCGTACCTTGGTGCACCGGCGATCACCTCTTTGGTGAACACCTTGACCCCATTGGGGCGTTCGCGCGAAAAGCGCAGCTTCAGGCGCACGTAGGCGCGCAGCGCGAGCATGGGGTCGTCCCCGTGTGACAGCTCGTCCATGCCGGCCAGCCACTGGTCGAGCACGTCGTCGAGCACGCGCCGGTACAGCGCTTCTTTGCTGACGAAGTAATACAGCAGGTTGTGCCGGCTGATGCCGGCGGCGGCACCGATGTTTTCGAGGGACGCGCCCTCAAAACCGAACTGGGCGAACTGGTTTTCGGCCTCCTGCAGGATGGCCGCTTCCTTGCGCAGGCGCGAGGCCGTCGGGGCCTTTGTAAGCGGTGTATCGGGCCCGGGTGGAGTGGGTGTTTTTGCCATCGCACCATTGTGGCGCAAGCCCTGCGCCGTTTTTCTGGCATGGCGTTTGCTATAGGGATTTCACCAATTGGTAAAAGTTTACCAATTGGTAAATTGCGGCACCGCTGTGGTTGTGCGCAGGGTCAGGGTGCCACGGAGCACACCGCCCGACGCATGCCGTTTGTTGTTGCCAGAACCTGCCCACAAGGAAACCCGATGGACACCCCCACGAGCCGCGCCTGCGGCGTCCACGCCGCCCGCCTCAATCTGGCGGACTACGCCAACAACTTCAGCGACGCGCACCCGCCGCTGACCCGCCCCCAGGCGCTGATCGAAGCCGAGCGCTGCTACTACTGCCACGACGCGCCCTGCGCCACGGCCTGCCCCACGGGCATCGATATCCCATCTTTCATCCACCGCATTGCGCAAGACAACAACCGCGGCGCGGCGCGTGCGATTCTCGAAGCCAACCCGCTGGGTGGCATGTGCGCCCGCGTCTGCCCCACCGAGGTGCTGTGCGAACAGGCCTGCGTGCGCAACACCAACGAAGACAAGCCGGTGGAGATCGGCTTCTTGCAGCGCTACGCCACCGACGCCTTCTTTGCCAAGCCAGGTGCGCCCTTGTTCCAGCGAGCAGCGCCCACGGGCAGGCGCGTGGCGGTGGTGGGCGCGGGGCCAGCGGGGCTGGCCTGCGCGCATGGTCTGGCACTGCGTGGCCACGACGTGGTGCTGTTCGAGTCGCGGCCCAAGCTCGGCGGCCTCAACGAATACGGCCTGGCCAGCTACAAGACCACCGACAACTTCGCGCAGAAGGAAGTGGAGTGGTTGCTGTCCATCGGCGGCATCGAGGTGCGCACGGCACAGCGGCTCGGACGCGACATCACGCTCGACGGCCTGCTGGGTGGCTTCGACGCCGTGTTCCTGGGCCTGGGCCTGCAGGGTGTGAACGCGCTGGGCGTGGCCGAACCCACCGCCACTGGCTTGCGCAATGCCGTCGACTTCATCGCCGAGCTGCGCCAGAGCGCTGACCTGTCCACGCTCCCAGTGGGTCGCCGTGTGGTGGTGATCGGCGGCGGCATGACGGCGGTGGACGCGGCCGTGCAGTCGCGCAAGCTGGGGGCTGAAGAAGTCACCATCGTCTACCGCCGTGGCGCTGACGCCATGTCGGCATCGCGCGTGGAGCAGCAATGGGCGCAAACCCATGGCGTGACGATCCGCCACTGGGCCGCGCCGCAGGAACTGCTGTGCGAGGGTGGTGCCGTCAAGGGCATGCGCTTCGCCGCCAGCGCGCTGCGCGACGGCCAACTGGTGGAAACCGGCGAGACCTTCACGCTGGAAGCCGACATGGTGCTCAAGGCCATCGGCCAGACCTATGTGGCCGAGCCCGCCGGCAAGGCGATCGCGCTGCAGGGCGGACGCATAGCCACCGATGAAGCAGGTCGCACCAGCCTGGCGCGCGTGTGGGCCGGCGGCGACTGCCGAGCGGGCGGGCGCGACCTCACGGTCGAAGCCGTGGAGCACGGCAAGCTGGCCGCGCTCTCCATCCATGAAGCGCTGAGCGTGCCCGTGGCGCTGGTGGCTTGACGGTCACCACTACCCACGAACGCCAACGCACTCACCGCATTTCACCGGAGCACCCCATGGCCGACATCCGCAGCAATTTCCTGGGCATCCACAGCCCCAATCCCTTCTGGCTCGCCTCCGCGCCGCCCACCGACAAAGAGATCAACGTCACACGCGCTTTCGAAGCGGGCTGGGGCGGCGTGGTGTGGAAGACGCTGGGCGAAGATCCGGCCGTCGTCAACGTGAACGGCCCGCGCTATGCCACGCTGATGTCGCAAGACCGCCGCGTGATCGGCCTGAACAACATCGAGCTCATCACTGACCGGCCGCTGCAGACCAACCTCGAGGAGATCAAACGCGTCAAGCGCAACTGGCCCGACCGCGCCATGATCGTCTCGCTCATGGTGCCTTGCGAGGAAGCGAGCTGGAAGCGCATCCTGCCCATGGTGGAAGACACAGGTGCCGACGGCATCGAGCTCAACTTCGGTTGTCCGCACGGCATGAGCGAGCGCGGCATGGGCGCGGCCGTGGGCCAGGTGCCCGAATACATCCAGATGGTCACCGCCTGGTGCAAACACTACAGCCGCCTGCCCGTGATCGTGAAGCTCACGCCCAACATCACCGACGTGCGCCAGCCCGCGCGCGCAGCCAAGGCCGGCGGGGCTGATGCGGTGTCGCTCATCAACACCATCAACTCCATCATGGGCGTGGACCTGAACCGCATGGTCATGAGCCCGAGCACCGATGGCTGGGGTTCACACGGTGGCTACTGTGGCCCGGCCGTGAAACCCATCGCGCTCAACATGGTGGCCGAAATCGCGCGCGATCCGCAGACCGCGGGCCTGCCCATCAGCGGCATTGGCGGCATCACCACCTGGCGCGACGCGGCCGAATACATCGCCCTGGGCTGCGGCACGGTGCAGGTGTGCACCGCCGCCATGGTCTACGGCTTCAAGATCGTGCAGGACATGTGCGATGGCCTCTCCAACTTCATGGACGAGCGCGGCTACAAAACGCTCGACGACTTCAAGGGCCAGGCCGTGCCCACGGTGAAAGACTGGAAGAACCTCAACCTCAACCACATCGACAAGGCCGTCATCAACCAGGACGCCTGCATCCAGTGCGGCCGCTGCCACGTGGTGTGCGAAGACACCTCGCACCAGGCCATCACCTTCAGCAAAGAAGGTGGTGTGCGCAAGTTCGAAGTGAATGATGCCGAGTGTGTGGGCTGCAACCTGTGCGTGTCGATCTGCCCGGTGCCTGAGTGCATCACCCTGCGCAGCCTCGCGCCCGGCGAGGTGGATGTGCGAACGGACAAAACGGTCACAGGTGAATACGCCAACTGGACCACCCACCCCAACAACCCGCAGCGCGTGAGCGCCGCGACCTGACGGCGCCGGTGCGGTTCTTGCGTGGACCGCCGCCTTTCGTGTTTTCTTTTCCCCGCATCTGCTGGCCCGGAACGCCGGCGCAGACCGCGGACTGTGTGTTACCCACGAGGTCTTTGACAGGAGTACAGGCATGACGAACAGCATCGGCAGCACCGCCCGGGTGGCGGGGCCCATTCCCGCCACGGCGCCCAACCCGCTGGCCAACGAGGACTTGCTGCCCACCACGGCGGCGCAGCGCCACTGGGCCTGGAAGGACTACGCGGCCCTGTGGGTGGGCATGGTGGTGTGCGTGCCCACCTACACCATGGCCAGCTCCATGCTCGACCAGGGATTCACCTGGCAGATGGCGGTGTGGCTGGTGTTCCTGGCCAACTGCATCGTCTTGGTGCCCATGCTGCTGATCGGTCGCGTGGGGCCCAAATACGGGGTGCCGTTCCCGGTGTTGGCGCGGGCCTCGTTCGGCGTCAAGGGCGCCAACCTGCCGGCCATCCTGCGCGGTCTGGTGGCCTGCGGCTGGTTCTCCATCAACTGCTATTTCGGCGCGCTCGCGCTGCACGGCTTCCTGAACATCCTGGGCATGGGCCTGGCCGGGCCGGTCGAGGGGCAGACCATCAGCACCTCGCAGTTCATGTGTTTCCTCGCGTTCTGGGCGGTGCACCTCTGGTTCATCTGGAAAGGCCCCGAGTCGATCCGCGTGCTGGAGGTGATCGCCGCGCCGCTGATGATTGGCGCGTCCATCCTGCTGGTGGCGGTGCTGATGGTGAAGGTGCCCGCGGGCCAGCTGTTCAACCTGCCCGCCAAGGTGGTGGAGGGTGGTCCCAAGACCTGGGCCGCGCTCACCGGGCTGGTGGGCTTCTGGGCCACGCTGGCGCTCAACATCCCGGACTTCACGCGCTTCGCCAAATCGCAGAAGGACCAGCTCGTCGGCCAGGCCATCGGCCTGCCGATTCCGATGGCGCTGTTCTCCATGGTGGGCGTGATCGGCTTCTCGGCCTCGTCCATCCTGTATGGCAAGGCGCAGCTGTTCCCCGACGGCCTGCTCACCCAGATGGGCAGCGTGGCCGCGGGCGTGGGCCTGCTGGTGATCCTGCTGGCCAACCTGACGACCAACGTCGCCGCCAACTTGGTGTCACCGTCGTACGACTTCAGCCAGGTCGCGCCTTCGAAGATCAGCTTTCGCATGGGCGGGATGATCGCGGCCGTCATCGGCCTGCTGTTCATGCCCTGGAAACTGCTGGCCACCTCGGGCGGCTACCTCTTCACCTGGCTGGGCGGCTACGGCACGCTGCTGGGCGCCATCGCCGGCATCCTGCTGGTGGACTACTACCTGGTGCGCAAGAGCGTGCTCAAGGTGGACGACCTGTACCGCCGGGGCGGCGAGTACGAGTACAGCAACGGCTGGAATGTGCAGGCCCTCATCGCCTTCGCGCTGGGCGTGTTGCCCTGCCTGCCGGGTTACCTGGCCGTGTCCGGCTTGATCGATAAAGCCGCCGTGCCGGGCCTGCTGCTGGCCCTGTTCGACTTCGGCTGGTTCTTCAGCCTGGCCGTGGCCGGCGGCTACTACTACCTGACCGCCAAGAAGGCGTGATCCCATGACCCTGCCGTGGCCCGTGGCCACCGGCGGGGTCTTTTCGACCCGCATCCATGCACCCTTGAAGGAGACCCCCATGAGCCAAGCCCTAGTGATCCGCGGCGGCACCGTGGTCAATGCCGACCGCGAACAACGTGCCGATGTGCTGTGTGTGGATGGCCACATCGTGGCCATGGGCGAGCGCGCGGCCGAGCTGGCACCGGCCGGGGCGCAGACCCTGGACGCCAGCGGCCAGTACGTGCTGCCCGGCGGCATCGACCCGCACACCCACATGCAGCTGCCGTTCATGGGCACCGTCACCATGGACGACTTCTTCACCGGCACGGCCGCGGGCCTGGCCGGCGGCACCACCAGCATCATCGACTTCGTGATCCCAGACCCGCAGGAACCCATACTGGACGCCTACCGCAAGTGGCGCGGCTGGGCCGAAAAGTCGGCGGCCGACTACAGCTTCCACGTCGCCATCACCTGGTGGAGCGAGCAGGTGCGTGCCGACATGGGCACCCTGGTGCAAGAGGAAGGCGTGAACAGCTTCAAGCACTTCATGGCCTACAAGAACGCCATCATGTGCGACGACGAAACCCTGGTGAACAGCTTCAAGCGCGCGCTGGAGCTGGGCGCCATGCCCACGGTGCACGCCGAAAACGGCGAGCTGGTCTACCTGCTGCAGCAGGAGGTGGCCAAGATGGGCATCACCGGCCCCGAAGGCCATCCGCTGTCGCGCCCGTCCATGGTCGAGGCCGAAGCCGCCAACCGCGCCATCGCGATTGCCGACGTGCTGGGCGTGCCCATCTACGTCGTGCACGTGAGCTGCATGGAGTCGGCCGACGCCATTGCCCGCGCCCGTGCGCGCGGCCAGCGCGTGTACGGCGAGGTGCTGGCCGGCCACCTGCTGGTGGACGACAGCGTCTACCGCGACCCGGACTTTGCCCGCGCCGCAGCGCACGTGATGAGCCCGCCCTTCCGGCCCAAGGCCCACCAGGAGGCGCTGTGGCGTGGACTGCAGTCCGGTCAGTTGCACACCACCGCCACCGACCACTGCACCTTCTGCGCCGCGCAGAAGGCTGCGGGCAAGGACAACTTCGCCAAGATCCCCAACGGCACCGGCGGCGTGGAAGAGCGCATGGCCGCCATCTGGGACGGCGGCGTCAACACCGGGCGCCTCACGCCCAGTGAGTTCGTGGCCATCACCTCGGCCAATGCCGCCAAGCTGTTCAACATCTATCCGCGCAAGGGCTTCGTGGGCGAGGGTGCAGACGCCGACCTCGTGCTGTGGGACCCGCAGGGCAGCAAAACGTTTTCCGCCAAGACGCAGCACAGCAAAGGCGACTTCAACATCTTCGAAGGCCGCACCGTGCGCGGCATCCCCAGCCACACCATCAGCCAGGGCCGCGTGGTGTTTGCCCAGGGCGATCTGCGCGCCGAGCCCGGCACAGGCCGTTACGTCAAACGCCCCGCGTTTGGTGTCAACTTCCAGGCGGTGCAAAAGCGCGCACAGGATCTGGCGCCCACGGCCGTGGCGCGCTGACCGACGAACGATGCATCTGGAGAACACCATGGACACCCAAGTCAAACCGGCCATCGACATCGACCAACTGCGCATCAACGGCGAGCGCCTTTGGGCCTCGCTCATGGAGCTGGCGCAGATCGGCGCCACGCCCAAGGGCGGTGTCTGCCGCCTCGCCCTGACCGACCTGGACAAGCAGGGGCGTGACCTCGTTACCCGCTGGGCGCGCGAGGCCGGCATGAGCGTCACCATCGACAAGATCGGCAACGGCTTCATGCGCCGCCCTGGGCGAAACAACAGCCTGCCGCCCATCATGACCGGCAGCCACATCGACACCCAGCCCACGGGCGGCAAGTTCGACGGCAACTACGGCGTGCTCGCCGGCATCGAGGTGGTGCGCACCCTGAACGACCACGGCATCGAAACCGAAGCCCCCATCGAAGTGGCGTTCTGGACCAACGAAGAGGGCTCGCGCTTCGTGCCCGTGATGATGGGCTCGGGCGCCTTCGCCAAGGCCTTCACGCTTGAACACGCTTACGCCGCCACCGACACCGAGGGCAAAACCGTGAAGGGCGAGCTGGAGCGCATCGGCTACATCGGCGAGCAGGAGCCAGGCGACCACCCCATCGGCGCCTACTTTGAAACCCACATCGAACAAGGCCCGGTGCTCGAAGACAACCACAAGACCATCGGCGTGGTCAGTGGCGTGCTGGGCATCCGCTGGTACAACTGCACCGTGACCGGCATGGAGGCCCACGCCGGCCCCACGCCCATGGCGCTGCGCAAAGACGCGCTGCAGGTGGCCGCGCACCTGATGCAGGAAGTGGTGGCCTGCGCCCACCGTCACCCGCCGCACGGACGTGGCACGGTGGGCATGGTGCAGGTGTTTCCCAACAGCCGCAACGTGATCCCGGGCCAGGTGAAGTTCAGCATCGACCTGCGCAACGCCACCGACGCCGACTGCGACAGCATGGACCAGGACATCCGCGCCGTGGCCGCCAAGCTCAGCGCTGACACCGGGCTGCCCATCCAGATCGAACCGGTGTCCAACTACCCGGCCCAGGTGTTCCACCCCGACTGCGTGGACGCCGTGGGCCGCGCCGCCGCCAAGCTCGGCTACAGCCACATGCCCGCCGTCTCGGGCGCCGGGCACGACGCGGTCTACATGGCCCGGCTGGCGCCCGCTGGCATGGTATTCATCCCCTGCAAGGACGGCATCAGCCACAACGAGATCGAAGACGCCAAGCCGGAGCACATCACCGCAGGCTGCAACGTGCTGCTGCACGCCATGTTGGAACGCGCGGGAACTTGAAACACCCCCGCTGCGCTTCGCGCGACCCGTCCAGGAGGCACACCTGATTCCTTCGACCAGCGCAGGAAGCTCCGGAGCGAAGTGCCTTCATCCAGAGATACCGTGGAACCGGCTTTGCCGGGCCACTGGTATCGCCCCCTTGAGGGGGTCGCGCGCAGCGCGGCGGGGGTGCTTCATGTCACGCAGGCGCGTTCGCTCGCGTCCAGCGGCTCCAGCCAGTCCAGCTGTTTCTCCAGCACCTCCACCGTGGCTTCCGAGGCATCGGCCCCGCGTGCCTGCCGCTCGGTGATGCGGCGGCGCAGCTCGTCGGGTGGCGCTTCGCAGGCGAGGATGTGAAACGGCACGCCTGAGCTCTGGGCCAGCGCCACGAAATCGGCACGCTCGGCCGCGCGCAGAAAGGCCGCGTCCACCAGCACCGTCCAGCCGTCGGCCAGCAGCATGCGCGCACGCGACAGCAGCGAGGCATAGGTCTCGCCGTGCGCCTGCTCGCTGTAGAGCCCGGCGTTCAGGCCCGAGCCGCTGGGGGCCAGCGCGCTCAGGCCGTGCAGGCGCTTGCGCTCCACGTCGGAGCGCAGGCGGATTGCGCGCCCGCTGGTTTCGGCCGCGAGCCAGCGGCTGGAGGCCCAGGTTTTGCCGCTGCCCGAGAGGCCGTGGGTGATCACCAGCTGCGGCCTGGGCGGGTGGGCGATGTCGCGCGCCAGCGCGAGGTAGCGCCGGGCTTCGGCCAGGCTCGCGTCGGCTTCGGTCGAGGCCCCCGCGCCACCCAGTTGCCCCAGCCGGATCGCCGCCACCTTGGCGCGCACCCCGGCGCGGTAGCTGGCGAAGAAGGTCCACACGGTGTGCGAGGACACGTCGCCACCGGCATCGATCCAGGCGCTGAGCAGCGTGTTGGCCAGGCCGGGGCAGCCGTGGCTCAGCAGGTCCATCCAGACAAAGGCCACGTCGCTCGCCACGTCGATCCAGCGCAGCGCGTCGTTGAATTCGATCGCGTCGAAAGGCAGCACCTCGTCTTCGATCAACACCAGGTTGGCCAGGTGCAGATCGCCGTGGCCCTCGCGCACGCGGCCCTTCTGGCGCCGCCGTGAGAGCAGCGGTTCGATGGCGTTGAAACGCTGCTCGGTCCACTCGCTCAGCTCGCGCACCAGGGCGGCGTCGGCGGGCTCGGTCAAGGCTGTTCGCTGGGAGGTGAAGTTGTCGCGCGGCCAGCGCATGGCCGCCGCGGCGTGCCCCCAGGGCTGGCCGTTGCCGGCCGCAGCGGCCCCGGCCTGAAACGCCGCCATGCGCCGCGCCAGCCCGGTCATGTGCTCGGGCGTCAGCGCGCCGCGCTCGCACAGGTGGTCCAGCCGGGCCGCTTCATCGAAACGGCGCATCTGCACCGCGAACTCGATGGCCTGTCCCGCGTCGGCCTTGCCGGGCGCGCCCCAGCGCGGCTGTTCGGGCGTGCCCACGATGGGCAACACGCCCAGGTAGAGCTGCGTGGCGGGTCGGTTGAGATCCTGGAAGCGCCGGTTCACCCGGATCTCGGTTTCGCTGGCCTGGCGGCGCAGGGCCAGGGTGCTGAAATCCATGAAGGGGAAACGCACCGGCTTCTTGATCTTGTAGGCGAACTCGCCCGCCAGCAGCACCCAGGCGCCGTGCGTTTCCATCAGCTCCACGCGCTCCACCGGTTGCAGCGACACGCCGGCATACCGCGCCGGCTCCAGCAGGGCGGTGATCAGGGGGGGCAGCGCGTCGTTCATGCGGATGACTTTAAGCGCGTTGGCCCTCTCGTTGCCTGACACCGCCCAGTGCCCGCCGTTTTTGCCCTGAAAATGCGCCCACAACGACCCGCGGAGACAACGCCCATGAGCCTCGCCCACCTGCTCGAACGCGCGGCGCTTCAAGACCCGGCGCGGCCCGCGATCTTCAATGGCACCCAGTGCGTGGCCACGCACAGCGAGTGGGCAGCGCGCGCCGCGCGAGTGGGTGCTCACCTGCTGGTGACTGGTTTGGCGCCCGGCGACCGCGTCGTGATCTTCATGCGCAACCACCCGCGTTACCTGGAGCTCATGTTCGGCGCCTGGTGGGCCGGGCTGGTGGTGGTGCCCGTCAACGCCAAGCTGCACCTGAAAGAAGTGCAGTGGATCGTGGAGAACTCGGCCGCGCGGTGGGCCTTTGTGACCGCCGATGTGGCGCCCGACCCCGCCGCGCTCACCGGGCTGGATGGCGTGATGGACGCCGACAGTGCCGAATCCGGTGCGTGGATCAATGAAGGCGAAGCCCTGCCCGCCATCGAAGAACGCGCCCCCACCGACACCGCCTGGCTGTTCTACACCAGCGGCACCACCGGCCGCCCCAAGGGCGTGATGCTCACGCACCGCAACCTGATGACCATGGGGCTCACCTACTTCAACGATGTCGACCACGTGGACCCGCAAGACGCCATCGCCTACGCCGCGCCCATGTCGCACGGCGCCGGCATCTACGCCATCCCGCATCTCATGGCCGGTGCGCGCCACGTGGTGCCCGCCTCGGGCGGCTTCGACGCCGCCGAGCTGTTCGTGCTCGGCCAGCAGATCGGGCCGCTCTCGCTGTTCGCCGCGCCCACCATCGTCAAACGCATCGTCGACGAAGCCGAGGCGCAGGGCTTCACGCCCCAGCAGTGCGGTGAGAGTTTCAAGACCATCGTCTACGGCGGCGCGCCCATGTACGCGGCCGACATCCAGCGTGCCCTGCGCACCATGGGCCCGCGTTTCGTGCAGATCTACGGCCAGGGCGAAAGCCCCATGGTCGGTACCGCGCTCAGCCGCGCGCACCTGGCCGACGCCAGCCATCCGCGCCACGCCGAGCGCCTCGCCTCCGTGGGTGTGGCGCAGACGCCGGTGCGCATCCGCGTCGCGGGGCCAAACGGCGAGCCGCTGCCACCGGGCGAGGTGGGCGAGGTGCTGATCCAGGGCGACAGTGTCATGGCCGGCTACTGGCGCAACCCCGAAGCCACCGCCACCGCCGTGCGCGACGGCTGGCTCTGGACCGGCGACATGGGCGCGCTCGACGCCGACGGTTTCCTGACCCTCAAAGACCGCAGCAAAGACCTCATCATCAGCGGCGGCAGCAACATCTACCCGCGCGAGGTGGAAGAAGTGCTGCTCACCGCGCCCGGCGTGTCCGAAGTGGCCGTGGTCGGCGCCCCCGACCCCGAGTGGGGCGAAATCGTCGTCGCCTTCGTGGTGCCATTGCCCGGTGCGGCGCTGGATGCCAAGGCGCTGGACGCCTTCTGCCTCGACCACATCGCCCGCTTCAAGCGGCCCAAGCGTTATGAAATCGTCGAGGCGCTGCCCAAGAACAACTATGGGAAGGTGTTGAAGACCGAGTTGCGGGAGCGGGTGGCCGGTGGGTAGCGGCAGGCCGCTCATACCAGGCGCTCCAGATGAGGCCGCATCACACACGGACAGCGCAGGCGAATGCCGCAGAATGCCGCCATCCCCACCCGGCGCTTGATCGCCTGCTTGCCTGTGAACCCTTCAACCACCCGCCACCACGGCTTCACGCTGATCGAATTGATGGTCGTGGTGGCCATCATCGCCATCCTCGCGCTGATGGCCGTGCCCAACCTGGCCGGCAAGTACGTCCGCGAAAACATCGTCGAGGCCATGCCGCTGGCGAAGATCGCCAAAGAGCCTGTGGCCGCCGCCTGGGCCGCCACCAAGACCATGCCCGACGACAACGCCAGCGCGGGGCTGCCGGCGCCCGAGAAGATCGTCAACAACGTGGTGAAGTCGGTCACGGTGGAGGGCGGTGCGATCCACATCGTGTTCGGCAACCGCGCCAATGGCGCCCTGCAAGGCAAGACGCTGACCCTGCGCCCGGCCGTGGTGGAAGACGCGCCCATCGTGCCGGTGGCCTGGGTCTGCGGCCACGCGAAGGCGCCCGACAAGATGAAGGCGCTGGGCACCGACAAGACCGACATTCTTCCCGCCCACCTGCCGGTGAACTGCGTTTAGGGGTGCCGAAGGCGGCACCGGAAGAAGAGATGACCGCGCTCTTGGGCGACTGACTTCGTCACCAAGGTCTTTGAAGGCCCCTACCAACAGACCCGCCAGGCACGAGTCAGGCAACGTCCCAAGCCGCGCCCGCCCGCCACTGCCCGCGAAAAGGCTCACCCGTTGCCAGAGCGGCCAGCACCGGCTGGAGGAACAAGCGCAGGGCCGCGACCACCTCGGCCAACGGCAGCGCCTGCAAATCGTTCTTGCGAAGAAACGCTTGCCATTGCCGCGTTTTCTGAGCGTCCGACGCGAACTCGTCCGACAGGCCGAGCGGCAAACCTGTCGGCAGGGCCGTGCCCCGACGCTCGAACGTGGCCGCAATCGCCCGGCCCAGCACGCTGCCGTCAAAGTCGCTGTGCCGCGCCAGAACCCAGAGGTCGAAGTAGTCTTTCAGGCGCGTGTTGAGCATGCCCAGCGAGGCCATGGCTTCCAGCTTTTCCGCCACCACCGTCTCGCGGGGGTACACCCGCAATTGCGCTTTCGGCATGTCGTCCAGGATCGCTGGGTACTCCGCTTCTTCCGGGCCGGGCACCACGGCATCGCCAAAACCCACGTCGATCTGCACCGGGCAGCGCGCGCCGTCCAGCAGACCCACCAGCGTGAGGCGCACACCTGCGTAGTTGGCCTCCTTGCGGATCTCCACCGCCTTCACCGTGTCCGCCAGGAAAACAATGCCGTCCTCGCACGCGATCTGGCTCAGTTCGCGGAACACCTGCTCCAGATGTGGAATCTCGGAAGAGCCAAAGCCGAGCAGGTCCGCGTCATGCGTGGGGCGGTGCGGCTCGTCAAACCACAGGTCGAACAACAAGGCTCCTTTGAGCAGAAACTGACCGCCCAGCCCAGACACGCTCAGGCGGAACAACATCCGCTCCAGCGCATAGCGCGTGAGCAGCAGATTGAAATCCACCCCACTGGCGCGGGCCTTGTTGAGCAGGCGCGCGCGCACCGACGCGGCCAGGTTGCGCGGGCCGCTCACTGGACTACCCCCCGTGCTGCGCACTGCGGGGCCGAGCGCCTTCGGAACGGCCGGGCGGCGCTCATGCCAGGCTCTCCAAATATGGCCGCATCACATTCGCCACGCGGCAGACCTTCGCAAAGTGCCACAGCTCGTCACTCGTCATGCGTTTGCTGGCCCAGGCCTCGCGAAGCGCCTCCAGCGCCACGTCCAGTCCGATCTTGTTTCGGTACTTGAAGCCATCCGCCACCGTCTTGGCCACGCTGGTCACGCGAACCGCCACGCCATCGACCTCGTGTGTTTCCACGCCCTCGGTCAGCGCCGCACCCGAGAAGCGCACGATGCGCAGCGGCGGATAAGCCAGCCGGGGCGCCGCCGCCTTGTTGCCCACGGCCAGCCACACCTCAAACGGCGCCTGCGTCGTCAGGCCGTGAAAACGCAGGGCCGACAGCAGACAGACCACCCCCTTGGGCACCCGCCGCGCCACCTCGGCCAGCGAGCCGTGTGCCGACACCGGCCGCGCGGGCAGCCCATACAGCCCGCGCCCGATGCGCTCCAGCTGCCCGCCCCGCACAGCGCGGGTCAGCGCCACCCGCGCAATGCCCAGCGCGTCCAGGTCGCGCGGGCGCACCAGCCCGCTGGAGCGAGCGAGAGCGAGCAGTTGGTCGGCCTGGGTGTTCATCGGTGGGGCATTGTTCCATAAGTGAGGTATTTATTGATAAAAGCCGATGAAAAGGAACTTTGCCGCCATGGGCGGCCCCTCAGGCCGCCTGCGCGCCCAGGCCCTGCATTTGTTTCACCCAGCGCTGCACCTGCTCGGGCTTGGCTTCGCTGGCTGGCCCCAGGTGCGTCAGCTTGGTGGGCTTGAGGCCGACGAACTCCAGGATCTGCCGGCGCAGCTGCCAGATCAGGGCGTTCTTGTAGGCCAGCCGCATGAACCAGCCCGGCGTGTCGGAGGTGATCACCACGCGCGCGCTGCGGCCCGTCAGCATCGGCAGCGGCAGGCCGAGCAGGCTCTTCTTGCGGGTGTCGAAGGCCCGGCCGGGCAGCAGCGCCCGGTCAAACAGGCCCTTGAGCTTGGCGGGCAGCCCGCCCCACCACATGGGCGTGGACATCATGAAATGCTCGCTCCACGACAGGTCTTGCAGCAGTTGCTCCAGCGCGGGTTCCAGCGGCTTGGGTTGCTCGAAGTTGCCCCTGCCGAAGTCGGCGTCGAACGCCAGGTCGTGCAGGTGCGTGAGGCGAACCTCGTGCCCGGCCTTTCGCGCGGCGTCGGCATAGGCCTCCACCAGGGTGCGGGACAGCGAACGTTCGGCCGGGTGGCCGTTGAGAATGAAGATGCGTTTCACGGGTGTGCTCCTATAAAATTGACCGAAGTCAAATTTATAGGTCAAAAACTGACCAAGGTCAATATAAATTGACTTAGGTCACTTTATGGCCGCCCATACCCCATGAAAAAAGCCGTCCAGCAGCGCACCCTGGAAACCCGCTCCCGCCTGACCTCGGTGGCGGACCAACTCGTCGCCGAAAAGGGCTTCGAGGCCCTGCGCATCGAAGAAACCGTGCAAGCCGCGGGCGTGGCCAAGGGCACGTTCTTTGCCCACTTCAAGGACAAGGACGAGCTGATGGACCTGCTCATCGGCCAGCGCATCGAGACCCTGCTCGACGGCATGGCGGCCGAACCCGCGCCGCGCGACGCAGACCAGCTGGCCCAGCGCCTGATGCCGCTGGTGGAGCTGATGTCGTCCGAGCGCTATGTGTTCGACCTCATCATGCGGCGCTCGGGCGCCATGGCGGTGGAAGAGATCGGCCCCATCGCCCTCAGCTTCGGCCGGCTCGGCGAGCTTGTGGGCCAGTGGCTGGCGCAGGGCGCGTTCCGCCAGGACGTGCCGATCGAGATATTGGTTGAGGGCGTGGAAGCCTTTTTGATGCAGACCCTGGCGCTGAACTTCTGTGCGCTGCACAAAGACAAGACCATGAAGGCCCGGTTGCAGCCTTATCTGCGGGCTTGGTTGGCGCCGGTGGCGGGGTGAGCCGGGTGTGGCCGAGGTTTGGCTGATCGCTTTGCAGGCACGGGGCAAAAGGAAAGACCTGATCCCGTTGGTTGGTTCATGCTTCGGGAAGTCTGCACAACAAACCGCCAACGAGGGAGTTCTGCAGACCTTGTCTATGTCTTGTCATTTTTTGAAAGATCAACGACGGGCCTTAGGTGGACACCCTTTCGATCAATCTCGGCAAGTTGGCCTGCGTACATGGAACTGATTCTCTTGAGTTCGTCAAGCGCCGCATTCTTAAATTCGGAAATGACGACCGCGCTTGCAGACCCCGGCGGGATCTCAACTGTTCTCTCTTCTTTTAGTGTTGGCCAGAAGATACGAAACTCATCCTGCCACGCGTCGTCAATGTGCTTGAGAAAATGACTGCGATTGTGGTCTATTGTGTAATTGCAATCGCTTGATATTCCTTGAGCCCCAAGCTGTTTGTCTATTGTGGTCTTGAGGGCTTCGATATTATCTATTCTAACGCAGAATTTTCTATTGAATCTCGCGGCAATGGCGTTGCTGAAGGAATTTGCAAAGCAAAGAACTAATCCATTTTCATGTCTTAGCTCTCTAATATATATGTCTGGTACTGGCTTCCCACTGGAGTATCTGTTTCTTTCAAAACTCACAAGACTAATGTTTCCCTCAAAGTCACACCCCGCTCGACTTGCATCTTGCAACGAAATGTTCGAATTGAGTATTAGGTTCTCATCTGGTGTCATTTGTTGCGCGCGCTCCTCCGACTTGTATGTGCTCGATGGCTTTATTGGGAGCTTTCCACCATCAGTCCATGTTTTGATCATCCACTCCTCTTGCAGGTAAACATATTTACCACCGTCTCTTATGCAGCAGGTCTCTCGGTGATTTGCTGTCTCGTTGAGGTCGATTTTTTTGTGGATATGTTCAACGTAGTCGCGGGTGCTAACGATGTGTGGAAAATCACGGCATGATCGAATAACCCCAATAGTGGTAAACAGTTTTCCGCGAAGCAGAAGATTGGCAGTGGCTCGTTGTTTGATTTCGTTTGTATAATCTCGATACGATGATTGTCCTTGAATATATGCGCTGATTATTGAGAATAGTTCGGTAGCCCCATGCTCCGGTAGGCGACGCAGCATCTCTATAATGGTATAGATATCGTCGTGGACTGCCAAGAAGCAGTTTTCATCAAGCTCGCATTGATTGATGGAAAAACCACCCTCTCCATGGAATAGAAATCGACATTCAAAAAATCTGCATCTAAAAAAGCGCTTGCTGTCAATCCGAACGTCGCATCGGAAAAAGTCCTGATTTTCAACGGTTTCCATTGATTCCTCCATCTGTTTAGGGGTGCCGTGTTTCACGGGAATCAGGCGCCGGCTAGTGAACTAAGTATGCCAATAACCTGGAAGTGAAAGGCGGCACCTGGGATTTCCTTTCAGATGGTCATTGATTTAGCAACCCGCAGTAGCTCAGTTTGCAGATTGCAACTCAATAGTGAAAAACCGACTAAACGGATCATCCCTGTAATCCGCAAACGGCCCACATTCCAAAAACCCAAATCGCCGGTACATCGCCATCGCCGGTTCAAACGCCGGCGTGCTTCCGGTTTCCAGGCTCACCCGCGCGTAGCCGCGCTGGCGTGCGAGGGAGAGAAGTTCGGTGAGGATGGCTTGGGCGGCGCCCTGGCGCAGGTGGCGCGCGCTGGTGCGCATGGACTTGAGTTCGCCGTGCCCGCCGCCGAACGCGGTGGTGGGCGCCAGTTCCTTGATGGCGCCCATGGCGAGCAGTTCGCCTTCAGCCTCGTCGGGTGAGTCCGAAGGCGCGGGGCGCCAGGCGGTCAGGAACGTGATCTCCGGCCGGCGCAGACCGTCGAGGTCCAGCGCAAACACGCACTCGGGCGGCGACTCGGCGCGCATGCCGGCGAGGTGCTCCTCCAGCAGGGCGATCACCTGCTGGTGAGTGAGTTCGCGGTCGATGCGGATGTGGAACGGGCGCGGCTGTGCGTCGTTCATGTGGCGTCCCTCCCCGGGTGGCGTTGCTGTGGGCTATTGGCTCTGCGGCCATTGTGTACGGTTTGTTACGAAGGGGGCAAGGGGGTGCAGAGCGCCTTGATGTCTTCGATGCGCGGCTCGGTGAGCCACAGCGTGTCCACCAGCTGAAACACATGCGGCGCCAAAGGTGTGCCGACGACCTCGTCTCTGCGCAAGCCACGGCCACAGAGTTCGGCCTTGGTGTGGTGCCGGTCGCCTGCATCCACCACCATGAAGGACCCGCCGTTGGGCGAGGGGCGGAAGCGAAGGCACACGAGTTGCCGCTGGCTGGCCTGGGTGCCCTCGCCCCAGGGGCCCATGATGAGGTCGATGTGGGGGAAATGCTGGGGTGAGCCGACTGTCCACTGGACGTAGTAGATGGCTTGCGTTCCCTCGTCGTCCGAGAGGTCGCCCCAGATGGTCTTCGACGTCTGCCCACAGCAGTCGCAGGTGCCTTGGGAATCTTTCCAGAATGTGGCGGTCAAGGACGTCATGGGTCGTCAGTACAACACTTGCAGCTTGTCGTCAAAAGTGAGCGCGCTGATGGTCCAGCCGTTCTTTCCCCGGTAGCTGTAGAAGTGCCAGCGGGTGGCGTGCATGTCGAATTTGTGGATGTAGGTCAGCCGCACCAGGGAGCTGCCCACGCGTTTTTCTTCGATGAACTCGTGGCCTCTTGATGCGCCGAAACGGGTGGTCCATACAGGAAGCGCCAGGTTCGCCTGCCCCACCATGCTCTCGAACTCCGCACTGCTCACCACAAAGAGCGGCTGGATGCTTTTGAGTCCACCGGCGAGGTCGCCACGGCCCACGGTTTCCATGGCGGCGTCAGTCGCCTTCTTGAGATCTTCAATGGTCGGAACCCCCTGGGCTGAGGCCGACGCAGCCGCAAGCAAGAGAGCGATGGTGGTGATGACGCGCGAAAGCAGTTTCATGGTGTACCTCCCTGTGATGTAAATGATGGGAAAGGATACCGCTGCCTGGTAAGAGACTGGCTTGCCCAGCCGCGATGGTTGACCGTCAGTGTTTGCACATGTCAAGTCCCGGGAGGTGTCCGCAGTACGGGTTGCTCAAGCTGCCCGCACTGCGAGCCGATAAGCACTGAACACCTCTCAAGGATTCGCCATGGATGTCTCTCCCTCACCCGCCTTGCTCGTGGACCGCGTGCTTCAGATGGGCAACAGCCAGACCAAGCAAGAAGTGCAAATCAACGTGCTGAAAAAAGCCATGGACATGCAGGAGTCGGCGTCGGCGGCGTTGCTGAACGCTGTGGCGGGGAACCTGCCGCTGGCGGGCAGTGGGTCGGTGGGGACGCAGGTCAACACGATGGCTTGATGCCGGTGCCTGGATGACGTTCAGGCCTGTCCCACGCACCGCCGCGCTGCCATGCGACAGTGCCCCATTCGGCTTGACGGGGCTATTGCAGTTGGAACACGAACGGGTGGCGAACGTACAGTGACACCCCCACACCGTCGCGGGTGGGTGGGACAAACTTCCATTGAGATACCGCGTCACTGGCCAGCTCGGTCAAGTCCTTGTGGCTGCTCTCGATGACCTTGATGTCGCCCACAGATCCGTCAGGCAACACCCGGAACTGCAGCAGTACCTTCCCTTCGATGCCACGCTGGCGAAGGTGGTCCAGGTATTTGGGCAGCTCGACCTTCACCAACCGTAAGGGCGCGTCCAGGGGCGGCCAGATTTGCCGGTCCAGCACCGAGTTGGACAGTGCACGTTCCGCTTCGGCGCTGTTCAGTGTGGTTTCGTCGGTCCCGACCTGGTATCCGCCCCGTTTGTGCAACTGGGCGCAGCCGCCCAGCAGAACCAAGGGCAACAGGCAGGCGAGGACGCGCAAGGGTGAGAGGAGCATGTGTGTGTTTTGGTGGGGCAGCGGGGCACGCGATGATTTCATGACACCGCCGCAGCTCCGTGCCTTTGCGCCGCTCAAGGCGGGGGTGTCGCAAAAAGGCATCAATCCCCGCAGACGGTGCTTCCCCCCTGCACACATCTCCCGCTACAGTTCGTCTCCCGCCGTTTTGCCGAGGTCGCCATTGACCTTCCGAGTGCGGCGATCCCCACCCTTTCTTCCACCCCACAAGGAGAACAACATGCAAAAGAACACGACCTCCCTGTGGGCTGGGTCAGCGGTGGCGGGGCTTTCGGTTTAACCGTCGGTTAAGCCTCCCCCTCCTTTTGTTCCGCGCCCCCCGGTGCGCCGCCTGACGCGAAAGCGTTGGCCGCGCGGTGGTGGTGTGCGCGCGTCTGTCCCGGTCCGGTTTCAACGTTTTTTGAATCTGGATTTTTCATGGGCAATTTTGTCAAGAAGCTGTCGGACCGCGCCTGCGTGGTCGCGTCCGACGCGACGTGGATGGAAGACGCGGCCATCGCGCAGCTGATCACCACGTCACAACTCGAGGGCATGCAGCGCGTCGCTGGCATGCCCGATCTGCACCCCGGCCGCGGTTACCCGGTCGGCGCTGCGTTTTTCTCGACGGAGCGTTTCTACCCCGCACTCGTGGGCAACGACATCGGCTGCGGCATGGCGCTGTGGCAAACCGACTTGCAGGCGAGCGCGGTCCGGCTGGACAAGCTGGAGAAGCGCGTGGGCAACATCGACGGCCCGATGGACGACGCGGACGCGCGGGCGCAAGCCATGTCAGACGCCGGTGTGTTGCCCAGTGGTCACGAGGCCTCGCTGGGCACCATCGGCGGCGGCAACCACTTTGCCGAGTTTCAGCAGGTGGACACCGTGCACGCGCCCGAGGCGCTGGCCGCGCTGGGCATCGACAAGCAGCGTCTGCTGCTCTTGGTGCACAGCGGCTCGCGGGGCCTGGGTGAGTGCGTCCTGCGCCAGCATGTGGATGCCTTCGGGCATGCCGGTCTGGTGGCCGACACGCCCGAGGCCGCGGCTTACCTGGCGCAGCACGACGCGGCCTTGCGCTACGCGCGCTGCAACCGCCAGCTGGTGGCGCAGCGGCTGCTGGGCAACGTGCGGGCCGAGGGTCGCTGTGTGCTGGACGTGCACCACAACTTCGTGGCGCCTTCGTCCATCCACGGGCAGGCCGGCTGGCTGCACCGCAAGGGCGCAACGCCGTCGGACGCCGGGCCGGTGTTGATTCCCGGCTCGCGCGGCGACCACAGCTACCTGGTGCGGCCCACGCGCGTGTGCCACGACACCTTGTTGTCGCTGGCGCACGGCGCTGGGCGCAAGTGGATTCGCTCGGCCTGCAAGGACCGCCTGTTCAAGCTGATGACGCCCACGCAGATGGGGCGCACGGCGCTGGGCAGCCGCGTGATCTGCAACGACCGGCAACTGATCTACGAGGAAGCGCCACAGGCCTACAAAGGCATCGACAGCGTGGTGCAGTCGCTGGTGGGTGCGGGCCTGATCGAGCTGCTGGCCCGGACCAAACCGGTGCTGACCTACAAGACCCGTGGGGAGTGCTGCGAATGATCTTGCTGCAACTCACCGCCAACACGGGGCCTGAAGAATGTTGCCTGGCCGTGCGCAAGGCGCTGGCGCAACTGCTGCGCGAATGCGAGGGCGCGGAGGTGCGCGCCGAGCTGCTGGAGCAGGTGCCCAGCGAGGTGCCGGGCAATTTCCGCTCGGTGCTGCTGGCGCTGGAGGGTGCGCAGGCGCTGGCCCTGGCTTCGCGCTGGAGTGGCAGCGTGTTATGGAGCTGCCCCAGCCCTTACCGGCCGGGCCACAGGCGCAAGAACTGGTTCATCGGGGTGGAGGTCTTCGAGACCGACGCGCCGGGCGCCAGCGGCGAGCCGCTGCACGACAAGGACCTGCGCTTCGAGACCCAGCGCGCCAGCGGCCCAGGTGGCCAGCACGTCAACAAGACCGATTCGGCCGTGCGCGCCACGCACGTGCCCACCGGCCTGAGCGTGAAGGTGCAGACCGAACGCAGCCAGCACGCCAACAAACGCCTCGCCCGCGCCCTGCTGGCGCACAAGCTGGCGGCCCAGGCGGACGACGCCGCCAGCGCTGCCCGCAACCAACGCTGGCGACAGCACCACGGCGTGGAGCGCGGGAATGCGACCCGAGCGTTTCGGGGGGAGGGGTTTGTGGAGGTGTAGGCCCGGCAGAGCGGTCCCCGCCTAGAATGCATCGCATCTGCAACGCATCAGGTCCATCCCATGAAAACCGCCACCTTGCCTTCGCTTCGCGTCGATCCCCAATTGCGTGATGCCGCGCAGAGCGTGCTGCAGGAGGGGGAGACCTTGTCGGGCTTCATCGAAGCTTCGGTGCGCGAAACCATCGAGCGCCGACGCACCCGCGCGGAGTTCGTGGCGCGTGGGCTGGTTTCACGAGATCAGGCGCGGGCCACGGGCGTCTACTTTGCTGCGAGCGAGGTGCATGCCGAACTGGGTGGGCTGCTGAGCCATGCCCGGGCGAAGGTGCAGAAGCGGGTGCAGGGTTGAGCTTCGCGGTCCGGTACAGCGCCGGTGCCCGTGACGACCTGATCCGCCTCTACCAGTTCTTGCTGGACCGGGCCAGCACGGTCGAAGACCTGGATCTGGCCGAGCAGGCGCTGAACGCGATCACCAGCGCGATGGACAGCCTGGGCCGTTCACCCTTCATCTACCGCAAAGCGGGCCAGAGCCCGTTTCTGCGTGAGCTGCTGATCCCGTTCGGGCACAGCGGCTACGTTGCCCTGTTCGAGATCGAAGACGCCTCGACCGTGACCATTCTGGCGGTGCGCCACCAGCTGGAAGACGATTACCACTGAGGGTGGTTGATTCCGGGTGCCGCTGCTACGGCCGCCGCAACATCCGCGCCGCCAGCACGCTGGCCAGCAGCACCAGCGCGCTGCCCGTCAGCGCCGTGAACTGCAGCGCGTCGGTGAAGGCGGCGCGGGCCATGAGGGTCAGTGTTTGCGCCGCTTCGGCGGGCAGGCGTTCGGCCACCGCGAGGGCGCCGCCCAGGGTGGCGAGTGCTTCCGGCGGCAGGCCTTCGCCGCCGGCCTGTGTGAGCTGCTGGCGGTAGATCAGCGTGCCCGCGCTGCCGAACAGCGCGATGCCCAGCGCGCCGCAGAATTCCGAGCTGGTTTCGGCGATGGCCGAGGCGGCGCCCGCGCGCTCGGGCGGCGCCGAGGTGATGATCTGTTCGGTGCCGATGGCGAAGACCGGCGCCATGCCCAGGCTGACCACGACCATGCCGGCCACCAGCACCCAGAGCGCCCAGGGGCCGTCGGCCCACACCATCATCAGCATGCCGGCCGCTGCCGCCGCGAGGCACCACACCATCACCGGCCCGGGCCCGAAGCGCCGCGCCAGCCAGGGCGCCAGCACCATGGAGCCAAACACGAAGCCGCCCGCCCACGGCACCGTGGCCCAGCCGGCCTGCAGCGGCGAGAGTGCCAGCACCATCTGCAGGTGCTGGGCAATGAAGATGTAAATGCCGAACATGGCCAGGCACGACAGCCCGTAGGCCATGATGGCCGTGCGAAAGGTGGGAATGGCGAACAGCCGCAGTTCGAGCAGCGGGTAGTCGATGCGCGACTGGCGCCGCACGAACGCCACGCCGAGGGCCAGCCCGGCGAGCAGCAGCGCCAGCCGCTCCCAGCTCGGGCCGTGCTCGGCCATGGCCTTGATGGTGTAGATGGTGGCGAGCACGGCGGCCAGCGAGAGCAGCACGCTCGGTGGGTCGATGCGGCCGGCGTTTTCGTCGCGGTACTCGGGCAGCAGGCGCGGCCCGAGCGCCAGCAGCAGGGCCATCACCGGCACGGCGGGCAGGAACACCGAGCCCCACCAGAAGTGCTCCAGCAGCCAGCCGCCCACCAGCGGGCCGATGGCGCTGCCGACCGAGAACGCGGTGATCCACACGCCGATGGCGAACTGGCGCTGCGTCTCGTCGTGAAACATGTTGCGGATCAGCGAGAGCGTGGACGGCGCCAGCGTGGCGCCGGCAATGCCGAGCAGCGCGCGCAGCACGATCAACTCGGCGGGCGTGCGCGCGAACGCGGCCAGCACGGAAGCCACCGCGAAGAAGGCCGCGCCGATCAGCAGCAGGCGGCGGCGCCCGATGCGGTCGCCCAGCGTGCCCATGGTGATCAGGAAGCCGGCGACGAAAAAGCCGTAGATGTCGATGATCCACAGCAGCTCCGATGCGCTGGGGGTCAGCGCCCGGCTGAGCGCGGGCACGGCCAGGTTGAGCACCGTGAGGTCCATGGCGTAGACCAGACAGGGCAGGGCGATCATGGCCAGGCCCCACCACTCGCGGCGGGTGGCCTTGGCGGGCGTTGCAGTGGGGGAATTGGGTGAGGAGTTCATGCCAGCGTCAGAGATGGAGCGCTCAGGCCCACTCAGGGTTCATTCGATGTTCAGGATGCCGCTCACCGACTGCTCCAGCAGCTCGACCAGTTCCGGGTCCATGTACTTGTACTCGTCCGGGATGTCGAGCACGTGAACCGGCTTGTTGGCCAACAAGCCGGTGAATTCGGCCGTGAGTCGCGACTTGTGTTTGTGCTCCATCACGACGATCACGTCGGCCCACCGGATGTCGTCTGCCGAGACGGTGTGGCGCGCGTTGGGGCTGGTGCCGCCCGAGCGCACGTTGAGCGTCGGGTGTCGGCGCCAGACCCGCTCGGCGGTGGGGCTGCGCCACTGGTTGCGGCTGCAGACGAAGAGCACGTTGAGTCGGTCAGAAGGCATGCGCGCACTGTAGGGCATCGCTTCACCGGCCCCTCCGCCAGCCGCCCGGGTGGCCCCGGCCGCGAAGGTTCTGGAGGCGTAAATTCCAGCGCATGACAACCGCCTACCTGTACCTCGGCGCCGCCATCGTGGCCGAAGTGATCGCCACCAGCCTGCTCAAGACCTCGGAAGGTTTCACGCGATGGTGGCCGAGCGTGGGGGTGGTGGTTGGTTACGCTGTGGCGTTTTATTGCCTGGCGCAGACCTTGGGCACGATCCCGACGGGCGTGGCTTATGCGATCTGGTCGGGCGTGGGCATCGTGCTGATCTCGCTGATCGGCTGGGTGGTGTTCAAGCAGACGCTGGACGCGCCAGCCCTGCTGGGCATGGGGCTGATCGTGGCCGGCGTGCTGGTGATCAACCTGTTTTCGCGCTCGGTGGCGCACTGAGCACCCGGCTCACCAGCTCACTTCCCGGTCGGGCGTGGCGCTGATGCGGTGGATGGTCAGGTCGGCGCCGTCGTTTTCCTCTTCCTGGCTCAGGCGCAGGCCCATGACCGCCTTGAGCGTGCCGTAGACCACCACGCCGCCGAGCAGCGCCCAGGCCACGCCCAGGGCAGTGCCGATGAGTTGCGCCGTGAAGCTCACCCCGCCGAGGCCACCCAGCGCCTGCTGGCCGAAGATGCCAGCCGCGAGGCCGCCCCAGGTGCCGCACAGGCCGTGCAGCGGCCACACGCCGAGCACGTCGTCGATCTTCCAGCGGTTCTGCGTGGCGGTGAACATCACCACAAACAGCACGCCCGCCACCGCGCCCACCACCAGCGCACCCAGCGGGTGCATCAGGTCGGAGCCGGCGCACACGGCCACCAGCCCAGCCAGCGGGCCGTTGTGCACGAAGCCGGGGTCGTTCTTGCCGGCGATCAGCGCGGCCAGCGTGCCGCCGACCATGGCCATCAGCGAGTTGACGGCGACGAGGCCGGAGATCTTGTCCAGCGTCTGCGCGCTCATGACGTTGAAGCCGAACCAGCCCACGCACAGGATCCACGCGCCGAGCGCGAGGAAGGGGATGTTTGACGGCGGGTGGGCCGAGATGCCGCCGTCTTTTCGGTAGCGGTTGGCGCGCGCACCGAGGAAGAGCACGGCGGGCAGCGCGATCCAGCCGCCCACGGCGTGCACGACCACGGAGCCGGCAAAGTCGTGGAAGGCGAAGCCGGTGGTGGCGGTGATCCAGGCCTGGATGCCGAAGTGGCCGTTCCAGGCGATGCCTTCAAAGAACGGGTAGACCAGGCCGACGATGACGGCGGTGGCGATCAGTTGCGGCCAGAACTTCGCGCGTTCGGCGATGCCGCCGGAAATGATGGCCGGGATGGCGGCGGCGAAGGTGAGCAAGAAGAAAAACTTCACCAGCTCGTAGCCGTTTTTCTGGGCCAGCGTTTCGGCGCCCACGAAGAACGAGGCGCCGTAGGCCACACCGTAGCCCACGACGAAATAGGCGATGGTGGAGACCGAAAAGTCCACCAGGATCTTGACCAGGGCGTTGACCTGGTTCTTCTTGCGAACTGTGCCGAGTTCGAGGAAGGCGAAACCGGCGTGCATGGCCAAAACCATGATGCCGCCAAGCAGGATGAACAGGGCATCAGCGCCCTGTTTGAGTGCGTCCATGAAAAATCTCCGTGCAGAAAAGCTGGTATTGGTGCGTTGAAAGCGCCAAAACAGGGTCTGCATGGCGAATCGCACCAAGCAGTAGCAAAAATCAAGCCAATAACATCATCGTGGTGCAGTTGGCACTTTAATGGTGCTTTTGGCCGGCTATTGGGCCGGCGCGCCGATGGCCCGCAGCACGCTGGGCGAAATCAGCCGGTGCATGGGCTTGACCGGCAGCATGTAGAGCCGGCCGAGCCGGTTCTTGGTGTGCACGACGGTGGTGACGGTGACGCGCACCGGCTGGCCGGCCGAGCGGGCGCAATGCACCGAGAGCACCACGTCCAGGTGTTTGTCGCGGTCGCCGAGCAGCACCTCGTCGGGCGTGTTCTCGAACAGGGTGAAGATGCCCACGCGGTCACCGGGCCGGTAGTCGGCGTCGGGCTTGGCGGGGTTGATTTCCGACAGCTCGCCGAGGTTCTTGAGGCCGACGAGTTGCACCGCGCGGTTGCGCAGGCTCATGCAGGCGTCGACCCAGCGCGGCGTGGCCTGCACGGCCTTGAGAAATTGGCGGAGAGCGCTGAGCGAGGGATCGGTGGCGTCGATGGCCCAGGCATCGCAAAAGTCGGCGCCATCCAGGCGGTTGGCGATGCGGCTGCCGGCGGGCGGGATGGTTTCGGTGGGGGTGTTCATCGGGGACTCCCTGCGCGGCCAACCACTCGGCCGAGGGGCTGTGTGCGGTCGCTGAGCCGACTATAGCCAGCGACGGAGCGCCCACAAAAAAGCCACCCCGCGGGTGGCTCGGCGGAAGAGCGCAGCCCGCTCAGCTGCAGCTCACGCTGCCGCAACCGCTCATGGTGGCGGGCTTGACGCGGTCTGGATCGACCAGGGTTTCGGTGCGGCTGTCGAAGCCCACTTCCTTCATGTGCAGCGCCAGGCCGGCGTCCATGCTGGCGGCGTGTTGCGGGAACCACTCGACCAGGGCCTCGGCGAGGCGGCTGATGATTTCGGTGTCGCCCTGCTGGAAATGGTCGACCACGGCGTTGAGGGTTTCCAGGATCGTGGCGTGGTGCGAGGCATGGCAGTTGTCGGCCGAGAAGCCGGTGGCCAGCATCCAGCGCTCTTCCTGCGCGAAGTGCTCCACCGTGTGCGCCACGAACTCGCGGTAGAGCGGCAGTTGCTCGGCAGGCGGCGTGGCCAGCAGGCGGTTGAGCATGTCCACGAATTCCTCGTGGGTGTCGTCCATGCGGTCATCGCCGGTGTGCAGCTGGGGGCTCCAGTTCAGGCCGGTGGCGGTCGACGTGGGGGCTTCGGGGGTGGCGGTGGTGTCCATGGGGCGTCACTTTAGCGGTTTCGGGGCGGGCGTCGCTTGATGGAGGTCAAGCGGGTGACGGTCACCGGATGTCAGGGCTATCATGCCGGCTCACCAACACCGTCTGGAGGACGAGATGAACTTTGTCGACGCAGTCAAGACCTGTTTCACCAAATACGTGGGCTTCGAGGGGCGCGCGACGCGCTCGGAATACTGGTGGTGGGTGCTGTTTTTGGTATTGGTGACGATCGTGCCGGGCATGCTGGGCGTGAAGATGGTCGGCGAGCTGTTGATGCTGGCCTCATTGCTACCAACATTTGCGGCGGGTGCCCGGCGGCTGCACGACATTGGCA
>NZ_MUNZ01000097.1 GCF_002001205.1 Hydrogenophaga sp. A37
ACGCATCGACCACTTCGTCACCGCTCACAACGAAAACTGCCAGCCGTGCAGGTGGACCGCCACTGCCGATTCCATCCTTGAAAAGCTGCATCGACTTTGTTCACGTATCAGCGGGACAGGACACTAGGGCAATGGCAGGGCCTGCATCAGGCTCGTGGCCGTCACATCTGCAGGGTGCTCTCCAGCTTCGATGGACTGGGTGATATCCGGTGCTAGCAAGGCCAGATGCAGCAAGTGGGTGACGTAACCCGGGCTGACGTTCTCCTCCTTGGCGATGTCTCCAATGCCTTGGCCCAGTCGAGTCAGGCGCTCCAGCCAGTCGCGTGACTTGTTGATCAACTGGATCAATGTCTGATCGGGTTCTGGCGCACGGACCGCACCCGCTCCTCTGATGATCAGCCGAACGGCCATCCCGCAGCGTTTGCGTTGTGCGGCCACTTCAAACTGTGCTGTCTCGGGACCAGTTCCTGCCTTGACCATGGCACAGCCGACCAGGTCGACTGTGACCCGGACTGCACTGGAGCCGACTTCCACCGAGTCGATGCAGCGCCCCAGGTGTCTGTTCCTGGTCGCTCTTGGCCAGAGCTTGGGCCACCTTCTGCCCCGCCGCAATGACCTCTTCGGCGGCTTTGGCGTTGCTCCAGCCCATCGCATCCACCACCTGCTTGGGGTCAAATGCCCAGTTCATCACCGCCTTGATCACCAGCTGTTCAATTTCGTGGGCCGGCAACCGGAGTGGGTCACAAGGAGAGTCTGCCGGCGTGACGTAGTAGCGGTAGCGCTTGTTCCCCTTGCGCGCATGAGAAGGGATCAGCCGCCGGCCCGTTTCATCAAAGAGCTTGCCACTGAGCTGACTCGGATTCGCCGCATGGGACTGGCTCTTGTGACCGCTGCGTTGGGCCTCCAGCTTCGCTTGCACGGCATCCCACAAAACGCCAACTCGGAACTTGGGCGCCCTGGCGTTTTATTTTCAGGCGATGGTCAGTCGCATGCGTGCTCGCCAAGTTCAGATCTTTCATTCAAATAAGAGCGCCTATCGAATTCGAGTGCTCCGTTTTGCGCTCTGTGGACTTTCAGAGAAGAAGCATGCGGGAGTTCACTCCGAGCCGTCGTGACGCTCAATATCAGCAGCCATGACGAAACAAGTTTCCCCGTCCTCCGCGCGCGCGCTCAAGCGCCTGGGCTTCCACATTTCACTGTCCAGGCGCCGACGACGCTGGAGCCAGAAAGACATGGCGGAACAGATCGGCGCTTCGGTGAGCACCGTGCGACGCCTGGAGGCGGGGGACCCGGGTATCGCCTTGCAGCATCTGGTCAGCGTGTTGTCCGCGTTTGGCGAGCTGGATCAGCTCAATACCTTGCTCGACACCCGTCGAGACGCCGTATGCCTACTGCTGCAAGACGGGGAACTGCCTGGGCGCATCCGGGCCCGTTCATCAAATGTGCGCTGAAGCTATGAACGCATCGACCAGCGCCCAACAGAACTCGGCACGATCCGTCTCATCCGTCGCCTTCGGTCCGCGAACGGAGCATCTCCTGGACATCATGTTGGGAAATGCCGAGCTGCCCGTGGGCGTGCTGCACCATTTCAGAGATGGGCCCACCGAGTGCTCGCAGTTCACCTTGGATCGCCGCTGGCTGAACCATGCTCGACATTTCAAACTGTCCCCAGATCTGCGCCAACACGGCCTGGGCCAGTGGCGCAAGGCCCTGGGTGGAGGGGGAACCCCGTTCTTTGCGGCACTGGCGGACACACAACCCGATGGGTTCGCACGGTCGGTCCTTGATCCGGCACTGGGCGATTTATTCATCCCAAGCCATCAGATGGCGGAACTTGAGTCCAGCGCGCTGATGTCCCTGTGCGCGGTTCACGACCTCTGCCGGCTCGGTGCGCTGCGCATCCGTCCCAGGAATGCTGAATGGATGTCCTCCAGGAAGCTCATCGATCTGCCGACCCATGTGGATCTGAATGCGATGCTCGAAGCCACCTCAGCCTTTGAACGAGGCCATGCCGATCAGCGGCAGCGCCAACTCCTGCTCAGCAGCGCCACCGCACTGGGGGGATCCCGGCCCAAAATTTGTTTTGTGCAAGAAGACAAAACACTGGCCGTGGCCAGGTTCCCCAGCGTGTTCGATGAGTATCCCGTCACCAAAGCCGAAGCGCTCGGATCCATGCTGGCCAAGGCAGCAGGCATCGACGTGGTGGAAGTGCAGCTCATAACCCACCGCCATGGTTCGGCGCTGATCGTCCAGCGATTGGATCGAGGGGAGGAGGGTGGTCGTTTGGCTTACCTGTCCGCCAGGAGCCTGTTGCTCGCGGAAGAGGGCGATGAGGTGAGCTGCCTGGAACTGCTGAACGGCATGCGCAAATGCTGCAAAGATTTCGACGCAGATGCGCGCCAGCTCTGGCGCCGCTTGATGTTCAGACTCTTGATCAACAACGTTGATGCAAGGCTCCACAAGATCGGATTTCTGTACAGCAGCCAGGATCGCTGGCGATTGGCGCCGGCGATCAACCTGACACCGTCGCTGAAACCCAGGCGACCTTCAACCGCACCCCAGATCACAGAACTGGGTCCCAAGTGCGACGTGGACACCTTGCTCGGGCTGTCTGCCGCGTTTGCACTTCCCCGTACCGAGGCGCTCGGCGTCCTGGCCACCCTGGTCGACGAGATCGGTCGCTGGAGGACGGTGGCATCACAGTTCGCCGTGGGCATGAAGCCAGCTGAAATGGATTTGCTGGAAGGTGCCATGAACAACCAGCACATGCAGCAGGCCCTGGCGATGGTGAGTACCTTCCGTGCAAAGCCCTGAACAGGGCGAGGTGGACCGCAGCTCTGTATAAGTTATGGACGAACCATCGCGGGGCCATGCGTTCGCATCTGACGCGTTGACGAACTTGAACGTTCAGATCTGAGCCATCCACCGCGTCCGCCATCTACAGTGGATCTGTTGGAAGGGGCGATGAACAACCCGTATGTTCGGCAGCCTCGTGAGAGGAGGGGGCTGTCGGGCATGACCGCTGAACCGGGAAGCCCTGCATGGGTATACCCATAACCATAATGTGAATCCCACTCAGGGCCATCGTTGGACCATCCGGTGTCTTGCTGATGTGCATGACACGCAGTTTTCTTTGAGCGCGGCTTTTGCACAGCTGAGCCGTGGGGGCCTTGAGGGAGCGGCATGGCAACCGGAAGGGCGCGGAAGGGCGGGATCGAACACCCCGGTGCTCAAGCGACCTTGTTAATCCGCATGAACCCCTCGCCAAGGCCCCTGTTCGGGGCTTGGGGCGATCATCACGGCAGCGTCAGGGGTCGCGCCGGCCTGGGGCGCATCAGGGCGCCCAAAAGGCCCGGTTCCCGCCTGTCCTTGGCCTTCCGCATGGCTGATGCATCTGTGCCGGGGGCTTGAGGGATGCTCCGTATAACCATTGCCGCAAAAATGTTGAGGCGAGCGGGCCAGCCAAGAGATTCACCAAGCAGGCCAAGTGCCCCCGCAGCGTGTGCCCGTTCACCATGACCACCAAGGGGCGTGTGGCAGGGGAGAGCGCCGATCAGACAGGGGGGCTTGCAGGGTCAGAGGCCCGAAACCCCCTTTTTTTGCGCCGGCGGGCGCGCGTTCTTTCTTTTAATGCTGTAACGCACTCACGCCGTGCAGTGTGCGGAATTTTCCGGAGCGCGAAAAGCCCAGAAAACGGACCTTCGGTAGACGGGTTTTGAGGTAATACAGGTTTGCAGCGGACTGCGTCCACCGCCAGTAAGACAAGGCTCCCACGCAAGTGGGAGCCTTTTGTCTTTCTGGGTCCAGTGTTTTCGCGGGTTGGCGGGCGGTGGCCGATGCTCTGTGGATTCTCTCAAGGCGCCGTTTATGGCCGATGCAGCGGGCCATTCTCTAAAGCCGGTTTTTGGCAGTGAGGCTTTTGGCCAAGCTTCAGGCCAATTCAATCAGCGCGGGCCTTTGATCAGCATGCTGCCTTGTGATCTCACCAGACCCATGGCAGGTAAGGGTGACCAGACGTTGTTGAGGTGGGGTAGGGCAGTGCGGTTCGCAGCGGGAGCGTGATTCCGCCGGCGAGCTCCGAAGCGGCCTGTCAGCGCGGTTTTGTGGCCTCGCCACTCATACATGACAAGTGACGGCGATTTCGCGGTTCGAGAGCGCATCCTGTAGTGCCCTGAACTCGATGGGAGACTATCTTGGGTGTCCCGTGTCTGGATGCAGCACATCGATGCGACAACCGGAGAAAGGCCGCCGCGTCCGGTGTTCCTGATCAAGAAGGTGCCGTATGAAATGATGCTGCATGCCATTGAGTTCCGAAGACCTCCAACAAATCGCCGCGCGCACCCTGGCGCACTACGAACAGCACGCCCAAAGCTACTGGGAGGGCACACGCGATCACGACGTCAGCCAGAACATCGCGGCGCTGCTGAAACACATACCCGGACCACCGCCCTTTGACCTGCTGGATTTCGGCTGTGGTCCCGGGCGCGACCTGCATACCTTCAAAGCGCTGGGCCACCGCGCCGTGGGCCTGGAGGGTGCGCCCAGCGCGGCGGCGCTCGCGCGCGTCCACAGCGGCTGCGAGGTGCTGGAGCAGAGCTTCCTGCAGCTCGAACTGCCGGAGCAGCGCTACGACGGTGTTTTTGCAAATGCCGTGCTGTTCCATGTGCCCTCTCAGGTGCTGTCGCAGGTGCTGCAACAACTGCGGGCCTGTCTTCGGCCGGGCGGCGTGCTGTTCAGCTCCAACCCGCGCGGCGATGGCCAAGAAGGCTGGAACGGTGAGCGCTACGGCGCATTTCACGACTGGCCAACCTGGCGTGCCTTGATGACCGCCGCCGGCTTCGATGAGTTGGAGCACTTCTACCGTCCGACAGGTCTACCGATCGAGCAACAGCCATGGCTGGCGAGCGTGTGGCGCAAGCGCTGAGCCCTGGCTCCAAGGCACTGCGCATCTGCTGGTCTGCGCATGTGCAGCCTATGACTGTTCTACGCTTGATTGGGCTCGGCAGTCGGATGCCCGGGGTGAGTCGGCACGCGATAGTTGTGGTCCACGATACTGGATCCTTCGATCCGGTGAATGACCAGTGACCGCTGCCGGGCTTGACAGCGCTAGCAGACTCGGCCAGAAACTGAATGGCCGCAGTCGAGGTCAGCTCCGAAGCGTGTGCAGTCGGTGGGTACTGCCAGGCGTGCTCACGCTGACTGCCACGAAGCGGCTGTTGGGTTCGACGACCGGCGCTGACCCGAATGGCGGCTATACGATGTGCTGCGGTCAATAGGGCTACAGCGACCAGGCTGGCGCCAGGCCACCGACCGCGGCCGCTGCGCCGTCGGCCACCGGTATCGACGCGCGCATGCTCCTCCGCGCAGTTGAAGGCGCGCATCGTATCGAACGCCGCTTCTTTCTTCTCTGCGGACAGGTCGTCTATACCCTCGGCCTGCCGGCCGCCGCGCCAGTTGGCCAACGGTTTGCCGGTGGCGTCCAGCGCCACGATCTGCCCACGCAGACCCAGGCGCTGATCAGAGGCCTCCAGCAAGGCCAATGCGGTGCGGCGGTATGCGTTCCAAGCAAGGTAGAGGGTCGGACCGCTGCGCTTGAGGCCATAACGCGTCAATTCCTGCAGCAGCAATTCGGTATGGCTGCCGGGCTTCAGGACTCCGCCTTAGAGCAGGCGCCTGTCACACACGTAGGCCACGCGGGCAATCTCGGCCAGCGCCAGTTGCAAGGGCGTCTGAAGCAGACCCAGCGCGCCCAGGTCCTCACTGTCCAAGACCGACAGCGCGATGGCGCAACCGGACGAGGCGCCGTCAGGCATCTTGGGGGCACCTCCTGAATGTGGCGGTCATTCTCGGGTGCCGGTGGGTCCGCCGTCTACCGTGGCGGCGCGGCCTGAGACAGGGCGGCTAGCGCTGCCACCCGCTGCGCTGCCGGCAGAAAGGCGTGCTGCGCCGCCTGCTGTGCCATGGCCATCAGATCGGCGGCAGTCAGGGGTGTGTGGCGCAGCAGCTGCGCCGCTTCCTGGCTGTGGCCGATGCGGCTGATCAGTCGGTTGTCCGTGTGGTAACTCAGCGAGAGGCCGGCGCGCCAGAGGTCGGTGATCGGGTGGGTGGCGATGCTGCGGGCCGCGCCGGTGTGCACATTGCTGGTGGCGCACACCTCCAGGTGCAGACCACGCTCGATGGCTTCGTCCAGCAAGTGGCGGCGCCCAGTATCGCGCAGCGCGTCCACCAGGTGGATGCCGTGACCGATGCGCGTGGCGCCCAAGCGCGCGGCTTCCAGCACCCTTTCCGCCCCATCGGCCTCCCCCGCGTGCAGGGTGATGCCCAGGCCGGCATCGCGCACCAGCGCCAGCGCCTGGGCATGCTCGCCGGGGGGGTGCCCGCGTTCGGCGCCGGCCAGGTCGAAGCCGACCACACCCTGGCCTTGGTAGCGCACCGCCAGTCGGGCGGCGCGCAGGGTTTCCGAAGGCGACAGGTGCCGCATCGCGCAGACGATCAGGCCCGAGCGCTGGTTCAGGGGCAGGGCAGGGCTGTCGGCCAGGCCTTGCAGCAGCGCTTCCACGGCGGCTTCGCCGTTGATGCCATGGGCTTCAAACAACAGCGGCGCGATGCGGAACTCGGCCAGCACGGCGCCATCTGCCGCAGCGTCTTCGGCGGCTTCAAATGCCACGCGACGCATCGCCCGGGTGCTGGCCATGGCCGCCACGGTGAGGGCAAAACCCTCCAGGTACTTCTCCAGGCTACCGGCGTGCGCGTTGTCGTCGAACCAGCGGGCCAGCGCGGCCTCACCTTCCGCAGGGGGCTGCAGACCGCGGTCCTGCAGCAGCTCGCGCAGCGTGTTCAGGCGCAAGCCGCCGTCCAGATGTTCGTGCAGCAGCACCTTGGGCAGGGCGTGGGCTGTGGCCTCTGGGGCGTCGTCGTGCGGCTTCATGACGCCATCGTACGGTTTCAGGCAGGTGTTCCAAACGAGGGCGACTGCGGATAGGTGTCTGGCGCAAGTCTTGCTATTCTCTCTCGCACCCAACAGCGATCTTGCTGGGCAACTCACCGGAGGTTCACCATGCCATTGTTCCGCTCGTTCGTTTCCGCCCTTTCGCCAGCCCGCTCGATCGCCCTTTCCCCGGCGCTGCTGGTCGCCACCTTGACCCTGGCCGCGGCCGGAGTGACCCGTGCCGAACCCGCTGTCATCTTCGACATGGGCGGCAAGTTCGACAAGAGCTTCAACCAGGCCGGCTACGACGGCGCCGAGCGCTGGAAGAAAGAGAGCGGCAAGGCCTACCTGGAGTTTGAAATCTCCAACCCCGCACAGCGCGAGCAGGCCATGCGCCGCATGGCCGAGCGCGGGGCCGACCCGATCGTGGGCATTGGCTTCAGCCAGGGCGGTGCGGTCGAGAAGACGGCCAAGGAGTTTCCCAAGCTGAAGTTCGCCATCATCGACAGCGTGGTCAGCCTGCCCAACGTGCAGAGCATCGTGTTCGCGGAACACGAAGGCAGCTTTCTGGTGGGCATGATGGCCGCCATGGTCAGCAAAAGCGGCAAGGTCGGCTTCATCGGCGGCATGGACATTCCGCTGATCCGCAAGTTCCAGTGCGGCTATGAGCAGGGCGCCAAGTACGCCAACCCCAAGGTCCAGTTCATCGGCAACATGACCGGCACCACCCCCGCCGCCTGGGGCGACCCGGCGCGCGGCGCCGAACTGGCCAAGGCGCAGTTCGCCAGCGGTGTGGACGTGGTGTTTGCCGCTGCCGGCGGCACCGGCACCGGGGTCTACCAGGCCGCCAAGGACGCCGGCAAGCTGGCCATCGGCGTGGACAGCAACCAGAACCACCTGCACCCCGGCACCATGCTCACCAGTATGGTCAAGCGGGTCGATGTGGCGGTCTACAGCGCGTTCAAGGGCATCACCCCCGGCGTCACAGCGCTGGGCCTCAAGGATGGCGGCGTGGACTACGCCATGGACGAGCACAACGCCAAGCTGGTGACGGCCGACATGAAGAAAAAGGTGGACGCCGCCAAGGCCGACATCATCAGCGGCAAGATCAAGGTGGTCGATTACATGACCGCCAACAAGTGCCTCTGAGGCGTTGACTTCTGTCCGCAACGCTGATTCGTGCATGAGCGCCGCACGGCCGTCCCGAAGGCGCTCAGCCCTGCAGTGCGCAGCACGGAGGGTCTTCCAGTGACCACAGCCCCGGCCGTGGCCATGCACCACATTGAAAAGCGCTTCGGCGCGGTGCACGCCAACCGTGACGTGGCGCTGACCGTGGCGGCGGGCACGGTGCACGGCATCGTGGGCGAAAACGGGGCCGGCAAGAGCACGCTCATGTCCATCCTGTACGGCTTTTATGAAGCCGACAGTGGGCAGATAGAGATCGAAGGACAACCGGCCCGCATCCAGGGCTCAGCGCAGGCGATTGCGCTGGGCATCGGCATGGTCCACCAGCACTTCATGCTGGTGGACACCCTCTCGGCGCTGGACAACGTGATGCTGGGCGCCGAGCCCGGCTGGCGGCTCAACCAGGCGCGCGCCCAGGCGCGTCAGCGACTGCAGACGCTCATGCAGGACGCCGGCCTGCAGGTGCAGCTGGACGCACTGGTGCAGGACCTGCCGGTTGGCGAACGCCAGCGGCTGGAGATATTGAAGGCGCTGTACCGGGGCGCACGCATCCTGATCCTGGACGAGCCTACCGCCGTGCTCACCCCGCAGGAGACCGAGCAGCTGTTCGTCACCCTGCGCGGGCTGCGCGAACGGGGCACCACCATTCTGCTGATCACGCACAAGCTCAAGGAAATCATGGCGCTGTGCGATGCCGTCACCGTGATGCGCGCGGGCCAGGTGGTGCTGGACACGCCGATTGCAGAGACCAGCCTGGACGGGCTGGCCATGGCCATGGTGGGCCGCCGCGTGAACCTGGGGCGCGCGGCTGGGGCCGGGTCGGCGCAGGCCGGGCCGGGGCCGGTGCTGATGAGTGCGCGCGGGCTGTGCGCCACCGACAGCCTGGGCGTGCAGCGCCTGCAAGACGTGAGCCTGGAGTTGCGGGCCGGCGAGATCGTGGGCATCGCCGGTGTGTCGGGTAACGGGCAGAGCGAGCTGCTGGATGTGCTCTCGGGCCTGCTCGCGCCCGCGCAGGGTGAACTGCAGGTGGGCCAGCGGCGCTTCACACCGGCACGTTGGATGTCCACCCGGCAGGCGCGCAAACTGGGCGTGGCCCATGTGCCCGAAGACCGGCACCGGTGCGGCCTGGTGCTGCCCTTTGGCGCTTGGGAATCGGCCGTGCTGGGCTACCAGGACCGGCCCCGCTACAACATCCTGGGCTGGATGCGCCAGGCCCACATGCGCCAGGACACCGCCAGCATGATGGAGCGCTACGACGTTCGCCCCCGCAACCCGGCGCTGCGCAGCAGCAAGTTCAGCGGCGGCAACCAGCAGAAGCTGGTGCTGGCGCGCGAGGCGGCCCCGGCGCCTAAGGTGCTGCTGGTGGGTCAGCCCACGCGCGGCGTGGACATCGGCGCCATCGAGTTCATCCACGGCCGCCTGCGCGCCATGCGCGACGCGGGCGGCGCCATTCTGCTGGTGTCGTCCGAGCTGGACGAAATCCTGGCGCTGGCCGACCGCGTGGTGGTGATGAACGCCGGCCGCGTCGCGGGCGAGCTGGCCATTGAAGATTGTTCCGAGCAGGCGTTGGGTCGCCTCATGGGAGGTGCCCATTGAGCCACCCGACCGAACTGCCGCGCTGGATGGACGTGGCCCTGCTGCCCGCGGTCAACCTGGCCATTGCGCTGCTGGTGGCGGGCGGGGTGGTGATGCTGGTGGGCTTCGAGCCGGGGCAGGTCATGTCGCTGCTGGTCAAGGGCGCGTTCGGCTCGAAGATCGGCATCAGCTACACGCTGTACTACGCCACCACCTTTGTCTTCACCGGCCTGGCAGTGGCGGTGGCGTTTCACGGCGGGCTGTTCAACATCGGAGGCGAAGGCCAGGCCATGATGGGCGGGCTGGGCGCGGGCCTGGTGGCGCTGGCATTCGGGCCGCACCTGCCGGCCTGGCTGATGCTGCCGCTGGTGGTGCTGGGCGCGGCGCTGTTCGGCATGGTCTGGGGTGCCATTCCGGGCGCGCTGCAGGCCTGGCGCGGCAGCCACACTGTCATTACCACCATCATGTTCAACTTCATCGCCGCAGCGCTGCTGAGCTACCTGCTGGTCAACCCGCTGCGCGAGCCGGGCAACATGTCGCCCGAAACCGCCCTGTTTGCCGACAGCGCGCGCGTGCCGCGCATGCACGAGGCGCTGGCCTGGCTGGGCATCGAATGGCCGAACACGCCGCTGAACCTGAGCCTGCTGCTGGCCGCCGCTGCCGTGCTTTGCGCCTGGCTGGCGCTGTGGAAAACGCGCGGCGGCTACGCGCTGCGGGCAGTGGGCTTTGCGCCCGACGCGGCGCAGTACGCCGGCATCCGGCCGCGCTGGCTGATTTTCGCTTCCATGGCGGCTTCGGGCGCGCTGGCCGGGCTGGTGGGCGTGAACGAGATCGCCGGTGTGCACGGCCGATTGCTGTTCGACTTTGTCGCCGGCGCCGGCTTTGCCGGCATCGCCGTCAGCCTGATCGGGCGCAACCACCCGCTGGGCATCGTGCTGGCGGCGCTGCTGTTCGGCGCGCTGTACCAGGGCGGCTCTGAAATCTCGTTTGAAGTGTCCGGCTTCAGCCGCGACACGGTGTTCATGCTGCAGGGCCTGATCGTTCTGTTCTCGGGCGCCATGGCGCAGTTGGCGGCGCCCGCGCTGCTGCGGCTGTGGCGTGCCGCAGGGGGTGGCCGGTCCCTTGACGCGAAAGCGGGGCCGTGATGGACGAGCTGATGGTGGGCAGCATTGTGGCCAGCACCTTGCGCGTGAGCGTGCCGTTGATCCTGTGCGCCCTGGCCGGTGTGCTGTGCGAGCGCTCGGGCGTGATCGACCTGGGCCTGGAAGGCAAGATGCTCGCCACCGCCTTTGCCACCGCCGCGGTGGGAGTGACCTCCGGTTCCCTGCCGCTGGCGCTGCTGGCTGCGCTGGCCGTGGGGCTGGCGCTGTCCATGCTGCACGGCTACGCCTGCGTCAGCCAGCGCGGCGACCACGTGGTGCTGGGCATGGCCATCACCATGACCGCCGCTGGCATGACCGTGGTGCTGGGCATCGCCTGGTTCGGCCAGGGTGGCCACACACCGCCCGTGCCCGCTGGCGTGCGGCTCGACCCTTGGTTCACCGGCGCGGGCGAGGCGGTGGCGCAACTGCCCTGGGTGGGCAAGGCACTGTCGCTGGCCCTGTTCGGCCACAACGCCATGGTCTACCTCACGCTGCTGCTGGTGGTGGCCGTGTGGTGGCTGCTGTTTCGCACGCGCTTTGGCCTGCGCTTGCGCGCCACCGGCGAGAACCCCGCCATGGTGGACGCCGCCGGGGTGTCGGTGAAGGTGTTGCGCTACCAGGCGCTGGCCCTCAACGGTGTGCTGGCGTCGCTGGCCGGCGCCTACCTGGTGCTGGCGATGAGCCCCAGCTTCATTCCGAACATGACGGCCGGGCGCGGCTACATGGCGCTGGCGGCCATGATCTTTGGCAAGTGGCGCCCGGTGGGGGCGCTGTGGGCCTGCCTGCTGTTCGGCTTTCTCGATGCGGTGGGCATCCGGCTGCAGGGCGTGGCGCTGGCTGATGCGCTGGGTGGCGGCGCGGTGCCGGTGCAGGCCATCCAGGCGCTGCCGTACGTGATGACCGTGGTGCTGCTGGCGGGATTCATCGGCAAGGCGGTGGCACCGCAGGCTTTGGGGAGGCCCTATGTCAAGGAACGTTGAAGACCCGCGCGACGCACTGATCGCGGCGGCGCGCGCGGTGCGCGAACGCGCCCACGCGCCGTACTCGCGGTTTGCCGTGGGCGCTGCGGTGCTGGACGAACAGGGCCGCATCCACGCGGGCTGCAACGTCGAGAATGCGGCCTACCCGCAGGGGTGGTGCGCCGAGGCCTCGGCCCTGGCCGTCATGGTGGCCGCAGGCGGCCAGCGCGTGCGGGCGGTGGCCGTGGTTGGCGTGGCCGAGCAGCCGGTCACGCCCTGCGGCGGCTGCCGGCAGAAGCTGCGCGAATTCGCGGCCGGCGACTGCACGATCTGGGTGGCCGATCTGTCGGTGCTGCGCGCCACCTTCACGCTGGATGAACTGCTGCCGCAGAGCTTCGGCCCCGAGCACTTGAGGCTGCCATGAGCGCAGCGCAGGGCCGCTCCCAAGCCAGCTCGCACCGGAGCCCGCAGGGTGAGGGTGCTTCAGATAGCCCCCACGCTCCACCGCTGCGCGGGTCGTTGCCCCCCGGGGGACCTGATCCGGCTTGGGGCGGCCCGGCGCCGGATCCAGTGAACGATGCGGTCGCCGCCAGCGCTACCACGCTGCGCCAGCGCCTGGATGGGCGAGCGCCCAAAGTGGCGGTGCTGCTGGGCTCGGGCTGGGGGCCGCTGGCGCAGCAGGTGCAGGACGCGGTGGATGTGCCCTATGCGGACTTGCCGGCCTTCCCGTCGCTGGGCCAGGGCGTGGGTGGCCACGTCGGCCTGCTTAGGGCCGGCCGCCTGGGCGCGGTCGACGTGGTGGTGCTCGCCGGTCGCCAGCATGCCTATGAAACGGGCCAGCCCGACGGCATGAAGGGCGCCATCCGCACGCTGGCGGCCGTTGGCGTACAGGTGCTGGTGCAGACCAACGCCGCCGGCAGTCTGGCGCCCGAGCTGCGGCCGGGCGAGCTGATGCTGATGAGCGACCACCTCAACGTGGTGCAGCGCTCGCCGCTGGTGGGCGAAACCGGCGATCACCGCTTCGTGGACATGTCCAATGCTTACTGCCTGCGCCTGCGCGCGCAGGCGCAGGCCGCCGCGCAGGCCGCCGGCACACCGCTGTGCGAAGGCGTGTACGCCTGGGTGCTGGGCCCGCAGTTCGAGACCCCGGCCGAAATCCGCATGCTGCGCGCCCTGGGCGCGCAGGCCGTGGGCATGAGCACCGTGCCCGAGACCATCGTGGCGCGCCACGCCGGTCTGCGCGTGCTGGCGCTGAGCCTCATCACCAACATGGCCGCCGGCCTGTCCACCGAAACCCTCAGCCATGCGCACACCCTGGCCACCGCCCATGCGGCCAGCGAACGCGCGGTCCGCACCCTGGCCGCCGTGCTGCAGGCGCTGGAGATCTGACCCATGAACCCGACCACGCCCACCCCCGACCACTTGAACACGGCGCGCCAGGCCCTGGCCTGTCTGGACCTCACCAGCCTCGCTGACGGTCACGACCAGGCCGGCGGCGAGCGCGACGTCGAACAGCTGTGTGCGCGCGCCGACGGGCGCTTTGGCCGCACCGCCGCCGTCTGCGTCTGGCCACGCCTGGCGGGCCTGGCGCGCTCCCTGCTGCCGCCGGCCATCCGCGTGGCCGCCGTGGCCAACTTCCCCGACGGCAGCAGCGACATCGCACGCGCCGTGCGCGAGGCCGCCGCCATCGCCAGCGCCGGGGCGCAGGAGGTGGATGTGGTCATTCCCTACCACGACCTGGGGGCGGCGCCCGCGCTGCTGGCGGCGGTGCGGCGCGAGTGCGAGGGCCTCACGCTCAAGGTGATCCTGGAAACCGGCGAGCTGGCCGACAACGCGCTCATCAACCGGGCCGCGCAGATCGCGCTCGACGCCGGCGCCGACTTCCTGAAAACCAGCACCGGCAAACGCCCGGTCAGCGCCACGCCGGCGTCGGCCCGGCTGCTGCTGCAGACCATTGCTGCCGCCAGCCCGGCGCAGCGCGCGCACGTGGGCTTCAAGCCGGCCGGGGGCATCCGCACCGTGACCGATGCAGCCGTCTACTTGGCGCTCACGGCCGAGTGGCTGGGGCCTGATGCCGTGACGCCAGCGCGCTTTCGCATCGGCGCCAGCGGCCTGCTCGACGACATTGAGGCCGTGCTCGCGGGCGCGCCGCGCCCGGCGGCCGGCAGCGCCTACTGAACCCGTCCACACCCCCCACAGGAAGGAGCCCAGCCATGCGCAACCCTCATCGCTTGCTGCAACGTGCCCTGATGCTCGCCGGCGCCGCCGCGCTGCTGGCCGCTTGCGCAGGGCCGGGCAGCACATCCGCGCCCACCGGCGAGCCGGTCCTGCTGCGGCTGATTGCCTTCAACGACCTGCACGGCAACCTCGAATCCACCGGCCTCACATTGCCCTGGCCCGATCCGGCTCAGCCCGGCAAGGCCATCCGGCTGGCGGCTGGCGGCGCGGCCCACCTCTCGGGGACGATCCAGGCGTTGCGCGCGGGCGCGCCGCACAGCCTGGTCATCAGCAGCGGTGACGCCATCGGCGCCACGCCGCTGATCTCCGCGCTGTTCCTGCACGAGAGCACGGTCGACGTGATGAACCGCATCGGCGTGGACCTGGCGATTCCCGGCAACCACGAATTCGACGCTGGCAAAGACGAGCTGCTGCGCGTCATGGGCGGTGGCTGCCGCCCCAACAAGCCCGACGCGTTGACGCAGTCCTGCCCGCTGGGCGAGTCGGGCGATTCCCGGCACCCGGGCGCCCGCTTCCCGCACTTTGTGGCCAACGTGGTCATGGCGGATGGCAAGACGCTGTTCCCGCCCTCGGTGGTCAAAACGGTGGCGGGCGTGCGCGTCGGCTTCATCGGTGCGGTCACTCGGGTCACACCCAGCATCGTGGTGCCCTCGGGCGTGGCGGGTTTGACGTTCACCGACGAGGCCGACGCCATCAACGCCGAAGCCGCGCGCCTGAAAGCGCAGGGCATCCAGGCGCTGGTGGCCGTCATTCACGAAGGCGGCGACACCGGCACGCCTGGCCTGCCGCTGGAATGGAACGACGCCGCCTGCCCCAACCCGCGCGGCGCCATCTTCGACATCGCCAAGCGCCTCTCGCCCGACATCGACGTCATCTTCTCGGCCCACACCCACCAGGGCTACCGCTGCGTGGTGGACGGTCGCCCCATCATGCAGGCCACCGCGCTGGGCCGCGGCGTCAGCGTGGCCGACCTGGTGATCGACCCGCGCAGCGGCGACGTCGACCGCGCCCGCACCACGCACCGCAACCTGCCGGTGTTCAACGAGCGCAGCGATGCGCCGCTGCGTGCCGCCATCACCGCAGCCGAACCCGAGCCTTTTGCCAGCACGCTGCGCGCGGCCAAGCCCGACGCCGCCGTGGCCGAGCGCGTGGCCGCCTACGCACAGGTCGCTGCGCCACGCGCTGCGCGACCGGTGGGTGTCATCGGCGGCGCCTTCGAGCGCGTGGCCAAGAGCGACGCCAGCGCCGGGCGGCTGGTGGCCGACGCGCAATGGCGCGCCACCCGCGACCCCGCCCTGGGCGGCGCGCAGTTTGCGCTCATGAACCCCGGTGGCGTGCGCACCGACCTGCGTTGTGCCCGAGACGCCGCGCCGCCCTGTGCCGTCACTTTTGGCGAGGTGTTCACCATGCAGCCCTTTGGCAACAGCCTGGTGGTGATGACCCTCACCGGCGCCCAGCTCAGGCAGATGCTCGAAGACCAGCAGCGCCCCGGGCGCCCAGCGCCGGTGCTGCTCATTCCCTCGTCCTCCCTCACCTACCGCTGGGTGGCCAGGGCCGACCACGGCCAGCGCGTGCAAGACCTGCGGCTGGCCGGTGCGCCCATTGACCCGGCCGCGGAGGTCCGCTTCACCGTCAACAGCTTCCTGGCCGACGGCGGCGACGGCTTCGTGATGCTGCGCGAAGGCCGCCAGCGGCTGGGCGGCGAGCTCGACATCGACGCCCTGATCGCGCACTTGAAAAGCAGCCCCAGCCCCGACCCGGTGCCGCGCATCACCTGGGTCGATTGAGGCAGGGACCTATGGACATCAGCGCCGCCACCGTCATCGCCGCCAAACGCGACGGCGCGGCGCTGTCGGCGGCTCAGTTGCAGCACTTCGCGCAGGGGCTGGTCGACGGCAGCTGGGCCGACAGCCAGGTCGCGGCGCTGGCCATGGCCATCGTGCTGCGCGGCATGAACACCGACGAAACCGTGGTCCTGACCTCGGCCATGACGCATTCGGGCGAGGTGCTGCAATGGGGCGGCGCGGGCCTGCACGGCCCGGTGCTCGACAAACACTCCACCGGCGGCGTGGGCGACAAAGTCAGCCTCATGCTCGCGCCCACCGTGGCCGCCTGCGGCGGTGTGGTGCCCATGATCAGCGGGCGCGGCCTGGGCCACACCGGCGGCACGCTCGACAAGCTCGAAGCCCTGCCCGGCTACCGCTGCAACGTCGACCACGCCAGCTTGCTGGCCGCGCTGCGCAGCGCGGGCTGCGCCATCGTCGGCGCCAGTGCCCAGGTGGCCCCGGCGGACCGCCGCCTCTATGCGATTCGCGATGTGACTGCCACGGTCGAAAGCGTGCCCCTGATCACCGCCAGCATCCTCAGCAAGAAACTCGCGGCCGGCCTGCAGGGCCTGGTGTTGGACGTGAAGGTCGGCAGCGGCGCCTTCATGGCCAGCTTGCCAGAGGCGCAGACGCTGGCGCAAAGCCTGGTCGCCGTGGCCAACGGCGCCGGCCTGTCCGCGCGCGCCCTTATCACCGACATGAACCAGGTGCTGGGCCACAGCACCGGCAACGCGCTGGAGGTGCAGGAAGCGCTGGACTTCCTCACCGGCCGACGGCAGGAGCCCCGGCTGCTTTCGCTCACGCTGGACCTCGCTGCCCAGCTGCTGCACATGGGCGGCCTCGTGCCCACGCCTGCGCAGGGCCGGCAGCTGGCGCAGCGCGCGCTGGACACTGGCGCCGCAGCCGAACGCTTCGCCCGCATGGTCACCGCGCTCGGCGGCCCGCCCGACGTGTTGCGCGATGCGCAGCTGCCCACCGCGCCGGTGCAGCGGCCCGTGCCCGCGCCGCGCGATGGTGTGCTCAGCCGCACGAACGTGCGCGCGCTCGGCCAGTGCGTGGTGCAACTCGGCGGCGGCCGCAGCCGCCCCGGCGATGCGGTGGACTCGCGCGTGGGCCTGAGCGCCGTGCTGCCACTGCACACGCCGGTGCAGGCCGGTCAGCCGGTGGCCATCGTGCACGCGGCCAGCGAGGCGTCCGCGGAACAGGCCTGCCGCGACGTGCTGGCGGCCTGCGGCTGGGTGGAGCTTGGGGGCGAAGACGCCGCTGCGATCTCGGCCAACCCGGTGCTGCAGCGTCTGGGCGACTGACCGGGCGCAGAGCGCATGAACACCCCGGCCACCCGCACCCGCCACCTGCGCATCACCGGCCGCATGCAAGCGCAGCGCTGCGCGGGAAGCTCGAGGTGCAAGAAGTCCTGCTCCAGAACCTCGCAGCTGCTATGAATGTGCGCCAGCGCCGCCGCGCTGGGCGCGCCCTCCAAGCCCACGGCGTGGTGGCCCAGCGCCTTGAAGGTGTGCAGGGCGCGCCCGGGCCCGCAGCCGACATCCAGCAGGTCAAAGGGCAGCTCGGGCTTACGGCGCTTGCCGTAGCGGGTCCGGTTGAACGAGGTGTTAGGCATCGCTCGCGACTGACCGCTCGCCGCCTTGCGCTGCAAAGTGGTCGCGGACCCACTGCTCACAGACAGTCCATAGAGTTGGCGATCCATGCGCGATGGTTGGGCCATAGCGCTGAAGAACCTGTTCGAGCGTGACCCCGCTTTCAGTCCAGGTGCCGCCGGATGTACTGATATTGGCGAGAAGGGGCTGCACCCTATCAAGGGCTTTGGCGAACCTTGCGTCGTCAGACTCTCCAAGTTCGAACTCTCGCCAAAGTGCCAACAAGTCGGTGCCCGGTTCGCCTGGAATCATGCCAAAGAGGCGCGCTGCAGCACTTGCTTCTAGGGCGGACTGTGCTGCGCTTGAAGAGACGGAATGGATTGGCGTGTCTCCCACGTCGACTTCAACAATGTCGTGTATCAGGAGCATCTTGATCACGCGTGTCAGGTTGACTGGTCTAGCAGCATGCTCGTGAAGGAGCAGGGCGTACATGGCTAGGTGCCAGGAGTGCTCCGCGCTGTTCTCCTTGCGACTACGGTCAAGGAGCGGCGACTGGCGAATCACGGACTTTAGTCGGTCGATCTCGCGAAGAAATGCGAACTGCTGATTCAGGGCATTGTGAGACATGAGAGGAAGCAGCGTGGATTGCGATGCCTAACGAGGTTCTAAAAAGACGTCCGAGGCCACGCTTTTACTCCGATTCGAGGTGTCCTGCCCCTTTGCCGAGACCGCAATCGTTCAATACAGCGCGTACTGAGAGGTCGATTTTCCAGAGCAGTCATGGCAGCAGTCACGCTTTCAGTTCTTTTACAGCCCACACCTGGGGGAATTGGGATGGCCCTCGCCAGCGGCATGACCTGCGAGATCATGGATTTCCCGTCGCTGCTCCGCCACAGTGAAACCATCGCAACAGAAAGGAGCTTCACATGGCAGACCTCAGCAGCCTTCCCCTCGCCGTCGGTCACATGATCGGCCTCGGCGCCCTCGGTTCCTGCATCGGCATCGGCATCATGGCCAGCAAGTACCTGGAGGCCTCGGCGCGGCAGCCCGAAATGATGGAAGCCATGCAACCCAAGGTCTTCCTGCTCGCGGGCCTGCTGGACGGGGCCTTCATCATCTCGGTGGCGCTGGGCGTGTGGTTCGCCCTGGCCGCGCCGTTCGCCGGATGAAGACCCTGCCGGGCACACCGACACGGCGCGTTCTGGTGGCAGGCGCGGGCGGCGCCCTGTTGCATGCGCTGCGCACCTGCGAACCGCATGCCGAGTTCACGGTACTCACGACGCGCCGTTTCGGGGGGATGCCACGCCAGGCGCGCTGGGCCTTGGTGGCGCCGGGCAACGCATGGACCGCTTCGCTGCCGCTCGCAGACCACGCGGTGGTCCAGCTCGGGGCGCTGCGGCGCGCACGCGAAGCGGTGTTCTGGCGCCCGTCGCGCGCCGAGCTCGTGCCCCTGGCAGCGGCCTTGCGCGAGCGGGGTGTGCGCACGCTGGAGGTGTTGCTGGCCGATGGCTCGGCGCTGAGCGCGGTCGAGCACCAGCGGCTTCACACCCTCGGATTCGACCAGGTGACGGAACGTCGACCGGGGACCGCGCCCAGCCGCTCGGCCGGCCCCTGGCCCGAGCGGTTGGCCGCCTGGATGATCGGCACCGTGCTCGCCACGATGCGGCAGGTGGTGGGCTCCAGGCAGTACCGCCCGACATCACAGGTCCCCCGGCGCTGATCGTCAGTCATCGGTGCGCCCGCCACGAGGACGGCGTCGGCACCGCTGCCGGGACGTATCTTGAACGGTACCCGGCAAGCCGCGTCAACGCGCTAACTGGGGGTGTCGCGCCAGCAGCTCCTCCCATTGCTGCGGACTGCGTCCACCGCCAGTAAGACAAGGCTCCCACGCAAGTGGGGCCCTTTTGTCTTTCGGAATCCCGTGTTTTCGCGGGTTGGCGGCCGGTTGCGCTTGATCAACTTAAATTGCTGCGCCTCGGCCCGGATTCAGCCACCTAAGAATTTGTACCTTGAACTCGCAAGGCAGGCAGTCCAATCGTCTCTCAAGTTGTTTCAATGGGAGGGCTGTTCCATCGCGATCCGTGTCGTGATGGCCGATGCGGCATCGGTGATCAGTCTGACCAGGTAGTCCTGTGTGAAAGCGCTGAAGCGCTCGTTGCTGCCCACCAGCGTGACCGCACCCAGGATGCGTGACTTCTCATCAAAGATGGGCGCGGCCAGGCCGGTCTTGCCCGGATCCAGTTCACCCGCGCTGACGCAATAGCCCTGTTTCCGGATGGTCAGCATGGCCTTGGAAAAATCCTTCCAGGTCGGCCCCAGCCGCTGCAGGTCCGGCTCAGCAGCGTTGGTCTCGTAGACGCGTTTGAGCTGTCTGGGCAACAGATACGCCAGGATCACCTTGGACGTGGCGCTGCGGAACAGGGCCATGGGGCGACCCCGGCCGAAGTTCAGGGCTTCGGTTTCGCTGCCGTGCTTCTGCAGGATGTTGATCACGGTGGAGCTGTACAGCTCGCTGATGAGCGCGTGCATGCCGGTTTGCGCGACCAGGTCGTCCACCAGATCGCGGCTGCAGGTGATCAATGGGTCGTACTCGGTCATGTGGCGGTCGAGTTCGATCACCCGCGGACCCACCGCATAGCCCCTGGGCAGTCGAACCAGCAGGCCCACGTCGCTCAGCTCTCGCACGTACCGATAGGCACTGGCCTGCGCATAGCCCAGTTGCGAGCAGATGGTCTCGATGTCGATCACGGGCTGCCCGGGTTTGAACAGATTCAGGATGTCGAGCATGCGGCGGAGGCTGTTCATGGTGGGCGGGTCTGGGGCTGAGAGGGCACGACATCGAAGGCCTCGTGCAACAGCGGATGGAAGGGATGCGGGTGGTGCAAAGGTTACCCGACCCGCGTCGGCATTCTCGCGGGAAGCGGGTCGCCCGGCGACCGTCCGGGGTTTTGTGTCCCCGTCCTGCGCGTATACATCATTACATCTAAAAGATAAATGGGCATCACATAGACATCTGATCGTTGTCAACATTTGCTTATTTATCGTAATTTGATAAAGTAGCAACATGACAAATGACAAAGACATGACCGGTGCGGATGCACTACTCGCCGCCCTCGCCGACGAAGGCGTGCTCGTCTGCTTCGCCAACCCCGGCACCACGGAGCTGGATCTGGTGCGCTCGCTGGAGCGAGAAAACCGGATGCGCTGCGTGGTGGGGTTGCAAGAAAACGTGTGCACCGGCGGCGCCGATGGCTACGGCCGCATGACGGGCCGGCCCGCCGCGACCCTGCTGCACCTGGGCCCCGGTTTTGCCAACGGCATCGCCAACCTGCACAACGCCCGGCGTGCCCACACGCCCATCGTCAACCTCATTGGCGACCACACCAGCTGGCACCTGCCCTTTGATGCGCCGCTGACCTCCGACATCGAATCGCTGGCGCGTCCGGTGTCGGGATGGGTGCACCGCATCGCCGCCGTGGAGCAGAGCGATGCCGCGGGCCGCGAAGCGGTGAAGCAGAGCCTGGCCCGCGGTGGCCAGGGCGCCACCCTGATCTTTCCCGCCGACCACCAGGCCCACACGGGCGGCGAGCAGGTGGCCCTGGTGCAGCCGGCCGCCGTGGCCGCCGCCAGCACCCCGGTCGCGTTCGACACCGCTGCCGCCGTGCAGCGGTTGAAGGCCGCGCACAAGATCGTCTTCCTGATGGGCGGTGGTGGCGAGCAAAGCGGCCTGGGCGTGCGTGCGCAAAAGGCCGTGCAGCGCCTCTGCGCCGCCCTGGGTGCCACGGCCTACGCCGAGACCTTCCCGTCGCGCTCGGAGCGCGGCCAGGGGCTGCCCGCGTTTGACCGCCTGCCTTACTTCCCGGAGCCCGCCCGCGAGGTGCTGGACCCGTCCGATCTGGTGGTGCTGGTGGGCGCCTTGCCGCCGGTGACCTACTTCGGCTACGAAGGCCATCCCAGCCTGCTGGTGCCGGCCGAGCGTTTGCTGACGCTGGCGGCGGTGGGCGACGACGCCGCCACACGCCTGGAGACCATCGCTGAGATGCTGGGCGCGGCCGAGGTGGCGCCACCCCCGGCGGTGCTGAACCCACCCGAAGAAGGGCCGCTCACGCCCGCGCGCATCGCGCTGGCCCTGGCCAATCAGCTGCCCGAGCGCGCCATCGTCTCGGTGGAAGGCGGCACCTGCGGCTACCCGTTCTATGCGGTGTCGGCGGCCGCACGTCCCCACACCACGCTCACCAACACCGGCGGTGCCATCGGCCAGGGCCTGCCCGTGGCCATGGGCGCGGCCATTGCCTGCCCGGACCGCAAGGTGGTGGCGCTGCTGTCGGACGGCAGCACGCAATACACGATCCAGACCCTGTGGTCGCTGGCGCACGAAGAGCTGGACGTGGTGGTGCTGATCGCCGCGAACCACCAGTACGCGATCTTGCGCAACGAGCTGCGCCGCGGTGGCGCCGAGCTGGGCCAGCGTGCTGCCCAGATCACCAGCCTCGACAAACCCCGCATCGACTGGGTGACCCTGGCCCAGTCCTACGGCGTGGCCGGTGGGCGCGCCAGCACCAGCAGCGAACTCACGGCCTTGCTGCAGCAGGCGTTTTCGAAGCGCGGCCCGATGTTGATCGAGATGGCGTTGTAGCGCGGCCGATCACTTGAAGCACTCGAGGTCGGCCAGAAGCCGGCCTTTCCCAAACCCCTGAAGGAGACGCTGTGGATCTGAATCTCAAAGGCAAGGTCGCTGTGGTGACCGGTGGCAGTCTCGGCATCGGCCGGGCTGTGACAGAAGCGCTGGCCCGCGAAGGCGTGCGTGTGGCCATCGTGGCCCGCAGCAAAGGCCCGCTGGAAGAAGCGGCGCGCGAAATCTCGGCCGCCACCGGCGTCGAGATCCTGGCCGCCCCGGCCGACGTGAGCCAGACCGACCAGGTGCAGGCCATGATGGACATGGTGGCCAGCCACTTCGGCCGCATCGACATCCTGGTCAACGGCGCTGCGCACCCGGGCGGTCTGGTGCGCTCGGAGATCGAGAACGCCGACCCCGAGGGCCTGCTCGAAGACATCAACATCAAGGTGGTGGGCTACATGCGCTGCGCCAAGGCGGCCGCCGCCCACATGAAGAAGAACGGCTTCGGCCGGATCATCAACATCGGTGGCCTCACCGGCCGCGGCAGCAAACAGCTCTCGGGCATGCGCAATGTGGCGATCTGCCACCTGACCAAGACCCTCTCTGACCAGTTGGGCCCGTCGGGCATCACCGTCAACGTCGTGCACCCCGGTGTCGTCGAGACCCCGCACATCCATGAGCTTTATGCCAAGGAAGCCAAGCTGCAAGGCCTGACCGCCGAGCAGGTGGAAGCCAACTACGCCAAGGTCACGCCGATCCGCCGCGTGCTGCAACCCAACGAGATCGCCGACGCGATCCTCTTCCTCGCCTCCGAGCGCGCGGCCGCCATCACCGGCGAGTCCATCGCGGTGGATGGCGGCATCACGCGCGGCATCTTCATCTGACACCAACACACAGGAACTGCAACATGAACGGAACCATTCTGGTGGGCACGGCTGGCCAGGGCATTCTGCGCAGCGTGGACGACGGCGCCACCTGGCACCGCCTGGGCTTGAAAGAGGCGATTGAATTTGACGGTGTGGTGCGCAGCCTGGCGGTGGACCCTTCCGATCCTTCGCGCGTGCTGGCAGGGGCCGACGCCGGCATGTGCCTCAGTCTGAACGGTGGCGCGCACTTCAAGCGGGTCGATTCCCCCATGAACCAGCAGACGGTCTGGGCCATCGCGTTCGACCCGAGCAATCCCAAGATGGTCTACGCCGGCACCGGTGCGCCGTCGCGGGCCCGCATGTACCGCTCGAAGGATGGCGGTCTGTCGTGGGACCAGTTGGCCATTGAACTGCCCGAGTTCTGCCAGGGCGTGAACCGCCCGCGCATCCTGACCATCTGCGTCAACCCGGTGCGCAGCGGCGAGGTGTGGTTCGGTGTGGAAGAGGGCGGTGCATGGCGCAGCCCGGACAGTGGCGACACCTGGCAGCGTGTCGACAGCCCCGACAGCACCATCAATAACTCCGACATCCACGCCATCGCGGTGCTGCCGCCGGTGGACGGCCAGCCACAGAAGAACCTGGTGCTGACGGTGAACTCGGTCTACACCAGCACCGACGACGGCCAGACCTGGTCGGGCCAGGCCTCGAAGGAGCGCTTTGACGGCATGTACTACACGCGCACCGTGCAGGTGGTGGACGCCGCCGGCAGCACCCTGCTGCTGGCCATCGGCGACGGCACGCCCGGCATGCGCACCCGCATCTACCGCTCCGAAGACCGCGGCGAGACATGGGCGCCTACGCTGCTGCACACCGCGCCGAACTCGACCGTGTGGGCCTTCGGCGCCCACGCGTCCGACCCCGCGCTGCTGTTCGCCGGCACCAAATACGGCCACCTGCTGCGCTCAATGGACGGCGGCAAGAGCTGGTTCAAGGAGTGGCGCGACTTCAGCGAGATCACCTCGGTCGCCTGGACGCCGTTTGTGGCGCCGGTGAAAGCCCACCCCCAATCCATCAACTGAGGGGCCGGTCATGAGCACGTCATCGATCAACGTCAAGCCGCGCATCCTGCGCACCCATTTGGCGCTCTACGTCAAGGACCCACACGCCAGCGCCAGCTGGTACGAAGACATTCTGGACATGGAGATCACGGCGAGCGAGCCGCGCTGGGTCTTCCTGTCGTTCGGGAAAAAGCACCACGACATCGCCCTCATCAAGGCCGACCCGGCCATGCTGCGCGCCATGCAGATCGGCGACATCAACATGCAGCACTACGGTCTGGAGATCGACGGCGGCTTGGACGACCTGCGCCGCCTGTACGGCATGTTGCTGGCCAAGAACGTGCCCGTGGTCAAGCTCACCGACCACAAGGTGGGCTACGGCCTGTACTTCACCGACCCCGACGGCCACCGCTTCGAGTTCTTCCTCGAAACCGTGCACGACGACGAAGAAGGCAAGCGGGTGCTGGGCCACTACAACGCGCCCAGCGACCCGTTCGACCTGCAGCCCCTCTGATCCCTTTCCTCCCCAGAAGACCCCATCATGAAGTCCCCCAATTTCGGCATCTTTCACATCCGCAAGTGGTTCCTGCAGGTCGAGGACAACCTGGCGGGTGAGACCGGCGCGCCCGCGGACGGCGAGCCGCTGCGAAAGATCGTCATCGCCGCCTGCATCCACAACCCCTGCGCCGGCCGCTACGAGCAAGACCTGAGCGCCTGGATCGAAGGCTCGCCCGAGTTGGGCCGCGAGTTCGGCCGCCGCATTCAGGAAGCCGCTGGCAACCAGAAGATCGAAAGCTACGGCAAGGCCATCCTGGTCGGCATGGACGGTGAGTACGAACACGGCAACGCGCTGCTCACCAACCCGGCGGCCGATCCCATCCGCGCGACGCTCGGCGGCGGCAAATCGTGGGTGCCGTCCACGGGCAAGCGCGGCGTTCCGGGAACCATTCTCGACATCCCGCTGGCCCACAAGGACGCCCTCTACGTGCGCTCCCACTACGACTCGGTGAGCGTCAGCTTCAACGACGCCCCCAACCGCGACGAGGTGCTGGTGTGCTGGGCCTTCGCCACGCGCGGGCGCCTCAATGCGCGCCTGGGCGGCCTCAAGGCCGCCGACGTCAAAGGCCTGGACGGTCTGGTCTGAGCGCCACGATGGAACGCAGCGACCACCATGTGACCAGCGCCGGCCTGCGCCTGCACGTGACGCAGTGGGGCGCACCAACGGCCCGCCCGGTGGTGATGCTGCACGGCATCCGCGGCTACGCCGAAACCTTCGCCGGCATCGCGGCGGCCCTGCAGCCCGACTGCCGGGTCATCGCCTTCGACCAGCGCGGGCGTGGCACGTCGGACTGGGACCCGCAGCAGGGCTACTACACCGGCGCCTACGTGAACGATCTGGCGGCGGTGGTGGATGCCCTGGACCTGGACCGTTTTGATCTGCTGGGCCATTCCATGGGCGGCATCAACGCCATCGTCTACGCCGCGCGTTTCCCCGAGCGGGTGAACCGCCTGCTGGTGGAAGACGCGGGGCCAGGTGCCTTCGAGGCCAGCCCGGGCGCCATCCGCATCCGCCGCGAACTGGCCACCACACCCAGCCACTTCGCCACCTGGGACGACGCCCGCGCCTTCATGCGGGTGCTGCGCCCCAGCGTGACGGAAGAAGCGCGGGAGCAGCGCCTGCAGAGCATGCTGCGCCCGGCCGATGGCGGTGGCTTCACCTGGCGGTACGACCACGTGGGCATCGCCGCCACTCGCCTGAACCCCGACCCGGCCCGGGTGGTGGACCTGCGGCCGCACGTGGCAGCGCTGGCCTGCGAGACCCTGGTGGTGCGGGGTGGAAAGTCCGACTACCTGCAGCCCGAGATGGTCGAGGACATGCAGCGCCTGAACCCCCGCATCCGCAGCACCGTGGTGCCCGATGCCGGTCACTACATCCACGACGACCAACCCGCGCTGTTCCACCAGCTGGTGCGCGACTTCCTGGTCCCCATTCACTGACACCATGCTCCACGAACTCAGAACCTACACCCTGGTGCCCGGCGGCGTGCGCGAGTACCTGCGCCTCTACAACGAAGCCGGCCGCGCCGTGCAGACCGAGCTGCTGGGCCGCCTGGTCACGCTCATGCAGCCCGAGAGCGGTGACCTCAACCAGCTGATCTACATCTGGGCCTTCGACGACTTTGAAGACCGCCGCCAGCGCCGCGCCGGGTTGATGGCCGACGAACGCTTCGCAGCGTTTCGCAAATCGGTGCGCCATCTGCTGGTCCGGCAGGAAAGCCAGCTGCTGACGCCGGCTTGAAGGTGAAACACCCCTGCAGCGCTTCGCGCTACCCCCAAGGGGGCGGCACTGGCCGTCCGGCAAAGCCGGCCCGGCGGTGCCCTGGGCTGCACCGCGTCATGCACAGGTGCGCTGCTCCGGAGCCATGGAAACCGACAACCCTTACTGAGAGACAAAGCCATGAAGCCCACCATTGACACCGAAGTGCTGGTCGTCGGCGCAGGCCCGGTCGGCGTGTCCATCGCCAACCTGCTTGGCCACTACGGCGTGAAGACGCTGATGGTGGACCGCAGCCCCCAGGTGCTGGACTACCCACGCGCCGTGGGGCTGGACGATGAGGCCCTGCGCACCTTCCAGGCGGTCGGTCTGGCCGAAGCCATGTTGCAGGACATGATCCAGAACGTGCCCATGCGCATGTACACGGCCGACAAGCGCTGCTTCGCCGAGATCCTGCCCAGCACGCGGGAGTTCGGCTGGTTCCGTCGCAACCTGTTCTCGCAACCCTTGGGTGAAGTGACGCTGCGCAAGGGCCTGGAGCGCTACCCCCACGTCACCACGCGGCTTGGTGTGGCCCTGCAATCCATCGAGCAGGACGCCGAAGGCGTGACGGCGCTCCTCCAGGCCGACAACGGCGAAGCGATCTCCGTTCGCGCACGCTACCTGGTGGGCGCCGACGGCGCACGCAGCACCGTGCGCGAAGGCGCGCTGAAGACGCCCTATGAAGGCCAGACGCACCCCAACAAGTGGGTGGTGATCGAGTGCGATCAGGACCCGCTGGACGCCCCCTACACGGCGCTGCACTGCGAGCCGCGCCGTCCCTACGTCTGCCTGCGCCTGCCCTATGGTCTGCGGCGCTGGGAGTTCATGCTGTTCCCGGGCGAGGACGGTGAGCTGATGCTTGCACCCGACAAGGTGCAGGAACTGCTGCGCAACCACGTTCCAGACCCCGAGCGCCTGAACGTGATCCGGGCGCGCGTGTACACGCACAACTCGCGCGTGGCCAAGTCGTTCGTGGGCGGGCGGGTCTGCATCGCCGGCGATGCCGCCCACATCACCCCGCCGTGGATCGGGCAGGGCCTGAACGCCGGTCTGCGCGATGCGTTCAACCTGTCCTGGAAGCTGGCCTGGATCGTTCAGGGCCGGATGAAGCCCGAGCTGCTCCAGAGCTACCACGACGAGCGCCACGCGCACACCAAGGCCATGATCGATCTGGCCGATCTGTTCGGTGCGGTGCTGTCGCAGCGCAACCGTTTTGTGGCCTGGATGCGGGACCGGTTCTTCCTCTCCATCCGCAACGTGCCCAAGTTCCGGGACTACGTGTTGCAAATGAAGTTCAAGCCCATGCCCCGGTTCTCGACCGGTGTGGTGCTCAACAGCGGCAACACCACCCAGGACGAACTGGTGGGACGCATGTTCATCCAGCCCAATGTCGAGCGCGTGGTGGGTCACTGCGAGAAGCTCGACAACGTGATCGGTGGTCAGTTCGCGCTGCTCTCTTGGCGCTGCGATCCCTTGGCGCAGGCACCCGCCGCGCTCGTGAGCCAGCTTCAGACCCTCGGTTGTGTTCGCCTGGTGGGTGTGCGCGCCCGCAGCGGTTCGAGCGAACCGGGCGTGTCCGCCGCCTGCCCGGCGGTGACGGTCATCCAGGACATGGAGAACGACCTGCAGCTGTGGTTTCAGAAAAAGAACGTCGACTGGGTCCTGCTGCGGCCGGACCGCTTCGTGGCCGCCGCCGGCCTGGCCCCCGACGCGCCCGCACAGCTCCAGAAGTTCTGCGACGCCGTGTTGCCCACCACCGCACCTGCCCCGCGCCATGCACCAGCGGATGCGAGCGCCGAAGCACCGATGGCGGTGTGAGTCGCCCCCTCTCCATCAACCAACCCAAAGGACGATCCCCATGAACTCCCTCCAATCGTGTGTGCTGGGCAGCGTGATGCTGGCGGTGGGCCTGGGCGCGGCCCATGCGCAAACCTGGTCTGCCACCACGGTGCGCATCGTCGTGCCCTATCCCGCCGGCACGGAGCCCGACGTCCTGGCCCGCGACCTCGGCAACGCCTTGTCCAAACAGACCGGCAAGACCTTTGTGGTGGACAACAAGCCGGGCGCCAACTCGATCATCGGCACCGACGTGGTGGCCAAGGCCGAGCCCGATGGCGCCACGCTGCTCATGGTGGACCGGCTGGCCCTGGTGACCAACCCCATGCTGTATTCGAAGCTGCCGTACCAGTGGGAAGAGGCCGTCAAGCCCGTGACCGATCTGGCCCGTGTGAACCTGATGATCGGCGTGCGTTCGGGACTGCCCGTCAAGACCTTCACCGAGCTGGTGTCCTACGCCAAGGCCCACCCGGGCAAGCTCAATGCGGGCACCGGCGGCAACGGCCATGTGACGCACATCGGCATGGAAATGCTGTCCAAGGCGCACGGCTACACCCAGACCTACGTGCCGTACAAGGGCATCGGGCCGGCCATCACCGGCCTGGCCTCGGGCGAGGTGGATGTGGTCATCGCGGGCGGCATGGCGCTGGCGGCGCAGGCCAAGTCCGAGCGCGTGCGCCTGCTCGCCATCGGCGACGAGCAGCGCGCGGGCTTCGCGCCCGAAGTACCCACCCTCACCGAGGCCGGCGGCAAGGCCGGTTCGATTCCGTCGACCGTGTTCGCGCTGTTTGCGCCTGGCAAGGTGCCTGACGCCGTCATCACCCAGATTCACCAGGCGGTGACCCAGGCCGTGGCGAACTCGCCGATGAAGGCCAACTACGCCGCGCGCGGGCTGGAGATCGGCACCTCCAAGCCGGCCGACACCTTGACTTCCATGAAGCAGGAAACGGTGAAGTACGAAAAGATCATCCGCGAAGCGGGCATCAAGATCGAATGACGACTCACCTGCCGGCACCCGTCTTCGAGTGCCGGTTTCTGTTGCGAACGAAAGACCCCATGTACCCCACGCTCACCCTCTACATCGACGGCCAGTTCATGGAGGCCGGTGCCCGCCAGACACTGGCGGTGACCGACCCCGCAACGCTGGAACGCCTGGGCGATCTGCCCTGCGCCACCGTGCAGGACCTGGACTCGGCCCTGTCGGCCGCCGAGCGGGCTTTTGTGCAGTGGCGAAACGCCTCGCCCATGGACCGCTCGGCCGTGCTGCGCAAGACCGCCGAGCTGCTGCGCAGCCGGGTCGAGGTCATCGCCCACGGCATCACGCGGGACAACGGCAAGCCCCTGGCCGATGCGCGGGCCGAGGTGCTCAACAGCGCTGAACACGTCGAATGGCACGCCGAAGAATGCCGCCGCATCTACGGCCGTGTGGTGCCTTCGCGCGACCCGCGCGTGCGCCAGATGGTGATCCGCGAGCCGGTGGGCGTGTGCGTCGCGTTCAGCCCCTGGAATTTCCCGCTCAGTCAGGCCATCAAGAAGGTGTCCGCGGCCATCGGGGCGGGCTGCACGCTCATCCTCAAGGGGCCGGAGGAGTCGCCCAGCGCCATCGTCGAAATGGCGCGCGCCTTCCACGACGCCGGTCTGCCGCCGGGCGTGTTCAACGTGGTGTTTGGCCATCCCGCCGAGATATCGAAGCACCTGATCGAGTCGCCCGTGGTGCGCCAGGTGTCCTTCACCGGCTCGGTGCCCGTGGGCAAGCAGTTGGCCGCGCTGGCCGGCCAGCACATGAAGCGGGTCTGCATGGAGCTCGGTGGTCATTCGCCGGTGCTGGTGTTCGACGATGCCGACGTGGACGCGGCGGCCGCGCTGTTGGCGCGCATGAAGACGCGCAACGCAGGGCAGGTGTGTGTCTCGCCTTCGCGCCTGTTTGTGCAGGCCGGTGTATACGACCGTTTTGTGGCACGTTTCGTGGACACCATCGAGTCGGTACAGGTGGGCAACGGCCTGGAGCCCCAATCGCAGATGGGGCCGCTGATCCACGACCGCCGCCTGCAGGCCGTGCGCGAACTGGTGGACGACGCCACACGCGCCGGCGGGCGGCTGCTCACCGGTGGCGCGCGAATGGGCGACGGCGGTCACTTCTTTTTGCCCACTGTCATTGCCGACGTGCCCGCTCACGCGCGGATCATGAGCGAGGAGCCTTTTGGCCCGGTCGCGTCGGTGGTGAAGTTCGACAGCACCGAGCTGGCGCTGCGGCTGGCCAACAGCGTGCCCTATGGCCTGGCGTCCTACGTGTTCACCGAGTCGCACAAGACCGCCACCCAGGTCATGAACGGGCTGGAGGTGGGCATGGTCAACATCAACCACTCCGGCATGGCGCACCCTGAGCTGCCCTTTGGTGGCGTCAAGGACAGCGGCATCGGCAGCGAAGGCGGCACCGAGACCTTCGACGGCTTTCTGGTGACCAAGATGGTCACGCAGATCTGATCTTTCTTCTTTGTTTACCCGGTTCCTCCATGCTTCAACTCAAAGATCCCTCCCTGCTGCCTGGCCGGTGTCTCGTCGACGGCCAGTGGGTGTCGGGCACGGCGTTCATCGAGGTTACCAACCCGGCCACCGGCGCCGTGATCGCCTCGGTGCCGCGCCTGGGCGCCGCTGAAACACGCCTGGCCATCGAGGGCGCCAACCGCGCCTGGCCAGCCTGGCGCGCGCGCACCGCCAAGGAGCGCTCAGCGGTCCTGGCGCAGTGGTACGCGCTGATCATGGCCAACCAGGACGACCTGGCCCTCATCATGACCAGCGAACAGGGCAAACCGCTGGCCGAAGCGCGCGGTGAAATCGCCTACGCGGCGTCCTTCATCCAGTGGTTTTCGGAAGAAGCCAAGCGCGTGTACGGCGACACCATTCCCGCGCCGGTGGCCTCGCAGCGCATCGTGGTCACCAAAGAGCCCATTGGTGTCTGCGCCGCCATCACGCCCTGGAACTTCCCGGCCGCCATGATCACGCGCAAGGCCGGCCCGGCGCTGGCCGCAGGCTGCACCATGGTGGTGAAGCCCGCGAGCCAGACGCCCCTGACCGCGCTGGCGCTGGCTGTGCTGGCCGAGCGGGCCGGTGTGCCTGCGGGCGTGTTGTCGGTGGTCACCGGTTCGGCGCGCGATGTGGGCGACGAGCTGGCCGACAACCCGCTGGTGCGCAAGCTTTCGTTCACCGGCTCCACCGAGGTCGGTCGCTCGCTGATGGCGCGCACCGCCGCCACCGTGAAGAAGGTGTCGATGGAGCTGGGCGGCAACGCGCCCTTCATCGTCTTCGAGGACGCCGATCTGGACGCCGCCGTCGAAGGCGCCATCGTGTCCAAGTACCGCAACGCCGGCCAGACCTGCGTCTGCGCCAACCGCCTGTACGTGCACAGCAAGGTGTACGACGCTTTTGCTGCCAAGCTGGCCTTGGCGGTGGCCCAGCTCAAGGTGGGGTCGGGTGTCGATGCAGACGTCCGCATCGGTCCGCTGATCGATGACAAGGCCGTTCAGAAGGTGGAGCAGCACATCGCGGACGCGGTGTCCAAGGGCGCGAAGCTGCTCACCGGCGGACAGCGCCACGGGCTGGGCCAGAGCTTCTTCGAGCCCACGATCCTGAGCGACGTGACGCAGGACATGCTGGTCGCCCGCGAAGAGACCTTCGGCCCGCTGGCGCCGCTGTTCCGTTTCGAGACCGAAGACGAGGTGGTGGCCATGGCCAACGACACCGAGTTCGGCCTCGCGAGCTATTTCTATGCGCGCGACCTCGGCCGCGTCTGGCGCGTGGCCGAGCGCCTGGAGTACGGCATGGTCGGTGTCAACACCGGCCTGATCTCCAACGAGGTGGCGCCCTTTGGCGGCGTCAAACAGTCGGGCATCGGCCGCGAAGGTTCGCACCTCGGCATGGACGACTACCTGGTGGTCAAGTACATCAACATGGCCGGCATCTGAGCAACAGCGACGGCGCCTGAAGTGGCCGCGCCACTGATCCATACAACGACAGGAGACAACGCATGAACACCCCGATTCCGCAACTGAACAACTTCATCAACGGCCAACACCAGCCGGCCCGCTCGGGCGCCACCTTCGAGAAGCTGGCACCCGCCACGGGCAAGGTCTGCGCGAGGGTCAGCGCTTCCGCCGCCGACGACGTGAACGATGCCGTGTCTGCGGCCAAGCAGGCGCTACGAGGCCCCTGGGCGGCGCTGCCCGGCAGCGAGCGGGGCCGTTGCCTGGCGCGCCTGGCCGACCTGCTCGAAGCGCAGGCCGAGGCCTTCGTGACCACGCTGACCACCGAGCAGGGCCGCCCCCATTTCGACATGCGCGTGATGGACCTGCCGATGTCGGTCGACACGCTGCGTTACTTCGCCGGCTGGGCCGACAAGCTCGAAGGGCGCACCGTGCCCACCGCGGGTTTCATGGGGCGCCAGATGCTGCACTACACGCGCCTGGAGCCTGTGGGTGTGGCGGCGCTGATCGTGCCCTGGAACGCGCCCTTGATGATCGCGATCTGGAAGCTCGCCCCGGCACTGGCGGCGGGCTGCACCGTGGTGATCAAAACCTCGGAAGACGCGCCGATGGCGGTGGGCCAGCTCGGCGCGCTCGTGGCCGAAGCGGGCTTTCCGCCCGGCGTGGTCAACATCGTGCACGGCATGGGCCCCGAAGCTGGTGCGGCGCTGACCGCCCACCCCGACGTGAGCAAGATCAGCTTCACCGGCAGCACCGGCGTGGGCCGCATCATCGCCCAGCAGGCCGCGGCGTCGTTCAAGCGCGTCACGCTCGAGCTCGGCGGCAAGGCCGCCCAGATCCTGCTGCAGGACGCGAACCTGGACGAAGCGATTCCCGGCGTGGCCATGGGCCTGTTCGTGAACCAGGGGCAGACCTGCGCGGCCGGCTCGCGCATCCTGGTGCACCGCTCGCTCGTGCCGCAGGTGGAGCAGGCGCTGGCGGCCGCTGCGGCGTCGATGAAGCTCGGTGGGCCGGATGTGAAAGGCGCGCAGATGGGCGCGCTGATCAGCGCGCGCCACCGGGAGCGTGTGCAAGCCAGCATTGGCACAGCACTGGCCGAAGGCGCCCGGCGCTTGTGTGGCGCCGAGGGCGACACACCCGCGAACGGCTTCTTCATGCGCCCGACGGTCTTCACCGACGTGACGGCCGATATGCAGATTGCCCAGGAAGAAATCTTCGGGCCGGTGGGCGCCATCATTCCGTTCGACACCGAAGCCGAAGCCGTCGCCCTGGCCAACGACAGCCGCTACGGGCTCTCGGCCAGCGTCTGGACGCGCGACGTGTCCGCCGCGCACCGCGTGGCCGCGCAGCTCGAAGTGGGCGCGGTGGCCATCAACTGCTGGAGCCCGCTGGACGCGCGCCTGCCCTGGGGCGGCACCAAAGACAGCGGCATCGGGCGCGATCTCTCGCGCAAGGCGCTGGACGCCTACCTCGAAGAAAAAGTGGTTTCGCTCGCGCTGTAAGCCGCTTTCTCATGAATGTTGAAGTGCGTTCTTTCAACGACGTGCACCAGCACGCACGTGCCATCCCGGGTTGGTCTCAACACTACGACCAGCTTTCGCCGGGATCGCTCAACAGCAGCCTGCGTCAGGTGTCCACCCAGACCTTCCAGATGTTCCATGAGGTGCTGAACCGGCAGGTGGTGCAGCGGGGGCAGTGCCCCCCTCGACGCTTGTGCCTGGCGGTGTCGGACATGGCGCTGGAAGCCTCCAGTGCTGGGCGCTCCAAGCCGCCTTTGTCGCGCGTGGTGCTGCTGCGCAACAGCGAGGAGTTCATGCTGCACGCGCCACAAGGTTTGAGCCTGGTGGCGGCCAATGTGGACTTCGACCGCTTCATCGAGATGGCGGAACTGCATCTCTTGCCCCATCAGACCGCACTGGCCAGAGGCGCAGCGGCCTTGGCAGTGAACGAAGCGACGGCAACGCGGCTCAAAGACACCCTTTACCTGATCCTCCTTCAGACCCGCCAGCAGCCAGCCAACAACGCACCGACGGCGACCCTGGACAAGGTGATGGACGAGATGCTGCTCAACGCCTTCCTGGACCTGTTTGCCGCGGTCGGGGACCCGCGCACACAGACGCGTTGTGGCTCGTCAGTGAGCAGCTACATGGTCAGGCGCAGCCGCGAACTGGTGGAGGGCAACGTCTGCAGTCCCCTGAGCATCCTGGACCTCTGTGCACAGCTTCGGGTCAGCCGTCGCACGCTGCAGGCCAGCTTCCAGCGCGTGGCAGGCATCGGTCCCCTGGAGTACCTGCGCAACCTGCGGCTCAATGCCGTGCGCCGCCGTCTGGGCACGACAGCGGCGCATGAGTTGCAGGTGGGTGACGCGGCGGCCGAGATGGGCTTCTTCCACCTCAGCCATTTCGCGCGCCACTACCGCGAGCTGTTTGGCGAGCTGCCATCCGACACCCTGCGTGCGGATGGCCGGCCCACGGTGGCGCATGCAGGCCACCGCGGGACGCTCAGAAGCTCTTGAGCAGGCCGACCACCAGGCGGGTTTTGCCCGCCGGGCCGGTCTTGGCGGTCTCGGCACCGCTGATGCGGCCGGAGGCCATCAGGCCGCCGCCCAGGTCGTAGACCAGACCCAGGTGAGCGTCTTTCGCGCTGTCCATGTTGTGGCGGTTGCGGAATCCCACGCCAGCTTCCAGGGTCAGCTTCTCGCTCAGAGGTTGCGCCAGCGAGAGCGCCAGGCGGGCCGTCTTGTTGCCGTTGCCAAAGCCATGGCCGTACTGGGCCGAGAAGATGCCGTGGCCCAGGCGCAGGTACCACTCGTTGGCGTTCCAGCTGCTGTCCTTGGGGTACACGAAGCGGATGGCGCCGATGTCGTAGCGCCAGCCCTGGCCGAATTCGCCACGGTAGCCGCCGTACAGGTCAATCTCCAGGTCGGCCTTGCCCTGCGCGCCGAACTGGCCGGTCGAGTTCCAGTTGCCGACATAGAGGCCGTTGCCGAAGTCATGGTCGACGCCGCCTTGCAGGGCCGGGCGGACGTTCTTGGGTGCGCGCACGTCCTGGTCGATGCCGTTGTACTTGTACAGCGATGTCAGACCCACATTGAAGGACAGACCTTCGGCGGCAACGGGGGCGGCGATGGATGCCAGCGCGAGGACGGCAGCGAGGGGACGGATGAATGGGTTCATGTTGTCTCTTTCTGGGGAGTGGTGGGATGTTCCCCGCGCCTTGCGCAGACCACCGGCACGGGGCGGACCGGATTCTGGGCCGAGGGTCGGCAATCGATGAGCCTGAAATGGCAGGGCTTGTCGGTCAGGGCCGCGCTCAGTAGCGCAGACGGCCACCGAAGGTCACGATGCCGATGTCCAGGAAGTCCAGGCCGACGTGATCGGTTTTGGAGAACGTGGCCTTGAGGCCGCCGAGGTCGAACGGACTGCGTTGCTCCAGCGCATCTCGCAGCCCCGCGGCCGTCACCGGTCGGGCGGTCTGCCGCAGGGCTTCCACCAGAAGCCGTGCGGCCAGGAAGCCTTCCAGGGACAGGGTGCCGAGCCGTGTGTCCTTGGGCGCGTACTGCTTCATCTGGGTCTGGTAGTCGCGCACAGCGGGCAGGGTGCCGCCGAACGGGTTGGGCACGACCTGGGTCACCGTCATGCCCCGCGAGGCCGCTTCGCCGGCGTGGTCGAACAGCCGTCCCGATTCGTTGTAGGACGCGCCGTACACCGGCGTGAAGAGGCCTTTCGCGCGGAGCGTCTTGAGCAGCTTCGCGGTTTCTTCCACCGGCAGCATGGACACGATCGCCTCGGCGCGCATCTGCGCCACCTGTTCGAACGGCTTGTCCAACTGGCCGCTGCTGGCCGCGACCGCTGCACGACCGACCACCTCGATCGCGGGGGTCCGCGCGGCGGACTGCTCGAAGTACTTCACCTCGCCCAGGGTGGCGGGGTCATCCCAGTGGATCAGGGCCACCTTGCGCAGCCCGACGGTGCGCAGCTGCTGGGCGAGCTTCTCGTACTCGCTGTTTTCGCCCTGGGTGAGGTGAAAGACGTGCGACCGGGTCGGGGAGCGCAGCTGCACGGCGGCGGGCGAGGTGCCCAGCAGGGGAATGCCGATGCGGCCGAAGGTGTTGGCTTCGAGGGTGGCCACAATCGTCTCGGGACCGATCAGGTACAGGAAGGCCACCGGGTTCAGGGTGGCGGCGGCCTGTTCGATCTGTTTCAGGGCCTGCGCCGGGTTGGCGGCGTCGTCCAGCGACACCAGGCGCACGGTGTCGCCCCGGATGCCTCCGGTGGCGTTGACGTGCGCCAGGTGGGCCAGCATGCCGGTGCGCAACTCGTTGGTGTAATGCGCCAGCTCGCCTTTCTGCGGTGCCACCTGCACCACCACCAGCTCGACGGCGCCGGCGCCCCGGGTCATCAGGGCGCCGGCCAGCAGGCACAGGGGCAGCACCAGGCGGGTGGTCCTCCCTGTTGATCTGCAGAGAGGCAAAACATTCGTGTCGTGGCGCAACGTGGATCTCCTGGGTGCTCTTGGTACGGGGCATGCTAGGGGTGGCCCGCGATCGCCTGTAGCCCGAATCGGCAGCTTGGTGGCCGGGGTGCGTCGCCGCTGCAGGGCGCGCAAAAAAACTTGCCGATCCGGGCTAACCACCGCAGCATCAGCGCCCCTAGAGTCGCGACAGTCGCGGACGTTCCGCGATCCCCCATGTGCCGGCGCGGGGCTTTGTTATCGGCAGCAGACAGGCAGTGAAAACAACATGGCAGTCGTCCACCAACCGTCAGAGCAGGAGAGTCCTGCGTATCCCCCCCACGGCGGGCCTCACGAGCTCCGCAAGAACTCACTGGGTCTCATCTCGGTGACGTTCATGGTCATTTCGGCGGCCGCCCCGCTCACCGGGGTTGCCGGGGCCGTGCCCATCGCCTTCCTGCTCGGCAACGGCACGGGCGTGCCCGCGACCTTCCTCTTCATGACCCTGATCATGTTGGCCTTCTCCGTCGGCTACGTGGCGATGTCCCGCCACGTGCGCAACGCCGGAGCCTTCTATGCCTATGCGGCCCGGGGCCTGGGCGGCTGCTGGGGCGGCGCCACGGCGATGGTTGCACTGGTGGCCTACAACGCCCTGCAGTTCGGACTCATCGGTCTGCTGGGTGGCGTCTCCGCGGGCGTGTTCGGCGGCTTCGGCCTGGACATGCCCTGGTGGGTCTACAGCCTGGTGGCCGTGCTGCTGGTCGGCATCTTGGGCTACCGGCAGGTCGATCTGTCGGCCAAGGTGCTGGTGCTGCTGGTGCTGCTGGAGTACCTGATCGTGCTGCTGGTGGACTTTGCCATCCTGGGCTCGGGTGGTGCCAGCGGGCTGTCGATGAACCTGTTCGACATGTCCGCCATCAGCTCGGGCTCGTTCACCGTGGCGGTGCTGTTCTGCCTCGGTTCGTTCATGGGTTTCGAGGCCACCACCATCTATGCCGAAGAGGCCCGCGACCCGGACGTGACGATTCCGCGCGCCACCTACCTCTCCGTGCTGCTGATCGGCATCTTCTTCGTGTTCACCACCTGGCTGATGGTCGCCGGGGTGGGTGCGGCCGAACTGATCCCGACGCTCCAGGGCCTGCAGGACCCGACCAGCTTCTTCTTTGAACTGGCAGGCCGCTATGTCGGTGGGCCGGTGCCCGCCATCGCCGGGGTGCTGCTGGTGTCCAGCCTGTTCGCGGCGCTGTCGGCCTTCCACAACTACATCGCCCGCTACAGCTACGTCGCCGGGCGCGAGGGTCTGCTGCCCGCAGCCTTTGGCCGCACCCACTCGACACACCAGAGCCCGCACGTCGGCTCGGTGGCCCAGAGCATCGGTGCGCTGATCGTGCTGGCGGTGTTTGCCGGCCTGGGCCTCGACCCGGTGCTCAACATGTTCACCTGGATCTCGCAGATCGGTGTGCTGGGGGTGCTCGGCATGATGTCGATCACGTCGCTGGCGGTGGTGGCCTTTTTCCGTCGGCACGCTGAAGCCTCGCTGTTCACCGCCTGGGTCATGCCGGTGATGTCCGGCCTGATCATGGCCGTGCTGTTCGTCTACATCTTCTTCAACTTCGGCGACCTGACGGGGACGCAGGGGGGCACTCTCGGGATCGTCCTGCCTTCACTGATCCCGCTCGCCGCCGTGGTGGGCTGGCTGCTGGCCAGCCGCCTGCGGGCCGCCAATCCGAAAGCGTTTGCCGTGATGGGTGCCAGCCGCACCTGAAGCGCTGGCCCGTCGTGGCCCAGCCCACGCATCCAAGGTTCCAGGGGGAGAGATCCCCCTGGTTTTTTTTGTCTGTGTCTCAGCGGCTGATGCCGCCTCATCTCATCAGACGATGGTGGATTTGTCCCGATCTTTCTACATTGGAATGCCTAGCACGGCATCGAGAAAAGCGCACTGATTGATGTCAAAAACTCTTCCATCCACACCACCTGAACAAGACCATGAGACCAGAAAGCGCGGACCGATTCCTCACCATTGCGGTTGTCGACACCAACGGCCTGCTGCGGGGCCAGAAGGTGGCCGCCAGCGAGCTGCCCGGCATCCTGGCCAGCGGCATGGGCATGTCGCCGGCCCAGCTGGCGCTCGACCCCACCGACGTGTTCCTGAGTATGCCCGGCGTCACCGACGGCACGGGTGACTTCCACGACAGCGCCCTGATCGTGGACACCGGCAGTCGGCGCGCGATTCCCTGGGAAGTGCCCTCCGACCAGGGGCTCTACCTGGCCGAGTTCTCGGGCGACGCACAGGCCTTCTGCCCCCGCAGCGTGCTGCGCAAGGTGCTTGAGCGCGCCGCGGCCATGGACGTCTTTCCCAAGCTCGGCTACGAGCTGGAGTTCACGCTGTTCAACGAGACCGCCGAGTCCCTGCAGGCCAAGCAGTTCGACCAGCTGCGCACCGCCACCGCCCACGCCAGCCACGACCTGGTGATCTACCAGGCCGCGCAGTCAGAGTTCTACAACGGCGTGGCCGATTTCTGCGAGCCGTTGGGCATTCAACTGGCCAAGATGCACGAAGAGATTGGTGGCGGCTTCATGGAAGCCTGCATCGCCGCCAACACGGCCATGGCCGCCGCCGACCAGGCGGTGCTGTTGAAGAACTTCCTGCGCGTGTTCGCCATGCGCCGCGGCCAGACCATCAGCTTCATGCCGCGCTGGTCGGAGCAGGCCGACAGCCAGTCCAGCCACATTCACATCTCGCTGCTGGACGGCGCCGGAAAACCCTGCTTCTGGAACGCGGACGCCGATCACCACATGTCCAAGCGCTTCCGCCACTTCATCGCCGGCGTGCAGCGCTACCTGCCCGATTTCATGCTGATCTTCGCGCCGACGGTGAACAGCTGGCGCCGTTTCGCCGAAGGCACGTTCGCGCCGCCGGCCTTCACATGGGGCATCGAGAACCGCACCACCTGCCTGCGCGTGGTGGGGCACAGCCCGTCATCGATCCGGGTGGAGAACCGCCTGCCGTGTGCCGACGCCAACCACTACCTGACCGCCGCTGCCAGCATCGCGGCGGGTCTGGCGGGCATGGAGGCCGAGCTGGAGCCCAGTGCCGCCACGGTAGGCAACGGCTACCTGCCCGACGCTCGCCACGGCCCGCCATTGCACAAGAACATGCAGGCCGCGATCGCGGCGCTGCGCGGCTCGGCCTGTGCCAAGGACTGGCTGGGCGAGCGGTTTGTCGAGACCTTCAGCGCCACCCGCGAGGCGCAGTGCAAGTCGTTCGTCGGCAAGTCGCTGATCGACGAACGCCGCCGTTTCTTTGAACTCGGGTGAGGCGGCCATGCTGATCGGCATCCTCGAATGCGGCCAGACCAGTCCCGACTGGATCGAAGAACACGGTGAGATGGCCGCACCGTTTCCACCCTTCCTGCGCGGCGCCGATGCGGCGCTGGAATTCAGGGTCTACAAGGCGCACCGCAATCAACTGCCCGCGCACGCGCACGAGTGCGACGCCTGGCTGGTCACCGGCAGTCCGGCCAGCGTGCACGAGCGTCTTCCCTGGCAGCCCGCGCTGGCGCAGTTTCTGATCGGCGCGGCGCGGCAGCGGCCCGTGGTGGGCATCTGCTACGGCCACCAGCTGCTGCACGACGCGCTCGGTGGCGTGGTGCAGCGTTCCGGCAAGGGCTGGGGTGTGGGCGTGCAGGACTATCCGCTGCAAGCGGTCCCGGATTGGGCGCCCGCCGGGCTACTGGACGGCGAGGCCTTTCACCTGATCGCCCTGCACCAGGACCAGGTGACCACGCCGGCCCCGGGCACCCGCATCCTCGCCGGCAACAGCTTCTGCCCGGTGGGCATCACCACCATTGGCGAGAACGTGTTGACCATCCAGGCCCACCCCGAGATGACCACCCGCCTGGCGCGCGCCATCTACGAATCGCAGCGCCCGCAGCAGGGCGACGCAGTGACAGACGCCGCCGTTCAGAGCCTGCAGACCCGCATCGACAGCCGGCCCGCGGCGCACTGGGTGCTGGCCTTTGTGCGCCACCGCCTCGCCAGCCTCGCGTCCAACGCCCACCCCGCATCCTGAAGGGAACCCCCATGACCTCACTCACGATCAACCGACCGACCACCCAGGTCGACCTCACCGACCCAGGCGTCTGGCACCAGGCCGTTCCCGCCGAGGAGTTCACGCGCCTGCGCCGCGAATCGCCCGTGGCTTGGAATGAACGCACCGACGGCCACAAGGGCTTCTGGGCCGTGACCCGCTACGACGACATCGTCGCGGTGTCGGGCAACACCGGCGTGTTCTCTTCCCGCAACGGCGTGATCAGCCTGGACGACTTTGACGATCAGCAGAACGACGCGCGCCGCACGCTGCTGGAGATGGACGCGCCCCAGCACCCCAAGATGCGCATGGTCACCGTGCCGGGCTTCATGCCGCGGGCGGTGGCGGCGCTGGAGGCTTCGGTGCGTTGCACCACCACGCGCCTGCTCGATGCGGTCCTGCAGTCACCGGAGGTGGACGTGGTGGAGGTGCTGGCCAAACAGCTGCCGATCTTCACGCTGTGCCGCCTGCTCGGCATCCCTGAAGACCGCCGTGACGACATGATCCGCTGGAGCGACCAGCTGGTGGGCTCGGACGACCCCGACTTCATCGACCCGGCCGTGGCCGCGGTCCCGGAGGCCGAGCGGCGCCTGCTGCCGTTCGGGCACCCGGCCTCGCTGCAGGCTTTCGAGCTGGGCCTGCAACTGGCGCAGGAGCGGCGGCACCAGGGCACGGACGACATCGTCACGCGGCTTGCGCTGGGCACCTGCGACGGCCGGCCGCTGTCCGACGCCGAGTTCTGCAACTACTTCCTGATGCTGGTGGTGGCCGGCAACGAAACCACGCGGCACTCCATTTCCCACGGCATCAAGGCCTTCTGCGACTTTCCGGACCAGTGGGCGCGCTTCCGCTCGGGCGGGGTCGATGCGCGGGTGGCTGCCGACGAGATCTTCCGTTGGGCCAGCCCGGTGCATTTCGTGCGCCGCATCGCCACCGCCGACACGGAGCTGGCGGGCGCGCAGATCGCCCGCGGCGACAAGGTGGCCATGTACTACGCCTCGGGCAACCGGGACGAGGCGCACTTCGATGCGCCGCACAGCTTCCGGATCGACCGCACACCCAACCAGCACATGGCCTTCGGTCGTGGCGGGCCGCACTTCTGCCTGGGCACGCACGTGGCCAAGCTGCAGGTGAGCGTGCTGCTGGAAGAGATGGCGAAACGGGTGGCGTCCATGTCGCTCACCGGGCCGGCCGACCGCCTGCGCAGCAACCACGTGCACGGCATCAAGCGCCTGCCGGTCGCCTTCACATCCGCCTGAGGCCACCATGCGCACACCTCATGCCGTCATTCTGGGAGCCGGACACGCCGCGGCGCAGCTGGCGACCAGCCTGCGCCAGCAAGGCTGGCAGGGCGACATCACCCTGGTGGGCGAAGAGCCGGTGCTGCCCTACCAGCGCCCGCCGCTGTCCAAGGCCTACCTGGCGGGCCAGATGAGCCCCGAACAGATGCTGATCAAGAACGCCGCGGCCTACGAGAAGGCGGGCGTGAGACTGCGCCTGGGCGTGCGGGCCCTGCGCATCGACCGGGCACAACAGCAGGTGCGCCTGAGCACCGGCGAGGTGCTGGACTACAGCGCCCTGGCCCTTACGCTGGGCGCGCGCGTGCGAGAGCTCTCGGCGCCGGGCGCCCAGCTGCCGGGGGTCTTCCACCTGCGCACCATCGCCGACCTGGACCGCATCAAGGCCCATGCCGCCGCGGGGGGGTGCCGGCGCGCGGTGATCGTGGGCGGGGGCTACATCGGGCTCGAAACCGCTGCCGGGCTGCGCCATCTGGGCCTGTCGGTGAGCCTGCTCGAAGCCATGCCAAGGTTGCTGCAGCGCGTCACCAGCGCCGAGGTCTCGGACTTCTACCACCGCGTGCACACCGAAGAGGGGGTGGACATCCGTTGCGACAAGAGCGTGCAGCGCATCCTCGGCGAAACCGCGGTCACGGCGGTGCAGTGCGAGGACGGCGAGACCTTGCCGGCCGATCTGGTGATCGTCGGCATCGGCGTGCTGCCCAATCTGGAGCTGGCCGATGCGGCGGGGCTGGTCGTTGGCCACGGTATCCGCGTCAACGCATTCGCCCAGACCAGCGATCCGCAGATCGTTGCGGCCGGCGACTGCACCGAGTTCTTCAGCGAAGCCCATGGCCGATTGCTGCGGCTGGAGTCGGTGCCGCACGCCATGGCCCAGGCCAGTTGCGCCGCGGCCACGCTGTGCGGCAAGCCCGTGCCCTACCAGGCGCAGCCGTGGTTCTGGTCCGACCAGTACGACCTCAAGCTGCAGATGGCCGGACTCTCGCAAGGCCACGAGCAGGCCGTGGTCCGCGGCGACAGCCGCCAGGGCCGCAGCTTTTCGGTGTTCTACCTTGCGGGCGGTCGCGTGTTGGCCGTCGACTGCGTCAACCGACCCAAAGACTTCATGCTGGGCAAGAAGCTGATGGCTGCCTCCGCAGAGGTGTCTCCTGATGCGCTGGCCGACGAATCGCAGGAGCTCGGCCGCTGGCTCTCAACAACCGAAACACACACACCATGATCAACATCACTTTCATCGACCACCTGCAGCAGGCCACCCGTGTGCAGGCCGACGTCGGCGCCTCCCTGATGCAGGCGGCCGTGGACAACAACATGGCCGGCGTGGTCGGGGAGTGCGGGGGCTTCGGTTCCTGCGCCACCTGCGTCTGCCAGGTCGACGCGTCCTGGGTGGACCGGCTCCCGCCGCCCGAAGCCATGGAGAGCGCGATGCTGGAGTCTGTGGCGGCCGACCTCCCGAACAGCCGCCTGTGTTGTCAAATCACCTTGAATGCGGATCTGGCGGGCCTGACGGTGCACCTGCCCGAGAGCCAGTACTGAGCGGCTGGGGGCCTGGCGATCACAGCCAGCGGTGGCGACAGATCCGTGCGCAGACACACCACTGATCGGGCAGGATGATGGCGACCTCGGATGTCTCGGACGATTTCAAGCGGGCCCTGTTTGCCCTGGTTCACCGGCTGATGCCGGTGGACGGCATCCGGTTTTTCATCTACGTGCCCTGGGCGCAGCTGCAGCAGGACAGCGCGTCACACGCGCACCTGGACACCATGCTGCGCCAGTACGCCGAGACCTACTGGGCACTGGACCCGATGCACCCCTCGCGCTTCGAGGACCAGGACACGGTGGTGGTGTCCAACACCATGCTGATGTCCGACGCTGAATGGCGCCAGAGCGAAATCTTCACCGGCTTCTACCAGCCCAACGGCCACTTCCACAACTGCGACGTGTTCTTCAAGCAGCAGGGCCGCATCGTGGCAGTGCTGTCGCTGGTGCGGCGCGATCCGGCGAAGCCGTTCACCCCGGCCGAGGTGGCGAGCCTCAACCAGGTCCAGCCGTTTGTGGAGTACAGCCTGGGCGCCATCCACGTTGCCAGCCGCGTCATCAGCCGGACCAGCCTGTCGGCGCGCTTTCACCTGACGGCCCGGGAGCTGGACGTGGTGGAGATTGCCGTCACCGGCATCAGCAACAAGGCGCTGTGCAGGCACCTGGGCATCTCGCTGCCCACGCTGCGCAGCCATGTGCAGAACATCTACACCAAGGTCGGGGTTCGATCAAATTCGGAGCTGATCGCCACGCTGGCGCCCATCCAGTTCAGCTAGGGTCTGTTCACACTTCTGGCGCTGTGCCAGGGATTTTGCTGTAGTCGTAGAACATATCGCCGCGAATCCAGCCAGCAGCCTCATACACGGATTGCGCGGCCCGATTGGTTTTTGCGGTTCGCAAATCCATGCGCAGAGCACCGTTCTCGGCTGCATGGCGCTCTGCCGCTGCCAGCAGCGCACCACCTGCGCCGCATTTGCGCGCCTCGGGCTGAACGAACATGTCATACAACACGAGGATGGGTCCAGCGAAGACGGAGCAGAAGCTGGGATAGAGCTGGCAGAACCCAATGGTTGCCAAATCGTTGTGTGCAACAAGGATCACCGATTCCCGGTTTGTCAGCCGTGCTCGGATGTACCCTGTCGCGCACTGGAGGTCTGGCTTCATCCCATAGAACTGCCGATAGGCGTCGAACATGGTGCCCACAGCATCAATGTCTTCAAGCTGACCGTATCGGGTTTGAATGTTGTTCATGGGGGCTTCTTTTTTGAGTTGTGTGGCCAATTACAGTGAACGGATTCAATTGGCAACGAAGCAGAGCGGTTGTGGCTGGCGCACCATGCCCATGCGAAGCGACCGAGGAATCACATCGATGAGTTCTCGGCCACGACGCGTTCCGCTCACACGATGGCCAGAACGTCTTCCACTGGGCGGCGTGGCTTGCGCGGCCAGTTGCCTGGCGCGGGACGGCCGATCGCCACCAGCATGACGGGGAGTTCGGTCGCTCCGATGCCGAACTCGGCGCTGACGGCCGCTGCGTCGAATCCGCCCATCGGGGCGCTGGCCAGTCCCAGGGCCTGCGCGGCCGTCATCAGGGTCATGGCCGCCAGCGCGCCCGAGCGGATCGCCTCGTCGCGCTGCTTCACCGGCTTGTCGTGCATGCCCCGGTGGGTGTCGTTCGCCCACGCCTCCAGATCCTCCGGCCCCATGTGGCCTGCATCGACCAGGGGCTGGAGGTTGGCTCGGATGCGCTCATGACCGTTGAGGGTTCCGATGACGATGACCGTCACGGCGGCGTCGGCCACCTGCTGCTGGCCATAGGCCAACTGGCACAACTTTTCCTTGCCCGCGGCTGACTTGACCGCAATGAAGCGCCAGTTCTGCAGGTGGTAGGCACTGGGCGCTTCGCAGGCGTAGGCGATGAGGTCGGCGACCAGGTCGTCGTCGATCTCGAAGGCTGGGTTGAAGTGGCTGGTGGAGACGCGCGCGCGGATCAGTTTCAGCGCTTCGGTGCAGGGGTCGAGTGGGAGGGGCATGCTCATCTCACAGCATCCGCTTCAGCACATCGTTGTCGGGGTTGCTGTCGAAGAAGCGGTGCTTGATGACTCCGGCCAGGTGCAGCACCACCACCGCGAGCAGGGTGTAGGCCAGGATGGCGTGCAGCCAGTCGGCGGCTTCGTAGACAGCCTCGTTTTTCGGGAACAGCTCCGGCACGTGGATACCGAAGAAGGTGACGCCGTCGCTGTACTCGAAGGTGCTCGACAGGGTGTAGCCCGTGATGGGGAGCATCACGATAAGGGCGTAGATGGCCCAGTGGGCCGCGTGGGCCAGCTTGCGGTCGAAGGCGGGCAGGGTCGCTGGCAGCTCGGGCGGCACGTAGCGCAGCCGGTTGCTCAGGCGGATGAAGATGAAGAGGAAGGCCAGCAGGCCGAAGGACTTGTGCCACCAGTACAGCTGACTGGCGAGGGGCTCTCGGGTCTCGTCGTAGGGCGTCATGTACCAACCGCCAAAGATCTGGCCGAGGATGAGGATGGCCATCAGCCAGTGGAGCACACGCATGCTCGTGGGGTACTTGTCGTGATTGTTCATGTTCAGTTCTCCTGCGGTCGGTGGTGGGGTGGTCGGTGGGTGGAAGGTGAGAGAAAGCGGGTCAGGG
>NZ_MUNZ01000051.1 GCF_002001205.1 Hydrogenophaga sp. A37
GATCCGGCCCGGTGACGCGCCGCGCGGGGTGCATGCCCGCGATGTGATGCGTTGCCGCTTGGATGGAATGGGGCGGGGGTCTGCCATGCGCAGCACAGCCCGCCTTCCATCGTGGCTCTGTTCATCAATGACCGCTCGGTCATTTTTTCCTTGACCCAATGAGGTTGTGCACACAGAATTACCGATAGGTAATCAACCAGGTGTGCACCCATGCCCAACTCCCCTAAAGTCCCGGTCGGTCATTCGGCTGATCGGGCAGCGGTCGTCAAGACCTCGACCGAGCTCGGTGCCCTCGTGCGAAGCCAGCGCACCCGGCTTGCCCTCCGTCAGCTCGACGTGGCTGGCCTCGGCAACACCGGCAACCGCTTCATCGTCGATCTGGAAAACGGCAAACCCACGGTGCAGCTGCAAAAGGTGCTGGATCTGCTGGATCTGCTGGGGCTGGAGGTGGTGGTGCGGCCCAAGTCGCAGCAGGCATCCTGATGGCCCGGCCCGACACGTTGGACGTATTCTTCGGCACCGAACGCGTGGGCGCGGTGCGCGACGCTTCGCCCCTCGTTTTTGAATACGCACCCGCCTGGCTGCAGCGCGCCCCGCCCCGGCCCGTGGCCGCCATTCCCTTGATGTCCGGCCCGCAGCAGTCCGATGCCGTGCAGGCCTTCTTTGAAAACCTGTTGCCCGAAGGTGAGTTGCGCGTCTACCTTTCTGCGCAGCGCAAAGCCTCCACCCTGTTTGCCATGCTGCTGGAGGTGGCGGGTGATACGGCCGGGGGCTTCGTGCTGCTGCCTGCCGGCCAGGCGCAGCAGCCGGCCCGCTACGAGGCCACCACATGGGCAGCGCTGGCGGTCGTTCTCAAGGCCAAGTCCGCGGCGGCCATTGATCTGCAGGGCGGCGACGCCCGCATCTCGCTCGCGGGCGCACAAGACAAGGCCAGCATCGCTCTCTTTGCCGACGGCGTTCCCCAGCTGCCACGCGGCACCGCGCCGTCCACCCACATCCTCAAGCCCGACATCCGCCGCCTGGCCAAGGTGCGCGAATCCGCGGTGAACGAAACCGTGATCATGCGCACCGCCGCGCGCTGCGGCCTGCCCACCGCTGAAGTGTTCTACGAGCCGCTCACCCGCGCCTGCGTGGTGCGACGTTTCGACCGCGTGGCGCGCGCCGACGGCGGGCTGGACCGCCTGATCCAGTACGACCTGTGCCAGCTCGCCGGCACCGTGTCTGAAAAGAAGTACGAGAAAGAAGGCGGCCCCAGCCTCGCCGCGTGCGCCGCCATCGTGCGCCGCACCAGCAGCCAGCCGGCGGTGGACTTGCGCCACCTCGTGCAGTGGGTGTTCTTCAACCTCTACACCGGCAACAACGACAGCCACGCCAAGAACCTGTCCATCTACGAACTGCTCGGTGTTGGAACACGGTTGACCCCGTTTTACGACCTCATGTGCACCCGCATCTACCCCGGCCTCTCGCGAGAATTCGCATTCAGCCTGGGCGGTGAAGTGCTGCCTGGCAGCGTGGGACGAGAGCAGGTGGCTGCGCTGGCGCGCGAGCTGGGCATGGGGGCGCCGTTCTTGCAAAAGACCGCTGCCGAACTGGCGCGTCAGTTGCCGGCTGCGCTGCATGCGGCGTGCGATGAATTGGCGCCGCTGCTCGCGCCCAGCGGGCGCGTGTTTCTGGAGAAGCTGCGCTTGTGGGTGGTGTCGAACACGGCGAAGACGGCGGCACGGCTGGCGGTTGCTTAGCCGTTTCCTTCCCGATTTTGTCGTCGCTGTCGACACAATTTCGACCACACGCTCTGTTGGCCAGGAAACTCAGTTGGGCATGTTGGTATTCGAAGTCAGACGGGGTTGGCCGAAAATGTTGACGGGTATGGCAATAGCGAGCGACCCCAGCTACCGCACCCACTCAGCGCTGAGCACTCCCCCAGTCAGAAACCCGCTGGGCACTTTTTCCTCGCGCTGAAACTTCACCAGCCCCTCGCCCTGGCAATACCACTCGCGGCTGATCAGCGGCACGTCGGTGAAGCCGTTGACCGGGTCGGTGTAGAGGTTCAGCCGCGCTTGGCCGACCACGCGCAGGCAGGGCTGGTGTTCGCTGCCGTCGGCGAGCTTCACGCTGTCGTCCACCGCTTCGATGCGCCAGGTCATCTGCGCCTTGTGGGTGTATTTCAGGTCGCGCGGGTACTCGTTCTTGCGTTGGATCAGGTAGGGAACGGTGGCGGTGGTCCACTCGGTGCCCACTTGATAGGGCGCCTTGAGCACCCAGACGGGTTCGGCATCGGCCGTGGGCTGATTGTCGATGTCGGTGCGGGTGGCGATGCGGCGCACGCCTTGTTCGTCCACCTTCAGGTAATAGCTCACGCCGGCCGAGTGGTGGCGCACGGCCACGGGCTGGTCCTGGTAGGTTTCGGGCGCTTGGACGCGCATCGTCCACTGCTCGGGCTCGCGCGGTTCGTCCATCGTGTAGGTCACGGCAAGGGTCTGCTCAGCGCCTTCGCGCAGGGGGAACCATTCATTGCCCTGATTGCTGCCGCTGCAGGCGGAGAGGAGCAGGGTTGCGATGGTGATGACGAGTGGCATGTGGGCTCGCGGGCCCTCACCCCCGCCCTCTCCCAGGGGGAGAGGGAGCCATGCGGGGAGGTGCTTGTTGGCGGCGCTGTTCATTTTTCGGGGAGTTGTGCGCGTGGCAAATCGCGCAGCTTGATTTCCACCTTGTCGTTGCTGGCGGGCAGCAGCCAGGCCAGGCCACCCTGGCCGCGTCGCGGCTCGGTTTCGCCGAGTTGCGTGTTGCCATCGCGCGCTTTTTTGATGCCGTCGCCTAGGATGCGGTGCAGGTCTTTTTCGTAGGGCAGCTTGAAGGCGCGTGGCATCTCCAGCGGCTGGTTGTCTTTCATGGGGTTGACCCAGAGGTAGATCGCGCCCTTGTGCCCGCGCCCGGGGCTGGGTTCGTCGAACACGGCTGAAAGCAGCACGAAGCGCTGGGGCAGTTGATCTTCGGCCGGCCAGCCCGAAACACCTTTGAAGGTCTGGTGCCCGAAGGCGTAGAAGCCGCTGACCAGCAGCACCATTGCGGCTTTGAGGCCCCAGTGCCAGCGCGTGCCCAGGCACAGGGCGAGCAGCAGAAAGGCCAGCAGCGCGTAGACGAGGGCGAGCAGCAAGAGCTGCGAGGAAACGGCGGGGATCATGGGTGCTTGTTGTTGTCGGTGAGTCAGAGTCCCGTGCGCTGCACGATGGTCTTGGGCTGTGTGCTGAGGTCGGTCACGCGGCCGCTTTCGTCGAGCGTGAAGCGCACCAGGGTGCGCTCGTCGCCCTTGCGCGGGATCTGCTGTGTGCCGGTGAAGACGATTTCGGCCTGCGGGTTGACCTTGACCACCGCCACCCTCACGTCCACCGGCTGCTGGTCTTTGCTGTCGTAGTAGTGGGCGTTGACCACGTACTCGCCGGGCACGATGCCGCGCAGGGTGACGATCTCTTGCCGGATGGGGCTGCTGAACTCGCGCCCGTTCACCAGCACGCTGCTGTTCTTGGCGCCGCGGTCGTCGCGGTCCAGGTGCAGCAGGCCGGCGTCGCGCTGGCGAAACCACAGCGTCTTGCCGCCGGGCTCCATGACCCAGGCGTCGACGTCGTTGGGGTTGTTGTCGGGCCACGAGACGGTGACCATGAACTCGGCCTTGGCCGGCACATCGCCGGCCTTGCGAGCGTTGGGGTTGAAGGCGAGGATGGCGATGACGAAACAGAAGACGAAGGCGATCAACATGTTGAACAACATGTCGTAGAACGGATCGGTCTCGGTGTCACGGACCGGTCGGCCGATGGCCATCGCTCGCTCCGTCAGACGCCAATGAAAGCGCCAGCGCATCGGCCACCAGCGCGTCGGCAAAACGGTCCAGCCGCATGAGTTGCAGGCCGAGCAGGATGTTGCCGGTGAGCCCGGTCACCGTGGTGAGCAGTGCGATACCCAGGCCGCCGGTGAGGCTCTTGAGCAGCTGCGCGCTCTGGCTGGGGTCGAAGCTCTCCAGCTGGCCGAGGTTGAGCGCGAGGATGGAGAAGCCGATCACCTTGCCGAGCAGGCCGAGCTTGAGCTGGATGCCGTTGAGCCACCAGGCCATTTCGTGCGCGCCATGGGCGCGTTCGCCCAACACCAGCAGCCAAGAGGCGCGGTCGGCGCCGGGCTGCGCCGTACCGTGCAGGAACTCGCCGCTCCAGCTGCCGGCGTGTTGGCCGGTGTGTTGCGCCAGGTCGAGCGCGGTGCGCTGGCGGCCGAGCACCCAGGCGCGCTGCCCGGCCCAGCCCGAGCAGCCGATGAACATCAGCACGATCACAACGGTCAGGCGCGTCGGGTCGGCCTCGATCAGCCGGTGCCAGGCGCCCGCCTGCCAGAGCAGCAGCGCTGCAAAGGCCAGCAGCCCCATGAAGGCCAGCCAGAGCAGGAACAGGCCCTGGTCGGCGCGCTCGATGGAGAGCGGCGCGTGCCGACTGCCCGGCAGGTGACGCACCAGCAGGGCGCCGAACATGCGGTGGGTGGCGTTGGCCTGGGGCGATGGAGGCGAACTCATCTCATGGCAACGGATGCAATGCCCGCGACTCTGCGTCGCTACGGAACACGATGGGGATGTTCCGGCGTTTGGGTGCGTCTCGAACCACCGCCACCACCTTTTCATGGTGGGCCGACTTGCTGCACACCGGGTCGGTCTCGGCCGGGTCGCCAGTGATCAGGAAGGCCTGACAGCGGCAGCCACCGAAGTCCTTGTGGCGCTCGTCGCAGCTGCGGCAGGTCGGCTTCATCCACGCGTCGCCGCGGTAGGTGTTGAAGGCGTTGCTGCGCTGCCAGATGTCGGCAATTGACACGTCTTTCACGTTGGGCAGTTGCAGGCCGGGCAGGTCGCGCGCGTTGTGGCAGGGCATGGCCAGGCCGTCGGGTGCGATGGAGAGGAACACCGCACCCCAGCCGTTCATGCAGGCCTTGGGGCGTTCTTCGAAGTAGTCGGGCACGACGAAGAGCACGCGGCATTTCTGGCCCGTGGCTTTTGCGTCCTGCTCGGCACGGAAGGCGTTGACCACAGCCTCGGCCTCCACGAGTTCTTCGCGCGTGGGCATGAGGTGGTCGCGGTTGATCCAGGCCCAGCCGTAGTACTGCGTGTTGGCCAGCTCCAGGTACTCGGCTTCCAGCGCCACCGCCATCTCGATGATCTTGCGCACGTGGGGCAGGTTGTGCCGGTGCAGCACGCAGTTCATCACCATCGGCCAGTCGTGCTGCTTGATCAGCTTGGCCACGCGCTGCTTGAGCTCGAAGGTTTTTGTGTGGCTGAGAAAGTCGTTCAGCTCTTTGGTGGAGTCCTGGAACGAGAGCTGCACGTGATCGAGCCCGGCGTCTTTCAGCTTCTGCGCGCGCGCAGGCGTGAGGCCCACGCCGGAGGTGATGAGGTTGGTGTAGTAGCCCAGGCGGTGCGCTTCCTGCACCAGCTCTTCGAGGTCGTCGCGTTGCATCGGCTCGCCGCCCGAGAAGCCCAACTGCGCCGCGCCGAGCTTGCGCGCCTGCGTCATCACGTCCACCCACTGCGCGGTACTCAGTTCGTCCGTCACCTTGGCGTGTTGCGTGGGGTTGTAGCAAAACACGCAGTGCAGCGGGCACTGGTAGGTCAGCTCCGCCAGCAGCCACAGCGGTGGGCCGGCGGCGATGGGGTTTTCAGCCATCAAGGTCATGGTTGAAAGGCACAGGCTTGGGGTTGTTGGAAGCACAACCGAGCACGCCGCGGAACCGGCTTTGCCGGGCCGCCAGCGTGGCCCCCTTGAGGGGGTCGTGCGAAGCACGGCGGGGGTGTCGCTCTATTCAATCCAGCCACGGCGTTGTCCTTCTTCGAGGAGGTTGCGGACTTCTGGGGCGAGGCCCTGTGCGTTGAAGGCTGCTTCAAGTTCGCCCACGATGGTGTCAATCGTGCGCTCGCCGTCACAGCGTTTCAATATCTCTGCCGCGCTCGGATTGAGCTGCACCATGCCCTCGGGGTACAGCAGCACCCACCGGCTCTGCGCTTCCTCGTACTGGAGGCGGAAGCGGCGCGAGAGCTTGGGGCGCTCGGGCAACGCGTTGCTCATTGACAGGCCTTTTCAATCGCATCCAGCATGGTCCAGAGAATGTCCAATTTGAACTGCAGGATGTCCAGCGCGCGGTGCTGCGCTTCGCGGGTATTGAAGTACGAGAGCGTGACCTGCAGGCCGTGTTCCACATCGCGTGTGGCGAGCGGGATGCGGCTGCGGAAATAGGCCAGGCCGCTGGCCTCGATCCAGGGGTAGTGCGTGGGCCAGGTGGCGAGGCGGTCCTTGTGGATCTGCGGCGCAAACATTTCGGTCAGCGAGGAGCACACGGCTTCCTGCCACGGTGCCTTGGCCGCGAAGTTCACGTAGGCGTCGCAGGCAAAGCGCACCGCGGGCGCCACGCCCTGCAAAGACCACAGGTCTTCGCGCGAGATGCCGACCGCCTCGCCCAGCCGCGTCCAGGTCTCGATGCCGCCCGCGGCCGAGCCCTCGTAATCGCCGTGGCCGTCGTGGTCGAGGATGCGCTCAATCCACAGCCGGCGGTGCGCGCGGTCGGGCATGTTGGCGAGGATGGCCGCGTCCTTGCGCGGGATGCAGATCTGGTAATAAAAGCGGTTGGACACCCAGCAGCGCAGCTCGTCGGGCGTGCAGCCGCCGGTGTTCATGCGCACGTTGAACGGGTGGTGGATGTGGTAGCTGCGGCCCTTCTCACGCAGTTGGACCTCGAAGACCTCTGGGCTCCAGGCGGGCAGGTGGCTGTTGGTGTGGATGGCTTGGGCGATTTCCATGGTGCGGGCTTTAAAAAACAATGTCCATGCCGTCGTGGGCGACTTCGATGCCGTGGGCCGTGAGTTCGGCGCGTTCGTCGGAGTCTTCCACCAGCATGGGGTTGGTGTTGTTGATGTGGATGAGGACCTTGCGCACGCCGGTGGGCAACTTGTCGAGCTGCTCGATCATTCCGCCCGGCCCGCTTTGTGGCAGGTGGCCCAGGTCGGTGGCGCTCTTGCTGTGCAGGCCCATGCGCTGCATTTCGTCGTTGGTCCAGAAGGTGCCGTCGACCAACACCACCGAACAACTGGTCATGAGCTCCAGCAACGCGGGCGTGACCTCGCCCAGGCCGGGCGCGTAGAACGCGCGCTGGCCGTTCAGCGGGTTGGTGATCACCAGGCCGATGTTGTCGCCCGGGCGCGGGTTGCCGCGAAACGGTGAATACGGCGGCGGCTTGGACGAGAGCGACACGCACTGCAGTTGCATATCGGGAAGGCCGGGCACGGTCAGCGTGCGGCCGTCGATGGGCAGCTCGTGGCGGTCCACGCCGCAGAAGTGCGAAAGGATGCGGGTGATGGGAAAACCGTCGGACAGGTCCGAGAACACCTCGGGCGTGGCCAGCAGGGGCAGCGGTGTCCGGCGCTCGCGCAGCATCAGCAGGCCGGTCACGTGGTCGATCTGCGCGTCGATCAGCAGCACGGCGGCGATGCCGCTGTCGCGGATGGTGCGGGCGGGCTGCAGTTCAGGGTTGTCGCGGATCTGGTGGAGGATGTCGGGCGAGGCGTTGACCAGCAGCCAGTCGGTGCCGTCGGCACTGATGGCGATGGACGATTGCGTGCGGGCCGTAGCCTTGACGGTGCCCCGACGCAGACCATCACAGTTGGGGCAGTTGCAGTTCCATTGCGGAAAGCCACCACCGGCCGAAGAACCCAGGACACGGATGCGCATAGACTGAGCCGGAACGTGTCAGACGTTCAGGAAAAAAGGGAAGAAAAAAAGCGCACGCGTTGTGCACCCGTGCGCTTTGAAGCGGAACCGCCGGTGGTCAGCGGTTGGCGATGTACATCGTGATTTCAAAACCGAAACGCAGGTCGGTGAAAGCGGGGGTGGTCCATTGCATGGTGTGTCTCCGATAGAGTGGGTTGGCATGAAACATGTCTGCCGACTTGTTTGCACCACTGCACCTCAAGTCGCAACCATGAATAGCAATATCGATGCCACGAAACAGCCTGCGACCTGGAGCCCCAGCGACCGGTGGGCTCAGGCCGCGCAGCGTCCCTGGCACCGACCCCTGTACCTGCCGCTGGACGCGCCGCACCACATGGCGTTTCGACTCAGGGGAAACCCCGAAGGCGGCGCGTGGTTGCTGTTGCACGGCGGCCCGGGCGGCCGTTGTCAGCCCGGCATGCTTTCGCCGCTCGATCTCGCTCGGCACTGGGCCATCGCGCCCGATCAGCGCGGCTGCGGCAACAGCCGTCCGCAGGGCCGCGCCGTGCACAACCACACCCACGCGCTGGTGGCCGACGTGGAGGCGCTGCGGGTGCATCTGGGGCTGGAGCGCTGGTCCATCCTTGCGGGTTCCTGGGGCACGGTGCTGGCACTGGCGTATGCCCAGCGCCATCCCGAGCGGGTGGAGCGCCTGGTGTTGCGCGGCGCCTTCGCGCTGCGCCGTCGCGAGGTCGGCGGGCTGCTGCAAGGCGCCCGCAGGTCAGGGAAAACCATGAGGCCTGCGCCGCGCTCATGGCCCACCGCGCCGGGCACGTCGCTGCCCGCCTTGCTCAGCCGACTGCGACAGTTGCTTCAAACTGGTACACCCGCTGTTGCATCGCTGCGCGCGGCGCGGCGGTGGGCCTTGCTTGAGATGCGAGATGCCGAGCGGGGCCTGCGGCGCGCCCTGGTTCATGTGGCACTGCAGCAACCCGAATCGGCGCCTGCGTTGCGCGGCGCATGGGCCTCGCTTCGGCGCGGCGCCCGCCAGCGCGCAGCGGCGTTGGAGCGCCCTGCCGGGCGCGACGACCTGGCCTTGCAGCGCCAATACAGCGTCCAGTCGCACTACCTGTTGCACCGGGGGTTCGTGCGGCCCGGTGAGCTGGACCGGGCCGTGCGCACGCTGGCGCAACGCGGTGTGCCCGTGGCCTGGGTGCACGGGCGCTGCGACGCCATCTGCCCGCCGGCCAACAGCCGCGGCTGGGCGGCGCTGGGGCAGCGGCTCGCGCCGGGATCGGCCACGCTCGCGCTGCCGCTCAGCGGCCACCTGGGGCTTGAGCCGCTGATGCTGGCGGCCCTGCGCCGCGAGGTGCGTGGCACATGAGCGGTCTGTCCACCGGGTGGCGAACTGCGGGTCGTGGCCTGGCGCTGCTGGCGTTGGTCTTCGGCGCGGTTGCCGCGCGTGCCGCGCCAACCGCCGCCGATTGCCGCGCTCTGGAGCCCGTGCCCTGGCAGGCGGTGGCACCCGGCGTGTGGGTCTGGCTGCCGCCGGGCGCGGGCGACGTGTCTGCGGCGAACGCGGGCCACGTGGTGCCGACCAGCGTGGTGCTGGGCGGGCGGGAGGCGATGGTGATCGACCCCGGGCCGAGCCAGCGCCACGGCCTGCGGCTGCGCCGGTCCATCGAGTGCCGGTTCAAGGCGCGCGTGCGCTGGATCGTCAACACCCACGCTCACTCGGAAAACGTGCTCGCCAACTCGGCCTTTGCCGATCTGGTGGCCGACGGTCGAGTCGACATCTTCGCCACAGCCGCCACGCGCGAGGGCATGGCGCAGCGCTGCCCGGACTGCCTCGCCAGCCTCACCCAGCGCGTGGGCGAAGCGGCGATGGCCGGCACCCACATCGTGCTGCCGAACCGGACCCTGGCCGAGGGCGATGGGCTGCGCGTGGGTGCTTTTGATCTGCGCGTGATGCGCGTGGAGCAGGGCCACACCGAAGGCGACCTCGTGCTCTGGAACCCGCACCACCGCCTGCTTTGGGCCGGCGGGCTGGTGTACCAGGGGCGCGTGCCCGAGTTGGCGCAGGGCAGGGTGGACGATTGGCTGGCGGCGCTCACGCGGCTGGACGCACTGAAGCCGAAGCAGGTGCTGTCCACGGTGTGGTCAAAGGGGCGTCAGGGTGTTCCGCCCCCCGCGCTGGCCGCCACGCGCGACTACCTGCAGTCCCTGCGCGAACGCATCTTGCAAGCCATGGACGAAGGCGCCCAGCCCCAGGAGATTGAGCGCGTGAACCTGCCAGCGTTCCAGCACTGGGAAGGCTATTCGGCGCGGCACGGCTTCAACGTGCAACGCGCCTGGCGCGAACTCGAACCGGTCTGGATGGACCGGGCCACGCCAGCGAAGTAGCCTCCGGCGCGAAGTGCCCGAAGCTGATCAATTCCTCGCTTGATCCAGGCCATGCCCTATTGCATGTGCTGACCCCCATTGATGGCGATGTTGGCCCCCGTCACGAACGCGGCTTCCTCCGAAGCCAGGTAAATGATCAAGCCGGCCACCTCTTCGGGTCTGCCCAGGCGGCCGACCGGAATGTTGGGCAGGATCTTGGAATCCAGCACCTCCTGCGGAATCGCCGTGACCATCTTGGTGCCGATGTAGCCGGGTGAAATGGTGTTGACGGTCACGCCTTTTTTGGCCACTTCGAGCGCCAGCGCCTTGGTGAAGCCATGCACGCCGGCCTTGGCGGCCGAGTAGTTGGTCTGGCCGAACGCGCCCTTGGAACCGTTGACCGAGGACACGTTGATGATGCGCCCCCAGTTGCGCTCGACCATGCCGTCGGCGACCTGTTTGCTCATGTTGAACAGGCTGTCGAGGTTGGTGCGCAGCACCGCATCCCAGTTCACCTTGTCCATCTTCTTGAAGGTCATGTCGCGCGTGATGCCGGCGTTGTTGACCAGCACATCGACCGGGCCGAGCTGCTCCTGCACCCGGGCCACGGCGCCGGCGCAGGAGTCGATGTCGGTCACATCGCAGGGCACGGCGAGGATGTCGTAGCCGTTGGCCTTCATCTGCGCCACCCAGTCGGCGTGTTTGGCGTTGCCGGGCGAATAGGTCACGGCCACTTTGTAGCCGGCATCGACCATCTTGGTTGAAATCGTCTCGCCCAGGCCGCCCATGCCGCCCGTGACCAGAACCACGCGTGTTGTTGCTTGTGTCATGTTGTGTCTCCTCGTTGTGAATACTTCGTTCAGGCGCGTTCGACGGCCAGCGCCACGCCCATGCCGCCGCCGATGCACAGCGAGGCCAGGCCCTTGTTCGCGCCGCGGCGCTGCATCTCATGCAGCAGCGTGACCAGGATGCGGCAGCCGGACGCGCCGATGGGGTGGCCAATCGCAATGGCGCCGCCGTTGACGTTGATCTTGGCGGTGTCCCACTCCATCTCCTGGTTCACGGCGCAGGCCTGCGCGGCAAACGCCTCGTTGATCTCCATCAGGTCCAGGTCGTGCGCCGACCAGCCGGCCTTTTGCAGGCACAGCCTGGAGGCCGGAACCGGGCCCATGCCCATGAGGCTGGGGTCGAGGCCGGCCGAGGCATAGGCGCGGATCACCGCCAGCGGCGTGAGGCCCAGCGCGGCGGCGCGTTGCGCGCTCATCACCAGCACGGCGGCGGCGCCATCATTCAAACCCGAGGCGTTGCCGGCGGTGACCGACCCGGCCTTGTCAAAGGCCGGGCGCAGGCCGGCCAGGCCTTCGGCACTGGTCTTGCGGTTGACGAATTCGTCGGCCGAAAAGACGATGGGCTCGCCCTTTTTCTGGGGAATGGTGAACGGCAGAATTTCGTCCTTGAACTTGCCCGCGTCCTGCGCGGCGGCGGCTTTTTGCTGGCTGGCCAGCGCCAGCGCGTCCTGCATTTCGCGCGTGATGCCGTATTGCTTGGCCACGTTCTCGGCCGTGGTGCCCATGTGGTACTGGTTGTAGACGTCCCACAGGCCGTCGGTGATCATGGTGTCGATGAGCTTCCAGTCGCCCATGCGCTGGCCGTCGCGCGAGCCCGGCAGCACGTGCGGCGCCGCGCTCATGTTCTCCTGCCCACCGGCGACGATGATCTCGGCGTCGCCACACTTGATCGCCTGGGCCGCCAGCATCACGGCCTTCAGGCCCGAGCCGCAGACCTTGTTGATGGTCAGGCCCGGCACGCCCTGCGGCAGGCCGGCCTTGATGACGGTCTGGCGCGCCGGGTTCTGGCCGGCGCCGGCGGTGAGCACCTGGCCCATGATGACTTCGCTGACGGCGTCGCCGGGCACGCCGGCCTGGGCCAGCAGGCCGCGCACGACATGGGCGCCCAGATCGGGCGCGGCGGTTTTGGCCAGGGTGCCGCCGAATTTGCCGACGGCAGTGCGGGCCGCGGCGACGATGACGATATCGGACATGAAAACTCCTTCGGTGTGAATGCGGGGGAAACGGAACGGTGAAGCGACGGCGTCATCCCGCGCGGATCTGCGCGAGCACCGAGGTGGCCGAGTGGCTGGACCACTTGGAGGCGGTGTCCACCGACGCCAGCGCTGTCATGTTGACCAGGCGCCTGACCGTTGCGGTCGGCGTCAGGATGTGCGCCGGTCGCGCCAGCCCGAGCAGGATCGGACCGACCGTGATGCCGTGGCCCGAGACCGCTTTGAGGACGTTGAAGGTGATGTTGGCCGCGTCCAGCGTGGGCATCACCAGCAGGTTGGCTTCGCGCGTGAGGGCCGAGCCGGGGAACACCTGGTTGAGCACCTCCAGGGACAGCGCCGCATCGCCGTGCATCTCGCCCTCGACCTCGAACGGGAGCTTGAGCGAGCGGATCAACGCCAGCGCGCGGCGCATCTTGTGCGCGCTGGCCGTGTCCTCGCTGCCGAAGCTCGAATGCGACAACAGCGCCATGTGCGGCGTGATGCCGAAGCGGCGCACCGCGTCGGCGGCCAGCACGGCGATCTCGGTCAGTTGTTCGGGGCTCGGGTCGGCGTTGACGTAGGTGTCGCAGATGAACAGCGTGCGCTCGGGCAGCATCAGCAGGTTCATGGCCGCCAGCGTCTCGACGCCCTCGCGCAGACCGATCACATCGGCCACCACGTCCAGGTGCGCGCGATAGCCGCCGGTCACGCCGCACAGCAGCGCATCGGCGTCGCCACGGTACACCAGCATGGCGGCCAGCGCTGTGGCGTTGCGGCGCAGGGTGGACTCGGCGGCCAGCGGCGTGACGCCCTTGCGGCGCGTGAGCTGGTAATAGACCTGGGCGGCTTGCGGCACCCGCGCATCGGTGTCTGGGTCGACCAGTTCAAAGTCGCGCCCGGGCACCAGGCGCAGGCCGAAGTCCTTGATGCGCTGGGCCACCACGCCAGCGCGTCCCACCAGGATCGGCGTGGCCAGGCCCTCGTCGATGACGATCTGCACGGCGCGCAGCACGCGCTCGTCCTCGCCCTCGGCGTAGGCCACGCGCTTGGGCGCCTTCTGCGCCGCGTCGATCACCGGTTGCATCACCGAGCCGGAGTGGTAGACAAAGCGTGTGAGGCCGGCGCGGTAGGCGTCCATGTCGGTGATCGGACGCGTGGCCACACCACTGTCCATCGCCGCTTGCGCCACCGCCGGCGCCACGGCCACGATCAGGCGCGGATCGAAGGGCTTGGGGATCAAATAATCGCGGCCGAAACGCAGGCCGGCGGCGCCATAGGCTTTGGCCACGCTTTCCGGGATCTCGGCGTGCGCCAGGGCCGCGATGGCGCGCACCGTGGCCAGCTTCATTTCCTCGTTGATGGTGCTGGCGCCGACATCGAGCGCGCCGCGGAAGATGAAGGGAAAACACAAGACGTTGTTCACCTGGTTCGGGTAGTCCGAGCGGCCCGTGCCCAGGATCGCGTCCGGCCGGACCGCCAGCGCTTCCTCCGGCAGGATCTCCGGCGTCGGGTTGGCCATCGCCAGGATGATGGGGTCGCGCGCCATGGTCTTGACCATCTCGGGCTTGAGCACGCCGCCGGCCGACAGGCCCAGGAAGATGTCGGCGCCTTCGATGATGTCGGCGAGTTTGCGCGCCGAGGTGTCTTGCGCGTAGCGGGCCTTGTTCGGGTCCATCTGCTCCTTGCGCCCGGTGTAGACCACGCCGTTGCTGTCGGACACCAACACGTTGCGCATCGGCAGGCCCAGGCTGACGATCAGGTCCAGGCAGGCCAGCGCGGCGGCGCCCGCGCCGGAGCAGACCAGCCGGACTGAGGCGATGTCCTTGCCGACGTGCCGCAGTGCGTTCAGGATGGCCGCGGCGGCGACGATGGCAGTGCCGTGCTGGTCGTCGTGGAACACCGGGATCTTCATGCGCTCGCGCAGCTTCTTCTCGATGTAGAAGCACTCGGGCGCTTTGATGTCCTCCAGGTTGATGCCGCCGAAGGTGGGCTCCATGCGCGCGATGGTGTCGATGAGCTTGTCGGGGTCGAGCTCGTCGAGTTCGATGTCGAAGACGTCGATGCCGGCGAACTTCTTGAACAGGCAGCCCTTGCCTTCCATCACGGGTTTGCCCGCCAGCGGGCCGATGTTGCCCAGGCCGAGCACGGCGGTGCCGTTGGTGATGACGGCCACGAGGTTGTTGCGCGCGGTCAGGTTGCCGGCTTCGCGCGGGTCTTCGACGATGGCCAGGCAGGCTTCGGCCACGCCGGGCGAGTAGGCCAGCCCGAGGTCGCGCTGGGTCACCATGGCCTTGGTCGGCGTCACCGAGATCTTGCCGGGTGTGGGGTAGCGGTGGTAGTCGAGGGCGGCTTGCTTCAGGTCGTTGCTCATGAGGGTCTCACTCTTTGTTGTTCGTGTCCGGACGGCGCAAAGCCGTATCAGGCGATGAAGCGGCAGGCCGAGGCGGGGGCTCGCGTGTCCATGTTGCGGCCGCGGTTGAGGTGGTCGTCGATCTCGGCGGCGCAGCCCAGCATGCGGGCGTACAGGAAGACCGTGAACGCCGCCGTCTCCAGCGCGTCGGCCTGGATGGTGCCGGCGCGGTAGGCCGGCCACACGGTCTTGAGCAGCAGCGCGGCGATCACCGCATCGACGTTGACGCAATACACGTTGCGCGACACGCCCGCGTCATAGAGCTTTTGCACCAGGGCCTTGTAGAAGGCCAGGAACACGTTGTGCTCGCCGCGCTTGTTCATCAGCTCGCCAATGAAGACCTCGCGCGGATCGAGGTTGACCGGTTTGTCCTTGAACACCGGGTGGTTCACGCAGGGGATCTTCATGATGTCGAGGTTGCCGCTGACCTTCTTGTCGCTCTTGTAGCGGGCATAGGCTTCGACATAGCGCGTCACCAGCGCGTCGATGTCGACACCGTGCGCCGCGCTGCCCGGGTTGCTCAGGCCGCTGTCCTTGAACTGCTCCAGCAGAAAGGCCACGCCTTCAAAGCCGTTGCCGCCGTGCGCGTAGCCGCAGTGCGTGAGAAAGCCGATCAGGCCCTTGTTGAGCTGCACGCGCTCCGGTTGCTCGGGTCCGTCGGACGAGACCGCACCCTTGGCGCCCTGCGCCGAGATCGTGCCCGGGCCATTGGAGAGCAACAGGCCGACCAGCGTCTGGAAGGCGAACAGGTCGCTCGCGCTCGGTTGGCCATGCAGCAGCGCGACAAAGGCCACGTCGGTGAGCGAGCGAGAGCCGAGCAGGTCGACCTCGTCGATGCCGCAAAAACGCGTGGCTTCATGGCGCGTGGCATCGACCGAGGCGCCGATGGCGGTGCCGAACAATTGCATCCAGGCCGGCAGGCATTCCACCGTCAGGCGCGAGACCCGTTTGCGCATCAAAGGGCCCCAGCCCAGCGTGGTGGTGACGGCGGCCAGCACGGCCTCGGCACGGGGGTGGCCGCCCAGGCTCTCGATGTAGCGAACGAACACCGAGCGGGTCCCGCGTGCGCGCAAGCCGTCGAGCATGGCCTGGGCCAGCGGGTCGGCGTGCGCACCCAGCATCAGTTCGGCTTCAGGGGTGTCCGGCAGGCCATCGAGCGGGAAGCCCTCGTCCAGTGCATCCTTCAACCCGGCTGCCGAGAAGCGCTCGATCAGCTGGCCGGCGATGGCCCGGGCCGGGCCGGTGCGCCGCGGCCCGACGATGGCCAGCGCCGCCGCCAGCACGGCGTTGGGTGCGTTGCCGGCATCGCGCGCGGCCTGCGCGGCCACCAGCGTGGCCTCGCCATGCAGGTTCAACCAGGCGCCGACCGCCACGCTCACCAGCTTGCGGTCGTTCTCGCCGCCGGGCTCCTTGAGCAGGGCCAGGCCGACATTGGCCTCCAGCGAATACTGCGCCGCGTCCAGCACCGACACGCCGTTGAGCCGCGTCACCTGCGTCTTGGCATCCATCTGCGACACGCCGGACGCGTCCTTCATGCTTTCCCGCGCGAACACGGTGCCGACATGTTTGTCAATCGCATCGACCTGGGCATCGTAGGGCGCGACCGCGCGCACCACCGGCAGGTCCAGCTCGGCCGGCAGCCGGACGCCCATGTTGGAGCCGAACCAGGCTTTCAGCTCCATCGTGCCTTCGGGCGCGAAGTCGGGCTGCACGCCATTGGCCGCCATCACCGCCGACAGTGCGGCTGGAATGTCGGCGATGTTGACCACCACCGCGCCCTTGGCCGAGCACACCGGGTTGTCGGGCGTGAACAGCGCGTTCACCCCAAACTTCTCCATGAACCAGCGCTCCTTGGACGCCGCGTCGTCGCCGCCGCCGGACATCGCGCCGGCATGGCCAACCGCGCGGGTGAGCTTGCTCTTCCAGCGCCCCACCACGCAGGCCACCACGGGCTTGGTGAACTCGGCGTCGAGTTCGTAGTAGCCCCCCGGCTCGCAGTACAGCACCGCTGCCTTGCTGCGCGCGTCGTTGCCGAGCGCGAAGGCAAACTCGGGTGCGGCGTAGTGGATGTAGACGTCCTTGCCCGACGACACCAGCGTGGTCGTGCCCCAGCCGCCCATGCGCAGGTACTGCGCGATGGTGGTGGTGAAGCCGCCGGAGTTGGACAGGATGGCGATCGAACCCTTCTTGAGCGTGTCGCCCGGACTGTCGCCGCCCAGCGCGCCGCCGATGCGCACCTGGTTCCATGAATCGGCCACGCCCAGGCTGTTGCCGCCGAAGATGTCGATGCCGCGCTGCTGTGCCATGGCGCGGATCTCGCGCGCGTCGTGCACGCTCATTTTTTCGGTCGGAATGAAGATCTTGGTGAGCTCGGGGTTGACGCGAATCAACTCGACAACGCCGTCGTCGGCCGCGCTCGGCGGCAGGTAGACCACGCCGCAATTGAAGCGATGGCCCGCCTCCAGACCCTCGCGCACATTGTTGTAGACCGGGATGTTGCCGGCCGGCGTCTCCAGCACCTGGCCGTGCCGCCCCGGCGAGGTACCAAACACCACGTTGGCGCCGCTCCAGGCATGGCCGACCGGCGTGACCTCGCTGGACTCGCCGCCCAGGATGTTGAGCACGCACACCCGGTCCTCTCGGGTGGCGATCTGGGCCAGCGATTCGACGCCGGTGAAGTACTTGAAATTGCCTGCGCTTTTTCTGATCATCATGTGCTCCTCAATCTGCCAGCTTCATGCCACGCGCCACCTCGGCGCGTCCGCCCGTCTTCATCCAGGTGTCGACGCGCCGCGCGTAGTCCACCACCTCGCTCATCGCCGAGTCGAAGCCAAAGATGCGGTAGGGAATGCCGAGCGCCTCGCAGGTGTCGCGCATCACGCCCATGCCGCGCACCAGGTTCGGGCCGCCGCGGCCCACCACCAGGTAGAGCGGCTGCGCGCCGTAGGTGCCGAAGTGCTCGCGCAGCGCATCGGCCATCGCGCGGAAGGTCTCGAAGATGTCGGTGTTGTTGCTCTTGCCGCCGATGATGAAGAGCACGTTGCTCTGCTTGAGCCAGTGCTTGAAGCAGATGCGCGCCACCGCCTTCATCTTCTCGTAGGGCGGATTGCCGCCGAAGTCGGACGAGATGCTGGCGTCGTCGCCCAGCATCTGCGTGACCAGCGAGTTGGCGCCGCCGCCGAAGGTCGGCGCGAGGATCGTGCCCTTGGGGTTGATCACATAGACATCGCTCTGGCCCTGGTAGGTGCGCAGCTGGTTGATCTCCTGCTCGAAGTCTGAGTAGTCGGCGGCGAACAGGTCGGCCGGCAGGTTCAGCCGCTGCCAACGCGGATCGTCGCGATCAAACCCGCACTTGAAGTCGCAGGCCACCGGCGTCAACCGACCCTTGGCGTCGGGGCGCAGGCGGATCGGATTGAGCTCCAGCGTCGTCATGCCGTAGTCGTGGAACAGGTCCCACAGATTGGGCAGGAACTGCACCAGCGGCGAGATGATCTGTTTGGGCGCCTTCAGTTCCGACAGCGCGTTGGCCACGATGAAGGCCTTCAGGCCCGTCAAGGGGTTGAAGGGCACGCTGACGATCTGGGTCTTGTCGAGTTCCTCGATGTCCATGCCGCCGTGATGCGTCAAGGTCATGGTGGGCGCCCGGTATTGCGTGTTGTCGGTGAGCGAGAAGTAGACCTCGTGCTCGGCCGGCACGCCCGCCTCGAAGGTCACGCCGTTGGACTTGGCGACCTGGTTGCCGTGACGGTGCTCGCAGAAATACAGGCGTTCCTTCTCGGACAGCGCGGTCTTCAGATCGGTGGCGCGACCGACCAGCCCGGCCTTGCCCTTCTTGCCGACGCCGCCCTTGAACACCGGCTTGATGAAGACCTGGCCGTGTTTGACGATCAGGGCCTTGATCTCGGATTCGCTCGCGTCGGGGCCGAGAATTTCCGGGGTCGGGAAGCCCGCCAGCTTGAGGAGACGGGCGCCATGCAGCATGCCGGTGATGTTCATAGTGGTCCTTGGTGCGGGGTGGATCAAATGTGTTGGCGATGCTAGGAGGCGGCCCCGCGCGGCGGCTTTCGAAACTCTTTCATCGCACCCTATCGATTTCCCTACCCGGGTAAGTACCGAGTTCAAAGCAACCCGTTTGAAAGTTCTTCGAAAGCTTGCCCGCGCGGGTCGTCCACAAAATGAATTCGCTCGAAAACAATGACATGGAGACAGACATGATGAAAATCGCTCTTGCACGCCGGCAGCTTTTTGCCGCCATCGCCAGCAGCGCACTGCTGCTCACCACCCCCTGCGCCATGGCGCTGGACGCCGTCAAGATCCTGGCCCCGGCCGCGCCCGGCGGCGGCTGGGACCAGACCGCCCGCTCGATGCAGCGCGCCCTGCAAAGCGGCGACATCGTCAAGCGCGTGACGGTGGACAACAAGCCCGGCGCTGGCGGCACCATTGGGCTGGCGCAGTTCGTGACCTCGTCCAAGGGCGACCCTCAGGCCATGATGGTCACTGGCATGGTGATGATCGGCGCCATCCTGGTGAACGGCTCGCCGGTGAACCTGACGCAAGTCACGCCGCTGGCACGCCTGACCGGCGAGTACGAGGTGGTCGTGGTGTCGGCGTCGTCCAAGATCCAGAAGCTGTCGGACCTGATCGCGCTGCTCAAGAGCAACCCGGGCGCGGTGTCTTGGGGTGGCGGCTCGGCCGGCGCCACCGACCATTTGTTGGCGGCCATGATCGCCAAAAGCGCGGGCGTCGATCCGACCAAGATCAACTACATCGCGCACGCCGGTGGCGGCGAGGCGCAGTCGGCCATTCTGGGCGGCCATGTCACGGTCGGCGTCAGTGGTTGGGGCGAGTTCGCGCCCCAGATCAAGGCCGGCAAGCTGCGCGCGCTGGCGATTTCGTCGGAACAGCGCATGCCCGATGTGAAGGATGTGCCGACGTTGAAGGAGCAAGGCGTCGACGTGGTGATGGCCAACTGGCGCGCGCTGTTCGGCGCACCCGGCATCAGCGAGGCGCAAAAGGCCGAGCTGGTGGCGGCCATCGACAAGGCCGTGAAGACGCCCTCGTGGAAGGAAACGCTGGACAAGAACGAGTGGACCGACCTCTATCTGTCGGGTGACGCGTTCAAGAAATTCCTCGACACCGAGCAACCGCGCATCACCGAGATCGTGAACTCGCTTGGCCTGGCCAAGAAATAAGAAGCTGATCGAGAGGCTCAACATGAGTTCATCTTCCATGGCTCCCGTGTCCTCGGGCCGCCCGGCCCTGGGCGGTGAGGCGCTGCTGTCGCTGGGCATGGTGCTGCTGGGCGCCTTCGTCGTCTGGCAGGGCAACCTGGTCAAGGCGGCGGCCGGCTACTCCGGGGTTGGTCCGGGCCTGTTCCCAACCCTGATCGGCAGCGGCCTGTCGCTGATCGGCCTGGTGCTGGGCTGGCAAGCGCTGACCGGCGGTTGGCGGGCCATGCCGGACGACGAGACCACGCACCAGGGCGCCGACTGGCGCGCCTTCGGCCTGATCAGTCTGGCGGTGCTGCTGCACATGGTGCTGATCGGCTGGGCCGGCTTCATCATCGCCTCGGCGCTGCTGTACGCGCTGATCGCGCGCGGCTTCGGCAGCCACCGCCCGGGCCGCGACATCGTGATCGCGGTGCTGCTCGCGGTGCCGGTGTTTTTCATCTTCACGCGCGGGCTGGGCCTTCACCTGCCGGCCGGCTGGCTGAGTTGGGGGACTTGAAACATGGACACTTTTACCGCCCTGATGGACGGCTTTACCGTCGCGCTCAGCATCCAGAACCTGCTGCTCGGCCTGCTCGGCGTGACGCTGGGCACAGCCATCGGCGTGCTGCCCGGCGTCGGGCCGGCGCTGACCATCGCACTGCTGCTGCCAGCCACCGCCAACTTCGAGCCGACCGGCGCGCTGATCCTGTTCGCCGGCATCTACTACGGCGCCATGTACGGCGGTTCGACCACCTCGATCCTGCTCAACACGCCGGGCGAATCGGCCACCATCATCACCGCCATGGAAGGCAACCTGATGGCCAAGCGGGGCCGCGCCGGCCCGGCGCTGGCCACGGCGGCGATCGGCTCGTTCGTGGCTGGCACGCTGGCCACGGTGATGCTCACGATGGCGGCGCCTGCGATGGTGGAGGTGGCGCTGAAGTTCGGCCCGGCCGAGTACTTCGCGGTGATGGTGCTGGCCTTCGTCACCGTCTCGGCCGTCCTGGGCAACTCGCCGGCGCGCGGTCTGGCGAGCCTGTTCTTTGGCCTGGTGCTGGGCCTGATCGGCATCGACAGCCAGAGCGGTCAGCCGCGCCTGACGCTGGGCATTCCCGAGCTGCTCGATGGCATCGACATCGTGATCGTCGCGGTCGGCCTGTTCGCGGTCGGTGAGACGCTGTTCGTCGCGACCTACCTGAACCGCATCGTCGACAAGATCGAATCGGTGAAGGGCTCGGTGTGGATGAGCAAGTCGGACTGGGCGCGCTCGTGGAAACCGTGGCTGCGCGGCACCGCCATCGGCTTTCCGTTTGGCGCCATGCCGGCCGGTGGCTCTGAGATCCCGACCTTTCTGTCTTACGCCACGGAGAAGAAACTCACCAAGCACCCGGAAGAGTTTGGCAAGGGGGCGATCGAAGGCGTGGCCGGGCCCGAGGCCGCCAACAACGCGGCCGCCGCCGGCATGCTGGTGCCGCTGCTGACCCTGGGTCTGCCCACCGGCGCGACAGCGGCGATCATGCTGTCGGCCTTCCAGCAATACGGCCTGCAGCCCGGCCCGCTGCTGTTCGCCAGCGAGCCGCAACTGGTGTGGGGCCTGATCGCAAGTCTGTATGTGGGCAACGTGCTGCTGCTGGTCCTGAATTTGCCGATGGTCGGGCTGTGGGTCAAGCTGCTGTCGATCCCCCGACCGCTGCTGTACGCCGGCATCCTGGTGTTCGCCACGCTGGGCGCCTATGGCCTGCGCAACTCGTGGTTCGACCTGGCTCTGCTGTACGGCATCGGTCTGATCGGCTTCGCGATGCGCCGCTACGACATTCCGGTGGCGCCCACCATCGTCGGTTTGATCCTGGGGCCTCTGGCCGAAACCCAGATGCGCCGTGCGCTGGCCATCAGCCAGGGCGACCCAACGGTGTTCCTCACGCAGCCGATCTCGGCCACGGTGCTGGCCATCACGGCCGCCGTGCTCATCGTGCCGCGCCTGCTCAAGCGCCGCCGGGCGCCGGCCTCCACGCCCTTGTCAACGGGTGCGCCATGAAAATAGACATCTCCAACCCCGCGTGCTGGCTGTCGGACGGCCAGATCATCCTGAAACGCTAGAGGAGAGACATCATGGAACTGCTCTCGGATCCCAATATCTGGATCGCCTTCTTCATGCTCGCCGCGCTCGAGATCGTGCTGGGCATCGACAACATCATTTTCATCAGCATTCTTGTGGGGCGTCTTCCTGCCGCGCAACGCGATCTTGCGCGCCGCCTCGGGCTGGGCTTTGCCATGGTCTCGCGCATTGCGCTCTTGTTCAGTCTGGCATGGGTGATGACGCTGACCGCGCCCCTTTTTACGGTGTTCATGCAGGCCATCAGTGGACGCGACCTGATCCTGCTGGGCGGCGGACTGTTCCTGCTGTGGAAGGCCTCCCATGAAATTTTTCTGGAAGTCGAGGTGCATGAGACCAAGGAGGAGAGCGCAGGCGTCGAGTCCGTGAAAGCGGGAGCCTCCGTGTTCTGGGGGACGATCGTACAGATCGGTGTTGTGGACATCGTGTTCTCACTCGATTCGGTGATCACTGCGGTCGGCATGGTGGACAACCTGTCGGTCATGGTGGCTGCCGTTGTTGCCGCTGTCGGCGTCATGCTGTTTGCTGCAAAACCCATTGGAGACTTTGTGGACCGGCATCCTTCCATCAAGGTCTTGGCTTTGGCCTTTTTGACCATGGTGGGAACACTTCTGGTTGCCGAGGCTTTCGATGTGCACGTGCCCAAGGCGTATGTGTATGTGGCCATGGCGTTTTCATTGGGTGTTGAAGCATTGAATATCCGTGCACGCACCAAGCGCGCGCTTGCCAGGCAGGCTGCCTAGTGAACCCGCGCCTTCACACCCATGGCTGCGTTGTCCATCTTCGCGAAAGCACAGATTGAGGTGAACGCTTGGTCAGGCGCGTCCGTGAACGCGCTAACTCGGGCGCAGCGCCTGGTTCCAGCGCCTCTGGAAGGCCAGGCGCTGGCTTTGGTCCAGGTGCGCCAGCAGCCCCGGCCCGAGCGCGATCGGCCGCAGCGAGGGGAGTGGGCGCGGCGACCGGGCGGTGTCGGTCCGGACCCCCTGCAGGCCGCCGGCCTCGGCCAACAGGCGCTGGCCCGGCGCCGACAACAGGTGGTCGAGCCACAAGCGTGCACCCTGCGGATTGGGCGCCGAGCGCGCGACGAAGGCCACGCGCGACACGGCCAGGGTGTAGTCCTGCAAGTAGATGACGCTGAGTTCCGGCCGCTTGCGTGCGAAGACTTCGGCATAGCTGCCCAGGACGTTGTGGGCCAGCAAGGTGTGCCCGGCGGCCACGCTGTCGAGCATGCTCTGGGTATCGGCATGCAGACTGGCGCGGCAGCGGCCGAGCGCATGCGCCAGCTCCCAGTAGCGCGGTGTTGCCATCGCATCCTGGGCCGCGATCAGGAAACCCAGGCCGGCGCGTTCAATGTCGTAGGTGGCGACGCGGTCGCGCCAACGCGGCACGTCGGCGAGCAACAGCGCCGTCAACGCGGCATGCGTCTGTGGCACCTCGCCGGCGCCCAGCAGTTGCCGATTCACGACGAGGCCGACCGGCTCCAGCGTGGTGCCATAGGCCTCGTGCCTCCAGTTCGCCCATTTCGGCAGCCCGGCTGCGTGCGGGCTTTCATGGCGCAGGGCGTACCCGTCGTTGACCAGCTTGATCTGCAGGTCCATCGCCGAGCTCCACAGCACGTCGGCGTTGGACGCTGCTTCGTCCTGTTGCAGGAAACTTTGGTACAGCTGCAGGCTGCCCAGCTCGACGTAGTCCACCCGCAGGTCGGCATGGCGGCGTTCGAAGTGTTCGATCAGTGGCTGCACCGTGTGCCGGTCGGTGGTCGAGAGCACCCGCACGCGCCGAGTGTTCGCCGCTCTCAATGGAGTGGCTGCCAGCGCCGGGGCGGCCACGGAACTGGCGACGGCAAGGCCCAGCAAGCCGGCTCCGATTTGTCTCCGACGCAATGGCATGGGTGGAACTCCAAAACGCTATTATCACCATGCTCTTCGCGTGTCCACCCCGACGCGGAATCCTGTCGCTGATGGGCCGGCCAACCAAATTTTTCTGTCCGCCACCTTGCATATCTTGCTGGTTGAAGATCAATTGCCGCTGACGCAAACGCTGACGCAATCCTTCGGTGCGCTCGGCATTCAGGTAAGCTCTTGCGCCGATGGATTGCTGGCCGACACCACCTTGCACCAGCATGCGTTCGACATCGTGATACTCGACCTGGCATTGCCGGGCATGCTCGGCATTGAAGTCCTTCGCCGCCTGCGCCAGCGCGGAGACAAGGTGCCGGTTCTGGTGCTCACCGCCAGCGGCGACACCTATGACCGGGTTCAAGGTTTGAATGCGGGCGCCGACGACTACCTGGCCAAGCCCTTCGACCTGGCCGAACTGGAAGCCCGCCTGCGGGCCTTGTACCGGCGCTCGATCGGTGCCGTGGATTCGGCGGTGGGCGTGGCCACGCTGGTGTTCAACACGGTGACACGCCGCTTCACGATCGGCACACACCCACTTGATTTGCCGCCACGCGAACACGACCTGCTGGAGGCCTTGATCGTGCACGCCGGCCGGCCGGTCAGCAAGCTGGTGCTCACCCAGCGACTGAGCGGTTGCGAAGCGGTGCTCAGCAACGAGGCGCTGGAGATCTACGTGCATCGCCTGCGACGCCGGCTCGACGGCAGCGGGGCGAAGATCGAGACCTTGCGCGGGCTCGGCTACGTGCTGGTGGCGGCCGATGACACGCCTGCGTGACCTGCTGCTGCGCTGGCTTCTGGTCCCGACGCTGGCGCTGTGGTTGATCTCGGCCACGGTGGGTTACTTGCGCAGCCTGGCACTGGCACACGAAGCCTACGACCGCACCTTGCTCGGCTCCGCGCTGGTGATCGGAGAGCGCCTGAGTGTGCAGAGTGGCCAGATCGTGGTGGACCTGCCTTACGCCGCACTCGCCATGCTGCGCACCGACACGCAGGACAGCATCTTCTATCGCGTGGCGACGCTGGCGGACGGCCGCCACATCACCGGCTATGCCGACCTGCCTCCCCCTTCCACGCCTCTCGGCAGCGAGCCGCTGTTCTATGACGCAACCTATAAAGGTCAGCACATACGCGTCGTCGCGCTGGCCTGGTCGGTGGTCGGCGATAGCCAGCCGCAGACCCTGACGGTGCAGGTCGCCGAGACGATGGATGCGCGGCGCCAGCTGACGCGGCGCATCGTCTCCGAGTCCGCGGTGATGCAGTTGCTGCTGATCGCCGCCGCCGCCGGCCTCATCGGCCTCGGTGTTCGGCGCGGCCTGGCGCCCCTGAAGCGGTTGCGCGACGACGTGCGCGCGCGCGACGCCAACGACCTGACGTCGATCGACACCCACCGTGTGCCGCGCGAGGTGGTGCCGCTGATCAACGCGATCAACGTCCATACCGAACGGCAACGCCAGCTCAGCGACGCGCAGGCGCGCTTCATCGCCAACGCATCGCATCAGCTGAAGACGCCACTGACCGTGCTGCGCGCCCAGGTCGATCACGCCCTGCAGCAGAACGACCACGAAGCCATGCGCACGGTGGTCCAGAGCGTTCACCAGTCCACCCAGGCGACTCAGCGCGTCATGAACCAGCTGCTGAGCTTGGCGCGCAGTGAGCCCGGTCGACCGCTGGACATCGAGGCGCTTGATCTCACCGCTCTGGCGCGCGAGCAGACCTTCGACATGCTGGCGTTGGCGCGGGCGAAATCCATCGACCTGGGCTTCGAAGGTGAACTGCCTGTGCCGGTGCGCGGTGAACCGGTGCTGCTGCGCGAACTTGTCAACAATCTGGTGCACAACGCCATCAGCTACACCCCGCCGGGCGGCCACGTGACAGTGCGGGTGTCCCAGTGCGACGGGCGAGCGCACTTGGGCGTGATCGACAATGGCCCGGGCATTCCCCCCGAGGAACGCCCCAGGGTGTTTGAGCGCTTCTACCGTGGCGCGGCCACCAGCGCGCACGGCACCGGCCTCGGCCTGGCGATCGTGAAGGAAATCTGCGATCGGCACCAGATCGAGATCACGATCGTGGACGACCCGAGCGGCAAAGGCCTGTCCATTCAACTCATCTGGCCGCCGACAGATCCACCCCACGCCTGACGAGGCTGTGCAAAAACCCGGCGCGGGGGTTACAGCAGCCCCGGCGGCAGCTGATCCTTCTTCCGGTAGATCGTGTTGCGCGACACCCCCAGCGCCTTGGCGGCCGCCGACACATTGCCCTTGTGCAGCCGCAGCATCTGCGCCATTGCGCTCAGCGCCACGTCCTGCAGGCGCTGGCCGTCCACCGCCGGTTCGGGCATGGGCGGTGAGCTGGGTGTTTCGGGCAGTTCGGACTCCGTCGGGGCGATGGACCCCATCAGGCGGCTCGGTATCGGGTTGGGCAGGCCGTGTTCCAGCTCTTCGAGGAAGTCGTCGGGCAGGTGCTCCATGTCGATCACACCGTCGCAGCCCACCATGACCACGGCCGTGCGCAGCAGGTTGTGCAACTGGCGGAAGTTGCCCGGCCAGTGGTAGCGCTTGAAGATGTCCATGACCCGCGCCGAGATGCCGACTTGCTGGCTGTTCTCGCACAGCGCCTTCACAATCTTCTGCACCACGAGGTCGAAGTCGGTGCGCTCGCGCAGCGCCGGCAGGCGCACCACCAGGCCGTTGAGGCGGTAGTACAGGTCTTCGCGGAAGTCGCCGCGCGCGATCATGTCTTTCAAGTTCTTGTGCGTGGCGCTCACCACGGCCACGTCCACGTCCACTTCCTTGCCCGCGCCCAGTGGGCTCACCTTGCGCTCCTGCAACACGCGCAGCAGCCGCGCCTGCAGATGCTTGGGCATGTCGCCGATCTCGTCGAGGAACAGCGTGCCGCCGTTGGCCTGCAGGATCTTGCCGATCGAGCCCTTCTTGCGCGCGCCGGTGAAGGCGCCTTCTTCGTAGCCGAACAACTCCGACTCGATCAGGTTGTCGGGAATCGAGGCGCAGTTGACCGAAACAAAGGGCTGAGCCGAGCGCGTGGAGTCGCCGTGAATGGCCTGGGCCAGCAGGTCTTTGCCGGTGCCGGTTTCGCCCAGGATCATCACCGGGATGTCCTTGCCCGAGACCCTGCGCAGCTTGTGAATGACCGCAGCCACTTGGGGGTCTCCGGTGTCCAGGTACTGCAGCGACGACAGCTGCATCTTGCGCCCGGTCTGTTTCAGCAGCGCTGGCGCCGAAGCCGCCGATGGGGTGGCGGTGTGCTGCTCTTCGGCCTGCTGCGGGTTGGCTGCCATGGGTCGCCCCGCCGACCAGGGGTTGCTCGTCTTGACCTTCACCCGGCACCAGACCGACACGCCGTTGTGCAACACCAGTTGTTTGGGGTTGGGCATGGCGCCGCTGAACAGCTCGAACAGCGACGACATCGAGATGCCGAAGAGCGACGAGAAGGTGTGGGCCTTGAGCGCGGCAAACGGCAGGCCGATCTGGAACTGCGCGCTGCGGTTGGCGGAGATGAAACGCCCCTCGGGCGAGAACACCGCGATGCCCTCGACCAGCGTGCCGAGGAACTCGGAGCGGGTGTGGAAATGCACCCGGATCGCCTTCGGGAAGATGTCGGCGAACATGTGGTTCTCGATCATCTGTGCCGACATGCGCACCAGCGCCAGCGTGTGCTGGTGGAAGCTGCGGTGGTCGCCGGTCACGTCGAGCGCGCCGATCACCTGGCCGTAGGGGTCGAAGATGGGCGCGGCGGAGCAGGTGAGGAACTTGTTGGCGTTCAGGTAGTGCTGGTTGCCGTGCACGGTGAGCGCTTCTTCCTCGGTCAGCGCGGTGCCGATGGCGTTGGTGCCCTTGTTCTGCTCCGACCAGTCCATGCCCGGCGTGAGCGCCACGCGCGAGGCTTTCTCCAAGAAGTCGGTGTCGCCCAGCGAGTGCAGCACCATGCCTTTGGCCGAGGTCAGCAGCACCATGCTGTGGGTGTTGACGATCTGGTCGTAGAGCGTTTCCATCACGGGCGCGGCGTGCTGGAACAAAAACCGGTTTTCGTCCAGTGCCTCGGTCAGGACGCCGCGCGAAGGGCTGGAGAAATCGGGCTCACTCTGCTCGGTGAGGCCGTAGGCGCGCGAACGCTGCTGCGACTGACCGATCAGGTCATGACCGGCAGGCGAGTGGGCCGGCGGCGGAGTGTCGGCTCGCTCACCGCCGGGTGGCGTGTACATGGCGGCACTCATGTCGTCTCCTGGGTCCGGGGGAAAGCCGCCCCAGAAGTCCATGGTCCAGTTGGGATCGTCCGGCGTGCCCTGGGGGGGGGAATGTTCGTGTTCGGTGTGACTCATGTGATTCTCTTCATATCTGTGCCACGAATCAACACTGGGTATTCCCCGAGTGAAACAGTGTGTGGCCAAGTGCCTCCGTCTGGTACATAGCAAGTAGCCGGCCATTCGATCCACCGGCTTTCTGGCACAGCGACCCTGCGCGAGGTGTCCCAGTCGACCCTTCTGGAACAGGTGTGTGATGCAAATTGGGACAGTTGGAGCACGGGCCTGCACGGTGGCCGTGGCCTGCACGGGCGTGGGTTTCCAGTGGCCTGCTTATTGCTTTTAAGGCTTCCAACCCCCTGTTTTGGAACCTGGAGACAAGCCCCATGAAAACCCCATTCCTCAAGCTCCCAGCGCGTTCTCACCTGCGCCTGCTCGCCCTCGCCGCCTGCAGCTTGGCCGCTGCCGCCGTGATGGCGCACGGCGACGTGACGCCACAAGCCGTCGACACCCACACCCTGCCGCAGCTCGGCGCCAAGTGGCTCGACGCCAACCCCTACAACGACGCGAGCCCGGCGCGCGGCGAAGCCCTGCGCATCGGCACCTCGGCCTACAACCAGAACTGCGCGCGCTGCCACGGCCTCCAGGCCATCTCCGGCGGCATCTCGCCCGACCTGCGCAAGATCGACAGCGACTGCACCGGCATGGCCGACGCGGGCAAGAAGGCCGCGTGCTTCAAGGAGATGGACGACTACTTCATCGCCACCGTGCGCCGCGGCCGTGTGCGCGATGGCCGCGTCTACATGCCGCCGTTCGAAGGCACGCTCTCGCAAGAAGCGATCTGGTCGATCCGCACCTACATCGAGACGCGCCGCGAGCCGTGAACATGGGGCCGTCCACGGGGACGTGCCAGAGCGCCACATCACCACAACGACTCCAGAGACAAGACCCATGACACAGACTCCCTCGACCACCGCCATCGCCCGCACCGGCGCGCTGCGCCGCCGTGAGGCGCTGGCCTTGTTGTCCGCACTGGCCGCCCCCTGGCCGGCGCTGGCGCAGACCGAGCTCACCGACCTGGCGCGCATCCGCGCCAACGGCATGCTCAAGGTCGCGGTGTACAAGGACAACGCGCCCTTTTCCGACGGCCCTGCGGCCGACATGAAAGGCCTGGACGTGGCGCTGGCCGAGGGGCTGGCGCGCCAGATGAACCTCAAGCTCTCGCTGCTGCCTTTCGACGCGGGCGAAAACATGAACGACGACCTGCGCAACATGGTCTGGCGCGGTCACTACCTGGGCTACGGCCCGGCCGACGTGATGCTGCAGGTGCCGGCCGACAAGTTTCTGGCGCAGGGCAACCCGCAGGTGATGATCTTCGCGCCCTACATGCGCCAGTCGGTGATCTTGATGCACGACACGCGCAAGCTGGCCGACGCAGCGGTGCCCGAAGATTTGAAAGGCCTGGCGCTCGCGGCCGAGCGCGGCGCGGGTGCGGCCAGCGTGTTGATGGGGTATGGCGGTGGCTTGTTGCGCAACCAGGTGTCCATCTTCAACTCGGGCATCGAAGCCGCGCAGGCGGCGGTGGACGGCAAGGCCGTTGCCGCTTTCGTGACGCGGGCGCAGGCCGAAGCCACGCTGTTCCGCAACCCGGGCGCCGCGGCCCACTTCCGCATCAGCAAGATCAACTTCAACAACGGCATCGCCGACACCGGCTGGCCCGTGGGCATGGCGGTCAAGACCGCAAACAAAGAGCTGGCCCAGGGCTTGGAGGCCGCGATGAAATCGCTGCGCGACAGTGGCGAGATGCTGGCGATCTTCAAGCAGAACGGCTTGACGCTCACCGCGCCCTGACTGTGGTACCCCCCGCGCCGCTTCGCGTCACCCCCCAGGGGGCAACGCGAGCGGCCTGGCGGAGCCAGTTCCGCCGCGTTCCCGGTGAATGCATCCTCTCCGGACATGTGTGTGCTTGACGGCAGCAGGTGTCCATCCCTTTCCGCCCTGTGGCGTCTCCGGCGCGTGCCTTCACCCAGAACGCGGTGGAACCGGCTTTGCCGGGCCACTCGCGTTGCCCCTTGAGGGGCGGAGCGGTTACGCGCAGCGAACAAGCGACGGGGGTGGGCGTGGCGCCCATCCGGCTTTGCCGGTCAAAGGGCGTGGTCCCCCTGGGGGGAAGCCGCGCAGCGGCGCAGGGGGGCTATCTCTTTCCGATTTTTCGGTACACCGTGGCCCGGCTGATTCCCAGCGCGCGCGCCGCTTCCATGACGTTGCCTCGCGCGTCTTCGACAGCTCGGCGGATGAGGGCGGTCTCCACGTCTTTGAGGGGCACGCTGTGGCTGGCGGGGCGTGCGGTGCCCGCTGCGTTGCTGCCCGGGCTCTGTGCCAGCACCTGCAGGCGAAGGCCGGACCAGAGCGGCACCTCGATGGCCGTGCGGTGGTTGCTGGCGGCATCAAACAGCGTGTCCGTGGGCACGGCAAACACCTCGCCGCAGTGCAGCGGCTGGCGTTGCGTGGACAGCCCCAGCATGTCGGCCGCAGCACGGTTGGCGCCGGTGATGGCGCCGTCGTTGTCGACGCACACCAGGCCGTCGTTGTCGTCGCCCAGCACCCGGCCTGGCCAGTTCAGGCGCAGCAGGAGGCGGTGGGGGCGGGCGGTGGTCAGTGCGTTTTCGATGCTGCGCGCGGACTGGGTGACCAGGTGTTTGAGGGCGGGTTGTTCGGCCACGTCCACGCCGGTCAGGTCCAGCATGCCCACGCACAGGCCGTCGGGTCCGAAGATCGGCGCGCCCGCGCAGCTGAAGATGCTGGTGTCGTTGAAGAAGTGTTCGCCCCGGTGCAGCCACACGGGCTCGTGTTCCGCGAGCGTGGCGCCGATGGCGGTGGTGCCCACGGCGGATTCCGAGAGGTTCACGCCCAGGCGGGCGATGGCGGCGGCGTGCGGGTTGTTGCGGTCCACCGGACCGTCCACGCCGATCACCGTGCCGCGCGCGTCGGTGAGGATCGCGAAGTAGCGGGTGTGCACCATGGCCCGCGAGAGCGAGCGGATCACCGGCGCGGCGGCCTGCACCAAGGGGCGGCTGGCGTCGAGCGCATGCTGCATGGCCCCGGCCGACACGGGCTCGAAGCTCACCCGTTGCCGAGGGTCCTTCCCCTGCGCCAGGCAGCGCCGCCAGGAGCGTTCGATGGTGGGAGCCAGCCAAGGCGAAGGCGCCGAGTCGCGGGCTTCGAGCACGGACAGCCGTGCCCGTTTGATCAAGGCCAGGCGCTGGTCGGATGGCGTGGGGTTCGGTGTGTGGGGAATCACGTCTGCCTCTGCGGTCGGTGGGCTCTGGAACACAAGTGTTGCAAATTGCGACAGCCATGGGTCAACTCACCCCCGGTCTGAGCGTCTGAGGAGCATCTGCGCAAATCACGTGCCATGGTGCCGGGGCAAACCCGGGGACGTGAGGGGATGCAACCCAGAGCTCCGTCGGGCTGCGATGCCGGCACGCTCAGTGCTCCATGGCGGTGATAGGGTCGCCGATGAACCAGGGCACCGCCGGGCCGGCTTTGCCGGACGGCCAGTGCCGCCCCCTTGGGGGGTAGCGCGCAGCGCTGCGGGGGGGAGTGATTACCCCGCTCTCAGCCGTTCCTTGGCCGGCCCGACCTGCGTGTCGCGCGGCAAGGGCACCGCGTTTTTCACCGCCAGCACCTCGGCCATGATGCTGACCGCGATCTCGGAGGGCATCTTGCTGCCGATGTAGATGCCGATCGGTCCACGCAGCAGGGCCAGGCTGTGTTCGGTCTGGTCGAAGTGTTCGATCATGCGGGCACGGCGCGCCTCGTTGTTGCGCCGCGAGCCGATGGCGCCGACGTAGAACGCCTCGCTGCCCAGGGCTTCGAGCAGGGCCAGGTCGTCGAGCTTGGGGTCGTGCGTCAGCGCGATCACGCAGGTGCGGCGGTCGACGTTGAATTCGCGCACCACGTCGTCGGGCATGCCGTGGGCCAGCGTCACGCCGGCCACCGTCCAGCTGCTGCGGTATTCCTCGCGCGGGTCGCAGACCGTGACCGCGAAGCCGCAGAACAGGGCCATGGTCGAGAGGTATTCGGTGAGCTGGCCGGCACCGATCAGCAGCATGCGGTACTCGGGGCCGAAGGTGTTGCGCAGCGTCACGCCGTCGTCGCTGAGGCCCGTGGGTTTGTCGCAGGGCTGCAGCGTGACGGCGCCGGTGGCGAGCTCGGTGTCGCGCTGCATGAGCCGACCCTGACTCAGGGCCTGCACCAGCGCCGCGAGCGTGTCGGCATCGGGGTTGAATTCGAGCAACAGCTCCAGCGTGCCGCCGCAGGGCAGGCCGAAGCGATGGGCCTCGTCGGCGGTGACGCCGTAGGTCACCCGCTCGGGCGGGCCGGTGGGAATGTCGTGCGTGATGCCTGCCGCTGAGACTTCTGCGCCCGCCGGGGTGTTGGCCCGACTGTAGCGATAGATCAGGTCGTCTTCGATGCAGCCGCCCGAGACCGAGCCCACCACCGAGCCGGTTTCGCACAGCGCCATGATCGAGCCCACCGGGCGCGGCGACGAGCCCCAGGTGCGGACCACCGTGGCCAGCAGCGCGCGTTGCCCGCTGCGCCGCCATTGCAGCAGCTTGCGCAGCACCGTGATGTCGAGGTTTTCCATGTGTGGTTTCCAGTGCGTGGAGTGTGCCGGTGTTGCGCCTCAGCGGCTCAGCCACCAGATGACAGCGACGACCACGGCACCGGCCACCCACACCCAGGCGGGCATGCCGCCGCTGGGCACGGGGTTGGTCGATGCGGCCACCACGGCCGTGTTGTCGCCTGCCGCCGCAGTGACGGCATCCCGCGCCGCATAAGCCTCGGGGTGGGCCTTCTGCATCGCTTCGTCGAAGCGTTTGAAGAAGTCCTCCGACATGGCCTTGGCGGTGCCGTCGATCAGGCGCTGGCCCAGCTGCGCGATCTTGCCGCCCACGGTGGCGTGCACCGTGTAGTCCAGCTCGCAGCCGCAGCCGCTGCCGTTGGGGCTGAGCTTCACTTCGGCCGCGCCCTTGCCAAAGCCGGCAACGCCGCCCTGGCCCTCGAAATTGATCTTGTACGACGCGGGCGCGACGATGTCGCTGAGCAGGATCTTGCCGGCGAACTTTGCCGAGACCGGCCCGATCTTCAGCGCCATGCCCACGGCGTACTGGTTGTCGCCGGTGGCCTCCAACTTGTTGCAGCCGGGGATGCAGGCCTTGAGCACCTCGGGGTCGTTGAGCGCATCCCAGGCCTGCTGCTGGGTGATGGCGAGGGAGCGGTTGCCTTGCATGTCCATGGTGTTCTCCTATCTTGTAGTGGTGTGGGTATTCAGCGTTTGAGCAAAGCCGCCAGGCTGGCGGCCAGGTCGTCGAGCTTGCTGAGGTTGTGCACCGCCAGCATGCCGTGGGCGTGGCTGTGCAGTTCGGCGGCGCCGCGCGCCAGCGGCGCATAGCCGTCGAAGCGCAGCAGCGGGTTGAGCCAGAGCAGGCGGCGGCAGCGGCGGCGCAGCCAGTCCAGGGCCTCGCCGAGTTCCTTCGGTTCGCCGGTGTCCAGCCCGTCGGTGACGATCAGCACCAGGGTGCGGCGGCCAACCAGGCGGCGCGCGTGCTCATGGCGCAGGGTTTGCAACGCAACACCGAACTGGGTGCCGCCCGCGAAGTCCTCAATGGCGGCGCTGGCGTGTGCGAGCATGTCGTCGGTGTCGGCCTGACGGAAGGCGGGTGTGAGGTCGGTGAGCCGGGTGCCGAAAGCGAACACATCGCGGCGGCGGTGGTGGCGCGTGGCCGCGTGCAGAAAGGCCAGCAGCAACCGGGTGTAGCGCTCCATGGAGCCCGACACGTCCACCAGCACCAGCAGCGGCAGCGGTTGCTCGCGCCGCTCCAGGCGCGGCAGCTCCATCAGCTCGCCACCGTTGCGCACGGCGCGCTGCATCAGGCCCGGCCAGTGCAGTTGCGCGCCTTGTGCGCCCGGCCGCGTGCGGCGCGAGGCGAAGGTGGGCAGCGGCAGCCGGATGTCGCGCGCCAGGCGCTCGACCAGCCGGTACTCGGTGCCCGAGAGCGCGTTGAAGTCGGCGTGTTTCAGACGCTGCAGGTCGCTCGCGGTCATGGCGGCGTCGAACTCGACCTTCTGGTCTTCTGCCTTCGGTTTGGCCTGGTGGCCGAAGGTCTTTTGCGGCGACAGCGCCTCGCGCACACGCGGGCGCCGCTGGCTGGGCTCGGCCTTGCCCTCGGCGCTAGGCAGCAGTTGCGAGAGCAGCTTCTGCGCGATCTCGGGGTTGCGGAAGTACACGTCGAACAGCTCGCGGAACACCAGCCGGTCCTGCTCGCGGCTGACCAACACGGCCTCCATCGCGGCGCTCACGTCCTGCTTGCGTTCCAGCCCCACGGCCAGCGCGGCGTCGGCCGCCAGCGCGATGCGCGAACTGTCCACCCGCACGCCGGCGCGGCGCAGGGCGCGGCCAAAGCCGGTGATGTTGTCGGCGAGTTTGCCGCTGCGGGCGTCACCCAGTTGTGCTATCGCCATGGCTTCAGCAGTCCATGGCGCCGGAGCGCCAGTCGCACCGCATGAAACAACGCCACCCGGGGGCACCGAGGAACCGGCTTTGCCGGGCCTCTGGTGCCGCCCCCCTTGAGGGGGGTGACGCGAAGCGGCGCGGGGGGTGTTTCATCTCAGGCTTCCGCGTCGGCGGGCTTGAGCAGCTCGGCCGCCATGTCGCGCGTGAGCGCGGCCACGTCTTCGCGCTGCTTGAACAGGATCCCTGCGGTGTCGGACAGCACCTCGGGGTCGATGGCCAGCGTGTCCAGCGCCACCAGGGCCTTGGCCCACTCCACGCTCTCGGCGATGCCGGGCGCGCGCTGGAAGGCGTTGGCAAAGGGCTGGCTGCGCAGCCGGCCCACCACCTCGGCGACCTGGGCCGAGAGTTCGGCCGAGGCCTGCGGCACCTGGGCGCGCACGATGTGCAGCTCGCGCTCGCGCTCGGGGTAGTCGAGCCAGTGGTACAGGCAGCGGCGCTTGACCGCGTCGTTCAATTCGCGGGTGCGGTTGCTGGTGAGGATGGTCACCGGCGTGATCTGCGCGCGCACCGTGCCCAGCTCGGGGATGCTGACCTGGTACTCGCCCAGGTACTCCAGCAGAAAGGCCTCAAAGGGTTCGTCGGCGCGGTCCACCTCGTCGATCAGCAGCAAGGCGCCGGGTGCTGGCGCCTGCAGCGCCTGCAGCAGCGGTCGGCGGATCAGGTAACGCTCCTGGTAGACCTCGCGCTCGATGCGCTCCACCTCGTCCGCGCTGCCGGCCGCGTCGTGCCTTGCCTGGGCCGCGCGCATGTGGAGCAGCTGGGCCGCGTAGTTCCATTCGTACAGCGCCTCGCGCTGCTCCAGGCCGTCGTAACACTGCAGGCGCAGCAGCTCGCGCTGCAACACCTTGGCCAGGGCTTTGGCCAGCTCGGTCTTGCCCACGCCGGGCTCGCCTTCAAGCAGCAGCGGGCGCTGCAGTTTGAGCGCGAGGAACACCGCCGTGGCCAGGCGTCGGTCGGCGTAGTAGCCGGCGGTCTGCAGCGCCTGGATGAGCGCGTCGATGGAGCTGAATGCGGTCATGGGTGTGGGCCGTGTGGGGCTGGGGTCGCTGAAGAAAAAAGGCCCCGGGTTTGCCAACTCGGGGCCCCCATTGCCGTGGAAGCCGCTTCAGGCGAGCAAGGCCACCGCGCGCTGGGTCAGCACGCTGATGAGGTTGGCGCGATAGGCGGCGCTGGCGTGGAGGTCGGCGTTCAGGTCGCTGGCATCGATCTTTACGGCCGCTGCGGCTGGTGGTGTGAAGCTCTGGTTGAGCGCATCCTCCAGCCCGGTGTGGCGGAACACGCCGCCGCTGCCCGCGCCGGTGACGGCCACGCGCACGCCGCTGTCGGTCTGCGCGACGAAGACGCCGGTCATGGCAAAGCGCGAGGCTGGCTGGTTGAACTTCATGTAGACCGATTTCTTCGGGATCGGGAAGCTGATGGCCGTGATGAGTTCGCCCTCGTTCAGCGCGGTGGTGAACATGCCCTGGAAGAAGTCGTCGGCCGCGATCTGGCGGTGCGTGGTGTGCACCGTGGCACCCAGGCCCAGCACCGCGCTGGGGTAGCAGGCGGCGGGGTCGTTGTTGGCAACCGAGCCGCCCAGCGTGCCCATCGCCCGCACCTGCTTGTCGCCGATGTGGGCGGCCAGATCGGCCAGACCGGGAATGGCGGCCTTGACCTCGGCGCTGTTGGCCACGTCGATGTGGCGCGTCATGGCACCGATCACCAGGGCGTTGCCTTCGCGCTTGATGCCGGCCAGTTCCTTGACGCCGCCCAGGTCCACCAGCGAGCCGGGTTCAGACAGGCGCAGCTTCATCGAAGCCAGCAGGGTCTGGCCGCCGGCCAGGGGCTTGGCGCCACCGGCGGCGGCCTTGCTGGCATCGGCCAGGGTCGAGGGTTTGTCGAATGTGAATGCGTACATGGTGTGCTCCTCGGTCAGGCCTTGGCAGATTGAATCGCTTCCCACACGCGACCGGGCGAGGCGGGCATGTCGAATTCCGTGACGCCCAGCGGCTTGAGCGCGTCGAGCACCGCGTTGATCACCGCCGGCGGCGAGCCGATGGCGCCGGCCTCGCCGCAGCCCTTGGTGCCCAGCGGGTTGTGGGTGCAGGGCGTGCAGATGGTGCCGATCTTGAACTCGGGGAAGTCATCGGCACGCGGCATGGCGTAGTCCATGAACGAGCCGGTGAGCAGCTGGCCGGTTTCCTGGTCGTAGACGCAGTTTTCCAGCAGCGCCTGGCCGATGCCCTGAACGATGCCTCCGTGCACCTGGCCCTCGACGATCATGGGGTTGATGATGGTGCCGAAGTCGTCCACCGCGCTGAACTTGTCCACGCGCGTGAAGCCCGTGGCCGGATCCACCTCCACCTCGCAGATGTAGGTGCCGGCGGGGAAGGTGAAGTTGGTCGGGTCGTAGAACGCGGTTTCGTTCAGGCCCGGCTCCAGCTTGTCGAGCGGGTAGTTGTGCGGCACATAGGCGGTGAGCGCGACCTGGCCGAAGGTGACCTTCTTGTCGGTGCCCTTGACGGTGAACTCGCCGTTGGCGAACTCCACGTCGGCGTCGCTGGCTTCCATCAAATGGGCCGCGATCTTCTTGGCCTTGGTCTCGATCTTGTCGAGCGCCTTCATGATGGCCGCGCCGCCCACCGATATGGAACGCGACCCGTAGGTCCCCATGCCGAACGGCACTCGGCCCGTGTCGCCGTGCACCACATCCACCGCATCCACCGACAGCCCCAAGCGCGCCGCGACGACCTGCGCGAAGGTGGTCTCATGGCCCTGGCCGTGGCTGTGCGAGCCGGTGAAGATGGTGACGCTGCCAGTGGGGTGCACGCGCACCTCGCCGCACTCGAACAGGCCGGCGCGCGCACCGAGCGCCCCCGCGATGTTGCTGGGCGCGATGCCGCAGGCCTCGATGTAGCTGCTGTAGCCGATGCCGCGCAGCAGGCCCTTGGCGGCGCTGGCCGCCTTGCGCTGCTCGAAGCCGGCCACCTCGGCCAGTTCCTGCGCCTTGTTCATGCAGCCCAGGTAGTCGCCCACGTCGTACTGCAGGGCCACGGGTGTCTGGTAGGGCCAGCTGTCGATGAAGTTGCGCTTGCGGATCTCGTCCTGCCCGATCCCCAACTCCCAGCCGCAGCGGCTCACCAGGCGCTCCAGCAGGTAGGTGGCCTCGGGACGGCCGGCGCCGCGGTAGGCGTCCACCGGCGCGGTGTTGGTGAACCAGGCGTCCACCTCCACGTACACCTGCGGCGTCTTGTACTGGCCCGCGAGCAGCGTGGCGTACAGGATGGTCGGCACCGCGGTCGAGAAGGTGGAGAGGTAGGCGCCCAGGTTGGCGTGGGTGTGCACCCGCATCGCGAGGAACTTGCCGTCCTTGTCCATCGCCATCTCGGCGTGGCTGATGTGGTCGCGGCCATGTGCATCGGTCAGGAAGGACTCGCTGCGCTCGCAGGTCCACTTGATACTGCGGTTGATCTGCTTGGCCGCCCAGGTGAGCGCCACGTCTTCGGCATACAGAAAGATCTTGGAGCCGAAGCCGCCACCCACGTCGGGCGCGATCACGCGCACCTTGTGCTCAGGGAGGCCGAGCACGAAGGCCGTCATCAGCAGGCGCTCGACGTGCGGGTTCTGGTTGGCGACGTAGAGCGTGTATTCCTCGGTGGCACGGTTGTACATACCGATGGCCGCGCGCGGCTCCATGGCGTTGGGCACCAGGCGGTTGTTGATGAGGTCGAGCTTGGTCACGTGGGCGGCGTTGACGAAGGCGGCGTCCACCGCACCCTTGTCGCCAATGGCCCACTTGTAGCAGTGATTGTCGGGCGCGGCTTCATGCAGGGCCGGGCCCAGGGCGGCGGTGCGCATGTCGACCACGGCGTCGTGCATGTCGTAGTCCACGTCCACCGCTTCGGCGGCGTTCTTGGCCTGTTCCAGGGTTTCAGCGATCACCATCGCCACCTGGTCGCCCACGTAGCGCGCCTTGCCGATGGCGAGGATCGGGTGGGGCGGCTCCTTCATCGGCGTGCCGTCGGTGCTGGTGATCAGCCAGCCGCAGGGCAGGCCGCCCATCTTGCCGTCGATGTCCTTGCCGGTGAAGATTTCCACCACGCCGGGCATGGCCCTGGCGCGGGTCAGGTCGATGCTTTTGATGGTGGCGTGTGCGTGCGGGCTGCGCACGAACACCGCGTAGGTTTGATTGGCCTGCGTGATGTCGTCGGTGTACTGGCCGGCACCGGTGAGGAAGCGGTAGTCCTCCTTGCGGCGGACGGCCTCGCCGATGTGCGGCAGCTTGGCGAAATCGGATGCACCCATGTCTGTTTCTCCTTAGGACGAAGCCATGTCGGCCTGGCCCTTGACCACAGCCTTGACGATGTTCTGGTAACCGGTGCAGCGGCACAGGTTGCCTTCGAGCAGCTCGCGGATTTCGCCGGCGCTGGCCTTGGGGTGGTGGGTGCAGAGGTCCACCGCGCTCATGACCATGCCGGGGGTGCAATAGCCGCACTGCAGGCCGTGGCACTCCTTGAAGGCCGCCTGCATCGGGTGCATGGTGCCGTCGGGCTGGGAGAGGCCTTCGATGGTGGTGATGTCCGAGCCGCTGACCTGCACGGCCAGCACGTTGCACGACTTGATGGCCCGACCGTCCCGGATGACGGTGCAGGCGCCGCACTGCGCGGTGTCGCATCCGACATGGGTGCCGGTGAGCTTGAGGTGCTCGCGCAGCACCTGAACCAGCAATGTGTGGGGAGCGACGTCCACCGAGGTGGGTTTGCCGTTGACCTTGAGCTGAACCTGCATCTGTGTCTCCTGTTGGTGGGGTCGCCAATCAGTGAAACATGGCTCAAAAAAGAGCGAATTGCGTGTTAACCCTCAGATCGAAATCGCGGTCTGAAACATTCTCAATTTGAGACAGCTTTTGAGGTGTTCTGGCGGTTGAAAAATATTGATTTCAAAGCGAATTTGAGGAAATAAATTGCATTGGTTGCATATGAAATGGCAGGCAGATCGATGGCGGACAGCGGAGTCCACAAAAGGTCTGTGTGGGTTTGAAATGGCTTGTGTTTCAAAGGCAAACTTCAGGGAATGGGGGGTGTCTCAAACTGAGATTTTGTGTCCGTCGGGCGGGGCGCTTGAGGGTTATCCCTGAGCGATAGGCCTACCTTCAGGTCAACAATCGTATGAACACATGGGCATATCCCTCCAGCGGCCGTGTGTGACCCACAACCGGAGACCCACGAATGCAAAAAATCCTCCACATCAACCCGGACAAGTGCACGGGTTGCCTGCAGTGCGAAATGGCCTGCTCGTTCGAGAACTACGGCACCTACGCCACCTCGAAGTCGCGCATCAAGGTCTTTGACTTCCACCACACCGGCAAGAAAGTCCCCTACACCTGCACGCAGTGCGACGAGGCCTGGTGCCTGCACGCCTGCCCGGTCGAAGCGATCACGGTCGACAAGGTCACCGGCGCCAAGGTGGTGAACGAGACCACCTGCGTGGGTTGCAAGGTCTGCACCATCGCCTGCCCCTTCGGCACCATCAACTACGTGCAGGAAACCGGCAAGGTCCAGAAGTGCGACCTTTGCGGTGGCGAGCCGGCCTGTGCCGACGCCTGCCCGACCGCGGCGATCACCTTCGTGGACGCCAACTGGACCGGCATCGACAAGATGAAGCAGTGGGCCGACAAGCTGGGCAACCAGCCCTCCGCCGCCTGATCCCCCCAACACACTTAGGAGCTTCAACATGTCTTGGGCTGGAAAAATCCTCCGCGTCAACCTGACCGCGGGCACCGTCAAGTCCGAACCGCTGAACATGGAGTGGGCACGCGCCTACCTCGGTTCGCGCGGCCTCGGCAGCAAGTACCTGATCAGCGAGATCGACCCCAAGGTGGACCCGCTGTCGCCGGAGAACAAGATCATCTGGGCCACCGGCCCGCTGACCGGCACCATGGCTTCCACCGGCGGCCGCTACACCGTCATCACCAAAGGCCCGCTGACCGGCGCCATCGCTTGCTCCAACTCGGGCGGCTACTGGGGCGCCGAGCTCAAGATGGCCGGCTGGGACATGGTCATCTTTGAAGGCAAGTCGGCCACGCCGGTCTACCTCTACATCAACGACGACACCGCCGAGCTGCGCGACGCTTCGCACCTCTGGGGTCAGAGCGTGTGGAAGACCGAGGAGATGCTCAAGACCAGCCTGCAGGACCCGCTGGTGCGCGTCTCCAGCATCGGCAAGTCGGGCGAAAACGGCGTGCTGTACGCGGCAGTGGTCAACGACCTGCACCGCGCGGCCGGCCGCTCGGGCGTGGGCGCCGTGATGGGCAGCAAGAACCTGAAGGCCATTGCCGTGCGCGGCACCAAGGGCGTGGGCAACATCCGCGATCCCAAGGCCTTCATGCAGGTCACCAAAGAGAAGAAAAAAATCCTGGCCGACAACGCGGTCACCGGTCAGGGCCTGCCGGCCTACGGCACCCAGGTGCTGATGAACGTGATCAACGAGATGGGCGCCTTGCCCACGCGCAACCACCGCGACGTGCAGTTCGAAGGCGCGAAAGACATTTCGGCCGAGGCCATGGTCACGCCGCGCGCCACCGACGGCAAGAAGCACCTGGTGACCAACCAGGCCTGCTTCGGCTGCACCATCGCCTGCGGTCGCATCAGCAAGATCGACGAAGGCCACTTCACCGTGGCCAACAAGCCGCAGTACTGGGGCGCCAACGGCGGCCTGGAATACGAAGCGGCCTGGGCGCTGGGCGCGGCCAACGGCGTGAACGACCTCGAAGCGCTGCAATACGCCAACCTGCTGTGCAACGAAGAGGGCTTCGACCCGATCAGCTTCGGCGCCACCGTGGGCGCCGTGATGGAGCTCTACGAAATGGGCGTGCTCACCGCTGAGCAGCTCGGCATCGACGCCAAGTTCGGCTCGGCGCAGGCGCTGGCCCACTTCGCCGAAATCACCGCCAAGGGCGAAGGCTTCGGCAAGGAGATTGGCCAGGGTTCCAAGCGACTGACCGAAAAATACGGCTACCCCGATCTGTCGATGAGCGTGAAGGGCCAGGAGTTTCCGGCCTACGACGGCCGCGCCATTCAAGGCATCGGCCTGGCCTACGCCACCAGCAACCGTGGCGCCTGCCACCTGCGCGGCTACACCATCGCCTCCGAAGTGCTGGGCATTCCGGTCAAGACCGATCCGGTCGAGAGCGAAGGCAAGCCCGAACTGGTGAAGGCGTTCCAGGACGCGACCGCTGCGTTCGACTCGTCGGGCCTGTGCGTGTTCACCACCTTCGCCTGGGGCGTGGCCGATCTGGCGCCGCAGCTGCAGGCCGCGTGCGACGAAGAATTCACCACCGAAGAGCTGGAGAAGATCGGTGAGCGCATCTGGAACATGGAGCGCGAGTTCAACAACGCCGCCGGCTTCACCGCCAAGGACGACAACCTGCCCAAGCGCCTGCTCACCGAAGCGGCCAAGACCGGTGCCTCCAAAGGCATGGTCAGCAAGCTGCCCGAGATGCTGCCCAAGTACTACGCCGCCCGCGGCTGGGACCCTGAAGGCCGCCCGACGGCTGAAACCAGGGCACGTCTGAGCCTTTGATCTTTCGCATCGGGGACTGATGCAACGAAGAAGCGGTCCCCGTGACCGCTTCTTTCATTTGGAGAACACTTTCATGACCCACCACGTCATCCTCGGCGCCGGCCCGGCCGGTGTCATCGCGGCGGAAACCATCCGCAAGCACGCGCCGAACGATCGCATCACCGTCATCGGCGACGAAAACGAAGCGCCGTACTCGCGCATGGCCATTCCCTATCTGCTGATTGGCAAGGTCGGCGAAGAGGGCACGCACCTGCGCCACACGCCGGGGCACTTTGAGGCGCTGAACATCAAGGTCTTGCGCGGCGTGCGCGCCAAGCTGCTGGACACGGCCAATCGCAGCATCGGGCTGAGCGACGGCAACACGCTGCACTTCGACACGCTGCTGATCGCCACCGGCTCCTCGCCCGCGACGCCGCCCATTCCCGGCATCGACGGCCCCGGTGTGCACAGCTGCTGGACGCTGGCCGACGCCCGCGCCATCGCCAACCTGGCCAAGCCCGGCGCCAAGGTGCTGCAGATGGGTGCCGGCTTCATCGGCTGCATCATCATGGAATCGCTGCAGCAGCGCGGTGTGGATCTGTCCGTCGTCGAGATGGGCGACCGCATGGTGCCGCGCATGATGGGCCCCACGGCGGGCGGCATGATCAAGGACTGGTGCGAGAAGAAGGGCGTCAAGGTCTACACCGGCGCCAAGGTCGAGGCCATCGAGCGCGGCGATGGTGCCGAGCCCGGCCTGCTCGGCAAGATCGCGCAGGCCGTGGGCCTCGGCTCATCGGCTGTGCCCAACGGCAAGATGCAGGTGCGCCTGTCCACCGGCGAGCGGCTGGAGGCCGACCTCGTGATCAGCGCCACCGGCGTTCGGCCCAACATCGGCTTCCTGGAAAACAGCGGCGTGCGCTGCCTGGTGGGGGTGCTGACCGACGAGCACCTGCAGACCAACGTGCCCGGCATCTACGCGGCCGGCGACTGCGCCGAGGCCTTCGACAAGGTCTCGGGCAAGACCATCGTGAGTGCCATTCAGCCCAACGCCGCCGAGCAGGCGCGTGTGGCCGCGCTCAACATGGTGGGCCAGCAGGTCGAGCTGATGGGCGTGACCCAGATCAACGTGCTCGACACGCTGGGCCTGATCTCCACCAGCTTCGGCAACTGGGAAGGCCTGTCCGGCGGGGAACACGTGGAGTTGACCGATGAGAAAGCCGGCCGCCACCTGAGCCTGCAGTTCAAGGACGACCGCCTGGTGGGTTGCAACAGCGTGGGCTGGACCGACCACGTGGGCGTGATGCGCGGCTTGGTCGAAGGCCAGGTGAGGCTGGGCGAGTGGAAAGACCGGCTCATGGACGACCCGACGAAACTGATGGCCGCTTACCTGTCGGCGGCACAGGGGCAAGGCCACTGGAGTGGCGCGGCGGACGACCGTCGACGTGCATGAATTTGCCCCCACGCTCCGCCGCTGCGCGGGTCGCTGCCCCCCGAGGGGGCTGATCCGCCTTGGGGCGGCCCGGCGGCGGATCGATCGCTACACAATCCTCCCCATGCGCATCACCTTCAAACTCTTCGCCACGCTCACCGACTACCTGCCCGCCGAGGCTCGGCGCAGCAACGTGCTGGAGCTGGACGTGAGCCCGGACGCGCCCATCAGCCAGATCATCGAGCCCTTCGGCCTGCCGCCGAAGCTGGTGCACCTGGTGCTGGTGAATGGCAAATACATCGAGCCGGACAAACGCATGAGCACCACCCTCAACGAGGGGGATGCGCTGGCGATCTGGCCCCCTATCGCCGGGGGTTGAGGCCGCATGCAGTCGAGCTACGCTGATCGCTTCGAGCGCGACATGGGGTGCACCGAGGACGAGTGGCTGCGCTGGTTGCCGGCTGCAGTGGGCGAGGGGCGCCCCTGGCGCGTGGAGGGCGCGTCAGCCCTGGTCGAGATCGCGCCCGGTTCGCTGCAACTGCGCTGGCAGGTGATGCCACCGCGCGTGATCGCGCTGATGCGCATGCCGGTGCTGCGCGTGGGCTTCGTGTTTGAGGGGCTGGACGCAGTGCAGCGCTTTGCCTTCATGAAGCGCTTCGATCTCTACATGCAGCGCGGTGGTGGGTAGTCGGAGTACCCCCCGCGCCGCTTCGCGTCACCCCCCAAGGGGGGCGGCACTGGCCGTCCGGCGAAGCCGGCCCGGCGGTGCCTCTGGGTTGGAACCTCGTGCTCCGGTCTGGTCCTGCGGTTCTTGGGTGATAGGCTGTCACCCACTTCGGGCGCACCTGCTCCACACCACCCCATGAACCTGCTCACCTCCCTGCGCTACCTGGTGGCGCTGCACGATCACCGCCACTTCGAGCGCGCGGCCCGGGCCTGCCACATCACCCAGCCGGCGCTGTCGAACGCGTTGCGCTCGCTGGAGCGCGAGATGGGCACGCCCATCGTGCGCCGTGGCCGCACCTACTCCGGCCTCACGCCCGAGGGTGAACAGGTGCTCGCGAGCGCGCGGCGCATGCTGCACGAGCACGAGATGCTGCAGCAGTCGCTGGCCAGCCAGGCCGACCAGCCGGTGGGGCGCTTGCGGCTGGGCGTGGTGCCCTCGGCGGTGCCGGTCGCCACGCGCTTTTGTGCGCTGCTGCAGGCGCGCCATCCTGGTGTTTCGCCCGTGCTGTTGTCGCTGCCCTCGGGCGAGATCGAGGCCGGGTTGAAGGCGATGTCGCTGGACCTCGGCCTCGGTTTCCTGGAGCGCGTGAACCCGCGCAACAGCGGCTTTCAGGTGCTCGCCCAGTACCAGGAACACCACTACCTCGTCACCCGCGCACCGCGCTCGGGCCGCGCCAAAGCGCCCGCCGCCAGCCGCATGGGCGAGCCCGTGCCCTGGAGCGAGGCGGCGCAGCAGCCGTTGTGCCTGCTCACGCCCGACATGCACAACCGCAGCGTGGTGGACGCGGCCTTTGCGCGCGCGGGCGCCGTGGCTCGGCCGGTGATGGAGACCAACTCGGTGTTCGCGCTCGCGCTCGCGGTGCGCTCCGGCCCGCTGGCCAGCGTCATGCCCGGTGCGCTCGTGGCCAGCTTGCGCGACCAGCCGGGGCTGGTTTTCCGGCCACTCACCCGGCCCGACGTGCAGACGCCCGTGGGCTTTCTGACGCGCCGCGATGTGGCATCCACGCGGGTGCTGGCGGCGGCGCTGGCCTGGGCCCAGGACCCTGCCTGGCGCGCCGAGCTGGCCACCCTGAGTGGCACGCTCAGCTGACCATTCTGCTGGCGCGGGTTCATTCAAGATGTGAATGAACCCATGTGGCAAAGCAATTTGACGCAGGGGGCGCCAAGCGACACAGTGTGGCGATGAGCATCCCCACTTTGCGCACCATCCCCATCGCCGTTGCGGCGCCCTCGAAACCCGACGGCGCCCGCAAGGGCATGAAAGCCCGGGCCCACCTCAAGGGCCGCCAGGCCACCCCCACCGCCACCGCCGCCGTGCGGGCGTTGATCGGCCCACCGCCCGCACGGCGGCGGTGGCGGTGGGGGTGGCCTGGCGGCCCTTGAGG
>NZ_MUNZ01000088.1 GCF_002001205.1 Hydrogenophaga sp. A37
GCATCACGGCGGTCGCGTGCCTTGACGTTTGTCGGGTGCACGCACCGGCGCTGACCACCGTCACATGTGGACACGCGCCGGGTTCAACGGCAGAGGGGGTGGCTGGTAAACTGCCCGCTGCATTCGCTGGAGGGTCTCCAGCGTCACCCAGCCTCCGCACGGATACATGTCCACCATCCTCAGCGCCAGCGCTCCCACCGCCTTCGAAATCAAGAGCGCCAACCTGCCTCTGGTGGCCTTGCTGCTCAAATCCGCCGACCTCGCTCGCCTGAGCACCGAATTCGCCCAGCGCTTTGGCGACATTCCCGATTTTTTTGACCACGATCCATTGGTCATCGACCTCTTCCCTCTGCAGGCCGCCGACCCCGGTGCCGCCATCGACTTCGCCGCGCTGGTCGGCCTGTTGCAGGCGCACCGCCTGAGTCCGCTGGCCGTTCGTGGCGGCAACGCCGAGCAGATGGCCCAGGCCGCATCGGTCGGCCTGATCGCCGCGCCCGACGCGACCGTGCATCGCCCCATCCCGGCCGCACCGCTGGAGGTGGCCCCAGCCGCGCCCGAGCCCGTCGCCCCGCCGACGCCCACCGCGGGTGCGATGGTGATCGACAAGCCCCTGCGGTCTGGCCAGCAGGTCTATGCGCGCGGCCGCGACCTGGTGGTCATGGCCATGGTCAACCCCGGCGCCGAGGTCATCGCCGACGGTCACATCCACGTCTACGCCCCGTTGCGCGGCAAAGCCATCGCCGGCGCGCGTGGCAACGCCGACGCGCGCATCTTCGCGCTCGCCATGTCGCCCGAGCTGATTTCCATCGCCGGCATCTACCGCACCAGCGAAAAGCCCCTGCCCCCCGAGGTGCAGGGCAAGGCCGCCCAGGTGCGCCTCACACCCGGCCCCGACGGCGACAAACTCGTCGTCGATGCCATTTCGGTCTGAGAAGCCTCCGACCACCGATTCCACCCCGATCCAGAAAGACCCCCTCACCATGACCAAAATCGTTGTCGTCACCTCCGGCAAAGGTGGCGTGGGCAAAACCACCACCAGCGCCAGCTTCGCCTCCGGCCTCGCCCTGCGCGGCCACAAGACCGCCGTCATCGACTTCGACGTCGGCCTGCGCAACCTCGACCTGATCATGGGCTGCGAACGCCGCGTGGTCTACGACCTGATCAACGTCATCCACGGTGAAGCCAACCTGAACCAGGCGCTCATCAAAGACAAGCAGTGCGACAACCTGTTCGTGCTCGCCGCCAGCCAGACGCGCGACAAGGACGCACTCTCGCAGGACGGCGTCGAAAAGGTGTTGAACGACCTGTCCGAGATGGGCTTCGAGTACATCGTCTGCGACTCCCCCGCCGGCATCGAAACCGGCGCGCTCATGGCCATGCACTTCGCCGATGAGGCGCTGATCGTGACCAACCCCGAAGTCTCCAGCGTGCGCGACTCCGACCGCATCCTCGGCATGCTCGGCAGCAAGACCAAGCGAGCCATCGAAGGCAAGGAGCCGATCAAGGAGCACCTGCTGATCACGCGCTACAACCCCACGCGCGTGGCCGACGGGCAGATGCTCTCGCTCGAAGACATCCAGGACATCCTGCGCATCAAGCTGATCGGCGTGATCCCCGAGAGCGAAAACGTGCTGACCGCGTCCAACCAGGGCATGCCCGCGATCCACCTCAAGGGCACCGACGTGGCCGAGGCCTACAGCGACGTGATCGAGCGCTTCCTGGGGGGCGACAAGCCGCTGCGCTTCATCGACGCCGAAAAGCCCGGCTTCTTCAAGCGCCTGTTCGGGAGCAAATGAGCATGTCGTTCCTGTCCTTCTTTCTGGGCGAGAAAAAGAAGACCGCCAGCGTCGCCAAGGAGCGGCTGCAGATCATCCTCGCGCACGAGCGCAGCGGCCGAAACGCCTCTGAACCCGACTACCTGCCGGCCCTGCAGCGCGAGCTGGTGGCCGTCATCAGCAAGTACATCAAGATCAACCAGGAAGACATCAAGGTCCAGCTGGACCGCCAGGACAACCTGGATGTGCTCGAGGTCAAGATCGAGTTGCCCGACCGCAAGTAGGCCGGTCGCCGTCGCGGCTTCACCTCGTGCTCTGCGGCGTGGGGGCGTACTTGTCACCCACCTGCTCGCGCAGCGGATGCGTGTCGTAAACGATGTGCATGCTCTGGATCCGTGCGCTGCCCGGCCGGAAGCCAAACACGTCCACGCAGGTGAAGTCCACCTGCCGCCCATCATTGAGTGTCCATTCGTAGCGGAAATAGGCGGCCACACGCACGGTTCCCGCGTCGGGCTCAACCTGGGCGAAGAGATCGATCAGCGTGATCACGCTGCGGCTTGATGCCTGTTCGAGCTTCTTGAAAAAATCACGAGCGACCCTGGTTCCCAGGAATGGGGAGTGGACCACGCCGTCGTCTTCAAACGCGGCAATCAATCCGGTGGTGTCGCTGGCGTGCAGGTGCTTCAAGTAAGTGCGAACGGTGTCAATGGCTTGTTGCGTCATGGGGGTTCCTTTCGGTTGGACGAGGCCAGAGCTTTGCATTCACTGCCGCCGAAGACAAGCCACAATGGACGCCAATTCATCAATGGTGTTTATGTATATCCGCTACCTCGAATACCTCAGGCGGGTTGTGGAACACGGCTCCTTTGCGGCCGCGGCCCAGGCGGTCGGGGTCTCGCAACCCGCCATCAGCCACGGCATCAAGCAACTTCAGCGGCATTTCCCGTCCCCACTGCTGGTGCGATCAGGGCGCCGCTGCGTCCCCACTGAACTGGCCCTGCGCGTGGCGTCGGACGGCATGGCCCTGGCGGAGCGGGTGGATGCACTGGTCGCGGCGGCGCCCCACCGGAGCGCTGCCGAGGTCCTGCGCGTGGGCCTCACGCCGTCGGCTGCGCTGGTGTGCGGGCCCGCCCTGTACAGCGCCTGGTGCCAGGGGCGTGGGCGCCGCCGTCTGGAGCTGTCAACCGCGGACGAGGGCCACCTCCTGGCCGGTCTGCAACGGCACGGGTTCGACATGGTGGTGTCGCCTCGCCCCCGTGGATTCAACCCAACGGGACTGACCTGCCAGGCGCTCTATCAGCTCCAGCCGGTGGTCTATGCCCGCAGCGCACATCCCCTGTCGAAGGCGCGGACGCTGGCAGATCTGCAGGGCGCGGCATGGGTCTCGGTGGGGCCGAGTGTTCGTGGTCCCGTGGATGTGCTGACCGAGGCATTTGCCGTGCGCCGGATGACGCCACCCCGTGTGGCCGTGAGTTGCCCGGACTACGCCAGCATGCTGAACCTGATGTCGCACTCGGACCTGCTCGGTGTCATCCCGCACCCGGTGCTGCTGACGGGGGATGCGCGGCAGCGGCTGGTCCCGCTGCGTCTGCGCGAGGCCTTGCCGCTCTATGAGATGTGGGTGTTCCGGGCGGCAGGTTCGCGCCAATCGGTGAGGCAGGTGGTGCAGCAGCTGTCTCTGGCGCTGGCCGCCCCGGTGCCCGGCCCCTGAACCGGAATCGCCGGATAGCGGTGTTCAAGGAGGCGCGTCCTGGAGCAAGGCAGCGGTGTCGGCGAACGAGGGCATGCCTGCGATGGCGCCCCTGGCGCGCACCGACAGCGCCGCGGCCGCGTTGGCCCAGTGCAGCGCCACCTCCAGCGGTTCACCGCGCGCGAGCGCGGCAGCGAGCGCCCCGTTGAAGGCGTCTCCGGCGCCGATCGTGTCCTTCACCGTCATCGAATGACCGGGCACCGTGTGCACCGGCTGGCCCGCCCGGTAGAGCGCCGCGCCCTGCGCACCCAGGGTCACCAGCACCGCGGCCACGCCTTGGTCCAGCAGGGCCTGGGCGGCGCGATCACGGTCCCCCTCGATGCCGCTGAGGGTGGCGAGCTCGGTTTCATTGGGCGTGAGCACGTTCACCAGCGCCGCCAATTCGACCGGCAGGGCACGCGCCGGCGCGGGGTTGAGCACGGTCCGCGCCCCGGCGGCGCGGGCCAGGCGGAAAGCGGCCAGCGTGGCGGGCAGCGGCACCTCAAACGAGGCCAAGACCACCCGGCAGGCACCGAACAGCGGCGCAGCGGCCACGACCTGGGCCGGCCCCAGACCGGCGTTGGCACCCGGACTGACCACGATGCTGTTGTCGCCATCGGGGTAGGTGAGGATCTGGGCCACGCCGCTGGGCTCGTTCGGTGCCTGTTCCACGCTCTGTGTGTCGATGCCTTCGCCGGTCCATAGCGCCAGCGCCATGCGGCCAAAGTCGTCGCGGCCGATGCGGGCCAGCACGGCCACCCGGGCACCCTGTCGCGCCGCGGCCACCGCGGCGTTGCTGCCCTTGCCTCCGGGGCTCACCTCGAAGCCGTCGCCCATCAGGGTTTCGCCCCGCGCGGGCGGGCGCGCCACCCGCGAGCTGAAGTCGGCATTCCAGCTGGCCACCACGACCACATCGGGGCCCTTCTTGGGGAGCAAAGCGGGGCTCATGGTCTGGATGGTGAAGCGTGTGGGGTCGTCATTTCAGACCGTAGCCCATGGTCTGCGGGAGCCACAACACGATCTGCGGAAACAGCGTCAGGGACAGCAGCAGCGCGAACAGCATGGCGATGAACATCCAGCCCTCTGTCACCATCTCGCCGATGGGAATGCCGGTGAGCGCCTTGGTGACAAACAGCAGCATGCCGAACGGGGGCGTGATCAGTCCGATCATCATGTTGAGCACCACCAGCACGCCGAAGTGCACCAGGTCGATGCCGAGCAGCGCCACCGTGGGCAGCAGCATGGGCACGAAGACCAGCAGCAGCACCGACACGTCCAGGAAACAGCCCAGCACCAGGAACATGAGGTTGACCAGCAGCAAAAAGCCGATACGGCCCAACTGCATGCTGTCGACCCACTGCGCCATGGCCTGGGGCAGGCCTTCGGCGGTGAAGGCGTAGTTGAGCATGAAGGAGCCGGCCAGGATCAGCGTGATCACGGCGCTGCCGCGCGTGGACTCCATGACCACGCCCCAGAACGTGCGCCAAGTGAGGGCGCGGTACACCACGCCCGCGAGGATCAGCGCGTGCAGCGCGGCCACGGCGGCCGCTTCGGTGGGCGTGAAGGCGCCCGAGTAGATGCCGCCCAGCAGCACGATGGGCATGGACAGCGGCAACGCGCCGCGAAACAGGATGGGCGGCCAGTCCTTGAGGGGTATCTTGTCTTCGCGCGGCATGTTGCGTTTGACCGCGATGAAGTGCACCACCGTCATCATGAGCACGGCCATCAGCACGCCCGGCACCACGCCGGCCAGGAACAGCGCGCCCACCGAAGCGCCCGACACCAGCGCGTAGATCACCATGGGAATGGACGGCGGAATGATCGGGCCCAGCGTGGCACTGGCCACCACCACGGCACCCGCAAAGCCCCGGCTGTACTCGGGCTTCTTGAGCATCTGCCGGATGGTCACCAGGCCGGGGCCGGCGGCGTCCGCGATCGCGCTGCCGCTCATGCCCGAGAAGATCACGCTCACCAGGATGTCGACCTGCGCCAGACCGCCCCGCATGCGGCCCACCAGGATGCGGCAGAAATCGAAAATGCGCTCGCTCACCGTGCCCGCGTTCATGACGTTGGCGGCAAACACGAACAGCGGCACCGCCAGCAGCACGTAGCTGTTGTACAGGCCGTTGCTCACCTGTTCGGCCACCAGGCCCAGGTCCTGCTGTTTGACCAGCAGGTAGGCCACCCCGGAGGCCAGCATCGAGAAGCCGATGGGCATGCGCAGCAGCATGCCCAGCACGAGCACCCCCACGAGAACAGAAATTCCTGGTGTCATCGAACAGCCCCTTTGAACGGCAAGAAAGAGGCGCCGCGGCGAGCGTCTCGGGTCACAGGCTCAGCTCGGCGTCGAGGCCTTTGCCCTGGAGGGCGGTCCAGATGGCCCACGCGGCGCGCATCACCAGACCGACCATCAACAGCACAAAGGGCAGGAAGACCCACATGAAAGGAATGCCCAACACGGGCGTGCCCTCGCGCTGCATGAAGCGCACATAGTCCCAGCTCGCGGGCAGGGCCACCAGGGCCAGCCCGCCCACCATCAGATGGCCCACGATGCGCATGACCCGGCGGGTGCGCAAGCCGACGCTGTTCCACACCAGGTCGAAGACCACGTGCTCTCGCTCGGGCACCAACGCCGCCGCGCCCCACAGGATCACCCACACGTAGAGGATGACCGCGGCTTCGTCGGTCCAGGGCAGCGGCCGGTTGAAGCCGAAGCGCGCCACGATCTGGACGATGAAGACCCCGAACATGATCAGGAACAGGCCGCCGCCCAAGGCGTTGGCCCCCCGGATGAACCAGCGCTGCATGCTCACTTCACCGCGTTGATGCGTTCAACCAGGCCCTTGGGCCAGACCTTGGCGTACTCGGAGTTCAGGTAGACCTGCTGCACGTGGGTGCGGAAGGCGGCCTGGTCCGGCGTGGTCACGGTCAGCCCCTGCTGCTTGAAGAAATCGATGATCTGGCCTTCTTCCTTGATGCGGTTCTCGTTGTTGAACAGTGCCGCGGCGGTGGCGGCGGTCTGCACCTTCTGCTTTTGCGCTGGGGTCAGGGCGTTCCAGGTCTTGTTGGCGATGGCCAGGAAGATGCCGTCCACCAGGTGGTTGGTCAACACGATCTGCTTGGTCACTTCATAGAACTTGGCCGAGCGCACCGACGGCAGCGGGTTGTCCTGGCCGTCGATGGTGCCGGACTTCAGGCCCAGGTAGACCTCGCCAAAGGCCAGCGGGGTGGCGGTGGCGCCCAGCGCTTCGCCCAGGAACAGCCACTCCTTGGAGCCGGGCATGCGCAGCTTCACCCCTTTGAGGTCGGCCGGCGTGCGCACGTTGCGCACCTCGCGCAGGTTGACCTGGCGGGTGCCCAGGTAGATGGTGGACAGCACCGTCACGTCCATCTTCTCGGACACGGTCTTGAACAGCTCCTGGCCGATGGGGCCGTTGAAGATCTTCTGCTGTTGCTGCGGGTCCTGGACCACATAGCCGGCGGTGAAGATGGAGAACTCGGGCACCAGTTTGGCGATGTCAAAGGCCGAGATGCTGGACAGCTCCAGGTTGCCGCGGGCCATGGCGGCCGGCTCGGTGCCTTGTTTGAACAGCGAGGCGTTGAGGTTGATCTGCACGTCGAATTCACCCGGCGCGCTCTTCTCCAGCGAATCCTTGAACACGGTCCACATCTTGGCGTGCCAGTCGTCGGCCACGGCGGGCGTGGAAATGCGCAGTGGCAGCTTGGTCTGGGCCTGCGCAATCGGGGTCATCAGGCCCGCGAGGGCCAGGGCGGAGGCGGTGGCCAGCAGGCCGCGGCGGATCATGGAAGGGGTGCTCATGTCGGTCTCCTTGTGGGTGTGGTGGCGGTGCGAAAGAGAAGCGTGGGTCAGTCTTTCAGGGGGTCCAAGGCCAGCGCCAGCAGGCGGCGGCGCAGCTCGGCGTGTTCGGAGGAGGTCACGGCCACCAGCGGTGCCCGCACCGTCAGCCAGGCGTGGTTGGCGTCGCGCTCGGCCATCACGGCCTTGAGTGCGGGCATCAACGAGAAGCCGTCGAGCATGGCGAGCACGTCCTTGACGCGCTGCAGGTCGCGCACCGCACCTGGGCCGTCGGGTTCGCTCACCAGGCGGTGCACCAGCCGGGGCACGAAGTTGGCGAGGCCGCTGATGGCGCCCGTGCTGCCGAGGCGGCCGAGGGCGGGCAGGTCGGGCTCGAAGCCCACGTAGACCGTGAGGTCCTTCATGAAGGCGCCCGCCAGCGCCAGCGAGTGCGCCTGGTCACACTGGCTGTCCTTGATGCCCAGGATCTGCTGCGGGTAGGCGTTGAACAGGGTGCGGATCACGTGGTGCGACAGGGGCACGCCCGTGACCTGGGGGATGTGGTACAGGTACACCGCGAGTTCCGGCGACATGGACTGGTCCAGGATCTGGCGGAAGCTGTCGATGATGCCCTGGTCGGACACGCCCTTGAAATAGAAGGGCGCGAGGACCAGGCAGCCGTGCACGCCCAGCGCGGTGGCGTGGCGGGTGAGGGCCACGGTTTCGGGCACGGCGGTGCAACTGGTGCCCACGATGAGGCGCTCGGCCGGCACCCCGCGCGCGATCAGCCCTTCGACGGCGGCCATGCGTTCGGCCACCGAAAACGACGGGCCCTCGCCGGTGGTGCCGAAGGCGGTGACACCGCCACAGCCCGCCGCCAGCAGGCGTTTGGCATGGGCGGCGAAGGCGTCGAGGTCGATCTGCTGCGCCGCGTCCAGCGGGGTCAGCATGGCGGTCCAGATGCCGACGAAGGCGGGTTTTTTGGGGGAGGTCATGGCGTGGCGGTTTGTGAGGACCACGGCAGCGTGGGCCGTGGCAGTCCGAGCACGCGGCGTCGCGCGCTCTCGATGTGGTGACCCAGGCGTTCGGCCACCGCCGTGGTGTCGCGGCGGCGCAGCGCCTCGATGAACCACAGGTGTTCTTCCATCGCGGCCAGCAGGATGTCGGCCGAGAGGCTGGAATTCTCAAACTTGATCAGGCGCACGCGCAGGCTGTTGATGCGGTAGATCTCGGAGATCAGCGCGTTGCCCATGGCGTCGATCATGTGTTCGTGCAGACCCCAGTCGACCTGGGTCGCCCGGGCCAGCAGGCCCTCGTCGATCGGGCCGGTGCGGGCGCGCTCGACGATGGCGCGGTGTTCGTCCTCGATCCGCGCCAGCTCGGCGTCGCTCGCTTCCTGCGCAAAGCGGATCGCCGATTCGCGCTCCAGCAGCAGGCGCAGCTCGAAGGCGTTCCTGATCAGCTTCAGATCGACCTGCGCCACCTGCAGCCCTCGCTGCGGCACGGTCTGCAGCAGGCCCTCGGCCTCCAGGCGCGGGATGAGTTCGCGCACCGCACCCAGCGGCATGCCGAGCAACTGCATCAACTCGCGCTGCGAGATGAACTGCCCGGGCCGGATCTGTGCCCGCACGATCTGCTCGCGGAAATTCTCGTAGGCCTGCACGCGCAGGCTGGGCACGCGGGCTTGGGAACGGCCCGGCGCTGCGCTCATTCGAAAGCCTCCGTGCTTCGCACTGCGGTGCGAGCGGGCTTGGGGCGGCCCGGCGCTGCGCTCATTCAAGATCCTCCAGATCGGCGTCGCGCACCACGCCCTTGCGCAGCAGGAGGTTGCCGTAGGGGCGGCGTTCGCCGGTGCGCAGGATCAAGAAGGCCCGCGAGGCCAGCGCATAAAACGCATGCCGCTCCACACCCTGCGACGCGGGCACACCGGCCGCCAGCAGGTGCTGCTGGAAGGCGGCCACCGGCGGCGGCACGGCCGTGGCGTCGCCCACCACCTCCATGTGGCGCGCAGCGCCGGCTTCAACATCGTCGACCGGCATCAGCTGCAACACGGCGCGCAGCACCGCGGGCGCATCGGCGCCGGGCAGTTGCACCAGGCGCGCGCCGTGGGCAGCGGCCACCCCTGCGGCCGGGAAGTTGGCGTCCACGATCGCGAGATCGTCTCCATGGCCCATGCTGGCCAGCGCGTGCAAGGCATCGGGGGTGAACAGGGGCGGAATGCGTTTGAGCATCGGTGGGTCGGGCGGATCGGGTTAAGGAACATCACGGTGCGGCCATGGGCTGACACACTGACATGTTAGTTCGATGCTGGTTAACAGTTCACCGGTGAAAACCCTGATGACCCCACCCACGCGCGCACTTGCTCAAGCTGACGCTTCCACCTGCCACAACCCTGCCTGGGGCCGGTCTATCATGGCCGCATGCTGATCGAAACCCTGGGTGCCGCCCGCGACATGGGCCGTCTCAACGCCATCCTCGGCGTGCTGATCCGCCACGGCTTTGGCGACAGCGTGCGCCGCCTCGGCCTGGCCGATCGGCTGGAAAAAGCGGGTCATGCCATCAAATGGGACCACGCCGCCGACCTCGCCCGGCTGGAGCCGCCGGTGCAGCTGCGCCTCACGCTCGAAGAGCTCGGCCCCACCTTCGTCAAGCTCGGCCAGATCCTCGCCGGTCGCGCCGACCTGTTCGGCCCCGACTACATCGCCGAGTTTGAGAAGCTGCACAGCAACGTGCCCGCCCTGCCACTGGAGCAGCTGCGGCCCCAGTTGCGCGAAGACCTGGGCGGCGAGCCCGAAGCCGTGTTCGCGCGCTTTGACGTGGAACCGCTGGCCGCGGCGAGCATCGCCCAGGTGCACCGTGCGCAGTTGCACGACGGCAGCGAAGTGATCGTCAAGATCCGCCGCCCCGGCATCACCGAAATCATCGAAGCCGACCTGCGCCTGCTCGCGCGCCTGGCCGCGCTGGCCGAGGCCGAACTGCCGGCCTTGAAGCCCTACCGCCCGCAGCAGCTGGTGCGCGAACTCGCGCGCTCATTGCAGCGCGAGCTCGACCTGGCCAGCGAATGCCGCAGCGCCGAGCGCATCGCCGCCAACCTGGTGGCCCTGCCCTGGATCGTGGTGCCCAAGGTGCACTGGGCGCACACCAAAGAACGCGTCAACGTGCAGGACTTCGTGGGTGGCATCGCCGGTCACGACCTGGCCCGGCTCGACGCCGAAGGGCTGGACCGCAACCTGCTCGCCCGGCGCGGCGCACAGGCCGTGCTGAAGATGATCGTGGAAGACGGCTTCTTCCACGCCGACCCGCACCCCGGCAACGTGTTCTACCTCGACGGCAACCGCATCGCCTTCATCGACTTCGGCATGGTCGGTCGGCTCTCGACGCGCCGGCGCGAAGAGCTGCTGCACCTGCTGCTGGGGCTGGTCGAGCGCAACCCTCAGACCGTGGCCGACGTGCTGCTCGACTGGACCGGTGACGACCACGGCCTCAACCTGAGCGCGCTGGAAACCGAGATCGAGACCTTTGTCGACCAGTACCACGGCGCACCGCTGGCCGAGCTCAACCTCGGCCAGATGCTGGCCGACGTCACCACCATCCTGCGCGAGCACCACCTCGGTCTGCCGTCCGACATGGCCCTGCTCATCAAGGCCTTCATCACACTCGAAGGCATGGGCCGAGGGCTCGACCCGACGTTCCACATGACCACCGAGGCCCTGCCCATGCTCCAGCGCGTGGTGCGCGCGCGCTACCAACCGAAGGTGGTGGCGGGCCGCGCTTGGCAGACGCTGCGACGCACGCTGGCCGTGGCCGAGCAACTGCCGCACGACGTGTCGCGCCTGCTGCGCAACGCGCGCCGTGGCAAGGTGCACGTGGGCATCGAGCTCGCGCACCTCAAGCGCGTGGGCGACCAGATCGACCGCGCCGCCAACCGCCTCACCATGGCGCTGGTGATCGCCGCGCTCATCATCGGCTCGTCCATTGTCATGACCGTCAAGGGCGGCCCCACCCTGTTTGGCCTGCCCGCCTTTGGCTTCCTCGGCTTTGCCAGCGCGTTCGTCGGCGGGCTGTGGCTGGTGCGCGCGATCTGGCGCAGCAGCAAGGGGCGCGACCTGCCCGACGGCGACTGAGCGGCTCGGCCCATGCTCGCCCACCACCACAACAACCCAATCAGGAGCTTCCGCAGATGAACTGGAACCGAATGCTCCCGTTCGCGATGGCGCTGGGCCTGCTGGTCGGCGGCTGCGGCACCACGGTGGTCAACCCCGTCACCGGGCAGACCGAGCGCACCACCATGGACGAGTCCGCCGAGCTCACCGAGGGCAAGAAGGCCCACGCCGAGGTGCTCAAGGAATACGGCGTCTATCGGGACGCCCGCCTGCAGGCCTATGTGAACGAGGTCGGCCAGAAGCTGGCAAAACAATCCCACCGCGCCAACATCCCCTGGACCTTCACCGTGCTCGACAGCGCGGAGATCAACGCCTTCGCGCTGCCCGGTGGCTACGTCTACGTCACGCGCGGCATCCTGGCCTACATGGAGAACGAGGCTGACATGGCCGGCGTGATCGGCCACGAAATCGGCCACGTCACCGCCCGCCACGGCGCCCAGCGCGCCACCCGTCAGCAGACGGCCGGCCTGGGCGTGCTCGCCGCCACCGTGCTCGGCGCCGTGCTCGAAAGCAAGGTCGGCGTGAGCGGCGGCACCGAGATGTTCGGGCAGATGGCCCAGGGCATGGCCGCTGGCTACGTGGCGAAATACAGCCGCGAGCAGGAGCTGCAGGCCGACACGCTCGGCGCCGAGTACCTTGCGCGCAGCCAGTACGACCCGCGCCACATGATCGACGTGATCCGCGTGCTCAAACTGCAGGAGGCTTTTGCCATCGACGAGGCCCGCGCCGCCGGCCAGCCCGCGCCAGAACGCGACAGCTGGCTCTCGTCCCACCCCAGCAACGACCAGCGCCTGCAATCCATCAGCCAGAACGCCGCCAAGTACCAGGGCACCTACGCCTCCGATGGCGGCCAGCGCTTCATGCAGGTGATCCATGGCATGCGCTTCGGCGAAACACCCGAGCAGGGCCTCACGCGGGGGCAGAATTTTTACCACCCTGCCATGGGCATCACCATGGCCGCACCCGCCGGCTGGCGCATCCAGAACGAACCGGAAGCCCTCACCTTCGCCAGCCCGCAGGGCGACGCCGCGCTGCGCGTGCTCGCCGTGCCGCCCAACGCCGGCAACACGCACGACGACATCATTCGCAACGCCCTGCAGCCCAGCGAAGGCACAACCACGCGCGGCCACATCAACGGGTTCACGGCCACCCACTTCGTCGGTGCGCGCAAAGGCAGCAACGGTCAGCCGCAGACCCTCGAAGCCACGCTCGTGACCGGGCCCAAGCAGAACACCTTCGTGATGCTCTACCTCGCGGTGAACCCGGCCGCGCGCCAGCTCGCCATGCCCGGGATGACAGCCACCGAAAAATCGTTCCGCGCGATGAACGCGGCCGATCAGCAGCTGGCCCGGCCGTGGGTTGTGCACCTCGTGCCCTTCCCGCGCGGCGGCTTCGCCGAGCTCGCGCGCCAGTCGGCCGTGCCTGAAAAACGCTTGCAACTGCTCAACGGCACCTACGGCCGCAGCGACCCGCCGGTGGGGCAGATGGTCAAGGTGGTGAAGGCGGAATGAGCGCAGCGCCGGGCCGTTCCCAAGCCAGCTCGCACCGCAGCCCGCAGGGCGAAGGTACTCCAGTGAGCGCCGCCCGGCCGCTCCGAAGGCGCTCAGCCCCGCAGTGCCCTGCACGGAGGGTCGTCCAATGAGCGCCGAGCCGGACGACGGAAGCGCTGGCCAAGCGGGCCTGGACGCCGCGAACCTCTTCCGCCCGCTGGACAGCGACGGGGTCAGTGGCCTGACGATCGGTCTCGTGCTCGCGGCGCTGGTGTTCGGCGCTTACGCGGTGTTCAACTGGCCGGGCTCACCGAAGGCCGCGGTCATTGCTCCGCCGCCACAGGCAGCCACCCCTGAAAAGGCGCCCGTCACACCCGTTCTGCCCGCCGTCGCTTCGACCGCAGTGCCCACCGCGTCAGCCACCCCCTCGCCCGCCGGCCCGCAGCGCTGCGACCACACAGGCCAGGTGCTGTACACCGACCAAGCCTGCCCGGTCGAATCGAAGTCCCGAGGCGTGGACGTCTCAGACCCCCTCAGTACGGGCGGCAAAAGCATCACGCTCTACCGCTGCAAAGGGGCGGGGCAGTTCTGGTCACGTGTGCACTGCCAGCACCGCGGGGCGTACGTTGTCCGGGCTTACACCGTACCGGCAGACGTTTCCCTGGCAGACCAGATTGCGTTCGCAGACAACCGCATGGCCGAACTTACCCCGCCACCCATCCCCCAAGGCGGCGTGACCCCGGCGGCCCGGGTGCCCGATGACAAAGCCTGGCGTTGCAAGCGCCTCAAGGAAGAGATCGCCGCGCTGGACGCCTACGCCAGGCATCCCTTGCCCCCAGGCGAACAGGACCGGGTGCGGTTTGAGCGCAAGAACGCCAGAGATCAGCAGTTCCGCTTGCATTGCTGACACAATTTCCACATCGTGGTACATTACCGGGTTCGCCTTGGGCGACCGCGCACGTCAAGCGTCTGAAGATGCCCTGACGCACCACCCCCGGCAGAGGGGTGGCCGGTCCAGCCCCTCCATCGCGAGCCGCGCCTGCTCCGCTCCCTCTGTCGAGGGCGGTAACGTCGCAAATCCTTTCCCTGCTGTTGTGCCGATGCCCCTGCCGAGGGTCGTGCGCTGGTACCGACGGGTTGCCTGCTCTGTCTTGCATCCTGGCGGTTCCTGGTTTTTTCAGTCGGGCACCCCGGCGCCTGGGGCTGCCACATGTGTTTGTTCGGGCGCAACAGGTATGGCTGCTGAGGCGGCGATCCTGGCCCTTTGATGTTTTTGATGATTCATACGATTTCCACGACCACGCCTTCGCAAGGTCTTTCTTCTCTCACCTTGGGCCAGTACCGCATTGCGGCTGGCTCTCGCCCGCTGGACAGCGGGCGTTTTGCCGCTCAGGTGTCCATCGCCAGCGGTTCCGGCAGCGCTTGTACCGCCCGTGTCATGCGTTTCCACGATGATTTCGCGACCCACGACGCTGCGGCAGATTACGCCGTGGCGCAGGGTATTGACTGGGTGAACGACGCACTGCGCGCTCGCGCCCGCCCCGGTGCCGCTGCGGCGCCTCAGATTTGTATTTGAAGCAAAGGAGCCTCACATGGCCAAGGAAGAACTGATCGACATGATGGGCATCGTCAACGAGGTGCTGCCCGACACGCGCTTTCGTGTGACGCTGGACAACGGTCACCAGCTGATCGCCTACTCCGCCGGCAAGATGAAGAAGAACCACATCCGCATCCTCGCGGGTGACCGGGTTTCTCTGGAGCTCTCGCCTTACGACCTGACCAAGGGTCGGATCAATTTCCGCCACATCGAAGGCCGCGGCCCCATCGTTCCGCGCAAACCGCGCTGATCGAAGTGCCGCTCCTTCAGGGGCGGTTGGGCTCACATGCCCATGCCACCATCCACCGGCAGGCCCACGCCGGTGATGAAGCGCGAGGCGTCGGAGCACAGGAAGACCACCGCGTCGGCCATCTCGCTCACGGTGCCCAGGCGCCCAAGCGGCGTCTGTTCGATGATCGCGCCGACGGCTTCTTCCGGCGTGGCGAAGAGCCCCGCCGTGACCACGTCGCCCGCCAGTTTCATGCCCATGTCGGTGGGTACCAGCCCCGGGTAGACGCAGTTCACCCGCACCCCATACCCCAGCTTGCCCGACTCCATCGCCGCCACGCGCGTGAGCCGGTCGACCGCCGATTTGGTGGCCGAATAGCCCGCGATCGCCGGGAAGGCGATGGTGGCCGCCACCGACGACACGTTGACCACCACGCCGCCCTGCCCGGCCAGGCCGCCCGGGCGCATGACGCGAAAGGCGTGCTTGAGACCCAGCGCCGTGCCCACGATGTTGACGTCGAGCATGCGGCGCAGTGCCTCGGGCTCAATCTCGGTCACCAGGGCGGTCTCCTCGATGCCGGCGTTGTTGATCAGGATGTCGAAGCCGCCCAGGACGGCGTGTGTGGCGCTCACGGCCGTGAGCCAGCTGGCTTCGTCGGTCACGTCCAGGTGCACGAAAGCCGCCTGGGCGCCGGTGGTGGTCAGCGCGCTGGCCGTGTCCCGGCCCTCGTCTTCCAGCACATCGCCAATCATCACGGCAGCCCCAGAGGCGGCCAGCGCCACCGCCATGCCGGCGCCCAGGCCCCGGGCACCTCCGGTGACCAATGCCCTGCGGCCCGTGAGATCAAAAACTGGCATGCAACCCTCCTGTGTCTGAATGGATGAAGGCCCGGGCGATGCCTGGGCCGACGGCACTCTAGTCAGAACATGGGCGTCGGGGGTGAAACCCCCTGTAGACATTGACGCAGCCGCCCGTCAGGGCGAGAGGGGACGTCAGCCCGGTGTGCGCGCCCGACGCGCCCGCACCGCTGCCGCCAGGCCCTGCAGCACCGGCACGGTCTGCTCCAAGCTGATGCAGGCGTCGGTCACGCTCACGCCGTGTTGCAGTGGCTGGCCGGGCACGATGTCCTGCCGGCCTTCATTGAGGTGGCTCTCGATCATCAGGCCGGTGATGCGCGCGTCGCCGGCCGTGATCTGCTGCGCCACGTCGGCCGCCACCTCGATCTGTTTGCGGTGCTGCTTGCTGCTGTTGGCGTGCGAGACATCGATCATGACCTGCTCGCGAAGGCCGGCTGCCTTCAGCAGTGCGCAGGCGGCGTCGACATCGGCGGTTGAATAGTTGGGTGCCTTGCCCCCGCGCAGGATCACGTGACAGTCCGCGTTGCCACGGGTTTCGAAGATCGCGGCCTGGCCCATCTTGGTCATGCCCATGAAGGCGTGGGGCGCCTGCGCGGCCTGGATGGCGTCGCTCGCGACCTTCACGCCGCCGTCGGTGCCGTTCTTGAAACCCACCGGGCACGAGAGACCGCTGGCCAGCTGGCGGTGGCTCTGGCTTTCTGTCGTGCGCGCGCCGATGGCGCCCCAGCTCACGAGGTCGCTGATGAACTGGGGCGACAGCAGGTCCAGGAACTCGGTGCCCACCGGCAGACCCACGGCCAGCACGTCCAGCAGCAGTTGGCGCGCCAGCTCCAGGCCTTCGTTGATGGCGAAGCTGCCGTCCAGGTGCGGGTCGTTGATGTAGCCCTTCCAGCCCACCGTGGTGCGCGGTTTTTCGAAGTACACGCGCATGACGATCAGCAGCGCGTCGCCCAGCGCGTCGGCCTGTTCTTTCAGCCCGCGCGCGTAGGCCATGGCCTGGTCGTGGTCGTGGATGGAGCAGGGGCCGACCACGACGATCAGGCGGTCATCCTGGCCGTGCAGCACACGCGAGAGCGCGGTGCGGCTCCGCTCAACCAGCGCCTGCGCGGCCGGCGGCGTCGGCAACCATTCCTGCAGCAGGGCGGGCGTGATCAGCGGTCGCACCGCGCCGATGCGCAGGTCGTCAACACGGGTGGTGTCGTGGGTGGACAAGGGAGTGGCGGGGCGGTGGGCGTGCATGGTCATAGCCCGGTATTGTCGCGTGGCCACCGCGGGCCAGCTACCCGCCACGCGTGAAACGCGGCGGGGTGTCCCATCTCAGGGACGGCGGAAGGCGGTGGGCTGGCGCGCCCAATACACGTTGTTGAGGCGGTCCAGCCGCACGGTGCCGCCGGTGGACGGCGCGTGCACGAAGCGGCCTTCGCCCACGTAGATGCCCGCGTGAAAGGGCCGGCCGCTGCCGAAGATCACCAAGTCGCCGGTGCGCAGGTCGTCGGTGTCCACCGGCTCGCCGAAGCCGGACAGCTGCGCCACCGTGCGCGGCGGGGCGATGCCGGCGCGGCTCTTGTAGACGTAGCCGATCAGGCCGCTGCAGTCGAAGCCGCTGTCCGGCGTGTTGCCGCCGTAGCGGTAGGGCGTGCCCACCAGCCCCAGCGCGTGGATGGCGATGTCGCTCGACTGCTCGGCCGACAGCGCGCGGTACGCCGGCCCGCGCGACGGGGGCGCGCTGCCGCAGCCCGCGATCAGCAGGCTGGCGGTCAGGGCGAGGCAGGGCAGAACGCGGCGCATGGGTGACAAGGGTAACGGATGGGCCATCGCAGGCCCACCGTGTCGCCCGACCGGATCAGCCCTCAGCAGTGGCGACCGCCGCCGAAGCCGTGCGAGGAGGCGCCACCAGGCGGTTGGCCACGCTCAACACGGCTCGCACCGAGGCGGTGACGATGTTGCTGTCCAGGCCCACGCCAAAGGTCGCGCCCGGGGTGCCGGCGAGCCCCGCCTCCACGATGGCCAGGGCCTGTGCTTGCGCCCCCGCGCCGGTGGCCCGTTCCTCGTAGCCGTGCACCTCCAGCGGCAGGCCCAGGGCATCCACGGTGGCGGCAATCGGGCCGTTGCCCTGCCCTTGCAGCGTCTGCCGCAGGCCTTCGATCGTGACGTCCAGCTCGATGCCCTGGCCGTCCTCCGACAGGCGGTGCGCGTGGCAGGTGATGGCCTGTGCCACGGTTGACAACGCGGTGCCCGGGTTGAGGTAGGTGGTCTGGAACAGCGCCCAAAGCGCGGGGCCGCTCATCTCGGTTTCGCTGGCGTCGGTGTGGCGCTGCACGGCCGCGCTGAACTCCACCTGCATGCGCCGGGGCATCACCACGCCGCGCTCGCGCTCCAGCAGAAAGGCGATGCCACCTTTGCCCGACTGGCTGTTGACGCGGATCACGCTGTCGTAGGTGCGGCCGAGATCGGCCGGGTCGATGGGCAGGTAGGGGATCTGCCACAGGCCCTGGGGATCGTGCGCCGCAAAGCCCTTCTTGATCGCGTCCTGGTGCGAGCCCGAGAACGAGGTGAACACGAGGTCGCCCGCGTAGGGGTGGCGCGGGTGGACGGGCAGGCCCGTGCAGGCCTGTGCCACGCGCGCCACGCCGTTGATGTCGGTGAAGTCGAGGCCCGGGTGGATGCCCTGGGTGTAGAGGTTGAGCGCGACCGTGACCAGGTCGAGGTTGCCGCAGCGCTCGCCGTTGCCGAACAGGCAGCCTTCCACGCGCTGTGCCCCGGCCAGCATGGCCAGCTCGGCCGCGGCCACGCCGGTGCCGCGGTCGTTGTGCGGATGCACCGAGAGCACGATGTGCTCGCGTGGGCTCAGGTGCCGGTGCATCCACTCGATCTGGTCGGCGAACACGTTGGGCGTGGCGTTTTCCACCGTGCTGGGCAGGTTGATGATCACCTCGCGCCCGGGGCCCGCACCCCAGGCGGCGATGGCCGTCTGGCAGGCCTTGAGCGACACCTCCAGCTCGGTGGCGCTGAAGGTCTCGGGCGAGTACTGCAGGGTCCAGCGTGTCTCGGGCCGGGCGTCGGTGAGGCGCTTGAGGAGCGACACGTGGTCCTGCACCAAGGCCATCACCTGCGTCACGTTCATGCCGAACACCACGCGGCGCCAGACCCTGGCGGTGGCGTTGTACAGGTGCACGATGGCGCGCGGAGCGCCGCGCATGACGTCTACCGTGCGCTCAATGAGATCGGCGCGCGACTGCGTCATCACCATCAGCGTCACGTCATCGGGCACGAGGTTTTCGTCGATGAGGCGGCGCACGAAGTCGTGGTCGGTCTGTGAGGCGGCCGGAAAACCCACCTCGATCTCCTTGAAGCCGATGCGCACCAGCTCCTGAAAGAGCTTCATCTTGCGCTCGACGTTCATGGGCTCGAACAGGGCCTGGTTGCCGTCGCGCAGGTCGGTGGACAACCAGATGGGGGCCTGGGTGAGGGAATGGGATGGCCAGGTGCGGTCGTGCAACTCGACGGGGGCAAAGGCCTGGTACTTGCGGGCGGGATGGGCAATCATGAGCGGCTCCACGAATCGGGGGGGCTGAAAAAACAAAAGCGACATCCCCTTCAGCCCTCCATCGCAATGGAGGCTGGTTCGTGGGCCGGGGTCTGGGGGAAGTCGGGTGTTGCGCTTCAGGCAACAAGAGAGGCGAACGCAGGCAGACCCCGGCCGAGCACTAGGCTTAGCGATAGGGTGGACAGGGTTGTGCGGCGTTGCATGGCGCAAATCGTAGCACGGGCCTCCGGGCGAAGGTCCGTCGGCTGATGGGCGGCGGTCAGCGGGCGCTCAAGGCACCCTTTGGCACGGTGGGACGCGCCAGCAGCTTGGCCACGACGGCCTTGGTGCAGCGCTGCAGGCCCATCAGGTAGCTGTGGTCGGGGTTGGCCACGCCGTGGCGCGTGCGCAGGTCGTGGCGCATGCGGTGCAGCAGCTCGGTGGCCATCTCGGCGTCGGCCAGCGCGCGGTGGGCCTGGCCCGTGCGCGGCAGGCCGAAGCGGTCCACCAGCGAACCCAGCTTGTGGCTTGGCGCCTCGGGGTAGAGCCGGCGCGACAGCAGCACCGTGCAGGCAAAGGGCTGCAACGCCGGCTGGCCGCACAGCGCCAGCTCGGCCTGCCAGAAGCGGCGGTCGAACGAGGCGTTGTGCGCCACCATCGGCACGTCGCCGACAAAGCGCGACGCCTCGGCCATCACCTGTGTCGCGGGGGGCGCGGCCTGCACCATGGCGTTGGTGATGCCGGTCAGCTGCGTGATGAAGCCGGGGATGTAGACGCTCGCGTTCATCAGGCTCTGGTAGCGGTCTACGATGCGGTCGCCCTCGCTGATCACGATGGCCACCTCGGTGGCGCGGTCGCCCATGCCGGGCGAGATGCCGGTGGTTTCAAAGTCGATGACGGCGATGCGGTTCATGTGGAGGCCAGTGGGGTGGCGCGGGGCAGGTGGAGGACGAAGCGCATGCCGCCGTCGGCGTTGGCCGCGGTGATCGTGCCCCCCATTTTCGCCATGTAGGTGCGCGCCACGAACAGGCCCTGGCCCCGGCTCTCGCCGGGGGCGCTGGCGTCGGTCACGCCGTATTCAAAAATCGTGTCCAGCCGCTCGGGCTCGATGGCCGGGCCGGTGTTGTGGATGGCGAATCCGGCCATGGCGCCGCGGTCGTCGAGCGTGAGGGTGATGGGCGTGCCCGCCGGGCGGTAGCGGTCGGCGTTGCGCAGCACGTGGGTCACCACGTCTTCCAGCGAGTGCTCGCTGGCCTGCACCCACACCGGTGCAGCGGCGGCGTCGAAGACCACGTTCTGAATGCCCGCGTACGGCGCGTTGGCCGCCACGTGCCGCAGAAACTGGTTCAGGTCCAGCGTGTCCACCTCCACCGAGGCCGAGGTGATGGCCTCGCTCGGCGAGGCGCTGCCGTAGAGCACACGCACCGCCTGCTGCATGCGGTGCACGTAGCGGTGGCTGGGGTCGGCGGCGTCGCCGTGCAGCACCATCAGCGACTGCAGCGGCGACATGATCTCGTGGCCCACGGCGTGCCACATGTCGCGCTCCTGTTCGTTGCGCAGGTGCTCGCGCCGCACGCCCTCCTTGATGCGCTCCAGCAGCGTGGCCAGCGTGTTGGCCAGGATGCCGAGCTCGTCGCGCCCGCCCAGGTCGCTCACGTCCAGCTCGCCCAGGCGGCGCTCGATCTGCGGATCCTGCATGTTGTAGCGCAGCGCGGCGGCGCGTTTCGTGAGCGTGGCCACGCGGCGGATCAGGCCGACCTCGATGACCAGCCAGGCCAGCACGATGGCCGCCAGCATCGCGCCCACGAAACCGCTCATGCGCGTGGCGCCCGCGCTCAGGTCCCGGTCCACGCTCGCGAGTTCACCGCTCAGGCTGAGCTGGTAACGCCCGCTGGAGGTGGCCACCGTTTCCTGCGCCTGCACCTGCGTGCGGGTGTCGGCCGAGGGCAGGCGCAGGATCAGGCGCGTGAGCCAGGGCGCGGCCACGTCAGTGCCCTTGTCCTGCCCGCGCAGCTGCGTCACCAGCTGGGGCGCCCCGCTGCCCAGGCGCTCGATGCGCAGCACCTCGCCGCCCGCCAGCGTGGAGCCCAGGTGCTGGAGTGAAAAGGGCAACACCGCGTCGGTCCGCGCGCTGTCGAACAACACCCGCCCGTCGGCGCCCAGCCACTGCAGCTGCAGCCGGGTCTGGTTCAGGTTCGCGGGTGGCCAGCTGCGCGACGGCGTGGTGAACAGCGCCTGGCGCCAGGTTTCGATGGGCACGCGCAGCGACAGCAGCGTGCGGCGTGTGCAGCCGGGCAAGGCCTGGTCGGGCAAGGCGCAGCCAGGCTCCTGCCACAGCCAGCCCCGGAAATCACGCACCGGCAGCGAGCCTTTCACCAGCGCCGCGCCTTCGCCCCGGAAACCGGTCAGGCGGCCACGCAGGCCGCCCTCGCCGTCTTGTGCGGGGGCGTCGCCCGGCGCCTCGAACGGCGCCACCCAGCGCTCCGTGCCGTGGGCGGTGTCGGCGCGGATCACCGCGTGGCTGACCGGCCCCAGGTCCAGCGTGCCAGGCTCGCGCGCCACGGCCGGCGGCAGCACCAGATCGGCCACGAGGTAGACCACGCCGCCCGCGTAGGCGCTGTTGCCCACGCCCACGCAGAGCTGCCCGCCGTCGTCGGGCCAGTGCACCGCGCAGCCGCTCATCTCCACCGCCTGCCGCGCCTTGAACGGGTCGGAATAGTCCAGCGCTGAAAACGGCAGCACCACCGGCGTGAGCCCCGCGCCCGAGGGCGCCGCCGCGTCGGCGTTGATCAGCGCGAGCTGCCCGGTCGGGTGGCGCAGCTGCGCCGCCATGGTCGACAGCGTCTGGTGGAAACCCGCCTCGTAGCGCTCGCGGGCGCGCTGCTTCTCTTCGGCCAGCAGCGTCAGCGCCAGCACCACCACGGCCAGCGCCAGCAGCAGGAACACCCCGTGAAAAACGATGCGACGGCGGAAGGCCGAGAGCGGCAGGCGCGGCAGCGCCAGCGCGGGCAGCGAAGGCAGGTCGAGCGGGCCGAACTTCATCGTGCCCAGCGAAAGCCGCGCATGGGCACGTTCTCGATCGCGTCGAACGTGGGGTCGAGGTCGCGGAAGGCGTCGCGGATGCTGCTCACGTGCTTGCGCACGTTGTCGCGGTTGCGCCCGCTCTTGACCACCTCGTACAGCTCCTCGTAGCTCACGGTTTGGCCCTTCTTTTGCACCAGCGTGGCGAGGATGCGCTGCGCGGTCAGCGGCAGGTTGATGCGCTGTCCGCGCCAGGTCGGGCTTCGTTGCCAGAGCGGGTCCAGGCTCAGCTCGTCGGCGGCGGGCGCGGGCTCGGCCGTCTTCTGCGCCTTCGCCGTGCGCAGGATGTCGAGAAAGGTCTCGACGAACTCGGCCTCGTCGAAGCTGGTTTTCTGCAGGTAGTCCCAGGCGTCGAGCGCCTTCATGATGCTGCGGTAGATGGCGGCCGGCATGGCCGAGACCACCAGCACCGGCGTGCCCTGGTGCAGCTTGTTGATGGTGTTGATGAGGGCCACACCCGCGTGCCGTTCGCGGCCGAGTTCGATGTCCAGCACCACCAGGTCGTAGCGCTCACGCGCCAGGGCGGCCTCGGCGCTGTCGCGGTCGAACCACTGGTGCACCGTCAGCTCCGGGCGTGCGGCTTTGATCCAGCCCGCGAGCTGGTGGCTGGTGGGGCGGTCGTCCTCGATGACGGCGATGGTGTGCATGGCGCCCATTATCGAAGCGCCATTGCGCGGGCCGCTGTGAGTTTTTCTTCCGGGGCCGGCGGTGAACCCGCCCGGCGACCGCATTGAGACTTCCGCGCCTTCCGGGAACGATGCAGGGCATGGCGAACCCGCGGTTGGGTTGGCCAGAAACCACCGGAGAAATTCCATGCTGCTGCGTCTCAAGTCCCTGACCCGTTCCGTCCGTGTTGCCTTGGCCCGTCTGGTCCGCCGTGCCGCCCCCGGAGCGGCCACCGGCGACGCGGCGCCCTCCGGGCGTCCACTGCCCACCCTGCCGCTGCGGCCACTGCTTTTGACCCTGGGCGTGACGGCGGCGGCGCTCGGTGCCGGCTACCTGATCGTGAAGCACCCGCCGGTGCAGCAGCTGGCCCCCGGCCACCTCGCGCTGCGCACCAACCAGCTCACGGGCGACACCACCGTCTGGCGCAGCGGCCCGGTGTGGGCCCTGCCCGGCCTGTACCAGGTGGCCCGCTACCCGCTGCAAGACCAGACCTGGCACGCCGCCAGCATGGCCAGCGCCGACGGCCCCTCGCCCGCGCAGTCGGTTGAAGGGCTGTCCATCGGCCTCGACCTGAGCGTGCGCTACGCCATCGACCCGGCGCGCCTGACCGCCGCCAAAGCCGCGTCGCTGCCCGAGCGGCTCGACACCCAGATCGTCGAACCGGCGGTGCAGTCCACGGTCTACAAGATCATCGCGCGCCACACCGTGCGTGAGATCTTCTCGTCGCAACGCGCCCAGATCGAGCAGGAGATCGAAGGCCAGATCCGCACCAAACTCGCGGCCGACGGCCTGCTGCTGCGCTCCATCCACATCGGCAAGATCGACCTGCCCGAGGACTACCGCCGCGGCATGGAGGTGCTGCTGACCGAAGGCCTCTCGGCCGAGAAGATGCGCTACACGCTGGAGCTGCGCGAGAAGCAGGTGAAAGAAAGTGAACTCACCGCCAGCGCCGACAAGGCCCGCCGCGAGATCGCCGCCGAAGCCGCGGGCCGTGAGCAGGTGATCGCCGCCAAGGCGCAGGAAGAAGCGATGAAACACGTGCTGCCCTTCAAGCAGCGCCAGATCGAGCAGCGCAAGCTCGAAGCCGAGGCCAACCGCGTGAGCCGTGTGCAGCAGGCCGAGGGCGAAGCGCAGGCACGCCGCATCGAAGCCGCGGGCGAGGCCGAGGCGCGGCAGAAGCTCGCCGACGCCGAGGCCTACCGCCTCACCCGCGTGGGCAAGGCCAACGCTGAGCAGATGGCCGCCGAAGGCGCGCTCATCACCAAGCACCCGCTGCTGATCCAGAAGACCATGGCCGACCGCCTGAGCGACAAGGTGCAGGTCATCATCGCCTCGCCCTCGCAGGGCGGCTTCATCGGCAACAACCTGCTCGGCAGCGTGGCGCGGGCGCAGACCGCCGCTTCTGACGTGCCAGCCGACAGCGCGGAGCAGTGAGCATGAAACAGCTTGGCAACTTTCTGCTGGCCGCCGCGGTGGTGGCGGCACTGGTCGGTGTGGTGTGTGTCTCGGCCCGCGCCGCCGAGCCGGTGGCGGCCGTGGCCCTGGTGACCCGCGACGCCGTCACCCTGCGCGCCGCCCCGCGCGACAGCGCCGCCGCGCAGACCGTGTTCTGGCGCGGCGAGGTGATGGAGGTCCGCGCCGAACGCGGCGACTTCGTGCAGGTCTGGGACCACCAGCGCGAACGCGGTGGATACGTGAAGCGCTCGCAACTGCTGCGTGTGGGCAGCGGCGCGCAGGCCGCGCCCGAGCTGCTGGCGCTGCTGGGCTTCGTGAGCGAACAGCCGGGTTCCGAAACCCTGGGCCTCGCGCTCGCCGCCGCCGCGATCCAGGCCCTGCCTGCCGCCGCGCTGCAAGGCCCCGACGGCGCCAAGGTGCTCGACGCCATCGGCCGCCAGGCCGAGCGCCTCGCCGAGCGCGCATCCCAAGGCGCGCAGCGTGCGCAAGACCAGGCGATGTTGACCGCCCACCTCGACGTGGCCCGGCGCCACGGCGTCACGTTCCAGAGCATCGAAGACGGTGAGCGCGTGCGCCTGTGCTACGAAGGCGACGCCCACCGCCGCCTGCTGGCCCTGCCCGCCGCCAGCGCCGAGCAGCAGGCCCGCGCCGCGCTCGCGCTGACCCGCCCTGACTGCCAGAACCCCCAGGCCCGGCCCAGCGAGCGCGAGGCCGCCGACCAGGCCCGCGCCAGCCTGCTCGACCGCGTCCCCACCACCACCCTGGCCGCCCACTGGCGCGCCCGCCTCGCCACCCGGCAGGCCGGCGTCTGGAGCGGCCTGGCTTTCGCCCGCGCCCAACGGGGGGACGTCGCCGCCGCCCGCAGCGCCGCCGAGCGCGCGCTGCAAGCCATCGCCCGCGTGGACCGCACCGAGCTGGCCGATGACGACCTCACCCGCCACACCGAAGCCGCCCTGCGCGCCAACGCCGTGCGCTGGGCCGCCGGCAGCGGCGTGGCGCCCGCCGCCGCACTCAGCATCACCACCCGCAAGACAGACGACGGCCAGACCTGCGCCAGCCTGATCGATCCGCGCCAGAAAAACGCCCAGCCGCTGGCCGAGCGCTGCTCCTGGGGCGTGGTCTGGCCCGCGTCGGCCTCGGTCAACCGCGAAGGCAACGCCGCCGCGCTCGCGGTGCAGCCGGTGGACGGCTGGCGCGAGCTCTGGGTGTTCCGCAAAACCGCGCAGGGCTGGACCGTCGAGGTGTTGCCGCCCGCCGCACTCAACCCCGGTCTGGGTTACGCCGAGCTGGCCGGCTGGGTGCCCGGCGGACGTCAGATGCTGGTGGCGCGCGAGGCCATCGCTGAAGGCCGCACGGTGCGACGCTTCGAGGTGGTGGAGCTGAGCACCCTCACCCCGCAGCGCACCGCCTTCGAGCCCGACGCGCTGGGTCCGTTCGCGCGCTGGCCCGACGCTGCCTGGAAGCGGGATTCGCTGGCGCTGCGCTGAGCGGGCGTTGCAGCCTCATGCGGCGTTGCCTTCAAACGTATGACTTCGTTGCAACGCCGTATCAAGCGGCCACGCTCGGCCCCACCTTCAACCGGGCTCGCGCCAGCGCCACCGCCTCCGTGGTCGACGGGATGTAGTCGAAGCCGCCCTGGCGGCCCAGGCTTTCAATGCCCAGCGCCGTCAGCGACTGCAACAGCGCCGCCTTGCGCGCATCGGCCGCCTGGTCGTACACCGGGTAGGCAAAGTCCGTCACGAAGCTGCCCAGGCATTCCAGCTCGCCGTCGAGCAGGCCGGCGCGGGCCGTGGTGGTCCGGAAGTCGGTGACGATGGTGTCGATCGACGGCAAGGGGCCGCGCACCGACACCTCCACGCTGAAGAACGCCCACCCGTCCACCGGGCCGTGGTAGTCGGAGTGCACCGTCAACCGCTTCCACAGGCCGTCGGCCGCAAAGTTGTGCAGGATCAGCGCTGTGAAATTCCGCTGGCCGCGAAACCGGAAGCACGCCGTGACCAGCGAGGTGGACGCGGGTGCGTTCGTGGCGTCCAGCCCCAGCAGGCGCGTGATGTTGACCAGCGGGAGCGTGCTGATCAGTCTCGTGGCGGTGAACGTGCCGGCAGCGGTGCAAACCTCAAAACCTTCCGGTGTTTTGCGGACCGACGACGTGCCCGCGTTCAGAAAAACCTCGGCGCCCGAGGCCTGGAGGCACGCCACGGCATGGCCGTACATGCCCTGAAAACCTTCGGGTGACCGGGCGAAACAGCGCAGGGACGCTGGGCGCTCCACCAGCCCCAGCCGCTGACCGGCCGAGCGCACGAGGCGCAACGCCCGCGGTGCGACGCCGGCGTTCTTGGCGATCCACTTCATGCGCCGAAGCGCGAACGGGTAGCTGATCTCCTCGGCCGAAAAACCGTAGAAGCGGCGCATGTAGTCCGCCAGCCCGCTGTCGTGGAACAGCATGGCGCCCATGTAGGCCTTGGCGAAATCCGCCGCCGAGGCCTTGTGGTGATGGAACAGCTTGTGGGCCAGCACATCGGCGAGCACCGCGAAGCGGTAGCGCCAGGGCCGCGCACCCAGCTCGCCCCGCGCGTCGAACGGGTAGGCGCGCACGTCGCCCTGGGGTGTGACGCGGGCGATGCTGTAGTTGACGGGCGACCAGTGGGCCTCGATGCCGGGGAACATCTGGAGCAGGGGGCTGTCCGACCAGAAAAAGATGGCGCCGACATCGAAGCTGCAGCCCCCCATGTGTGTCGACAGGTGGTTGCCCCCGGCACTGGGGTAGTCCTCGATGATGGCCAGGCGCTTCGTCGAGGGCAGCAGCTCGTGGGCTGCCGTCAGGCCGGAGACACCTGCACCCAGGATGATGACCTCGAAGTGTTGGTTGGCCATGGGCGCTCCGGATGTGCGAGACGGAACAGTACCAGAACCCAACGCATTATTGCGCGGTCTCGGGCATTCAGGCCCTCTTCAAAAACGCCGACTTCAGCAGCCTGGGGACACCCGAGAACATCAGGCGGCTGCGTTCAGCCAGCCCAGGCCGGCGGAGGTGCCGCCGGGCACCGCGCCGCGCGCTGGCCGGTACTCGCAGCCCACCCAGCCCTGCCAGCCGCAGGCGGCGGCCACCTCGTCGATCACGCCAAACAGGTAGGGGTGGTTCAGCTCGCCCAGGTCGGGCTCGTGGCGCATGGGCACACCGGCGATCTGGAAGTGGCCCACGCGGCCGGTGGGCAGGTACTGGCGGATCTTCATGGCCACGTCGCCTTCGACGATCTGGCAGTGGTAGAGGTCGAACTGCACCTTCAGGTTGGGCGCGCCGATGGCCTGCACGGTGCGGTGCGCCTCGTCTTGCCGGTTGAGGAAGAAGCCCGGGATGTCGCGCGTGTTGATGGGTTCGATCAGCACATCGCGCCCGGCGCTGGCGGCCTGCCCGGCGGCCCAGGCCAGGTTGGCTTCGTAGGTGGCCTGCAGCGCGGCGCGTTCGACCCCGGCGGGCGCCAGGCCGGCCATGACGTGGATGCGCGGGCAGTCCAGGGCTTGCGCGTAGTCCAGGGCTGTCGCCACACCGGCGCGGAACTCGGCCTCGCGCCCGGGCAGGCAGGCCAGGCCACGCTCACCCGCGTCCCAGTCGCCCGGCGGGGCGTTGAACAGCACCTGCTGCAGGCCCTGGTCGGCCAGGCGCTGGGCGATGTCGCTGGCGGAAAAGGCGTAGGGGAACAGGTATTCGACCCCCTGGAAACCGTCGGCCGCCGCGGCGGCAAAACGGTCCAGGAAGGCGTGCTCGTTGTAGAGCATGGTCAGGTTGGCGGCGAAGCGGGGCATGGGATTCTCGCGGGAAGAGGGACGCATCGGCGGGGATGCCCGGCGCGCACCGGAGGCGGGTGCGGATTCATCTGAATCATGACATCGGCGGCCACGGCGCGAACGCCCGGGTGAACCCGCAGGCGGCGCACCAACATCAGGCCTTGAACCCGGGCGTGCGGCCACGGTGTGCTGCGCTTTGGTGCGCGAGCGCCCCGATCCCGGCGAAAGTGGGCGCTCAAGCCCTGGCACGCTCCATGCATTGACCGTTGCAGCATGGAGAGCGGTCTGCACGTGGTTGGCAGCGGCTCGTGCGTAGGTCCACTAGGGTTCCGTCCACCGTCAAACGTGGGGTCTGGTCCGAGAGTGGTCCGGCCTGATCGCAGGCTCCACGGAGGGATAAAAGCCCGGGAGAACGACGTCTGATCGTGTTCTCCCTGCGCCTTTCATCCACCACCGGAGCTTCACATGACATTGGCAGGCCTCTTCTCTTCCTCTTCTGTTTCGCCGTCCCCGCTGGGGCGCTGGCTCAAGCCGGCCGTGGGCGCGGCGCTCACCCTGGCCACCGCCTCGGCCTTCGCGCAGACGCAGATGAAAATCGCGACCGTGGTCTGGATCGGCTACGGCCCGTTCTACGTCGCCGACGCGCTCGACCTCTACAAGAAACAGAAGCTCAAGGTCTCGCTGCAGGTCTTCAGCGACCCGGCCCTGATCCCCGCCGCCATCGCCTCGGGCGCGGTCGACGGCGGCATGCTCACCTACGACCAAGTGGTGGGCCAGGTGGCCGGCGGCAAGGCCATGAAGGTGGTCATGCCCATCGACTACTCCAACGGCGGCGACGCCATCGTGGCCGACGGCAGCATCAGCAAGGTGACCGATTTCAAGGGCAAGAAGGTTGGCTACAACCCGCTCTCGCCGAGTGACTTCCTGCTCTCCTACGCGCTCAAGACCGTGAACCTGAGCGAGAAGGACATCAACCCCGTGAGCATGACGCCCGAGGCCGTGCCGGCCGCGATGGCCTCGGGCGCGCTGCCCATCGGCGTGACCTACGAACCCAGCCTGTCGCAGGTGCTCGGCCAGGGCGGCGGCAAGAAGTTCAAGGTGGTGTTCTCGTCGAAAGACGCGCCCGGCCTGATCGCCGACGTGCTGGTGTTCGACGACAAGGTCATCAAGGCCAAGCCGACCGAGATCACCGGCATCATGAAGGCCTACCTCGACGGCCTGGCCTACATGAAGGCCAAGCCCGACGACGCGGCCAAGATCATCGGCAAGTTCATGGGCGTCTCCGCCAAGGAAGCCAAGGAGCAGATGAGCGGCGTGTACAACATCCCGCTGGCCGAGATGCCCAAGGCCTTCGTGAAGGCCAAGGAAACCACCTCGTACTACGCCAGCGGCGAGATCATCGGCCAGCTGCTGGTGGCCAAGGGCCAGATCAAGACCGCCCCGGCCACCGAAGCCACCTTCGACGCCTCGCTCGTCAAGGCCCTCGCCAAGTAAGTCCCAAGCCTTTACCGCCCGGCCCCGCGCGTGCCTCGCGCGACGGCCGGCGCGCCAAGCCTGTGTTCCTCTCTGGAGCCGCAACCATGCCATCCCTTTTTCGTCACGTCGACGGCGTGTGGCCCAACACCGCCGCCCTCAGCTTCACCGTGCTCGGCTGGCCGCTGGGCATCGCCCTGCTCGGGCAGGCGCACTGGGCGCTCAACGTGCTCGGCGTGCTGCTGGTGACGCTCTCGCTCACCTGGTCGGCCTACTTCATCCACGAGTTCGCGCACCAGGCCATCTTTCGCACGCCGCAGGCCAACCAGCGCTGGGGGGTGTTCATGAGCTGGATCAACGGCAGCGCCTACGCCAGCTTCGACGACCTGCGCCGCAAGCACATGCGCCACCACGTCGAACGCGCCGACGTCATCACCTTCGACCTGCAGGGCTTCCTGCGCGCGCGCCCGCTGGTGCGGCGGGTGGTGCTCGCGCTGGAGTGGCTGCACATCCCGGCGGTCGAGTTCGTCATGCGCGGCTTCGTGGTCGCGCTGCCCTTCATGGGGGATCGCAAGAAGGCTGCGCGCGGTCGCGTGATCGGGGTCGCCGTGGTGCGGCTCACCGCCTGGGCGTTGCTCGCCTGGTGGTCGCTCAAGGCCCTGGCACTGTACGCGCTGGCCTACCTGCTGTTCGTGCACCTGCTGCGCTTTGCCGACTGCTTCCAGCACACCTACGACGCCTACCCCATCCTCGACGAAACGCCGATCCCCAAAGACAAGCTGCGCGACCGCGCCTACGAGCAGGCCAACACCTTCAGTGACGTGGTGGGCCTGGACGCGAAGTGGCTCAACCTGGTCTGGCTCAACTTCGGCTTCCACAACGCGCATCACGAACGGCCCGTCGCGCCCTGGTACCAGCTGCCCCGGCTGCACCGCGAGCTGTACCCCGAGGGCAATGCCCAGGTGGTGACGGTGGGCGAGCTGCTGCGCGCCTACCACCGCCACCGCGTGACCCGCGTGCTGGCCAGCGACTACGGCGCGGTGTTGCCGCCGGGTGCGCCGCGCCGCGCGGACGGGTTCATCGGGGCTGTGGGTGTTTCTTTTCTGACGGCAGTTTGAGATGACGTCGCCGCACTACGGCCTGCAAGGCAAAACCGTGCTCATCACCGGCGCGGCGGGCGGCATCGGCAGCGCGCTGTCGCGTGCCTTTCTGGCGCAGGGCGCGCGGCTGATGCTGCTGGACCGTGCGGCCGCGCCGCTGGACGCGCTGGTCGATGCGCTGCACAGCCACCAGGTGCACAGCGCCGTGTGCGATCTGGGCAGCGATGCCCAGGTGGCGGCGGTGGCGGAAAAAGTGAAAGAGCGCTTTGGTCAGCTCGACGTGTTGGTGAACAACGCCGGCACCGAGTACCCCACGCCACTGGCGGATGCAGATGCTGGGGCCGAAGCGGGTTTCATGGCGCGCTGGGCCGGCCTGCTCGACAACAACGTGAGCAGCATGGTGCGGCTCACGCAGGCGCTCTTGCCGCTGCTGCCGCGTGGTGCGAGCGTGATCAACCAGAGCTCCATCTGGGGCCGCACCGGTGTGGCCGGCTTCTCGGCCTACAGCGCGAGCAAACACGCGGTCGTCGGCCTCACGCGCTCGCTCGCACTGGAGCTGGGGGCACGCGGCGTCCGCGTCAACGCGGTTTGTCCCGGCTGGGTGCGCACCGAGGCCGCGATGCGTTCGCTTGCCGCCATGGCCCTGGAGCAGGGAAAAAGCGAAGCCGAGGTCGAGCGCGAGATCCTGTCGCGCCAGGCCGTGCCGCAGATGCTCACACCCGACGATCTCGCGGGCGTGTTCCTGTTTCTCGCGAGCGATGGCGCCGCGTCGCTCACCGGCCAGTGCCTCTCGCCCAGCCACGGCGAGGTGATGCTGTGACGCCCATGACCCTGCCCACACTGTCGTTGCAGGGACGCACGGCCTTGATCACCGGCGCCGCCACCGGCATCGGCCGCGCCACCGCGCTGCTGTTCGCGCAGGCCGGCGCGCGCGTGGTGGTGAACCACCTCCGGCAAGACGCCGAAGCCGCTTCGCTGGTGCAGGCCATTCAGGCCCTGGGCGGCAAGGCCACCGCGATCAGCGCCGACGTGAGCGATGCCGCCGACGTGCAGCGCCTGGTGGACGGCGCCCTCGCGGTGGTCGGCACCATCGACGTGCTCGTGAACAACGCGGGGATCATCCAGGAGAAGGCCTTTCTCGACACCACCGAGGCCGACTGGGACCGCCTGCTCGGCACCGACCTCAAATCCGTCTTTCTGGTGTGCCGCGCCGTGCTGCCCGGCATGGTGGCGCGCCGCGGCGGCGCCATCGTCAACATTGCCTCCGACCTCGGCATCCTCGGGCGCGAGCGTTACGCGCCCTACTGCGCGGCCAAGGCCGGCGTGATCGGCCTGACCAAGTCGCTGGCGCGCGAGTTCGCGCCGCAGCAGATCCGCGTCAACGCCATCGCGCCCGGCCCGGTGGCGACCGCCATGGTCTCGCTGGAACACATGAGCGCCGAGTGGGTCGAGAAAGAACTCGCGATCCCGCAGCACCGGCTGGGCGAACCGGAAGAGATCGCGGCCAGCGCGCTCTTTCTCGCCAGCGACCTCGCGCGCTTCTACACCGGCCAGGTGCTCGGGCCGAACGGCGGTTCCGTCATGCCATGACCTTCCTGCCCGCCCATCCCTCTGACCGCCTCGCCACCGGCGTCTTGCTGTTCTCCGCCTCGCTCTGGGGCCTGTCGTGGATGCCGCTCAAAGGCTTCATCGCGCAGGGGCTCTCCGGGCCGCTGGTGGCGCTGATCACCTACGGCTCGGTGGGCCTGCTGGCGGTGGCGCTGCTCTGGCGCGACCGCGCGGCCTGGCGCGCGCAGTGGGGGTTGGTGCTGGCGCTCACGCTGGTGGGCGGCTGGGCCAACACCTCGTTCGTCAACGCGCTGATGCTGGGCGACGTGGTGCGCGTGATGTTCCTGTTCTACCTCTCGCCCGTGTGGTCGGTGCTGGGTGGCTGGCTGTTTCTGAAGGAGCGCATACCGCCCACGCGCTGGCTGGCCGTGGTCGCGGCCATCGTGGGCCTGTGGATGGTGCTCGGCGGGCCGGGGCTGGGCGATTCCACTGCGCTGGCCTTCACCTGGGTCGACGCGCTCTCGCTCTCGGCCGGTTTCGCCTTCGCCGCCAACAACGTGATCGCCCGCGCCGCGCACCGCGTGCCCCTGCGCACCAAAACCTTCTGCGTCTTCATCGGCTGCGGCCTGCTCTCTGCCCTGGCCACCGGCCTTGGCGGCTCGGGCTTGCCGGCCATCCTGTCGGCGATGGGGCCGCTGGTGTGGCTGGCGCTGCTGGCCTACGGCTTTGGCTGGATGCTGCTCGCCACCGTGACCTGGCAGTACGGCGTGAGCCACCTGGAGAGCAGCCGTGCGGGCCTGATCCTGCTGGCCGAGCTGCTGATCTCGGTCGGCACCGCCATCGCCTTCGGCGGCGAAAGCCTCACGCCCCTGGGCTGGGCGGGTGGCGCGCTCATTGCTACAGCGGCAGGGGTGGAGGCACTGGGCGGCGGGGCGGTGCCGAAACCCCCGCCACTCGAACCACAGACACCACCGCATGACACCACCTGACACCGGAGACCCGATGAACCCCCCCACCGTGTGGATGAACCAACTGTCCTGGCTCGACTACCAGGCGCGCATCCAGACCGAGCAACCGCCCGTGCTACTCCCCGTGGGCGCGCTCGAACAACACGGCCCGCACCTGCCGCTGGGCACCGACGGCCTGCTCGCCAGCGCCGTGGCCGCCGACACCGCCGCGCGTGTGGGCGGGCTGGTCGCGCCCACGCTCAGCTACGGCTACAAGTCGCAGCCCAAGTGCGGCGGCGGGCAGCACTTCTGCGGCACCACCAGCGTGGACGCCGCCACGCTGATTGGCCAGGTGCGCGACGCGGTGCGCGAGTTCGCGCGCCACGGCCTGACCAAGCTCGTGGTCGTCAACGGTCACTTTGAGAACCAGTGGTTCCTGATCGAGGGCATCGACCTCGGCCTGCGCGACGCCAAGGCCGCCGACCCGGCCTGTGCGCTGCAGGTGATGCGCCTGGAGTACTGGGACTTCATGACCCCAGAGACCCTGGGCGACGTGTTCCCCGACGGCTTCCCCGGCTTCGCCCTGGAGCACGCGGCTGTGCTCGAAACGTCCATGATGCTGCACCACCACCCCAGCCTGGTGCGTCTGGACCTGCTGCCCGACGACGGCCCGGCCGACTTCCCGCCCTACGACATGTACCCGCCCCGCACCGACTGGGTGCCGCCCTCGGGCGTGCTGTCATCGGCCAAGGGTTCCGATGCGGCCAAGGGCCGCCTGCTCGCCGACGAGGTCGCGCGCCGCATGGCCGAGGCCATCACCACCGGCTTCACCCGCCCCCAGGGCTGAGAAGCTGAACCCCATGCCCCTTGACACCGTCTACCCCACCGCGCTGATCGTCATCGACATGCAGCGCGACTTCTGCAGCCCGGGTGGCTACGCCGACCAGGCCGGCATCGACATCACCCGCATGCGCGGCGTGATCTGTCTGGTGCGGCGCCTGCTCTGCGCCGCGCGCGCCGCCGGCCTGCTGGTGGTGCACACGCGCGAAGGCCACCTGCCCGATCTGTCGGACTGTCCGCCCGCGAAGATGGCGCGCAGCGTGGCGGCCGGCGCGCCCATCGGCAGCCCCGGGCCGCTCGGCCGCCTCTTGGTGCGCGGCGAGCAGGGCCACGACTTCGTGTCCGAGCTGTGCCCCTTGCCCGACGAGGTCGTGATCGACAAACCGGGCTACGGCGCCTTTCACAACACGGCCCTGGGCGGCGTGCTCCGGCGGCACGCCGTGCAGCGGCTCATCCTCTGCGGCGTCACCACCGAGGTCTGCGTGCACTCCACGCTGCGCGAGGCGGTGGACCGGGGCTATGTGTGCACCACGGTGGGCGACGCGACCGCCGCCAGCCAGCCGGAGCTGCAGGCCCCCGCGCTCGCGATGATCGGTGTCGAGGGCGGCATCTTCGGCCGCGTGTGCAGCACCTGCGAGGTCGTCGAAGCTTTGCAACACGCGCAGGTCATCGCATGAACGTCGTTCCAGAGCGCTACCACGGCGTGTGGGCGCGCACCCTGCTGGAGACGCCCGAGGGCCGCGACACCACCACCTGGGTGCGCTGGCTGCAGACCGGCCTGTGGCACGGCGACCTGCGGGTGCCGGCCGACGCGGCGCGCAACACCCCTGAAAGCCGCGCCCAGGTGCAGGGCTTCGCCGGCACCACCGCCATCACCCGGCCCGACCCGGATCGGCCCGAGGTCTGCACCTGGTTACGCAGCGTCGACATGCAGCCTCCGCGCAGCACGCCCGACGCCGGCCACATGGTGTTTGAAACACCTTCGCGCGTGATCGAGACCGGCATCCACGGGACCTACCTCGAAGTGTGGGAACGGCTGCCCGAATCCACCGCCCGGCGCATCGCGCTCGCCCGCCTGGGCGCGGGCGGCGAACCCACGGCCGAGCGCCTGCTCGTGGCCGGCGTGTTCCTCATGCACCACCGCCCGCGCCTGGCGCCCTGGCCCACCGATCTGCGGCCCGACGAGACCCTGGCCAGCGTGCTGCAGCGCCACCCGACGCAGACCGAGGCGTTGCTTGATGTGGACATCGCTTTCGGCCGCTTCGAGCACGGCGTGTGGAGCGTGGAGCGCGCCGCCGCGCCCGCGGCCGAAGGCCACGAGCTGCCCTGTGCCCTGCACCGGCTGGACGCGGTGCGCGCCCGTGTGGAACGCGGCCCGCTGGCGGGCGACTGGCAGGTGCTGGAATGGCACGACGAGGAACGGCCGAGCTTCGGTTAGCTACCCGAGCGGCCCATCACCAGCGCGCCAGCGACGCTCGCAGTGACGCCTTCACGTCCTCGTTTGCAAAGCTCGCGTCGATGGACGTGCGGGCCACCTCGCGCAGCACGGTGTCGCTCCAGCCAAAGGCCTCGGCGCACAGCGCGTACTCGCGCTCCAGGCTGGTACCCAGCAGGGCCGGGTCGTCGGTGTTGACGGAGACCGGCACGCCCGCGAGGCGCAGCCGCTCGATCGGGTGCTCGTCCATCGACGCGCAAACACCCAGGGTCAGGTTCGAGCTCGGGCAGATGCCCAGCGGAATCTGCCGGTCCACCAGCAGCCGCACCACCGCCGGGTCTTCCACCGCACGCACCCCGTGGTCGATGCGGTCGGCACCCAGCAGCTCAATGGCGTCGCGCACGCCCTCGGGCCCGCTCGACTCGCCCGCGTGCACCGTGCGCTTCAAACCCGCCGCGCCCGCGCGACGGAAGGCCTCGGCAAAACGCGGCCCGGTGCGCCCGGCGGCGGCCTCGTTGCCGTCGATCGAGAGCGCGACCACCCGGGGGTGGCGCTGGCGAACGAGTTCATCCACGAGTTCGGCCGCGGCATCGGCCGACTGCGTGCGCAGCAGGCTCACGCACAGCCCCACCGGCGGCAGACCGTCCTGTTCGGCGGCGCGAAAGCCCGCGTCCAGCGCGTCCACCATGGCCGGCAGACGGCCATGCCAGTGGCGCCAGTGCGTGGGGTTGAAGATCAGGTCGGCATGGCCCGTGCCGCTGGCGGCAAGGCGCTGGCTGAAGCCATAGGCCGACTCCGCCAGTTCCTCGCGCGTGCGCACCAGGCCGCAGGCCCAGTCGAGAAAGTGCAGGAAGTCCGCCAGCCCCTCGAACTCAAACAGGCGCTCAAGCGGCCTGGGCAGCGGCTCGCCAAAGCGGCCGGCCCACTGCGCCAGCATCTCGGCCTCGAAGCAGCCCTCCAGGTGCACATGCACCTCGGCGCGCGGCAGGGTTCGAAGGCGGTCAAGGCTGGCGGTGGTGGGTTTCACAGTGCGCGCTTTCAGAGCGGTTTTTCAGACCACCGATGATCGCCCCGACCACCACTTCGGCGCATACCCGCCCCCACATGCGCCCCATCACGGCCTGCGTATGGCGGGCGCGACCAAAGCGCTGTCAGCGCATGTCGTCTGGCGTGGCCGAGAGCGAGAGCGTGTACCGCCCGCGCACTTGCCCGGGACGCGCGCCCAGTGCCACCAGCGCCGTGTCCGACACGGCCGTTTGCGCCCATGCGTCCAGCGCCGCCGCGTCGTAGCCAGCGACCACCAGCACCCAGTCGGCCGCCTGATCGCCGCCGCGAATCTTCTGCTCGGTGGTCTGCGCGATGGCGGGAGGGAGGTGCCGCAGCAGGTGGACCCCGGCGAGCCCCAGCTGCCCCGACCAGAGCGGCATGCGCGCGGCCAGCGAGGCCTGGAGTTCGCCGGCCCGCCCGCTCGCGGGCGAGAGCCGCAGCGTGAGCACCTGGCGGGCCACGCCCGCGCCCCGGCTGGCCAGCACCTGGCACTGGCTGCGCACCATGTGGCGGTGGTGCGGCATCATTTTGGTGGACCAGGGCGAGGGGGCGTTCAGTGAGGCCAGGTAGGCGGGCGAAGCCACCACCTCGTGGGCATCCAGCTCGTACATCACGAAGATGCCCTCGCCGCCGTCGGCGCTGGTGAAGCGCGTGGCGCGCTGAAAGCCGGGGATCGCCAGGCGTTCGGGAAAATGTTCGTGCGAGTGCCAGTGTTCAAACTCGGCCCGCATGTCGGGGGCCATGTCCCACCACATGGCCAGGCAGGCCTTTCCGAGAAGTGACATTCAGGGTCTCCATCCGTTGAGGGGCCCCAAGAATGCCAGAACTGGGGCCTGCGCGCCCGCTCGCGGGCATGGCCTTTCCCTTTCCTTGGGTCGAGGCGCGCGAGCGGGGTTGGCCTACCGGCCACGTTTGCCGGGTTTGCGCGGGGGCGGCGTGTCGCGGTCGGGGCCGAAGGTGGTGAAGGCGGTGCTCGCTTCGCCCTTGATGTGGCCGTCGGCGACCACCACCGACACCTCGTGGGGCCCGGGTTTCGGCGCGATGATCCACAGCTCGCGCCCGATCCCCACCGTCTCGCCGTCCAGCCGCCACTCGAAGGCCTCGCCGTCGATGCGCTCGCCCGAACCGCTCTGCGCGTGGGCCCAGAGACGCATCGGCGTGGCGGTTTCCACGCGTGCGCCGGCGCTGGGGTTCATGATGGCCACGTTGGGCGCACGCGCCGCGATCTCCACCGCGTTCGACGTGCGCACCGCCGTGTCAAAACCGTCGTGCGCGAGCACGCGGAACTGGACCTTGCCGCTCGGCAGCGTGTCGGCCGGGATCTGCACCTTGCCCTCGGTGATGCCCACCGCACAACCATTCCACGAACGCCCGCCGTCTTTGCTGAACTGCACCGAGCAGCTCAGCACCGCACCGTCGGCGCCCGCGCCGTCGGTCTTCCAGCTGAGCGTCACGCCGCGCGGGCCGGGCTTCACGCCGATCTCGCCCAGCTTGACCGTCCGGGCGGCCGCCTTGCGTTCCCAGGCCACGGTGAGCGGGCGGTGCAACTTGCCCTCTGCGTCGTCCAGCGCGCCGACGTGCACGATGCGCAGCGCCGCGCCACGGCCCACGTCGGGCACCATGGCCTGGAAGCCGTACACCGGCGGTTCTCCGTCACCCCCACAGCCGCCGCCGCACCCGCAGCCACCGCCGTGGGCGTCGGCCGGGATGCGCATCACCGGCGCGCTCGCCAGCACATCGCCGTTGGCGCCCACCAGCTCGGCCACCATCTGGGTGGGCACGCCGGTGGCGATGGTCGGCTGGGCGTTCACGCGCATCACGTGCTGCATGGTGATCGAGGCGTCGCGCTCGAAGGTGCCGATCAGGGTGATGACGGGGCGCATGCGCAGCTCCTCGATGTGGTGCTTCCAGTGTTCCCAGGGTTCCGGGGCCGGGTCGGGGATGTACTCCCAGGGCCACAGCCACGGGTCGTAGAGCTCTGGTATGCGGAAGCGCGGATGGACCGATGTGGGGGCGAAGATGGCGTTGTTGATCAGCATCTGGTGCGTGAAGATCGAGGTCCAACGGGGACCGCAGTAGGACATGAAGTCTTTTTCGGCGGGCTGGTGGATCGCGCCGTTGTTGATGTCGAGCCCGTACTCGCCGATGGAGGCGGTCGGGGTGCCGGCCGGGTCGTAGGGTTCGTAGGCCGGGTAGGCGGCGTTGCCCGGTGTGCCGCAGGGCGCGTGGGGCAGCCCTGCGAAGTGCCCGAGCTCGTGCGCCATCGTGGTGCCGTTGTTGACGCCACCCGATGTCACGCCGTTGCTCGCGCAACCGATCACCGGCCCCATGGGCACGCCGTTGGGCAGCAGGCCGTAGTACACGACGTCGGTGCGGTTGCCGTCGTTGGCCTTGGCCGCCGCGAGCTGCCCGTTGAGCGTGATCCAGCCCGCCGAACAACCGCCCGGGTTGGGCGGGGAGCCGGTGAGCGGCACGGTGAGGGTCACGGTGCCGGCGCTCGAAAACACCCCGTCGGCCTGCACCGGGAACACGGTGTGTGACCACGCCGCGGTGGTCTGCAGCTGGCCCACCGTGGGCGCGGCGATGTTGAGCGTGCCATTGCCGGCGGCGTTGGGGCCGTTGTAGGCCACCATCAGGCCGCGCACGCGCAAGGTCTGCAACAGCGAGACATCGGCCTCCACCGTTTCGGTGTCGACGATGGCCGCGCTGGCGTCGTCGGCCCGCCAGATGTTGGCCTTGAAACTCATGGTGCCGGCCATGTCTTCGGCCGGCACGATGAAGTTGAGCGTGGCGGTGGTGGTGCCACGCTCGGTGGCGTAGTCGGGCAGGGCCTGCGCCGTCACGGTACCGGGTGTCTGGGGCGTCAGCGTGCCCACATCGGTCCACACCGGCAGCCACCATTTGTTGCGCATTGCGCGCACCTGCAGGTGGCCGGTGAGGTTCACCGCCCCGCCCCAGCCGGCGCGCACATAGACCCGCACCCAGGCGGTCTTGAAGGCCACCAGCCGCAGCGAGTTGTTGGGGCCGCGGTCGGCGGGGTCGGTGAGGTGGCGCGACGCGCGAAAGTACTGAATGCCTTGTGTCACTTCAATGCCCAGGATGTGCGGGCCGATGAGGTGCTGCTCGCGCAGTTTCAAGGCCCACGCGTCGGACAACAAGGCCTTGTCGACGACGCTGGAAATGTCGGTGCCCATGGTGAACTCCTGAAGACGGCGATGTGCCGTGGAGTGACCATGCTAGGAAGGGGTGCGCGGGAGCGCATCAACAAAGAGAGGGAACATGTCCTCCATGCGATGGAGGCTTCGCCAGCGTGGTCGTGTTGTGGCACCCGGCGTTGGCCGCCGTCGGTGCTCGAGCATGAAGTGGTGTGAAAAGTGGTCCAAAAGGGCGTTGAGCGCCCGGGTTCATGACCGCAGATCGGTTGGTGGCGTGGTCACCACCTGGCCGTCTTTCACCGGCAGCGTGTGGCCGGGTTTGAAGGACGTGCGCACCGTGCCGTCCTGGCCTTCGAGCCGGTAGGTCACGTCGTACCCGACCAGCTTCTGCGACTTGAGGTTCACGGTCTTGCAGCGGCGCTCGCTGGTGGTGACCACGTCGTTCTGCTGCAGGTTCTTTTGCACCTGGTTACCGGCGTAACCCCCGGCCACCGCCCCGGCCACGGTCAACACCTTCTTGCCGTTGCCGCCGCCGATCTGGTTGCCCAGCAGGCCGCCCGCCACACCACCGATCACCGTGCCGGCAAGGCGGTTCTCGTCTTTCACCGGCACCTGCCGGCGCGTCTGCACGTACCCGCAGCGCTCCTGCGGCGTCACCACCGTGTCGCGCACTTCCTTCACCGCGACCACGTCGGCAAACTTCGGTTTTGTCAGCGCCTGGTAGCCCGTCACGCCGCTGGCCCCGAGCACCACCATCGCCAGCCCGCCCACGGCGATGCCCTTCATCATTGACTTGTCCATGTGAACACTCCTTCTTGTGTGGAGTGCAATGTAGTGAGGCTGTGTCAACGGACGATGAGCAAAGGTGTCCAAATGCTGCAGCGTGGTTTTTTTGAAAGGCGGGTTACTTCGCGGGCTTCGCTGGCTGCACCAGCCCCAGCGTCGGCGTCTCGTTGAAGAAGTTCCAGGGCTTGAGCAGCACGTTGACCCACTCGGTCGGCATGATCGGCCACTCTTCGGCCCGCGCCACGTGCGTGGTGCCCGTGGTCAGCCAGACCACGTTGTCGGTGTTCACGATGGGCTGGTCGTCGGCGCTGAACTGGCCCAGGCCCGTGTCCTTGCTGGAGCGGTTGGGGAAGCGGCCCTCGGGGAACTGCTCACCCACCTGGTAGCGCGTGACCCAGATCTGCTTGTCCATGAAGTTCAGGCGGTGGTAGATCCACTCGTCTTTGCCAAAGTTGGCGCCCTTGGCCACCGGGTGCGTGCCGCCCGCGTAGGGGATCAGCTGGTACGACACCGGGTTGCCCACCTTGTTGGTCTTGCTGCCGTTGCTCAGCAGGCGGATCGTGGCCGGGTCGAACTTCTGCGCCGCCTGCTTCTCGGTCGCCACGGTGCGTTGCGCGAGCTGCATGGTGCTGGTGCGCGGGCCGCCGGCCGTGTTGGGCAGCACCACCGGGTCCATCTCGGTCAACGAGTTGGCCTCGCCGTCCACGTCCATGTCGAGGCGGAAGTTGTAGATGTGCTGGTGCGTGGTGCCCACGATGTGGTGGTCCAGCAGCGTGCCGTATTTCGTGTCGTCGGCGGCGCTCGCGTCCTGCATGGTGCGGCTCTTCACACCCTTCACCGCCTCGATGCCGGTGGCACCCGCGTTGATGCCGATGGTGCCGTTTTCAGCGAACACCCAGTCGAACATGTAGTCGTAGTTGCCCACGGTGCTGATCCAGCGCACCACCAGCTCGCGGCGCTCGGCGCTCACGTTGGGCTTGCCCATTTCCTGGTGTTTGTACTCCGGGCCGGCGTGGCGTTCGAACACGGCGATGGCGTTGGGGATCGCCATCGGCGCGCCGGTGAAATCGGCAATGGTGGCGTCGAGGTAGACCGCGTTTTCTGGCGCGTCCTTGCCCGGCTCGATGCTCGATGTGAGCGTGCCCATGCCGTACTCGCCCGAGTCGAGGTAGGCCTTGAAGTACCAGCCCACGTCGGGGTCGCCGTAGGGCACGATCATGCCGCCCAGCGTGCCTTCGTACATCACCTTGCGCTTGGTGCCCTTGTCGTTGTAGGTCACGGTCGAGAGCGAGAGCCCGGTGCGCGAGTTCAGGCCAATGTGGAAGTCCCAGTTGCGCCAGTGCAGCGTGTTGCCGGTGATGGTGTAGTTCTTGCCCTCGGGCTCGGTGATGTGCAGTGGCTTGCGCGGCGCGCTGGCCTTGCCGGCACTGCCGTCGTAGGGTGTGGCCTTCATGGGCACCGGGATCACGCCCGCGTCTTCGATCTTGATGACCTGTTTCTTCTCCAGGTCCACCACCGCCACCAGGTTCTCGATCGGGTGCGCCCAGTAGTTGTTGTCGCCCACATCGAGGTAGCTCACCACCTTGAGCAGGCGCTCTTCCTGTTTCAGCCCGTCCTTGCCGTCGAAGTAGCCCACGGTCAGCGGTGTGGCCACGACCTTCTTCACGTCGTTGATGCCGCGCAGCGCCAGCGCCTTGGCGTAGTCCGGGCTGGCCTCGATGGCGGCCTGCACCGCACCGAAATCGTCGATCAGCACCATGCCGTGCGCGCCCTCCACCGGCTGCCACTGCAAGAGCTTCTTCGAGGCCAGGTCCACCGTGCCCTCGATCAGCTTGCGGCCGTCGAGGATGACGAACGCCGCCTGGCGCGGCGCCTGCACCGGTGTGCCCTCCAGCGCGTGCGCCCACACCTGGTCCTTCGGTGGTGCCTTGAGCACGATTTCGGTGAAGCGGTGGCCGGGCTTGAACTGGCCCGAGGCCTTCAGCACCTCCAGCGTCGCCTTGATCTCGTCCGCCGTGAGCGGGTTCAGCGGGTTGGGCTTGCGCTCGACCACGAAGGTTTTGTCCAGCCCCGACTGAAACACCTGCTGGAAGAAATCGGCCGCCACATAGGGTGCGCCTTTGCGCATCACCACCGGCACACCCAGCCGCAGCGTGGCGCCATTCACCTGCGCCGTCTTCGCGCCCGGCTTCACGCGCACCAGGGTGCTGTTGCGCGAGAGTGTGAACAGCTGGGCGTAGCTGTCCCAGTGCACCGTGGCGTTGAAGTCTTTGGCGGCTTTTTTGAGCGGCACCATCTTCGCGGCCGTGCCGTGGGCCAGGGCCAGAGGGGACCACAGCGCGGCGGCGGCGAGGGTGATGGCACTCAGTGCCAGGGGAAGGGTGTGGGGTTGCATGGTGGGTTCCTTGGCAAGCGGGTTCGGACAAGGGATGGACGGTAGGTCGGCCCTGCACCAAGGGGTTATCCGGATTTGGCAAATTTGCGCCCTTGCCAACAATGGCGCATAACTTGCATCGCAGGCCCTATGAACTTCGATCACTCCCACAAACGTGCACGCGATGCCGGCGAGCAAGCCGCCAGCCTGCACGACTGGGACCAGCGCTACGAGCAGCTCTCGGCCGGGCGCTTCGAGGGCGTGGTGGACGAACTGCGCGTGGGCCCGGTGCAGGTGTTCGCCGAACGCGCCAACCAGACCGTGATGCAGGCGGGCCGCGTCTGCGCCGACCGCGTCGCCGTCGCGCTCGTGCGCGCCGCGTCGTCGCCCGGCTGGTTCAGCGGCCACCGCCTGCAGGGCGAGCAGCTCATCAGCGTCGCTGCGCAAGGCGAGTTCGATCTCGTGGCCGGCGCCGACATGCAGATCCTCGCGCTCTCGGTCGACCTGGCGGCCCTGCGCGCGCTGGTGGCCCAGGTGGACGGCCCCGACGCCGACCTGCCCCCGGTGCCCCTGCTGCTGAACGCCTCGCGCGCGGCCTGCGCCGAATACGGCCGGTTGCTCAACGCCGCACTGGACCTCGCGCACGGCGCGGGCGACATCAGCGCCCACCCCGCCTCGCGCCGCATGCTCGCGCTTTCGCTCTGCGACGCTTTGCTCACCGGCCTGCGCGCGGGCGAGCCGGCGCGCGCGCTGCCCGCCTCGGCCGCCAGCCGGCGCCGCATCGTCGCCCGCGCGCGCCAATACATGCAGGCCCACGCGCAAGAGGTGATCGCCGTGCCCGACCTCTGCCAGGCCATCGGCACCTCGCGCCGCGCGCTGCAGTACGCGTTCGAAGAGGTGATGCAGATCAGCCCCGTCACCTACCTGCGCGCCATGCGCCTCAACCAGGTGCGCAGCGAGCTGCGCCAGAACCGGGCGGCGCCCGTGGGCGACGTGGCGGCGCGCTGGGGCTTCTGGCACCCATCGCGCTTCGCGAGCGACTACAAGGCCTTGTTCGGCGAGCTGCCGTCGGCCACGCGCGGCGCCCACGCCGTGGCCGTTGCCTGAGCCGGGCCGGTCTCGTGATGCCCGCCGCCGTCCCGCTGCCCGTCGCCCCCGGCGACTGGTTCAACTTCCGCGACCTCGGCGAGGGCATCACCCTCATCACCGAGCCGCACGTGATCCCGCTGCTCCGCTGCAACATCTGGCATGTCCGCGGGCGCGGGCTCGACCTCATGGTCGACACCGGCCTCGGCGTGAGCAGCCTGCACGCCGCCTCGCGCCACCTCTTCGGACAGCGCATCGCCGCGCTCGCCACCCATGTGCACCTCGACCACGTGGGCGGCCACCACGAGTTCGCCGAGTGCTGGTGCCACCGCCTCGAAGCCGATGCGCTGTCGAAGGCCGACCCGAACGGCACGCTGGCCGATTTCGATCTCAACGAGGTGAACATCGCCGTGCCCGGCTACGACACCGGCGGCCCCGCGCTCACCGCCCTGCCCACGCCCGACTACGAGCTCTCGGCCTGGGAGATCAAACAGGCCACCGTCACGCGCCGGCTCGACGAAGGCGATGCCATTGACCTCGGCAACCGCCACTTCGAGGTGCTGCACCTGCCCGGCCACTCGCCCGGCAGCATCGGCCTGTGGGAAGCGAAGAGCGGCACGCTGTTCTCCGGCGACGCCATCTACGACGGTCCGCTCATCGACGACCTGCACCACTCCGACCGCGCCGCCTACGCGCGCACCATGGAGCGCCTGCTGGCGCTGCCTGTGAGCGTGGTGCACGCGGGGCACGATCCGAGCTTCGGGCGGGAGCGGCTGCGGGAACTGGTGCGGGGGTACCTCGACGGGCTGGACGCACCCGACAGAGCGGCCTGAGCGGCGTTCATCGAAGACACGTCATAGATGTTTGATGTGCCATGAAAAAGCAACATCTATGTTGGTTTGATGGTCATGCATAGGCGCATTGCAACCGAAGCGACGGCCACGGCACGCCCCATGCTTGTTCCCCTCGCATGGAC
>NZ_MUNZ01000175.1 GCF_002001205.1 Hydrogenophaga sp. A37
AGGACGCGCTGGCCATGGCGTGGTGGCGCCGCCGACCGCTGCCTGGTCTGATATTCCACAGCGACCGTGGCAGCCAGTATTGCAGCGGTGAGTTCCAGGACGCTTTGAAGGACTGGAAGATGCGCTCATCGATGAGCAGGAAGGGCAACTGCTGGGACAACGCGCCGACTGAGAGCTTCTGGGGCCGACTGAAAACGGCCAGCGTGCATGGGCACAAGTTCGCCACCAGAGACCAGGCCAAACAGGCTGTGATGGACTGGATGGCTTTCTACAATCACCGCCGGCTGCATTCGTCGCTTGGCTACCTCAGCCCTATGAAGTTCGAGCAACGCTGGTACGAGGCACCGCGTAAAAAGGCCGCGTAAACCGTGGGCTAAGAACTACACCAAACGAGGGCAAGGTCAGCCCTCTCCTCACATGGTCAAGCGCGGAATCGGGCTTTGGCCTTCTGCGCCAGGGCGTTGGTGTAGGTCTGCGCCAAGTCCACTTTCTTGGGCACAGAGGGCTCTTCGAACCGCTCCAGCACCCGCGCCACGGTTTGTGGCCCGGTCTCTGGCATCAGGCCATCGGGGGCCCAGGCCTCGCGTGCCCGGCTGAACGCGGCGAGATACAGCGCCCGGTCACCTGAAAAATAAGACTCGGGCACGGTCTTGTTGATGTCCGATGGCCCTGCGGTCTGAAGCCATTTCAGCGCATGGACCATCGCGTTCACCATCGCCTGGCACTCTGCTGGGTGGCTGGCCAGGTACTCCGCCGACACGCTCAGACAACCCGCCGGCATCGGCCCGCCAAACACCTCGGCGTTGCCACGCACCGTGCGCGTGTCCGCCACCACCCGCAAGCCTCCGTCTTGCTCCAGCTGCGTGATCACCGGATCGGTGTAGCAGATGGCGTCGACCTGACCGTTTCGAAAAGCAGCCACCGCCGCCGAAGGGCTGCCCATGGGCACGTACTGCACGACATCACTCCCCATCCGGGCATTGGCCAGCAGCATCTGGGTCAAGCGCTGGCTGGCCGACCCCAAAGCGGTCACAGCGACCTTGCGGTCGCGCAGGTCACGGACATCGCGGAAGGCACCCATCGTTTTACGAGAGACACCCATCACGACCTGAGGGGCACGCCCTTGCAGAACGATGGAGGGAAACACCTGCCCACGGGCCTGCAGCCTGATGGCCAGGCTGTAGGGCCCTGACAGGGCCTGAACCGACCCTGAAAGAAGCGCCTGAAGCGCCTGACCAGGCTCGCTCAGGTCACGCACCTGAACGTCCAGCCCCTCTGCGGCGAAATAGCCGAGCCGTTCTGCGATGGTCAAGGGCAGGTAACAAAACGCGGACTTGTTCTCGACCGCCAGCTGCACGCGACCAATGGGCGCGCGCGGCACCACAGGCGGCGCAACGGGTCTGATCTGGCCCATTGCCGCAGGAACCCCTGCGCTCAACGCGGCCGAAGCCACCCAGCGCGCGCAATCACGGCGACTCCACATGCCACATCCTCTCTTGCCCCTGACTTGATTGAAGTCCCGAGGCTAGAGGATGGCTGCCGCGAGCGCATCGGGGCGACTCCCGAGCGGGTTTCCACCGAGAACGAATTTGCAAGCAAATGTCATCGCAGCGCGGTTGCGCCCGGCGCGATCAGAGGAACAGGATCGCGATGTTCAATGCCAGCGCGGCCGTCCACACCACGCTGCGGAACGTGGCCATGTCGGCCAAGTAAAACAGGATGTACATCAGGCGCAGCACGATGTAGAGAAACGCCAGCAGATCCAGCCGGGTCTGGAACACGCCGAGCTGGTGCGCAATGATCACGGCACCGATGTAAAAAGGCAGGGCTTCAAAGCTGTTGGCCTGGGCCGCGTTGGCGCGCGCACGCCAGTCGGTTTGCTGTGCCAGCCAGGCGCGCGGGTGGTGGTTGTCGTACCCGCCCTCGCGGCGCGGCTTGGACAACGCACCCCACTTCGCCAGCGTGGCGCACAAGATGGGCAGCAACGCGGCCACCAGCACCGTCCAGTAGGCCAGGGTCAGTCCGGCGAATTTCATGGGTCGCTTTCCAGGGTCGTGGCCGCTCAGCGGCGGTCCACCAAAGCATGGGCAATGGTGCCCAGATCAACGTATTCAAGTTCACTGCCCACGGGCACACCGCGCGCAAGTCGGGTCACGTTCACGCCACGCGCCTTGAGCGACTGCGCAATCACATGCGCCGTGGTTTCACCCTCGGCTGTGAAGTTGGTCGCGAGAATCACCTCACGCACCTCGCTCTGCCCATCCACCTGCGTGTCGATGCGGTCAAACAGCTTCTGCAGGCCAATGTCGTGCGGCCCGACACCATCGAGCGGGCTGAGCTTGCCCATGAGCACGAAGTACAGCCCTTTGTAGGCACCGGTGCGCTCCATCGCGTCCTGATCGGCGGGCGTCTCCAGCACGCACAGCTGGCTGCGGTCACGTCGCGCGTCCAGGCAGGTAGGGCAAATGTCGTTCTCGGTGAAGGTGTGACAGAGCGCGCAATGCTTCACCTCGGCACAGGCGTGCTGCAAAGCCTGTGCCAGGTGCAGCGCGCCTTCCCGGTCGTGCTGCAGCAGGTGAAACGCCATGCGCTGCGCCGACTTCACGCCCACCCCGGGCAGGCGCCGAAGCGCCTGCACCAGCAGTTCAAGCGGGTGAGTGGAGGTCACGCGGAACGGCGGCGGCAGTGCATCAGAAGGGGAACTTCATGCCGCCCGGCAGGCCAGGCATGCCCGCCGTGAGCTTGCCCATCTTCTCATTCGACGTCTCTTCTGCCTTGCGCACCGCCGCATTGAACGCAGCAGCCACCAGGTCTTCCAGCATGTCTTTGTCATCGGCCAGCAAGCTGGGGTCGATGGTGACGCGCTTGACGTCGTGTTTGCAGGTCATCAGCACCTTCACCAGGCCCGCGCCCGATTCGCCGGTGACTTCGACGAAAGCCAGCTCGTCCTGCGCTTTCTTCAGGTTGTCCTGCATGGCCTGAGCCTGCTTCATGAGACCGGCGAGTTGTCCTTTGTTGAACATGGTGATCCTTGTGTTTTGAATGGAGAAGAAAGGGATTCTTGAGCGCTCAACCAGCTGTGGACTTGAGCGTACCGGGCACGATTTTGCCGCCAAAGTCGCGCATCATCGTCTGCACGAAGGGGTCGTCCCGGATGATTTGTTCGGCCTCGCGCTGACGGCGCGCGGCTTCGGCCGCCAGGCGCAGCGCGGCAGAGTCGCTCACCGGGCCGATCTCCACCGCCAGGCGGATGTCGTGGCCCAGCGTCTTCAACGCCGTGCCCAGGCGTTCCCGGGTGTTGCCCTGATTGAGCGACTCGCGCTCCACGCGAAGCACCCACTGGTCGGCGTCGCGCGCCACCAGCTGGGACTGCAGCCCCAGCTCGCGCACCAGGGCCGTGATCGTTTCGGCACGCACGAGCTGCATCACCGCATCGAACCAGAAATCGCCTTCGGCGCTGAGCACCGGCGCGGGCAAACGCACCGCTTCGCCGGGCTCTCGCAGCTGGTCCAGCCGAGGCGACGGTCCCGCCTCTCGCACCGGAATATCCACCACGCAGCGGCTGGTTTGCACACCCTCGTCTGTCGGCACCTCTTCGGGCTCCTCCACCCATGGCGGGCCATCGTCGTCATCTTGGACAGCGCGACGGGGGACCGCTGCCGGAGCGGGTGCCTCGACCACGGGCCGAACATTGACGGGAGCCGGTTGGGGCGGGGTCGTGGATGGCACGACATGCATGCCCGCCGGGCGCGCGACATCCTGGGAAGGCTGAACCACCGCTGGCGCCCGTGGGGGTGCAACCGGCGCTGGCGCGGTGCGAGGAACCGCTGCAGGCGCCTCAGCCGCCGTTTTCAGTGTTTTTTTTTCCACCGCAGCCACAGTGGCCGTGCCGGAAGGTTTGAACGCCAGCAGCCGCAACAGCACCATGGTGAGGGCGGCGTATTCGTCGGGCGCCAGGCCCAGCTCGCCACGGCCGTGCAGGCACAGGCTGTAGAGCAGTTGGGTTTCGTCGGCAGGTAACGCGTGCGCCAGGCGCACGATCTCGGGAGTGTCCGGGTCGTCCGATTCCTGCAAGGCCAGCCGCTCCGGCACCGCTTGCAGCACCGCCATGCGCTGCAGCAAGCCGGTCATTTCTTCCAGCGTGGAAGCGGCGTTGAGGCCGTTGGTGCGCAGGCTGTCCACCGTGTTCACCACCTGGGCGCCGTCGGCCCGCGCCAATGCATCGATCAGGCGCAGCACATATGAGCGGTCCACGGCGCCGAGCATCTGGCGCACGGTCGCTTCCTGCAACTGGCCGCCGCCAAAAGCGATGGCCTGGTCGGTCAGCGAGAGCGCGTCGCGCATGGAGCCGCGCGCGGCACGGGAGATCAGGCGCAGCGCCTGCGTCTCGGCCGGCACGTTCTCGGCCTTCAGCACCAGGCCCAGGTGCTCCAGCACCGTCTCTGGCGCCATCGGTCGCAGGTTGAACTGCAGGCATCGCGAGAGCACCGTGACCGGCACCTTCTGCGGGTCGGTCGTGGCCAGCACGAACTTCAGGTACTCGGGCGGCTCTTCCAGCGTCTTGAGCATCGCGTTGAACGCGTGCCCAGTGAGCATGTGCACCTCGTCGATCATGAAGACCTTGAAGCGGCCCTGCACCGGTTTGTAGACCGCCTGCTCCAGCAGCGCCTGGACCTCGTCCACTCCCCGGTTGGAGGCTGCGTCGAGCTCGGTGTAGTCCACGAAGCGGCCCGAGTCGATGTCGGTACAGGCCTGGCACACGCCACAGGGCTCAGCGGTGATGCCGCCCTGCCCGTCGGCGCCCAGGCAGTTGAGCGACTTGGCCAGGATCCGCGAGACGGTGGTCTTGCCCACGCCGCGCGTGCCGGTGAACAGGTAGGCGTGGTGCAGGCGCTGGGTCGTGAGCGCGTTGGTCAGGGCCTGAACCACGTGCGACTGCCCCACCATTTCGGTGAAATTGCGTGGGCGGTACTTGCGGGCCAGAACGACGTAAGACATGGCGGTGATTCTAAGCGTCGCCCCTGAGGCACCAAGGCCATCTGCATCGCCTACAATTCACCTCGACGGGCCTTCCCGCATGGTGAAGCGGCCAACCGGGTCAGGTGGGGAACCAAGCAGCCCTAACTGTGGAGTCAGTGCCGGGGTCAAGGCTCGTCACCTTATTCAGCGCATCGCATGCGCCACAACGCAAAAGGCCGCATCAGCGGCCTTTTTGCTTTCCGGGCCGGACGGCCCCGATCAGAAAGCGTCGATCTTGAGCTTCTGGCGCTCCACCACCCGTTTCCAGCCGTCCAAGTCTTTCTGCAGGAACTGCGCCAGTTGCGCCGGCGTGCCAGTGGCGGGTTCCAGGGCGTCTTTGGCCAGGCGCTCTTTCACATTGGGCATGGCCACGATCTGCGCCAGCGCGGCGTTGATCTGCTGCACCACGGCGTCAGGCGTGCCCTTCGGCGCCACCAGCGCAAAGTAGTTCAACACGTTGACATCGGCAAAACCCGCCTCCTGCATGCCAGGCACCTGCGGCAGCGCAGGGCTGCGGCCTGGGCTGGTGACGGCGAGTGCTTTGAGGCGACCGTCCCGTATGTAGGGCGCGAGCGCGGGAATGGTGCCAGTGAGCAGCTGGATCTGGCCGGCGAGCGTGTCCACGGTGGCGGGCGCGATGCCACGGTAGGGGATGTGCGTGATGTACGTGCCGGTGCGCGCCTTGAGCGATTCGAGCACCAGGTGGTTGATGCCCCCGACGCCGGCGGAGCCGTAGTTCAAGCGCCCGGGCTGGCTGCGCGCCAGCGCCACCACCTCCGCCAAGGTGTTCACGGGCAGGTCTTTACTGGCAACCCAGACCAGGGGGCCGTGGGCAAACATGCCCACTGGGGTGAAGCCGGCGATGGGGTCGTAGCCCGCACCGGGCAGCGCGGCGGGCACCGTGGTGAAAGGTGCTGCAGCGAGCAACAGGGTGTGGCCGTCGGGCGTGGCCTTGGCGACCTCCTGAGCTCCCAAGGCACCAGAGGCCCCCGCGCGGTTGTCCACGACGACGCTGACTTTCAGCAGCTCGGCCAGCTTTGCTGCGATCAGGCGGCCCATGGCGTCGGTGCCGGCGCCAGGTGCAAACGGCACGACGATCTTGATGGGCCGATCAGGGAAGCCGCTGGCGTGGGTGGCGCCCGCGCTCAAGGCAACCAGGCCGACAGCGAGTTGGTGGCAAAAGCGACGGCGGTGCAAAACGGACGCGAACATGGGCAAACATCTCCAGGACGTGGCAAAAAGAACCCGCTGAACTCTAGGCCCAGGTCTTGACGGCGTGATGACACCGCCTCAATGGGCCTTGAGCCAGCGCTCCACGCCCTGCCCCGCCACCACACCACTGGCCAGACATGCCGTGAGCAGGTAGCCGCCGGTGGGCGCTTCCCAGTCCAGCATTTCACCCGCGCAGAACAGGCCGGGGCGCTGCTGCACCATGAGCCCTTCGTCCAGGGCTTCGAAGCGAACACCACCCGCCGTGCTGATGGCTTCGTCGATCGGCCGGGTGGCGGAGAGCGTGATCGGCAGGGCCTGGATCGCCGCGGCCAGCGCGACCGGGTCGTTCATCGTGGCCTTGGGACACCGCTCATGCAGGATCGCCATCTTGATGCCGTCCAGACCGAGCCGGCTCTTGAGGTGGCTGGAGAGGCTTCGCGATCCGCGCGGGTGAGCCACCTGTTTGAACACGTCTTCCGCGCTGCGGTCGGGCAGCAGGTTGAGGTGGAAGGTGGTGCTGCCGGCGCGGTTGATCTGGTCGCGCAGTCCGCTGGAGACGGCGTAGACCAGACTGCCTTCCACGCCGGTGGCGGTGGCGACGAACTCGCCCTTTTTCTGGAAGCTGTGGCCCTGGTCGTCGGTGAACCGGATCGCCACCGATTTGAAGGGCTGACCGGCGAAGCGTTCGCTGAACAAGGGCGTCCATCCGCCCTGCACGTCAAAGCCCCCGTTGGACGGCTGCAGCGGCGCCAGATCCACCCCCGCGGCCTGCAGCCACGGCCACCAGGCGCCATCCGACCCCAGCCGGGCCCAGCTCGCGCCGCCCAGGGCCAGCACTGTGGCACGTGCGCTCACCTGCCGTTCACCCTCAGGTGTCTGAAAGCGCAGCGACGTCCCGTCCTCAGCCCAGCCGAGCCAGCGGTGGCGCATGTGGAACCGCACGGGCTCGCCGTCGGGCGCGGGGTGACGCAGGCCTTGCAGCCACGCGCGCAACAGGGGCGCGGCCTTCATGTCGGTGGGAAACACGCGCTGCGAACTGCCGACGAAAGTCGCAATGCCCAGGCCAGCCGCCCAATCGCGCACTTGCTGCGGACCGAAGGCCTGCAGCATCGCTTGCAAGGTGCTGGCCCGCTCGCCGTAGCGGGAAATGAACGCGTCCAGCGGTTCGGCATGCGTCAGGTTCAGGCCGCCTTTGCCGGCCAGCAGGAACTTGCGCCCCACCGAGGGCATGGCGTCGAACAGATCGACGCGCACGCCGGCGCGTGACAGCACATCGGCCGCCATCAGGCCGGCAGGGCCGCCGCCGACGATGGCGACATTCAGGAGAGAAAAAATCGGGTTCAAAACGTCGGTCACTTACTTGGTTTCGTTCATTGCGGGCAGCTCGATCAGCTGTCCGTTGGCGTTGATGAAGGCGAGGCGCACCACGGCGCCGGGCTGCGCCGTCTGCACGGCGCGGCGGTAGCGGCCCATGTGGGCCAGCAGCTGGGCTTGTTGTTCGGGGCGCTCGGCGCTCTTGTGGTCCAGTACCCACCATTCGCCGCTGTCACGCCGCCGCACCAGGCGGTCCAGGCGCAGCAACTGACCCTCAAACCAGAGCTCGACCTCGTTGCCCCAGTGCAGCAGCTGATCGGCGTCCCAGGCCCAGGCGGCCTCGCCCGAGACGATGGCGCGCGCCATGGTGTGCGCCTGCGCGGACTGCTCAGCCGACAGCACGAACTCCCGCGCCACCGCCTGCCGATGCAGGTCGGTCCACTCAAAGCCGCCCAGCGGCGTGGGCCGCCATTGCAGCAGGCGGTGCAGCGCGAGTCCGGTGCGGGCCAATGCGTCCAGGGCGGCGTCTTCGGGTGCTTGCTCAACCGGTTCGCCTCCAGACGCAGCCGTCGGCACAAAGACCGGCAGTGTGAGCAGTTCGAAGGACTTGGGCTCGGCGGCTTCTGCCCTCAACAACTCGGGTGCTGCCGCCACCGCGATGGCGTGCGGCTGGATGCGGCGGTACCACGACGGCGCGACGGCCGCCCGGTGGGGCTCGGTGCTGGAGACCACCAGGCGGTGCTCGGCGCGGGTCAGCGCCACGTAGAGCGCGTTGAGTTCTTCCAGCGCGCGGGCCTGCTGCTCAATGGCGAGCACGCCCTCGGCGCAGGCGGGTGGCGACTTTTCGCTGGCGAGGAACACGAACCGGCGCGGCCCAGACGCTTCGCCCGGCCAGTCCACCAGCACGCCCATGCTCTCGGCCTTGGGGGGCGCTGCGTCGGTGTCAAGCAACAGCACGGTGTGGGCCTCCAGACCCTTGGCACCGTGGATGGTGAGCAGACGCACCGCGTTGTCCTGCGCGGCCTGCGGGGCCCGGATGTCGCCGGCCTTGAAGGCGCGCACCAGCCGGTAGGGGCTCAGGAAACGCCCGCCGTCCTGCGCAAGGGTGTGCGCCAGCAGGCTGTGCAGCTGAGCCAGCACCACCTCGCGTTGGTGCGGCGGCACGGCCTGGGCAAAGCGTGCGAGCACATCCCCATCGCGGTAGATGGCGGTGAGCGCGTCGTGGGGCGGCAGGCTGTCCACCCAGGCGCGCCAGCGCGACAGGCGGATGGCGGCAGGACCGATGGCGTGGAGGTCTTGGGTCCCTCCGCCATGCAGGCTGGCGGCCAGTGCATCTTGTTCGTCGGGTTCGAGGGAGGACCAGCGCTGCAGCACGTCCCACCAGGATGGGGCTTGCGCTTTCTCGCCCGCCTCGCCCACTTCGGCGGGAGGTGTCCAGCGCTTTCGCAGGCGCGCGATCTGCGCCAGCGACGCGTCGCCCAGCCCGAGCAGCGGCGACCTGAGCGCACGCGCCAGGCTCAGGTCGTGGGCCGGTGAGACCAGCGCATCGAGCAAAGCCACCACGTCCTGCACCGCGGGCGCGTCGGCCAGGTCCAGTTTCTCGGGTTGCTCGCAGGCAATGCCGCGCTCGCGCAACGCGTCGAACAACCAGCCCAGGCGCTCGCGTTTGCGCGACAGCACCATGATGTCGCGGGGCTTCAACGCGCCGCTGGCCAGCTCCGCGGCGATCCAGTCGGCCGCCTGCCGGGCCTCGATGGCGCTGAGGGTGTCTTCGGGGGTCACACGCGGCTCGCTCAGGCTGTCGCGCCAGATGGGCTCGCCCTCCGCGGCGGCGTCGTCACTGCCGCCAGCCGCGCGCGGCACCTGGGGCAATGACAGCACCGCGCCCAGCGCGTCACTCTCGGTGGTGTGGGTGCGGTACCCGGCGTAGCCCGCGTCCTGCTCTGCGGTCTGCATGACCGCGTTGAGCGCGTCCACCACGCCGGTGGCACAGCGGCGCGTGTGGTCGCAGGTGAGCAAGGCCCCGTCAAGCCCCTCGACCACGAAGGCCTGCGCCGCCTTGAACACCTGCGGTTCGGCGCGGCGGAAGCGGTAGATCGACTGCTTGGGATCGCCCACCAGAAACACGCGCGGCGCTTCGCCCGGGCCGGCGCCGGCGTAGGCCGATAGCCAGCCGTAGAGCGCCTGCCACTGCAGGGGGTTGGTGTCCTGGAACTCGTCGATCAGCAGGTGACGCACGCGCGCGTCCAACCGCTGCTGCATCCAGCCCGAGAGCTCTGCGTCGCCCAGCAGGCGCAGGGCCGCGCCCTCGATGTCGTTCATGTCGACCCAGCCACGCTCGCGCTTGAGTGACGCGTACTCGGTGCTCAAGCAGCGGGTCAGGCGCGTCAGGCGCCGGTGGTGCTGCCAGGCCTGGTGCTGGCGGCGCGCTCCGCACAGGTCTTTCAACTCGGCCTCGGCTTCTTGCGCGGCGGCAAATTTGCTCAGGTGGTTGGTGAGCCGGTCTTCGTCGGCCACGAAAAAAGCCTTGCGCAGCAGGGCGAACCGGGCCGCCATCTGCCCCGGCTCGTCGGGCACGGCGAACGCGTCCACCACGGCACTGGCGGCCTTCTGTGGCGTCTTGTTGCCCTCCCCGCCCAGCGCCTTGGCCCACGCCAGCCAGCGCTCGCGGACCGCGCTGCCGAGCAAGGCGTCTTCCGGTGCATCGAAGCGGGCCAGCGACGGGTACAGCGCAGCGAAGGATTCCACCGAGGCTTCGACCACGCCGCTGGCGTCGGCCAGCGCGAATTCGACCCGCTTGTTCAGCGCGTTCTTCAACGCCTCGCCGGTCTGGTGGCGCCCGTGCTGGGTCACGCTGTCGAGATAGTCCTGCCGCAAGCCGGCGTCGGCGGCCACTGCCGCGTAGAAGCGGGGCCAGACGCGTTGCACCGCTGGTTTGTCGTCTTCCAGCAGTTCGTAGGGTCCGGGCAGTTCCAGGTCTTGCAGCACCGAGAGCGGCGCGTTGCGCAACAAGGAGGCGAACCAGCTGTGGAAGGTTCGGATCTGCACCGACCGGCCCAGCGCGGTCAGGCGCGCATGCAAGGCCTGCAGATCGCCGGCGCGCACGACCGCCTGCGCCGGGTCCATGCCACGCAGGGCCAGTTCTTGCACCAGCTTGTCTTGCGGCATGCGAGAGAACGCCAGCAACCAGTCGAGCAGGCGTTCGCGCATTTCACCAGCGGCCTTTTTGGTGAAGGTGATGGCCAGGATGTCTTGTGGCGCGGTGCCGTCGAGCAAGGCGCGCAGGATGCGCGAGACCAGCATCCAGGTCTTGCCGGCGCCCGCACAAGCCTCCACCGCCACACTGCGCGCCGGGTCGCAGGCGACCGCGTAAAAGGCCTCGCGCGACACCTGTTCGCCGTTGAGGCGGTAAGCCGCTGGTTCGCTCATTTCACCGTCCAGAAGTCTTTGCGGCAGAGACCACGCGCGACGCAGAAGTCGCACACCTTGCCCTCGCCCAGGGCCGGCATGCCGTGCCCCGCTGCGACCCGATCGAGATCGCGCACCAGGCCATCTCGCAGCGCATCTCGAGCGGCGATCACCTGGGCCTGCTCGACCAGCAAGGTGGCGCCCGCGTCGCGGCTCTCGGTCACGCTCAGGTAGGCCGCCCGCACCGTTTCCTCGGGCAACAGCGCGGCGTAATACGCGATCTGCGTGTCTTCCAGCGGCGCTTTCACACGGTTGCGCGTGGTGTCGCGCGGCTCGGTCTTGTAGTCGATCACGAAGGGGATCACACCTTCCGGGCTGTCCTGGTGGTCCACCCTGTCCAGGGTGCCGATCAGCCGATAGGGGCCTGCCTCGCTGCGCAGCGACAGCTCGGCCTGGGCGAACCGGGGGCCGGCACGATCACCGCTGGCTTCAAACTTCCATAGCCAGTCCAGGTAACCGTCGCGCACCGCGGGCCAGGCCGCCTGGAACGGCAAGAAGCCCGCGCGACCTTCTGCCACGTCGTCGGCAGCCGCGAGCGCGTTGAGACCCATGTGCTCGGCCGTGCTCCGGGCCAGCCGGTCGATGCGCTCACGATCACTTCGGGCGTCCGGCGCTGTGCCCTCGGTTTGCGTCTGCGCACGCTCTTCGTGGAAAGCCTTGAGCACCGCGTGCAGCCAGATGCCCATGTCGCGTTTGTCGGGCTCGACCTCCAGCTCGTCGGCGTCCTGCAGGCGCAACTGGCGCAGGGCAAAGAAGCGGTAGGGGCAGTCGCGCAGGTCTTGGTAGGCGCTGGCCGACAAGGCTTCGGGCAGCAGATCACCCGCCGACGGACTTGGCAGGACCACCGGCTCGGGCATGAGCTGGCGCCGTTGGCGCGGATCGACGGTGGCGGCAAGCGCGGCACCGTCCTGCGCTCCGTCGAGCATCAGCACCCTTGGGCTGGGCAAGACCGCTTCCCCTTGCTCCTCAGTGCGCCAGAGCAGGTGAACCTCGGGCAACCGGATCAGCATGTCCCAGGTCTGCCGGGCGGCCTCGGCGAGGACTTCGCGATCCGGCAGGCCCAGGGCCTTGCATTCCTGCGGGGTCCATGCGCCGGGCGGCTCCGGGCTCGCGGGCAGATGGCGCTCGTCACACCCCGGTGCCACGGTGGCCGCGAAGGAGCGCCCCAAGAGTTGCGCCATGGGCAGGATGACCACGTCGGGCGTGCCGGTGTGGGGCTCCATGAAGCTCGCCCCTTCCAGCGCGTCCCGCACCCAGGCAGTGAACGCGCCCAGGCTCATGCGAGGGCGACGGCGCGGCGCTTCTGCTTGCGTCACATCCTCTTGCAGCCCTTGCTCCAGCACCGCGAGTTCTTGGGACGCGCCATCGCCGAGGCGCAAGATCTGCACGATCTGCTGACCGGCGGCGTCAGCGCGCCACTCGTCCCACCAACCACAGCTGCGCAAGGTTTGCGCCAGATCGGGGAGCCACTGCGACAACGGACGCGGCGCCTGGAGCGCGGTGATCAGCTCGGGCAGACCCACCGGGACGCTGCCCACGAGTTGCGGGTGGCGCAGGGCCAACCCGGCCTGGGCCAGACCCAGCGCGCGGGCGCGGCGCTCCAGCGATTGCAGCTGCGCTGCAGGCCAGATCCGTGTCTGCTGCAGGAAATCGAGCAGGTCGTCGGTGCGCGCGCGCGAATCGGCCGCTCGCAAGAGGCTCATGAGGCGGGCGGCCGCATGGGTGGTCGACAGCTTCCACCCCGTCTCGTCGCGCACCATCAACCCCGCGCCATGCAATTGCGCGCTCACCTGCCGCACCAGCAGGCGGTCGTTGGCCACCAAGGCCACTGGCGTGTGACCGGCATTGGCCTGGGCAATCACGCAGGCCGCTGCGCGCTGCGCTTCGTCTTGCGCATCGCGGCAAGCGTGCAGGCTGACCATGGGCGGATCGTCTGACGGTACATGCAGCGACAGAACCGTCACACGATCCCCCCACAACGCCGCCAAGGCGGTCGCCAACGGGTCGGGCTGAAAACCCTGCAACACCAACAACTCGTCAAACGCGACACCTGGTGCGGCCAGCGGGGTCCACAACACATCGGTCGGATATGCCGACGAAGACGACCACGCGAGCGCAAGTGACGCCACCAGGGACTCCCATCGGAGCGCCTGACCTCCAGTGGCCATCGCTTCGCGCATGGCCGCTGCCCAGTCGGCGCGCGCCTCGGGCGGGTGAGCCGCGGCCAGCGGCGCGAGCTGGCGGGCCGCCTCGACCAGCCGGCTCACCAGCACCGGCCTCAGGGACTGCTCCACCCGACCACGGCCCACGCGGTCGATCAGGCTGGCCGCCACGAGGCTGTCCCGCGCCACGTCACCTGACAGATCGTTGGTGGACGGCATGAAGGGTTGAAGCGTCGCCGCCCAGTTGCGGCTGGACTCGAACCGCGGAGAGAAACCGCTGGAGTGCGTTTGCGCCCAGGCCCTGCGCCCTGCGTCCATGAGCTGGGCGTAAGGCACCAGCACCAGGGCGCGCGAAGCATCGACCGAACGGTTCTTCAGCCTCTGCCCGATCTGCTCGGTCAGCGCCAACCAGCGGACGTCTGCGGGGTGGTTGATCAGAGGCGCAGGCATCATGGAACGGGCGTTTCTGTCACAATTGAGCGGTTGTAGCTGTGCATCGAGACCCCTGGTCTTGCGGTACAGCCCATTGACTTTAACTCCCTCTTTCAACGTTCCTTAGGATGGACCATGGCCAGCGACCTGATCACCCACGTTTCTGACGCAACTTTCCAGGCCGATGTGCTCGAAGCCAAAGCCCCCGTGCTGGTGGACTTCTGGGCCGAGTGGTGCGGTCCTTGCAAAATGATCGCCCCCATCCTGGACGAAGTTGCCGGCTCTTACGGCAGCAAGCTCAAGATCACCAAGCTCAATGTGGACGACAACCGCGATGTGCCAGCCAAGTTCGGCATCCGTGGCATCCCGACCTTGATGCTGTTCAAAGACGGCCAGCTGGCTGCCACCAAGGTCGGCGCCATGAGCAAGGCTCAGCTGACCGCGTTCATCGACCAGCAGCTGGCCTGATCGACCTGCCAGCGAAACAGGCCCGGGTGCAACGCCCGGGCTACGCGCAGCAGTCGATATTTTTCCTGTCATAATTCTCCTGTCAGCTGGCCAACCACAGCCCAGCCTCTCTCGACAGCGCCAGTCCGCCAACCGGACGTCAGCGCCCCCTCCCCCGGTTTTTTGACTCGACTCCCTTCCGGAGTGAATTCCATGCACCTCAACGAACTCAAGGCACTGCACGTGTCTGAAGTCCTCAAGCAGGCCGACGCGCTTGAGATCGAAAACACCGGCCGCATGCGCAAGCAGGAGCTGATGTTCGCCATCATCAAGAAGCGCGCCAAGGGAGGCGAACTGGTGAACGCCGACGGCGTGCTGGAAGTCCTGCCTGATGGCTTCGGCTTCCTGCGCAACATGGACACGAGCTTCACCGCGTCCACCGACGACATCTACATTTCGCCGAGCCAGATCCGTCGTTTCAACCTGCACACCGGCGACATGATCGAGGGCGAGGTTCGCATCCCCAAGGACGGCGAACGCTACTTCGCACTGAACAAGCTCGACAAGATCAACGGCCTGCCTCCCGAGGACAACAAGCACAAGATCATGTTCGAGAACCTGACGCCGCTGTTCCCCAAGGAACAGATGCGCCTGGAACGCGACATCAAGACCGAAGAAAACATCACCGGCCGCGTCATCGACATCATTGCGCCCATCGGCCGCGGCCAGCGCGCACTGATCGTGGCGCCGCCCAAGAGCGGCAAGACGGTGATGATGCAGCACATCTGCCACGCCATCACCGCCAACCACCCCGAGGTGGAGCTGCTGGTGCTGCTGGTGGACGAGCGCCCGGAAGAAGTGACCGAAATGCAGCGCACCGTGCGCGGCGACGTGATCGCTTCCACCTTCGACGAACCGGCCGCGCGCCACGTGCACGTGGCCGAGATGGTGATCGAGCGCGCCAAGCGCCTGGTCGAACTGAAAAAAGACGTGGTGATCCTGCTGGACTCGATCACCCGCCTGGCCCGTGCCTACAACAACGTGCTGCCCTCCTCCGGCAAGGTGTTGAGTGGCGGTGTGGATTCCAACGCCCTGCAGCGCCCCAAGCGTTTCTTCGGTGCGGCGCGCAAGATCGAAGAAGGCGGTTCGCTGACCATCATCGCCACCGCGCTGGTCGACACCGGCAGCCGCATGGACGAAGTGATCTTTGAAGAATTCAAGGGCACCGGCAACTGCGAAATCCACCTCGACCGCCGTCTGTACGAAAAGCGCGTGTTCCCCTCGATCCAGCTCAACCGCAGCGGCACCCGCCGCGAAGAGCTGCTGCTGGCGCCCGAGATCCTGCAGAAGACCCGTATCCTGCGCCAGTTCATGTACAACATGGACGAGATCGAGGCCATGGAAATGGTCTTGAAGAGCATGAAGGCGACGAAGAACAACTCGGAGTTCTTCGACATGATGCGACGGGGCGGTTAATCAAGCCCACCCCCATCGCAGGCTCACTTCGTGTAGCCAGCTCAGCCCCTCAAGGGGCAACAACACCAGCGGCCCGGCAAAGCCGGTTCTGCGGTGTTCCCGGTTCAAGGCCCCTCCTCCGGCTGCACTTCTCGGGCTATAATCCAAAGCTTTGCAATTTGCGACAAGTACAGTGGAATGGTTCCGCTGCGGCTGCCGCACCTGACCTCAAGGAATCGTCATGAAAGACGGCATTCACCCCAACTACCGCGACGTGTGCTTCCAGGACATGTCCAACGGTTTCAAGTTCGTGACGCGCTCCTGCGCCAACACCAAAGAAATGATCAAGATGGAAGACGGCCGCGATCTGCCGCTCTTCAAGCTGGACACCACCAGCGAATCGCACCCCTTCTACACGGGCACCCAGAAGTCCGTGGACAACATGGGTGGCCGGGTGGAGAAATTCCGCAACCGCTTCGGCAAGACTGCAGCCAAGTAAACAGACGGCGCGCGAGCCAACAGGCCGCAGCCTCTGCACAAAAGCAGCCGGTTTTCCGGCTGCTTTTTTTTCGGCTCGTCATCCCCCTGTATATTTGCCGCCGTGAACCTTGCCACCCCCGCCATCGTGCCTCAGTCGGCAGTGCGCCGCCTGCCCAGGCTCGCTCTGCTGCTGTTTTGTCTGGCCTACGTGCTGCCCGGCTTCGTGGGGCGGGAGCCCTGGAAAAATGCGGATGTGGCGGCCTTTGGCGCCATGCTGGAAATGGCCCGTGGGCAGAGCAGTTGGTGGCAGCCGCAAGTGCTTGGCGTAGCGGCCGACGTGGCCGGCCCGCTGCCCTACTGGCTGGGCGCCGTCTTCATACGGGCGTTGCCTTTTCTCGATGCCGACATCGCTGCCCGAATCCCGTTTGCCCTGCTGCTGGCGTTGACTCTGGTCTGCACTTGGTACGCCGTGTACCACCTGGCGCGCCAGACCAGCGCACAACCGGTGGCCTTCGCCTTTGGCGGAGAGGCCGATCCGATCGACTATGCGCGCACGCTGGCCGATGCTGCGCTGTTGGCCCTGGTGGCCTGCCTGGGTCTGGCCCAGATGTCGCACGAAACCACGCCCGACCTCGCGCGGCTGGCGATGGTGAGCGCCGTGCTGATGGCCGCCACCCGCATGGCGCTGCCCGCCACCCGGCACCCGTGGCGGACGGTGGTCCTTTGGGGCGCTGCGACCCTTGGCCTGGTCTTCAGCGGCGCTCCCTGGATCGCCATCACCCTGAGCAGCGGTCTTCTGATCGGCGTATGGCTGGCGAGAACAACCCAAGACACGCGCCCGCCGCTGGAATTGACCTGGGTGGCCGGCTTGCTGGGCCTGGCCACCGCGCTCGCCGCACTCACGCAGCAGATCCAGTGGCCAACCGAACTGGCCTTGCCGGCCATTTGGACCGAATGGCAGCGTTGGGCGCGCCTGCTGGTCTGGTTCACCTGGCCCGCGTGGCCGCTGGTGCTCTGGACCTTGTGGCGCTGGCGGCGCCAGTTGCTGAGCCCTCACGTGGCCCTGCCCCTGTGGGCGGCGCTGGTCAGTGTGGTCAACAGTGCGATCAACCCGGACTTTGACCGAGCGCTGCTGCTCGCCTTGCCCGCACTGGCCGCGCTGGCGGCCTTTGCGCTGCCCACGCTCGGGCGCAGTGTGTCGGCCCTCATCGACTGGTTCACCTTGGTCTTTTTCAGCGGCTGTGCGCTGGTGATCTGGGTGATCTGGTTTGCAATGCAGACGGGCGTACCCGCCAAACCTGCGGCGAACGTCGCGCGACTCGCACCGGGCTTCGTGCCCGAGTTTTCGCTGGCGCTGCTTATGCCCGCGCTGCTGGCCACCATCGCGTGGTTCTGGCTGGTGTCGTGGCGCGTCGGACGGCACCGTCAGGCGCTCTGGAAAAGCCTGGTGTTGCCGGCCGCGGGCGCCACGCTGTGCTGGCTTCTGCTGATGACGCTGTGGCTGCCGCTGCTGGATTTCGGCCGCAGCTACGGCCCCGTGGTGCGCCGCATTGCCAAGCTGGTGCCAGCGTCTTCGTCCTGCGTGCTGGCAGACGGTTTGAGCCAGGCCCAAATCTCGGCCCTGCAGTACCAGGGTGGACTGACCATGGTGCGCAGCGGCCCGAAGGCCGATCCCCGCTGCGAGGCGATGGTGGTTCACCCCGATACCCAGCCCACGCTGGATGAACGTGTACAACTGTTCGAGTGGGCCTACAAGGCCACTGTGCGCCGCTTGAACGACAAGGAAAGCCTGTTGCTGTACCAGCGCGTAGGCGGCTGATTTCCGGGGCTACCCAATGGCGTGCTGGCGCACCCGCGAGGGGGGCAGCGAAATGACGAAGGTGGACCCTTCTCCAACAACGCTCTGCACCTGCACCTGACCACCGTGCCGCTGGGTCACGTGCTTGACGATGGCCAGACCAAGACCCGTGCCCCCGGTTTCGCGCGAGCGGCTGCGGTCGACACGGTAGAAGCGTTCGGTAAGGCGTGGCAGGTGTTCGGCCGCGATGCCGGGGCCGCTGTCCCGCACAAAAAACTCGCCCGTACCGTCGTCCAGCAAACGCCATCCCGCACGAATACTCCCGCCCGCCGGGGTGTATCGCACGGCGTTGCTCAGCAGATTGGACATGGCACTGAGCAGTTCGGTCTTGACACCCGATACCCAGAATCGAGGGCCTGGCTCCAGTGCAACGGCATGCACAGGCCGTGCGATCGCCGCCGACAGGCCGATCGCCTCTTGCACCACGTGCTGGGCCAGTTCCGTGGCATCAACCCACTCGCCAGGGCCCGGTGCCGGGCTGCCTTCGAGGCGCGAGAGTGTCAACAAATCGCTCACCAGCGTCTGCATGCGCTGGGCCTGCTGGCTCATCAGGCCGAGGTAACGCTGGCGGTCTTCTTCCTCCAGGGGGATGCTCTGCATGGTTTCGACGAACCCACTGAGCACGGTCAGGGGCGTGCGGATTTCATGCGAGACGTTGGCCACGAAATCGCGCCGCATCGCCTCGGCCAGCTGCACCGCCGTCACATCGCGGGTCATCATCAGCCGCCGCTTTTTGCCGTAGGGGTGAATCTGCAGCGAGATCTTGCTCGGCTGGGAGGGCCGCTGGCCAGGGCCGTCGAACTGGATCTCGTGCCTGAAGTCACCGGCCTCCATGTAGGCGGTGAACACCGGATGCCGGACCATGTTGCGCACATACTGGCCGAGATCGCGCTGGGGATCAAAACCAAGGTGCTGGGCCGCCGTCAGATTGCACCATTCGATGCGGGACGAGGCATCGAGCAACACCACCCCGTTGGGTGAGGCCTGGATCGCGGCGAGAAAGTCTTCGAGCCGGTCGTCGCTGTTCTGGGCCTTCTTCTCCAGCTTCTTGACCAGCTTGCGGCTGCGGTCCGTCAACTCACCCCACAAGCCCGAAAGGCGGGGTGTGCGGTCCAGATCAGCTTTGCCCAACCAGTTCAAGAATCGGTAGGCACGCACACTGTCGAACGCCAGCCAAGTCAGCGCACCCAGCAAAGCCCCCAACAAGGTTGCGGGCGCCGAGTCGCGAATCCAGCCCCAACTGGAGGCCAGCCCCATCAGGAGCAACAGCCCCACTGCCCGACGGATCATGCCGACAGGTCGGTGCTGCCCAGTCCCACCGCAGGTCGGACCGTGAGGCGGTAACCCGCGCCGCGCACCGTTTCGATCATGCCGGCGGCTTCACCCAGAGATTCCCTCAAACGCTTGACATGCACATCCACGGTTCGCTCCTCGATAAAGACATGGTCTCCCCATATCTTGTCGAGCAGCGTACCACGCGTGTGCACCCGCTCCGAGTGCTTCATCAGGTAGTGCAGCAGCTTGAATTCGGTCGGCCCCAGCTTGAGTTCTGCGTCGCGAAAGCTCACACGGTAGGTGGCCGCGTCCAGCGCGAGCTCGCCCACCTGAACCGAGTCGTTGACGATCTCGGGTGCGCGACGGCGCAGCACCGCACGGATGCGCGCGAGCAATTCGTTGGTGGAGAAGGGTTTGGTGATGTAGTCGTCTGCACCTGCGTCCAGCCCCTGCACCTTGTCGGACTCGTCGCTGCGTGCGGTGAGCATGAGAATGGGGATGGTCTTCGTGCGGTCCTGCTTGCGCCACTGGCGCGCCAGCGACGCCCCGCTCTCGCCGGGCAGCATCCAGTCGAGCAGGATCACGTCGGGCAGCACCGCGTCGATCTCGCGCTGCGCGGCCTGACCGTCAAACACCACCGTGGGCGCAAAACCGTTGTGGCGCAGGTTCACCGCGATGAGCTCGGCAATCGCCGGCTCGTCTTCGACCACCAGAATGCGAGGGAGTCTTCTCACGATAGCCACCCCCGGCTGACCAAGCATGTTTCAGGAAAGCGACTCCGTCCCAAGGCCAGCGCAGAACCGGCTTTGCCGGGCTGCTGCTGGCGCCCCCCTCCCAGGGGGGAGACGCGAAGCGGCGCAGGGGGTGTGATTCTGATCATCCGACCACCGACTCCACCTTGTCCATCGGTGAGTGGCGCACGTCCTCGCCCTTCACGATGAAGATGATCTGTTCAGCGATGTTCTTGGCGTGGTCACCCACGCGCTCCAGCGACTTGGCCAGGAACAGCAGGTCCAGGCTGGGGGAAATGGTGCGAGCGTCTTCCATCATGTAGGTGATCAGCTTGCGCAGGAAACCGTTGTACTCGGTATCGATCTCGTTGTCGTCCTTGATGATGGTCAACGCCATGGCGGTGTCCAGCCGGGCGAAGGCATCCAGCGTCTTGCGCAGCATGCCGGCAGCGAGATCGGCCGCCAGGCGCAGCTCGGAGATCGGCAGCGAGCGCGGCGTGCCGCCTTCGATGATGGACTTGACCATGCGGGCCACGCGGGCCACCTCGTCGCCCGCGCGCTCCAGGTTCTGGGTGGTGCGCGAGATCGCCATCAGGAAGCGCAGATCGCGCGCGGTCGGCTGGCGCCGGCCGATGGTGGAGATGATCTCGTGATCAATGGCCACCTCCATCTGGTTGATGCGGTTTTCAGTTTCGAGCACCTGTTCGGCCGTCTCCAGGCTGAGGTGGATCAATGCGTACACCGCCTGGTGCAGCTGCGACTCCACCAGACCGCCCATTTCGAGCACGTGGGTGGAGATGGAGTTGAGTTCGGCGTCGAACTGGCTGGAAATGTGTTTGTCGCCCATGTCTGGCTCCCTGTGATCAGCCGAATCGGCCGGTGATGTAGTCTTCGGTCTCGGTGCGCTTGGGCTTGAAGAAGATCTGCTCGGTGGCGCCGAACTCGATCAACTCGCCCAGGTACATGTAGGCCGTGAAATCGCTGCAGCGCGCGGCCTGTTGCATGTTGTGCGTGACGATGGCGATGGTGTAGTCCTTCTTCAGTTCGTGCACCAGCTCCTCCACCTTGCCCGTGGAGATCGGGTCGAGCGCCGAGGTGGGCTCGTCCAGCAACAAGACCGAGGGCTTGACCGCCACGCTGCGCGCAATGCACAGGCGCTGCTGCTGACCGCCTGAGAGAGACAGCCCGCTCTGGTTCAGCTTGTCCTTCACCTCGCCCCACAGAGCGGCTTTGGTCAGTGCCCATTCCACCCGATCGTCCATGTCGCTGCTGCTCAGGCTTTCGTAGAGCTTCACACCGAAGGCAATGTTGTCGTAGATCGACATGGGAAATGGTGTCGGCTTCTGGAACACCATGCCGACGCGCGCGCGCAGCAGGTTCAAGTCCTGCTTGGGGTCCAGGATGTTGTCGCCATAGAAACTGATCTGGCCCTCGGCGCGCTGGCCGGGGTACAGGCTGTACATGCGGTTGAGTGTGCGCAGCAGCGTGGACTTGCCGCAGCCCGATGGGCCGATGAAGGCGGTGACCTTGTGCTCGGCGACATCCATGCTCACATTCTTCAGGCCCTGAAACTTGCCGTAGAAGAAATTGAGGTTGCGCACTTCAAGCGCGTTTTTTTGCTCGACGTCGATAGCGTTAGCGATGGCGTTCATAAGACGGTTCCTGTTGGAGATGTGCTGCGGGCTTAGGAAGGCGCCCGGTCGCGGAAGAAGACACGGGCCAGGATGTTCAGCACCAGCACCGCCAGGGTGATGAGGAGCGCGCCGCCCCAGGCCAGACGGATCCAGTTTTCATAGGGGCTCATGGCGAACTGGAAGATCACCACAGGCAGGTTGGCCATGGGCTTGGTCATGTCGGCGCTGTAGAACTGGTTGTTCAGGGCCGTGAACAACAGCGGTGCTGTTTCACCGCTGATGCGTGCCACGGCCAGCAGCAGACCCGTCATCACGCCGCTTTTGGCGGCACGCAGCGTCACCATGGTGGCCACCTTCCAGCGAGGAGCCCCCAGAGCGAAGGCCGCTTCGCGCAGACTGCCTGGCACCAGGCGCAGCATGTTCTCGGTGGTACGCACGACCACGGGCACGGCGATCAGCGAGAGCGCCAGCGTGCCGGCCCAGCCCGAAAAGCTGCCCACCGTGGCCACCGCGATGGCGTACACGAAGAGTCCCAGCACGATGGACGGAGCGGACAACATGATGTCGGTCACGAAGCGCGTCATCTCAGCCGTCTTGCTGGTGTCGCCGTACTCGGCGAGGTAGACGCCCGCAAAGATGCCGACGGGCGTGGCCAACAACACGGTGAAGCCGACCATGAGCAGGCTGCCCACGATGGCGTTGCGCAGACCCCCGCCTTCGGTACCGGGCGCGGGCGTGTCCTGAGTGAACATGTTGAGGTCCAGCGCCGACAGGCCGTTGCCGAACAGCACCGTCAAGATCCACAGCAGCACAGCCAGGCCGAGGATCATGGAACCCATGGAGAGCGTCAGGCCCACGGAGTTGGCCAGCTTCCGCCGGCGGTAGAGCGTTTGATTGAAGTCCATGGTCAGAGTCCTTTGGCTTTTTCGGCGCGCATGATCATCCACTTGGCCAGCGCGAGCACCACAAAGGTGATGACGAACAGCAAGAAGCCGAGCGCGAACAGGGCCGAGATGTGAAAGTCCGCCGCCTCGCCAAACTCGTTGGCGAGCGTGGAGGCAATCGAGGTGCCGGGCGAGAACAGCGAGGTCGGCATGCGGTTGGCGTTGCCGATCACGAAGGTCACAGCCATGGTCTCACCCAGCGCGCGGCCCAGGCCAAGCATCACACCGCCGATCACGCCCTTTTGCGTGTAAGGCAGCACCACTCGGCGGACCACCTCCCAGGTGGTGCAGCCCAGGCCGTAGGCCGACTCGCGCAGGATGGGCGGGACGATTTCAAACACGTCGCGCATCACCGCCGCCACAAATGGCAGCACCATGAAGGCCAGCACGACGCCCGCGGCCAGAATGCCGAAGCCGTTGGTGCTGCCTCCGAACAGGAACCCGATCAATGGCATGCCACCGAGCATGTTCTGCACCGGCACCTGGAAGTGGTCGGCGAACAGCGGCGCGAACACGAAGAGACCAAACATGCCATAGATGATGGACGGTACGGCCGCCAGCAACTCGATGGCGGTGCCCAGCGGGCGGCGCAGCCAGGTGGGGCAGGTTTCGGTCAGGAAGAGCGCAATGCCAAAGGCCAGCGGCACCGCAATCAGCAGCGCGATGCTCGCGCTGGCCAGTGTCCCGACGATGGCAATGGCCGCACCAAATTCTTCATTGATGATGTCCCACTCGACATACCAGATGAACCGGGCACCGAATTTCTGAAACACGGGCCAGGCGTTGATGAACAGCGAGACGATGATGCCCATCAGGGCGATCAGCACCAGCAGTGAAAACACCTGCGTGACGCGGTGAAAGAAGAAATCCTGCAGTCGCTGCTTGCGTGCAATCGACAGCATCTGGGGATTGGCCGCTGCTGCGGTCTTGTGATGCGAACTCATGGTGATTCCCACGCTCATATTGATTCCCCTCAGGGCGCGTCCGGACTAAGAATGGCCTGAGAACCGAAGCACAGTGTGCATCAGCCCCCAGGCCAGCGGGAGCGGGAATTACTTGGCGACCTGGTTCCAGACCTTGCTGCGGATCTGTGCGGTCAGGGTGTCGGGCAGCGGCACGTAGTCCAGCTCGGTGGCCAGGCCCTTGCCCTTGCTGAAGGCCCAATCAAAGAACTTCAGGGCTTCAGCTGAAGCGGCCTTGTCTTCCGGCTGCTTGTACATCAGGATGAACGAAGCGGTGGACACAGGCCAGCTCTCGGCACCCTTGGCGTTCACCATCGACACGCCCATGCCCGGCACGCTGAACCAGTCAGCGCTGGCGGCGGCGGCGGCGAAGGTCTTGTCGTCGGGGCTCACGTACTTGCCGTCGGCGTTTTGAAGCTGCATGAAGTTCATGTTGTTCTTCTTCACGTAGGCGTATTCCACATAGCCCAGCGCGCCTTTGACACGGTTCACGTTGGCGGCCACGCCTTCGTTGCCCTTGCCACCGACCGACGAGGGAGCCGGCCACTTGACGGCTGCGCCCTTGCCCACGGTGTCGGCCCACTCTTTGCTGACCGAAGTCAGGTAGTCGGTCCAGTTGAAGGTGGTGCCCGAGCCGTCGGCGCGGTGCACGATGGTGATGTTTTGATCAGGCAGTGCCTTGCCCGGGTTCAGAGCAGCCAGCTTGGGGTCGTTCCACTTGGCGACTTTGCCCAGGAACATCTCGGCCAGCACAGCGCCGGTCACACGCAACTCGCCGGGCTTGAAGCCTTCCAGGTTGATCACAGGCACGGTGCCGCCGATGATGGCTGGGAACTGGACCATGCCGTCCTTGTCCAGGTCGGCGCCGGGCACGGGTGCGTCGGAAGCGCCGAAGGTCACGGTCTTGGCGCGGATCTGCTTGATGCCGCCCGACGAGCCGATCGACTGGTAGTTCAGGCCGTTGCCGGTTTCTTTCTTGTAGGCTTCGGCCCACTTGGCGTAGATGGGGAACGGGAACGTGGCGCCCGCGCCGGTGATGTCGGCGGCAAAGGCCGAGCTCATGGCCATGGCGGCCAGGGCAGCGGCGGCAACGGTCTTCAGAAGGGTGCGTTTGGTGTTCATTCGAGTCCTCTCGGTTGGGGGAAATAGTTCGCAACCGGGACTCTAGGGCGTCAATGTGACATGTCTGTGACAGTCACAAAACCGTTATGTGAAAGTCAAGTCTGGATGACCAATGACGTCATCTTCTTCCCTCCGCGCAGCCCTACACGGGAGCTTCGCTGTCTTCTTCAGTGACGGGTTGTGCCAGGCCGCTGGGGATGAAGCCCTCGCCGTGGCTGGCCAAGTAGTCGCGGATCAGACGCCGCACGACCTGGGACGGGGTGACGTCCTGACGTGCGCACAGGCTTTCGAAGGCTTTCTTCTTGGCCGGGTCGATCAGGACGGTCAGGCGGGCGGTTTTCAACTCCATGTGTGCATTCCTTTGTAAATCTGATGAACACGTCAGCCAGCATCTGGCCCCAGTAGCGCCCCATCCAGCGCCCTTCAAAAAACGAATCCGGGCGCTTGGCGGCCGACAACGGGCTGGGCGCCGGTTGCGGCTCACGCGCCTGCGGCGCGGCGGGCACGGGCGCTGGCGTCCCTTCCTCGATGGCGAAGGACGCTGATGGCAAGTCGGGGTCCAGCACCACCAGCACATCCCCTAGGTACGGCAAGCGCAATCCGGTCGCCTCTGGGTCACTCAGCGGCACTTCCCGCTGCGTGAGAAGGTTCGCGGCCTTGAGCGCGTACCAAAGGCGCAGGTTGACGCGCACACACCGGGGACGGGACCGTTGGGAGCGCAACGACTGTTCAAGCTGTGACAATGACATGATAATGTTATTGCAATTAGATGTGTCTCGAAGGCATACTATAGACACATTGGAGATGTGTTACAAGCAGCTCGGCGGCCGGCTGGCGTTGGTGGCGGGAGCCGCGAATGCGGGTGGTTTTCTGGCCATCCCGGATGGATTTCCCTGAACCAGCCACGCCTTTGACGACATGACCGCTTCGAGCCCATCCTCCATCGCCGCCGCAGTGCACAAGGCCGGTTTGACCCAGCAGGGCACGCGGGTGGACCACGTGCACTTCAAGCGCAAGCTGCGCTTTGGCTCGACCGACATCCAGAGTGCGATGGACCTGCGCGATCCCGACCGGCTGGTGCTGAGCTACACGCGCCTGATGATGGGCTTCCTCCTGTTTCAGCCGCAGCCCCAGCACATGCTCATGATCGGGCTGGGCGGCGGTTCGCTGCCCAAGTTCTGCCACCGACACCTGCCGGGTTCTGACATCACTGTGATCGAGATCGACCCGGCGGTGATCGCCTTGCGCGAACAGTTTGAAATCCCGCCCGATCAGGCGGACTTCCGCGTGGTCCAGGCCGACGGTGCCGACTTCGTGGCGACGCTGGACGATCAGCGTTTCAATGTGATCCTGGTGGATGGCTTCGAGGCCGAACAGATGGCGCCCGCCCTGGGAACCCAGAACTTCTACGGCCATTGCGCCCGCCTGCTGCGCCCCGGCGGGGTGATGCTGTGCAACCTGCACGAGTTGGACATTTTCTACGGCGTGTTCATGGAACGCATTGCCTTTGCGTTTGACGGCAATGCGCTGGCGGTGAGCACGCGCGAATACGGCAACGCCATCGTTTTTGCGCGCAAGGACTGCGCCATCGACGCGCGCCTGCCCAAGCACCTGGTGCGCCCCGTGTCCATGGCACCCGGCGCCTGGTCGGGCATCGAGACAGATGTGCACGACGTGCTGCGCGAGGCGCGCCGGGTCAAGGAATGCCGGTGATCACTGTCCCGGACAGCCCAACGCTCGAGCCCATTCGGAAAGGGTCGCCTGGTGCCACCGCCTGCGCGCCAAACGCTGGAAGAGCCACCACGCCGACGACCTGGCCGGCGTGCTGCGCCGACTCCCTGTCGACCTGACGGTCTGGCATCCTCCTTTTATCCACATTTATCTGTCCATTCATGAGCCTCCCACCCTGCCCCCAATGCCAGTCCGCCCTCACCTACCCCGACGGTGAACTGCTCGTCTGCCCCGAATGTGGCCACGAATGGAGCGCCAGTGCATCCACAGAAACAGCTGAGCCCTTGACGGTCTGGAAAGACGCTGTGGGCAATGCGCTGCAGGACGGTGACACCGTCACGCTGATCAAGGACCTCAAGCTCAAGGGCTCATCGACCGTGCTCAAGGTGGGCACCAAGGCGCGCAACATCCGGCGCATCCAAGGCGACCACGACATCGATTGCAAGGTGGACGGCGTGGGGGCGATGCAACTGAAGTCATCCGTGGTCAAGAAGGCCTGAAAACAGCGTATCTTTCCCCGCGTGCCTGCCTGAGAGGCTGAGCGCGGGCAACCATCCCAACCACCCTCTTGCCAGGACCTCCACCATGACCACCTTGATACCTGCCACCCTGATCCCCGGCGACGGCATTGGCCCCGAGATCGTCGATGCCACGCTGGCCGCCCTGGACGCCCTCAAGGCGCCCTTCGCCTGGGACCGGCAGATCGCGGGTCTCGAAGGCGTCAAACAAGCCGGGGACCCGCTGCCACAGGCCACCCTCGACAGCATTCGCCGCACGCGCCTGGCACTCAAGGGTCCGCTGGAAACGCCCTCGGGCGGGGGTTACCGCTCGTCGAACGTCCGGCTGCGTGAAGAGTTCAAGCTCTACGCCAACCTGCGGCCAGCCCTGACCATCATTCCCGGCGGTCGCTTCGACAAGATCGACCTCGTCGTGGTGCGCGAAAACCTGGAGGGCCTGTACATCGGGCACGAACATTTCGTGCAGATCGATGACGACCCACATGCCGTGGCCATGGCCACCGGCATCAACACCCGCGCGGGGAGCCGCCGCTTGCTGGAGTTCGCGTTCGAACACGCCGTGGCGACCGGCCGAAAGAAGGTCACCATCGTGCACAAAGCCAACATCATGAAGGCCCTCACCGGCATCTTTCTGGAGACCGGTCTGGACTTGTATGAACGCAAATACAAAGGCAAGTTTGAACTCGACACCGTCATCATCGATGCCTGCGCGATGAAACTGGTGCTCAACCCGTGGCAGTTCGACATGCTGGTCACCACCAACCTGTTCGGCGACATCCTGTCTGATCTGGTCGCTGGTCTGGTCGGTGGACTCGGCATGGCGCCCGGCGCCAACATCGGTGCCGACGCAGCCATCTTCGAAGCCGTGCACGGCTCAGCGCCGGACATCGCAGGCAAGGGGATCGCCAACCCCACCGCCCTGTTGCTGGCCGCCGCGATGATGCTGGACCACGTCCAGCTCACAGAAAAGGCCATGCAACTGCGTCAGGCACTCGACGCGACGCTGAACATCGACAAGGTTCGGACCGGTGATCTCGGTGGCAAGGCCAGCACGGTGGAATTCACCCAGGCCCTGGTCAGCCGCATCACGAACGGCTGAGCGCTGGCGCTTCTTTTAAGGGCAGTGAAGATCAGCTGGTCCACGCCTTGGCGGCCGTTTGGCTGGGCTATTGGCCTCCAAAGGCCACTCGGGTGATGTCGGCGGCATGTCACGCGCTTGCGTCACAATCCAGCCACATTTCAATCGAGCGCTTCCTGCGCCCCGAGCCAGTCACACCCCATGCACAACGGAACCCTCCTCGCCGCCATCGACCTCGGCTCGAACAGCTTTCGACTCGAGATCGGCCGCTTTCAGTCGGGCCATATTGAGCGCATCGAGTACATCAAGGAAACCGTTCGCCAGGGCGCCGGACTGGACGAAAACAAGGCGCTGAGCCAGGCCGCCATGCAGCGCGGCTGGGAGTGCCTGGCCCGGTTCGCCGAGCGCCTGCACGGCTTCAAGAAACAGCAGGTGCGCGCGGTGGCCACACAGACCCTGCGCGAGGCCACCAACCGCGACGAATTCCTGCGCAATGCCCAGGCCATCCTCGGTTTCTCCATCGAGGTCGTCTCCGGCCACGAAGAAGCCCGGTTGATCTACCAGGGCGTGTCGCACCTGCTGCCGCAGTCCGACGAAAAGCGCCTGGTGGTGGACATCGGCGGCCGCTCGACCGAAATGATCATCGGCGAGGGTTACGTGGCCAGCAAGATGGAGTCGTACCGACTGGGCAGCGTGGCCTGGTCCACCAAGTACTTCCCCAAGGGCCAGTTCACCGCCGCCGCGTTCAAGACCGCCGAAGTGGCCGCGAAGGCGGTGCTCGACCAGGCGCTGGACCGCTTCCCCCCCACCGAATGGGACATCGCCTACGGCTCGTCCGGCACGGTGGGCTCCGTGGCCGACGTGCTGTCGGCCAACGGCTGGGCCTCGGGCGTGGTGACCCGCTCCGGCCTGGACTGGCTGGTGGAGCGGCTGATCAAGGCCGGCAACGTCGACCAGCTCAAGATCGAAGGCATGAAGGACGACCGGCGCCCGGTGATCGGCGGCGGCGTCAGCGTGTTGCGCGCCATCTTCGACCTGTTCGACATCCAGCAAATGGTGCCGGCGCAAGGCGCGCTGCGCCACGGCGCCCTGTACGACCTGATCGACCGCGACACCGGCGGCGGCGACGTGCGGGAGCGCACGGTGCGCTGGCTGTGCGCCCGCTTCTCGGTGGACGAGGCGCAGGCGCAGCGGGTCAGCACCGTGGCCACCGCCCTCTTTTCCCAAGTGGCGGCGGTGGACGCCCAGAACGAACGCTATTCACAGAAGCTCGCCTGGGCCACGCGCCTGCACGAGATCGGCACCCACATCTCGCACGACCGCTCGTACCACCACGGCGCCTACATCCTCGACAACGTGGACGCACCCGGGTTTTCGTTTCCCGAACTGCACCGCATGAGCCAGTTGGTGCTGGGTCAGCGTGGCAAGCTCAAGAAACTGGATCAAGCGCTGACCGACGAGCTGTTCGCCAAGCAGTTGATGTGCCTGCGGCTGGCGGTGGTGTTGTGCCACGCGCGGCAGATGCCCGAACACGAGTCGGTCAAGCTCGGCTACAAGCCCGGCGCCTTCAAACTCACCACCAACCCGGGGTGGTCACGGCGCTACCCGCAGTCGGCCTGGCTGATCGGGGAAGAGGTGCTGGCCTGGCAAAAAACGGCCTGGAAATTCACCGCAGACATCCGGTGATGCTGTGAGAAGGTGATACCGGGGCCATGCGCCACTGGCATGGCCCCTGCCCTGCTCCAGCGCACAGGGCAAGAGCGCCGCCAAGGCATCCGCCAAAGCGGCACCGCCCAAGCTGTGCCCTGACTCAGCCTTTCATGCCCCGGGGCCAAAGAACAGCTCAATGTCCATTTCGCTCGCCACATCGGCAGCGTCCCGGCGCGCAGGAACAAATGCCGTGTGTGAAAGCACCTGGCTCACGGCCTCCGTCACCTCGGGCGCTTCCGCCGACGAGAGCACGATCACGTCACGAACCTGACCCAAGGCGTCAATGACCAGCCGCAGGCGAATTGGGAGGCCGGAGAACGTCAGGCCTTGAAGCTGCTCCAGGTGTGGGGCCGAGCGTGGCACGGGGGCCCGCTGTCCACCCTCCGCGGCTTCCTGCAACGCATCCTCTGTCTGGGTCAACGAAGAGGCCGTTGATATCGGCAACTGCACCCGTTCGCTTGGCTCGGGCTTGGGGTCGCCAATGGGGCTGGGTTTGGGCGAAGCGATGGCCGGAACCGCGACCGACTGATCGGGACCGCCCCCTGGCAACATGCGAGTTTGCACGAACAGGGGGGCGTCAGGAACCGGCCGCCGGACGGCCTGTGGCGTCCCCAACCAAAAGATTCCGGCAACGTGAAACGCCAGCACCAGGGCGGTGATGGCCATGCGCACACCGAGACCCATGTCACTTCGACGAAGTCATGCCACGCCAGTTCATTTGTTTCAGGCCAGATGCGGTCGTCAGTTTGGCAGGAGCCCTCATCACCGTCGGTTTCCCGTTGGCATCGTTGCCGCCAACGGTGATCTGCAGGCGATCATCCACACGCTGAATCGCGATGTCCGTCAGCGTTCCGTTGGTGGGCGACAACCAGGCAACGGCCTTGCCATCCTTGCCCGTCAGAACGCTCTTGCCGTCCGCAAAGACCGTGGCGTAGACGGCACCGACGCCGCCAGGAGAACACGCATCCCCATTGGGGCGATTCGCCACAAAAGCGACCACGCCCTGGTTCGCGGTCGGGTTCACATTCACACGCTGTGCGATGCCATTGGTGACCGGCAAGTCAAAGTACCACCCCATGCTGGAAGTCGGCGCACTGCCAATGCCATTCAGGAGGTCTTTGTTCTCTTCCAGTTTCGATCGCGTGACGGGAAAACTGACACCGCTGGGCAAGGTGGCGCCGGTGTAGAAGTCTCCGTGCTTGCCGGTGCCATCGATGATGGCGTAGAAGCTCTGAGCGTCACCATTGGCAAGATCACTGTCGGCCAGCAACTTGCCCGTGCCCAGGAGAACATAGCGCCTGCCGGAGTTGGGTTCCACCTCGATCAATGGGCGGGTACTGACTGGCTGGGCCACATCAGCGGCATTGGCCAAGGTGGCGATCTGTACCGGTTTGTCGTAGGTGGTGCCGGTCTTGCCCGTGAGGTCCAGTCGCCAGACATTGCCCGCCAGGTCCCCGGCGTACACGGCGTCCGCCGTCATGTCGGTGTAGCTGGACACGTACGCGGTGTGCTCGCCGATGTTCAGCGGATGGTCGGCCGTTCCCCCTGCCTCCACGGCCTCGATAAGCTCTCCGTTGCGGGGATTGACGATGAAGAAATAGCCTTTCCCGTCGCTGTTGTTGTAGCCCGAGGTGAACAGGACGACCCACCCATATTTGGCAGTCTTGACCACGCTGGGTCGCCCGTAGCTGTACCCCATGCGCTTGTCGGTGAATTCCCAGAGCACCTTGCCGGCCACTTTCGACTCATCGGTCCATGTTGAGGAATCGGTCACGTCAATCGCGAAGTAGCCCTTTCCCCCCTTGCCCAGACCACCGATGAGCACCGTGCGCCAGTCGCGCTTGGTGGCATCCGCCGCGCCGTCCGTCTTCGAGAAATCGAGGTCAAAGTGGGCGGCCGTCGCGTCCACGTAATAACGGTGGGCGTAGCTGGGACTGCCCAGGGCAGCCAGGCCCGACGTGGCCGCGGTGTCTTTGTCGCCATAGACAAAGCTGGGCACATAGGCGAACAGTTCCTTCCCGGAACCGGTTTGACCGATGCTCCCATCGAAAGCGTGCAGCATCCCGTCATTGGCACCGACATACACCACGGTCGAACGCTTGGCATGGGTCGTCTTGAACGCGCTGTAACCCGGGTTGTAGACGTCGAAGTAAGGGAAATCGGGCTTGCCGACGGCAATGGGTTTTGAACTGACGATGTCGCCGAGCCGGTACTGCCGCGTGCGGTAGGCGCCTCCGTTGGCGATCTCCTGATCCGTGTCGCCGCGCAGGTACTCGATGTAGCTCTTGATCGACTGCGCCTCCGTGGAGACGCCTGGCACATTGGCAAAGCTGGCGAGATAGGTCCTGCTGATCAGCGACGCATCCTTCATGGCGTCGTACTTGAAGGGCAATGCAGCCCCGTCGCTCTTTTTGCAACAGGTCACGATCTTGCGCGTCGCTGAGGTTGTCGTGGACGCGCTCAGCAAGGTCCTCGCATTCCACTTTTCGGTGCTGGTCGGGTCCCCCTTGCTGTCGAAAGTGAGCTCATAGGCGACCAGTGCGCCCGTCCAGTTGGTGGGATCGTAAGACGCGGCAAAACTTGCGGTACCGGCACTGGCCACATTGGGCGACACCGTGGACAACGCCGTGCCGGTGGCCGAATCGGTCTCACTGACGATTTTGGCGAACGCTGCCGTCAGGCCCGACTGCATCACATCCGGGCGATTGCCGGGAAAATAGTTGTCCGGGCGCTTCTGCTTCTTCGCAGCGTTCATCATGTCAGAAGACGTGTACCAGGCTTCGTCGGCAATGGTGCCGGTCCCGTTGCTGGAGGCGTAGGGAGAGAAGCCGAATGGAACGGTGAAGCCCCCGTACTTGGCCGCCAGCCAGTACTGGTTCCGGTGCTGGTACTTCTGCTCCTCCAGGACGTCCATGAAATAGCTGTTGACCGTCTGCGACCCGATCAGGTCGGGCCGTATGTCTTTGGTATGGGCGTCATAGGCCAAGCCTGCAAGGTAATAGCTGTTGCACCGATTCCACTTGCTGTTGTCGTTCAGTTCAGTAAGGCAGCTGCTCTCGCCGATGTCAGCAAACTTGTCCCCGAGCTTGCTGAGACCTTCCAGTTGTCCCACCATGTTGGTGGCCACCGCAACGTCGACAGAATCGTCCGTGACAGCCGGGTTGATGTTGTCCAACGTGCTTTTACTGCGCAGCGTGCTGCCGGGGAGGTTGGCGTCCCTGTGCGAATTGATGTCACCGATACCCAGGACAAAGTTCTTCTGGCAGGTATAGGCAATCGGGTCATTCCAGTGGGTGACGGCGGGAAAACCATCCAGCCAGGCGCTGGCCGTCTCCTTGGAACCGGCACCCGACAGGTTGGTGTATTGATCCAGATTCCCCTGCTTTTTGAAGTAGCGGAGCGCGGCATAGTAAAGCTCGCTGACCGGGTCGGCATTTTTGTACGATTTGGCCGAGTAGCCGAACTTGTTGAGGTAGTTCATGACCCCGCTGTTGGGAATGGAGACGGTGTATCCCGCTCCCTTGGCGTCTGCTTCGGTTTGAGTGGCGTCTGCGCTGTCCGGGTTGGTGAGCATGACACCGGTCTGTGCGTCCCACTCGGTGGCGCTGTTGGTGGTGGCAGGCTTGCCAGGAGCGGTGGCTTCCGGGCCGATGAATTTCATCCCCGCCCGCATCACCCCCCCATCGCGCTGAAATTTCTCCGAACCATTGTGGTTGTAGTAACCAAAGGCGGAGTAGCGGAGTTTGGACGCGTACTTCTGCATCAGCCCTTCAGGTTTCGCGTGTTTCGAAGGGTAGCTGGTGCAATTGCTCTCCAGCCCGGCGCCTGCATCACACACCTTCACATTGATGTAGACGCGGTAGACGGTGGTGTCACTGGGCTTCTCCTGGTTGGTGTAGTCAACCGGGGCCGTCGTCGTGTCGACGTCGCCGCCTTTGGTGATGTACATCGCCGTTCCCAGGGTACGCAGCCGGGTGGTTGCCGCGTCCCAAGCCAATGGTGTCGCACCGGAAACCGACGAAGACCCCTCGATTTTCTTGTTCGGAATCCACGTTTTAGCGTTGTTTGCCGCGTAGGTCTTGGTGAGAATCGTGGTGTCTTTCGTGTCGGTGCTGCGGTAGCCCCCGGTCATGACCCAGCGAAACGCATCCAGGGTCTGCATGGCCGCCCAGTTGAGGTAGTTGCCGCTCCACTTGCTACTGCAGGTGTGTTTCGACGCCTCCGAACTCGGAGAAAAATAGCTGTTCGAATAGTCTGGCGATTCCTTCTTCCCCGTGGAGACGGGCACGTACACGTAGCACTTGTCCGGGTCGAAGTACCCCAGGTAGGTACTGGAATCACTGTAGGCTGTGGTGCTGTCGTAAGCGGGCGTGGTCGCCGTCGGCCATTCCACCGACAGAGCCAGAATCAGGTTGCCCGGTACGTTGACGGTGGCGAACAGAGGCTGGTCGGCCAGGTCCACCGCCCGGCTTGTGCCCGGCGAGAGCAATGACAGAACGCTCAGGCTGGTCCACAGCAGCGCCTTGATGCGTCGGCCGAAACGAAAGGGGAAATGGCGTGACTGTTCCATGGCAGAGGTGCTGGAGGCGTTCAAAGTGCGAACGTCGATTGAAAGAATGCTTGCGTGTTGCGCGGCCCGGTCACGCGGACACTGACGCGGTACAAAGGGCGCTTCTCGGCCCCAGGCTTGCGCAACCAGCTGGAGCCCGAAGCGTCTGATGAACCGGCGAATGTCTCGCAGTTCGCCTCGTTGAACGCTCCGGTGGCGAGGCACTGCCGGTCGATGACAAAGCGCACGGTCACACCGTTCTCGCTGATGTCGGCGACGGAAAACCCTGCATCCGTGTAGGTGCTCTCGCTGGTGAGGACCCTGGGTATTCCGCTGGCATTGGTGGTCAGTCTCGCGGCCGCGTAATTGCTCGTGATCAGGTGCGACTCCCGCGCGGTCTCTGCGGCCAATGCGCCTGAAACCATGAGTGTTCGTGCGGCGGCAAAGCCTCGTTCGGCCTGGTTGGTGAGGTCGCGCTGGAACGACAGGTTGCCCGCCAACATGGCCGAGATGTCGGACGACCTCAGCATCGCGGTGGCGGCCAGCATCAGCAAGACCAGGGCAAACAAGGTACTGATCAGCACAAAGCCTTGTTCCTGGCGACGAAAGGGCACTGTTTTCATCACAGGATGTTGTTGCGCAAAGGGATGGTGGACTCCAGCGTTCTGTAGCGGTAGTGCCGCTCGCTGCTCGTCAAGGCACGCGTATGGGTCAGGCCATTGAGGTCGTTGAACAATGTCACCGATGCGGCGGACACCTCGTCGCGCTCCGGTAGAGCCGTTCGCAATATCAGACCGACCCGAATCGCCTTGATGTTTTGTAGCTTGCCCGCCGCCGCCAGGCTGCCGTCCGACAAATCAGCCAGCGCGTACCCCGAACCGCTGGCAGAGGGCGAAACCCACTGGTCAACCGTCTTGTTGGCGTCGGTATCGATGCCATAGAGCGCATGCAGCTCGAACACGCCTTCGGCTGTGGCCTGCAACGGGGTGCCTGTTGTCTGGAGCAGGTCGTGCGTGTAGAGCGTGTTGTCGTCTCCAACACCCACGAGCACGAATTCCGGCAATCGACCCAAGCCCACATTGCCCAGCACGGTCGCCGTCCCGGTGTCGGAATAGCCCGTCACGCTCGTTTTGTCCACCGTTGCGGCATACCAATCGCCCCCCAACGCCAGGGAGGTGGTGGCCGAGCCCGCCGAGGCGGACTTGCTGACCTGCGTCAACAGGCAAGGCGCCACGCCGCCGGCTTGGGCGGGTTGCTCGTCATTGAGCAGCACCAGATCGTCGGAAGAAAACGGCAAGGTGTTGGCCAATGTCAGCACATCGGTCTTCTTCAGTTCGTCGGTGGCGGCGGCCTCAGTGAACGGCGCGGGAACTGCGCCCCAGGCCGCCGCCGATGCCATGATCACCAGCACGTCGGAGGCCTGGCCGCTGCTGGCGGGCGTGGTCTGCCCGGGAAGGATCAACACCGGCGCCAGCCGGAAAATGCCCGAAGCTCCGGGGTTCACGCTGGCGAACGGTGCGGCGAGAGCCGTTTTGGCCGGGAGAATCTGTGTATTCGATTTCGCCGCCTGCAACGCACAACCATAGGCAAAGCTGGCCGCCTGCGCAAAACCGCTGCCGGCGCTGCGCAGCCGGCGATCGATCTGCGCCATGGCCAGCGCCCCCGCCTTGTCGAGTTCGGAGCCGGCCGTGTTGGTGCGGCGCCTCGATTCGAAGTTGCCCATGACCGTGTACACGGCGAGCGTCAGAAACAGGCCGATCACCAGGGAAACCATCAACTCGATCAGCGTGACACCCCGCTGGCGATGAAGCAAAGCATGGGTGCGGCTCATGGAATCACCACCTGCGTCAGGTAGGTCTGATCGGGTTCGCTCGCCGCGCGCCAAGGGGGGTGCCAGGTGATCGTGACCGTCGTCACCCCGTCCTTCGCAGTCACCTCACCCTTGCCGTTGGGCAATCCGCCGCGTGCGGCGTCGGCCACACGATCATTCCATGCCGTCTTCACTTCCTCCGAAAGACCGCTGGTCTGGCTGGTCCACATCTGCGTCACAACCTCGTTGGCCAGCTCCGCTGCGCGATTTCTGTCGCCGGCTTGCGTGTCCACCTGGATCGCGTGCGCCTGAAGCTTGACCAGCCCGAGCACACCGATCAAGAAGATCACGAGCGACACCATGACCTCGATCAGGCCCACGCCAAGAACGGCGCTTCGCCGGGCGCTGCGACCGCTCCTCGGCAGGTTTGTTTTTGTTGCCATCGTCAGCATCCGTCTGGGTTGTTGCTGGACAGTTCCTTGCCCGGGTCGCACATGCGAACCCGCCCGCCCAAATAGACACGCAGCCGCAAGGGCCTGCCCGCGCCACGTGTCACGTCAAACTCGGCTGGGTTCGCCACGCTACAGGGCGCACCGACACCGGTCTCGTCTATGGTGCGGCTGACCAACTGTCCTTTTGCGCCAAAGCAGAGCACCGATGGCCCCGCGATGCTCACCCCGTTCTGGGTGCCGAGACTGGCGGCCTGAACGAGATCGTCTGCGTTGGCCGTCTCATCCGAGTCGGCCAACGGGAGTGCGCGCACGTACCAGTTGCTTCCAGAGCCGCTGGCGGAGGCGTTCCACGCGGGCGCAGCAGCCGTGCGCACCAGCACGGTGGTCTTGCCCCGGGTCACGGCGGTGGATTGCGCCACCCGCAAGGCCCCCATCAGCGATTCCGAGGTGTTGCGGATGTTGGCGTCCGCCACCCAGGTCCCCAACGAAGGCACGGAAAGCATCACCACCACGGCGACGATCGCGATCACGACCATCAGCTCGATGAGGGTGAACCCCCGCTGAGCGGAAAGCCGCCAGCGGCTCATCAACACGTCCCGCCTTTTTTGCCGATCCAGCAGGCATACCCCCCCTCGGGAACCGTCCCCCACGCTGCGGGCAAGCCGGTCGTGGCCTGGGTCCCGTTGTTGTTCATGGTGAAAACAAAACCAGCGGTCGTCCCTGCGCCCGTGGCCTGGAGCACGTAGCTGGCGTTCCCCAGCGTGGGACAACTCACCGTGAAGGTGCCCGCCGTGCTGCTGTTGGCACAGGGACTGACGAAGGTGCCCACGCTTTGGTAGGTGCGGTTGTCCTGGTAGTACTGCTCCATGCGGGCGCGCAGCGACGACAGCGCCGTCGTGGCATCAACCAGGCGCCCGCGCAGGACATAGTCTTGGTAGGAAGGCAAGGCCAGTGCGGTCAGGATGGCGATCACCGCCACCGTGATCATCAACTCGATCAAGGTGAAGCCCTGGTGTTTTCCCTGACCAGAGGGAGCGCACCGGGCAGCCGAGGACGCCAACGCGGTTTCAGCCCTCCATCCGCAAGACCCGGCATGGATCGACGCGCCCGCGCTGACCTGGGATGACATGGCGGAAACACAATTCAACGGTGATCGGTTCATAAGCAAACCATGCGAACTGCAGCCTCTCAGATTTGCGTCAGCGAACGCAACGGATGGACCGCGCCCAGGCCAACAAGCCGAGTGCGGTGGATAAGGAGGGCGATTCTGTGAGGTCAAACTTAGTTCGAGTGTCAAACTTTTTACAATGTGTTTACATGTAACAACCATGCTGAGATCAATTTTTGCAATCGTTTGCATCTTTGTGAAAAACATCACATTTCGTCGCGCGCTCAGTTCTCTGCCTATGCCAACGGAGATACCAAGGTTCTGTGTGTCGATGGAGCGGTCCTGGAACTTGGCTCGTTGGCGCATGGCCTGCCAGCATGGCGTGATACCCCCTACCGGTAACATGTGCCCTCTCTCAATCAGGACAAGTGAGCGGCAATGGCATTGATCGTGGTGGCGGAAGACGATGGCGGTACGCTCAAGCTGATCCAGGTGGTGCTGCGCAACCAGGGCCACAGCGTGATCACCGCCGGCGACGGCCATGGGGCCTGGCAGCTGATTCGCGAACACCGCCCGGACCTTGTGGTCAGCGACGTCAACATGCCGGGAGCGACCGGCTTCGAGTTGCTGCGTGCCGTGCGCGAGCACGATGACCTTAACCAAACTCCCTTCATCTTGCTCACCTCCCTTCAGGAACGGCGCGACATGCGCCAGGGCATGACCCTGGGTGCCGACGACTACCTGACCAAACCCGTGCGCCCGAGCGAACTGGTGGACGCGGTGTCGGCGCAGATCAACCGGCTCGCCACGCGCTCTGCCGCGCTGGACATGCAGGTGCGCGACGCCGTGTCCGAAGCCCTCGAAGAGCAGGCCTGGAGCCTGCAGGAGCAATACGAAAAACGGCTGGCGCGCGAGCTCAGCGAGCAATGGCCCGGCGAAAACCGGGGCCAGCAGGAACACCATCACACCCATGCCACCGTGCTGTTCGCCGACATCCGGCACCATGCCGACTGGCTCGCGGCGCTCGACGCCGACCAGTTGGTCACCCTGCTCAAGCGCTTCTACGAGGGCAGCGGCGACACCGTCCACCTCTTTGGCGCCAGCACCGTGCAGTTCGTGGGCGACGGCCTGCTCGCACTGTTCACCGACCGTGACGCCGGCACCACGGCGCACCAGGGCCTGCGGGCGATCAAGGCCGCCTTCGGGCTGCGCAATGCCGCCGCGGGCATGCAGGGCTTCGTGAACCAGCGGTTCCCTGGCATGGCGTTGCCGCGCTTTGCGGTCGGCGTCGCGGTCCACAGCGGCCCGGTGGCAATGATGCGGCTCGACGGCCTGCTCGGCGGCGCCCAACAACGGTTGCCGGTGGGCGAGACCGTGGTCGACGTGATGGCCATGCAGCGCCTGGCGCCGGCCGCGCACAGCGTGACCGTGTCGATCCCCGTGCTGCGCAGCATCACCGGCGCCATCCAACCGCTGTCGCGGCATTTCATCACCCTGCCCCACCGCAGCGAGACCCTTGAGGTGTGCGCGGTGGAGCCTTTGACGGTCTGATCCATGGCAGCCACCCACACCACCTCCCCAGCGCCCACCCGCCGTCGCCTGTCGCTCGGCCCCGCGCTGATCGCGGCCCTGGTGCTGACCGCGCTGGTGCCCTCCCTGCTGGTGTCCTGGCTGCTGTCGTCCAACAGCTCTCAGTCCATCGACACGCTGGCCGAAAACGCCATGAGCCAGGCCGCGTACCGCGTGGACGTGGGCGCACTGGCCCACCTGGGCGAATCGCACACCGTGGTCAACGCGCTGGTCCCGCCCTTCGCCACCAGCGGTGCCGAAGGCGAACGCACCCGCAACTGGCTCAAGGACACGGCCGCCTTCGAGTTGATGGCACACGCGCTGACCCAGCAGTCCCCCAACGTGCCCTACCTGTACTTCGGCACCGCCGATGGCAGTTTTTTTGGACTGGAGCGGGAAGACGGCCACTTCATCGTGCGCGAGATTCACCCGGGCGACAGCGGTCGGCGTCACTTCCAGATCAGCGAGCCCGGCGACCGCAGCCGGCTCGTCAAAACCGAAACCACGGTGTACGACCCCCGCAAGCGCCCCTGGTACCAGCTGGCCGCGAGCACCGGCCAGCGCGTGTTCACCGACGTGTACCGCTCGGCGGTGAAGAGCCAGTTCGACCTGACGCTGGCGCAGCCGATCTTCGACACCGACGGCAAATCACTGCTCGGCGTGATCGCCGTGGACATGAGCCTGGCGCGCCTGACCGAGCTGATCAGCAACACCAAGGTGAGCGACAACGCCGTGACCTACCTGGTGGATGGTCAGGGGCGCATGGTCGCCTCCTCGGTCAAGGAGGAACTCAGCCTGCTGGTCAACAACAAACACCAGCGCATCACGCCCCTGCAGAGCTCAGACCCCCTGGTGCGCGAGTCCTTTGCCCAGCTCAGCACCCAGAAGCGAGACGCACAAGGCCGCGCGCAGGGTGGGCTGGTGCGGCTGGAAACCCAGCAAGACTGGCTGCAGCGACTGGGCCTGACCAACAACCGGCTGATGGCGTTGCAGCGTCCGTTTGGTTCGAAATACCAGCTCGACTGGCAACTCATCGTGGTCGCGCCCGAGCAGGATTTCACCCAGCATGTCACACAGGCCCGGCAATGGGCACTGCTGGCCATGGCCGCGCTCATCGGCGTCGGCGTGATCGCGGCCTATGCGGTGGCGCAAGGTCTGTCACGGCAGTTTCAGCACCTCAACCGCTCGGCCACGCTGGTCGGCACCGGCCAGGTGCCGGCGGTGCAGGAGAACGCGGCCTTCCGCGAAGTGCACCTGCTGTCGGAGGTGATGCACGACAGCGCCGTCCAGCTGCGCGACAACCACCAGGAGATCCAGCAGAAGAACACCGCCCTGCAAGAGGCGGCCCAGATGCTGGAAGAGCGCGTTCGCCAGCGAACCGCCGAACTGGCCGCCTCGCGAGAAGAGGCCCTTGCGGCGGTCAAGGCCAAGGCCGGCTTTCTGGCGGTGATGAGTCACGAAATCCGCACCCCGCTCAACGGGGTCGTGGGCATGAGCGAGCTGCTGGGCGACACCGGGCTCACCGATGCGCAGAAAGACCTGCTGGGGGTGCTGAAGGTGTCGAGCGAACAGCTGCTCTCGGTGGTCGACGACATCCTGGATTTCTCCAAGATCGAGTCCGGCAAGCTGGCGCTGGAACACCGGCCCCTGGATCTGCGGGGCGCCATCGCCAATGTCTGCGACATCGTGCGGGTCAGGTCACAGGAGAAGGGGCTGTCGATCAAAGTGCACATCGCGCCCGATGTGCCGCCGGCCATGACGGGCGACATCACCCGGCTGCGCCAGGTCCTGCTCAACCTTCTCGCCAACGCGATCAAGTTCACCGATCGTGGCGAGGTGACGCTGCGGGTCTGGGTGGAGAAAAAGGGTGACCCCATGGTGCTGGGCTTCAGCGTGAGCGACACCGGTGTCGGCATCTCGGCGAACCGGCTGGGCGACCTGTTCCAGCCGTTCTCGCAGGGCGACACGTCCACCGCCCGCGTCTATGGCGGCACTGGCCTGGGCCTGATGATCTGCCGCCACCTGGTGGAACTCATGGGCGGGGAGATCATGGTGAGCAGCCAGGTGGGGGTGGGCTCCACCTTCCGCTTCACCATCCGTGCCGCAGCCGCCCAAGCGCGAGACGTGGAGCCGCTGAAAGCTCCGATGCTGCCCACGGCGCAACACCGGCAACGGGTGCTGGTGGTGGACGACAACCCGGTCAACCTGAAGGTCGCCTCAGCCATGCTCACGCGGCTGGGCTACCCGCACGACACGCTGGACAACGGTCTCAGGGCCATCGAAGCGGTCGAGCAGGCGCAGCGTGAACAGCATCCCTACGCCCTGATGCTGCTCGACAGCCACATGCCCGGCATCGACGGCGTGTCGACCGCCCAACAGATCCACGAACGCCTGGGGGCGCGGGCGCCGGTGATCATCGGCGTGTCGGCGTCCAGCCTCGCGCAAGACCGCGTGCGCTGCCTGGCGGCGGGCATGGCCGACTACCTGGTCAAACCCCTGGAACTGCAGGTGCTGGGGCAGGTGCTTCAGCGCTGGACCAGCGCCCAACCCGTGCCAGGCAACACCGCTTGGATCAACCCTTCGCGCCTGGCCAGCGTGGCCGAGTTCGACGACGCAGAGGGCCGCTTGCGCCAAGGCATCGTCGACGACTTTCTCTCCACGCTGGACGACCGCACCCGCGCCATCGGCCAGGCCGCGCAAGCGCATGACTTCGAGGCGCTGCTGGCCGCGGCCCACTTGCTCAAAGGCGCCTGCGACAACGTCGGCGCCCAACCGCTGTCCGACCTGTGCGCCACCTTCGAGCAGGCCGCCAGCGAACACGCGCTGCCCGAGGCCGGCATCCACACGCTCCTGGCGGCCGCCACGGCCACCCGCCGCAGCCTTGAAGAAATGACCCAAGGCACCGGCCTTTGACCCTCGACACGGTCATGCCGACGCCACGACACCGCCCTGTCGTGACGCCTCTTCTCGAAAAGATATAAACGGTATATACGGTTTACAATCCCGGCCTTTCTCCACTTTGACAGGACACGCCGATGAACGATTCACAGACCAAATCCGCCGGGAAAAAACCCAAGCTCGTGCGCGACAGCTTCACCATTCCCAAGGCCGAATACGCCGCCATCGACGCGCTCAAGGGCCGCGCGCTGACGCTGGGTGTGAGCGTGAAGAAAAGCGAACTGCTGCGTGCGGGTCTCATGTTGCTGCAGCAACTGAGCGACGGGCGCTTCAAGGCCGCGATGGCCGCGGTGCCCACGATCAAAACCGGGCGCCCCGCCACCTCGATCCAGGTGAGCA
>NZ_MUNZ01000114.1 GCF_002001205.1 Hydrogenophaga sp. A37
TGGCGGTTGGGGTGTGGGTCATCTGGCTCATATCAACTGGCTTTCACGATCGCTCGCATGATTCGTTCTTGGGAGGCTTCGGCCGTGGGCATTTCGGCGATGAAACGGCCTTCGTTCATCACGTAGAGGCGGTCGGTGATGCCGAGCAGCTCGGGCATTTCCGACGAGATCACGATCACGCACTTGCCCTCGGCGGCGAGCTGCGCGATGAGGGTGTAGATCTCGTACTTGGCGCCGACGTCGATGCCGCGCGTGGGCTCGTCGAGGATCAGCACCTCGGGGTTGGTGAAGAGCCATTTGCTCAGCACCACTTTCTGCTGGTTGCCGCCCGAGAGGTTGAGGGTCTTCTGGTCCACGCCCGAGCAGCGGATGCGCAGCTTCTCGCGGTAGCCCTCGGCCACCCGGTGCTCGCGCCCGTTGTCGATGACGGTCGCGGACGACACGCCGTCGAGGTGGGCCAGCGACACGTTGAACTGGATGTCTTCGCTCAGCACCAGGCCGTTGCCCTTGCGGTCTTCGGTGACGTAGGCCAGGCCGTGGCGCACCGCCTTCTCGACCGTGCTCACGTCGATGGGCTGGCCGTGCAGCAGCACCTGGCCGCTGATGCGGCGGCCCCAGGAGCGGCCGAAGATGCTCATCGCCAGCTCGGTGCGGCCCGCGCCCATGAGCCCGGCGATGCCCACGATCTCGCCGCGCCGCACCTGCAGGTCAATGCCCTTGATGAACTCGCGGTCGTTGTGGTGCGGGTGGTAGGCGCGCCAGTCGCGCACCTCGAACACGGTCTCGCCGATGGCCGGCTGGCGCCGCGGGTAGCGGTCGGCCATTTCGCGGCCCACCATGGCCTGGATCACGCGGTCTTCGCTGACGGCGCCGGCGCGGCAGTCGAGCGTCTCCACCGTGCTGCCGTCGCGCAGGATGGTGATGGAGTCGGCGACGCGGGAAATTTCGTTGAGCTTGTGCGAGATCAGGATGCAGGTGATGCCCTGGCCCTTGAGTTCGAGCAAGAGGTCGAGCAGCGCCTGGCTGTCGTTTTCGTTCAGGCTGGCGGTGGGTTCGTCCAGGATCAGCAGCTTGACCTGGCGCGACAGCGCCTTGGCGATCTCCACCAACTGCTGCTTGCCCACACCCAGGTGGGTGATCAGGGTTTCGGGCGATTCTTTCAGGCCCACCTTGGCGAGCAGCGCCTGCGTCTTGCTGTGCGCGACCATCCAGTCGATCACGCCAAAGCGGGCCGGTTCGTTGCCCAGGAAGATGTTCTCCGCGATCGACAACAGCGGCACCAGCGCGAGCTCCTGGTGGATGATGATCACCCCCAGGTGTTCGCTGTCGCGGATGTCGTCGAAGCGGCGTTCCTGCCCTTCGAAGACGATCTCGCCGTTGTAACTGCCGTGGGGATAGACCCCGGAGAGCACCTTCATCAGGGTCGATTTGCCGGCGCCGTTTTCGCCGACGATGGCATGGATCTCGCCCGCGCGAACGCGCAGGTTCACCTGGTTGAGCGCCACCACCCCGGGGAAGGTTTTGCGGATGTTCCGCATTTCTAGCAACATGGTCTGGACGTGTCCGTGGGGGCCAGGAACATCCCGCGCGGAAGATCCGCCGCCCGCGAGGCCGTGTGGGCTCGCGGGCGGCGGGGTTCAACCGGCGGGTCGGCTTACTTGATCTGCGATTCCTTGTAGTAACCGCTGCCGATCAGGATGCTGTTCCAGTTGGACGCGTCCACGGCCACCGGCTTGAGCAGGTAGGAGGGCACGACCTTCACGCCGTTGTTGTAGGTCTTGGTGTCGTTGATCTCGGGCTGCTTGCCCGAGAGCGTGGCATCCACCATGTTGGCCGCGACCTTGGCCAGCTCACGCGTGTCCTTGAACACGGTCGAGTACTGCTCGCCCTTGAGGATGGACTTGACCGAGGGCACTTCCGCGTCCTGGCCGCTGACCACGGGGCACGCTTGCTGTGCCGTGCAGTAGCCCACGCCCTTGAGCGAGGACAGGATGCCGATCGACAGACCGTCGTAGGGTGAGAGCACGGCGTGCACCTTGTCTTTGCCATAGAAGGCCGAGAGCAGGTTGTCCATGCGGGCCTGTGCCACCGCACCGTCCCAGCGCAGCGTGCCGACCTTGTTCATGCCCAGCTGCTTGCTGCGCACCACCAGCTTGCCGCTGTCGATGTACGGCTGCAGCACGCTCATTGCGCCGTCGTAGAAGAAGAAGGCGTTGTTGTCGTCGGGCGAGCCGCCGAAGAGTTCGATGTTGAACGGGCCCTTGCCCTGCTTCAGGCCGAGCTTGTCGACGATGGAGCCGGCCTGCAGAACACCGACCTGGAAGTTGTCGAAGGTGGCGTAGTAGTCCACGTTCTTCGAGCCCTTGATCAGGCGGTCATAGGCGATGACCTTGACGCCCTTGTCGGCGGCGCTCTGCAGCACGCGCGAGAGCGTGGTGCCGTCGATGGAGGCGATCACCAGCACCTTGGCGCCCTTGGTGATCATGTTCTCGATCTGTGCCAGCTGGTTCGGGATGTCGTCGTCGGCGTATTGCAGGTCGGTCTTGTAGCCGCGCTCCTTGAGCACCTTGACCATGTTGTCGCCGTCGGCGATCCAGCGGGCCGAGGACTTGGTGGGCATCGAAATGCCGATGCTGCCTTTGTCTTGCGCCAGCGCCGAAGCGCCGACGGCGCTCAGCGCCAGGGCCGCCAGCAGGGTCTTGAGGGTTGCACGTTTCATGGAACTGTCTCCGTCTTCTTGGAAAAACGCGCGCCGCTCAGGGCGCGCGGGTTGAGGGCGATCCGGGGGCCGGATCAGTACTTGCGCTTGGGGAACTCTTTGGCGGCGACTTCCATCGGGAAGATGCCCTCTTCGGTCACGATGCGTTTCTGCACCGCCTTGCCGGCCTTGATGTCTTTCACGGCGGCCATCAGCTGCGGGCCCAGCAGCGGGCTGCATTCCACCGACACGTTGAGCTTGCCCGCGATCATGGCCTCGAAGGCGCCCTTGACAGCGTCGATCGAGATGATGGTGATGTCTTTCGCGGGCTTCATGCCGGCTTCTTCGATGGCCTGGATCGCGCCGATGGCCATGTCGTCGTTGTGTGCGTACAGCACGTTGATCTTCTTGCCCTCGGCCTTCAGGAAGGCTTCCATCACTTCCTTGCCCTTGGCGCGGGTGAAGTCGCCGGTCTGCGAACGGATGATCTTGAACTTGGGGTCGGCCTTGATGATTTCCTCGAAGCCTTTCTTGCGGTCGATGGCCGGGGCCGAGCCCACCGTGCCCTGCAGCTCGACGATGTTGACCTCGCCCTTCTGGTCCTTCATCTTCTCCACCAGCCAGCGGCCGGCCTTGCGGCCTTCTTCAACGAAGTCCGAGCCCATGAAGGACACGTAGAGCGAGGTGTCCTTGGTGTTGACCGCGCGGTCGGTCAGCACCACCGGGATCTTGGCGGCCTTGGCCTCGCGCAGCACCGGCTCCCAGCCCGACTCGACCACGGGCGAGAACGCGATCACGTCCACCTTCTGGGCGATGAAGGCACGGATCGCCTTGATCTGGTTTTCCTGCTTTTGCTGTGCGTCGGAGAACTTGAGGTCGATGCCGGCTTCCTTGGCGGCCGACTTGATCGACTCGGTGTTGGCGGTGCGCCATTCGCTTTCGGCACCGACCTGGCTGAAGCCCAGCACGATGGGCTTTTGTGCCCAGGCGGCTGCGGGCAGCAAACCGGCGAGCGGGGCACAGGCGATGGCGGCGGCGAGGGTTCTGCGGTTCAATTTCACGGTGTTGTCTCCTGGTTGGATGGGAAAAGCAGTGACTGACGGTGCGTTCAAGCCAGCATGTAGCCGGTCTTGACGGTGGTGTAGAACTCCGCCGCGTAACGGCCTTGTTCGCGCGAGCCGTGGCTCGAGTCCTTGCGCCCACCAAACGGCACATGGAAATCGACGCCCGCCGTGGGCAGGTTGACCATGGTCATCCCGACCTCGGCGTGGCGTTTGAAGTGCATGGCGTGCTTGAGCGAGGTGGTGCAGATGCCCGCGCACAGTCCAAAGGGGGTGTCGTTGGCCAGCGCCAGCGCGTGTTCGTAGTCGTCGGCGCGCAGCACGCAGGCCACCGGGCCAAACACCTCTTCGCGGGCGATGCGGTGCTCGGGCCGGGCCAGGAACAGCGCCGGGCTCATGTAGTGGCCGGGCGTGGGGCGCTCCAGCCGCTCGCCGCCCCAGACGTGTTCCGCGCCTTCGTTGCGTGCGATCTCCACATAGGCCAGGTTCTGGTCGAGCTGGCCGGCGTCCACCACCGGGCCCATCTCGATGCCGCGCTCCAACGCGTGGCCCACCTTGAGCGCCTCCAGGCGCTGGCGCAGCCGGGCCACGAAGGCGTCGTGCACCTTGGCTTCCACGATCAGGCGGCTTGATGCCGTGCAGCGCTGGCCGGTCGAGAAGTACGAGCCTTGCAGCGCGCACTCGATGGCCTGCTCGAAGTCGGCGTCGGCCAGCACCACCAGCGGGTTTTTGCCGCCCATCTCCAGCTGCACCTTGGCGCGCCGCGCGGTGGCCGCCTGCAGGATGCGTTCGCCCGTGGGCACCGAGCCGGTGAAGCTCAGCGCGTTGACCAGCGGGTGGTCGACCAGCGTCTGGCCGACCTCGCGGCCACTGCCCATGACCAGGTTGAACACACCGGCTGGCAGGCCGCTGCGGCTGATGATTTCGGCCAGCGCCCAGGCACAGGCCGGCACCAGCTCGGCCGGCTTGAAGACCACGGTGTTGCCATAGGCCAGGGCCGGCGCGATCTTCCAGGCAGGAATGGCGAACGGAAAGTTCCAGGGCGCGATGATGCCCACCACACCCACGGGTTCACGGGTCACGTCCACCTGCACGCCCGCGCGCACCGAGGCCATGAGCTCGCCCTGCACCCGCAGCGCCTCGCCGGCGAAAAACTTGAAGATCTGGCCGGCGCGTGCCACCTCACCCACGCCCTCGGGCAGGGTCTTGCCCTCTTCGCGGGACAGCAGCGCGCCCAGCTCGTCCTTGCGGGCCAGCAACTCGCTGCCGATCTGGTCGAGTGCGTCGGCGCGGCGTTGGGGGGTGCTGTGGCTCCAGTGGGGCAGGGCGTCGGCGGCGGCGCGGATGGCCAGCTCGGTCTGGTTGCGGTCGGCCCGGGCGTACTCGGCCACCACCTCGCGGGTGTCCGACGGGTTGGTGCTCACCCCGGTGGTGGTGCCGATGTCCCAGCGCCCGTTGATCAGGTGCCGGGGGTTCTGCTGCATGTCGCCGAGCTTCATGGAGGTCCCTGTTGATGTGCCGGGCTGCAGTCTAGGATTGTTTTTCATATCAATCCAATCGTTTTTTAGACAAAATACATATCTGTCTTAGGATTCTGGAAAACCCCCAGCCCCCGTCACCCATGAGCACCTACAACCACTGGTTCATTCGCGCCCGTCTCAAGACCCGCCAGCTCCTGCTGCTGGTGGCGCTGGCCGAGGAGGGCAACATCCACCGCGCGGCCCAGGTGCTCAGCATGACGCAGCCGGCCGCGTCCAAGCTGCTGAAAGACCTGGAGGACGTGCTGGAGGTGCCGCTGTTCGAGCGCCTGCCCCGGGGCATGCGGCCCACCTGGTATGGCGAAACCATGATCCGCCACGCGCGCATGGCGCTGGCCAGCCTGAACCAGGCGCACGACGAACTGAACGCGCTCAAGACCGGCCACTTCGGCCAGGTGGGCGTCGGCGCCATCACCTCGCCGGGCCTGAGCCTGCTGCCGCCGGCGGTGGCCCAGGTGAAGCAGGCGCACCCCAGCCTGCGCATCTCGCTCGACATCGAGACCAGCCCGGTGCTGCTCGACCGGCTCGATCAGGGCAAGCTCGACATCGTGGTGGGCCGCCTGTTTGCCGAACACGACAAGACCCACCTGCGCTACGAGTCGCTGACCGAAGAAAAGGTGTCGGCGGTGACACGCCCGGGCCACCCGCTCATGGGGGTGAGCCGCCTGAGCCTGCGGGATGTGCACGGCGCGGGCTGGATCGTGCCCCCGGCCGGCAGCGTGCTGCGCCACCGCTTCGATCTGATGTTCCAGCAAGAGGGGCTGCCTCCGCCGATCAACACCATCGAGACCTCGGCCCTGCTGTTCATGACCCGCATGCTGCAGCAGAGCGACATGGTCGGCGTGCTCGCCACCGAAGTGGCCAACTACTACGCCTCGCACGGCCTCATGGCCATCCTGCCGATGGACATGCCCTGCCACATGGACGCCTTCGGCCTCATCACCCGCACCGACCGCCTGCTCTCGCCCGCGGCCAAGGTGATGATGAAAGCGCTGAAGCAGATCAGCATGGTGCAGTACGGGCGACGGCTGGAACTCGATTAGCGCCTGCCACCCGCCCGATACCTGGCGCGCAACGGAAAACCCGGGAGCATCACCCCGATCCCGAAACGGGCAGCCGGAAGGCTGTCAAGGTGCCTGCGACGCTCTCGCAGGGCAAATTCGCTTCTCGTCAGGTGGAATCGTCCGTCCGTCCGGTCTCCGTGCTCGCGGTGAAGTCAAGATGGAATAGTCCTTTAGTTCGTCTGGGTTGAGACAACTGCAATCACTTTGTACCCATGTCGGCGACACGGCCGGTCAACGCATTCCTTGAAAAAAATATGACAACACATGACAACCGCTGGGTGCGGGCTGGCCTTGCCGGCACCTTGTCCTTGTTGCTGACGGCCTGCGGCGGAGTCGGCTCCGCCGATACATCGGCCAACGGGGCGCAGGCCCGTTCGACGCCAGCCGAAGCGTCATCTGCGGTCAACGCCCAACCCGACGCCCAGCTGACGGCCCAGACGCTGGCCCGGGCAGAGACCCAGGCACAGAAGGCAGACGCTTCGCAACCGCTTGAGCGCCTGCTGCCGGGCCGCATCGCCGCCAAAGCGGCGTACGTCTCTGGCGCCATCGCTCGCAAAGCCGATGCGGTGCGCATTCCGGCCTACCGCTTCTACAACGCCCGCACCGGCGCGCACTTCTTCACCACCAGCACGGCCGAGCGCGACCACATCGTCAACACCCTCTCACCGCCCTTCAACCTGGAAGGCGCGGCGTTCTCGGTGGCCAGCGACTTCTCGCCCGGCCTCTCGCCGGTGCACCGCTTCTACAACACGCGGACCGGCGTGCACTTCTACACCATCAGCGAGAGCGAGCGCGCCAACGTGGTCGCCACCTTGCCCCACTTCAACTACGAAGGCGTGGCCTACCACGCGAGTCAGGTGTCGGGCGCGGGGCTGCTCCCGTTCTACCGCTTCTATGTGCCCAGCGGAGGCTTTCACTTCTACACGGCCAGCGAAGCGGAGAAGGACAACATCATCGCCAACCTGAGCGCCACTTACCGCTACGAAGGCATTGGGTACTACGTGCTGGGCGATGACTCTCTGGTACCTGAGCCGGCCGCCCATGCGCTCTATTTCAGTCCTGCAGGGGTCAATACAAACCCAGGAACAGCAGCGCTGCCCAAGAGGGATCGCGTGGGTGTTGACATCAATACATTGCCGGCAGGAACCCTGCTTCTATTCGAGAGAGGTGGCAGTTATTCGTGGCCTTTTGTAATTTTGGAAAATCTGAACGCCACGGAGACTCAACCTATTTTGATCGGGGACTATGGCACGGGAACGAAGCCCGTTTTCAATACGACCGGCGATGCAATTTTTTTCGGCAACTATCAAAATACGTCATTTGACGGTGGATACACATTCCGGAATGTTCGCTTCATTGGGCCTGGCTCAGGTACAGGCATGTTCCTGCAAAGCGTGCACCATGTGACGCTTGATGGTGTAGAGATGTCCAATTACGGAATTGCCATTCAATCGCAGGCAGATCGCAGCCCAGGGGTGCACAACCTTCGCATTGTCAACAGCAGTATCAGCAGAAATACGGCCATGGGCATTTTGGGTCAATTCTCAAATTCCGTTATTGAAAACAATGTATTCGAAGCGAACAATTTCAGGGGGTCGGGGCTTGATCATGGCACCTACCTGTCAGGCAAGACCGGGTACAGCGGATACAACATTGTCATTCGCAACAATCACTACAACAGAAATTCAAATGTGAACGGAGTGTGTACCGGGGGGAACATGACTTTCCACGGTCAGATGGATGGGGTGCTGATCGAGGGCAACCGCATTGAACAGGATGCCGCAGCGGATGGCTGCTGGGAGATGTCGATCACCCAGGGCTACGGCACCGCCGAGTGGTTCCGCAACTTCGTGGTGCGAAACAACAAACTCATCAATGCGGGCAACACAGGGATGGCGGTTCAGTCGGCGCCGGGCATCGTGATTGAGGGCAACATCGTCATCAATACGCAGAACAGGTACCAAACCAGCATCGGCGTAGGCCACAACGAATACCAGAACGGCGACGTGCCTGACGGCAACGCCACGGTACGCAACAACACGGTTTGCCAAAGCGGTGGCGCCACCGGGCCTGCGGTCAACGTCACTGCGCCGAACAGCGTGGTCACCGACAACGTCACCGTGACCGGCTCGGCCGCCACCACCGGGGTTTGCGCACGCTGAAGGGCGTGACCGTCAAGCCCAGCCGGCGTCCACCTTGAACTCCTGCGCCGTGCACATGGCCGCGTCGTCCGAGGCCAGGAACAGCACCATGCGGGCAATGTCGTGGGGCCGCAGTTTGTCGGGCAGGCACTGGTTGCGCTGGATGTCCTGCTCGCCCGCGGCGTCGAGCCAGAGCGCGATCTGGCGCTCGGTCATGACCCAGCCGGGCGACACCGTGTTGACGCGGATGCGGTCTTGCCCCAGCGACTTGGCCAGCCCGCGCGTGAGGCCGTTCACCGACGACTTGGCGATCGCGTAGCAGGGGTAGGCCGCGCCCTTGGTCTGCCAGCCGGTGGAGCCCAGGTTGATCACCGAACCCGCGCCGAGCCGGCGCATGCCTGGCACCACCGCCTGGATTGCGAAGAAGGCCGGGCGCTCGTTGATCGCCATGCGCTCGTCGTAATAGGCCGGCGTCACCGACTCCAGAGTGTGGCGGTCGTCGCTCGCCACGTTGTTGACCAGTGTCGAGAAGTCGCCCAGCGCGCCCGCGGCGTCGGTGATCGCCGTCTGCAGCGCGGCGATGTCGCGCACGTCGCACACCCGCCACCACGGGCGCTCATGTCCCGCGTCCACCAGGCGCTGCGCCAAGGCCTCGCTGGCTTCCCGGGCCACGTCCACGAAGGCCACGCGTGCGCCCTGTTCGACAAACGCCGCGACCATGGCCGCGCCAATGCCGCTGCCGCCACCGGTGACAAACACCGCGCGGTCGCGCAAACTGGGGTAGCGGGAGAACCCGGCCACTTCCGGAACGCTGGCGGTTGACGGGCGGGGAGAGGAAGAAATTGTCATTGCAATATGGGTATCAATTGATGAGAAAAATATCGGATACAGGCATCACTGTGCGACGATAAGATGCGCAGCGTCAAGTGACTTTCATCGGACAGCGACAGAAACAACAATCGAAACCCCGCGTGAGGCACTGCGCCGCACCGCAGCCCGCAGGGGGAGAAGGCATCTCAATGAACACCATGGAAAACCTCTCAGACGGCGCGCCCGCGGCCGATCACCTCGGTCCTGTGTGCGGGCCGGTGCACTGTGTGTGGGAGGGCGGTGCCGAGCTGGGCGAGGGTCTGCTCTGGTCGATGCGCGAGCAGGCGCTGTACTGGGTGGACATCCTGGGCTGCCGCCTGCACCGGCTGGACCTGACGACCGGCGCGTTGCGCGAATGGACCTTTGCCGAGACCATCTCGGCGCTGGCCGAGCGCACCGGGGCGCCGGGTTTGATCGTGACCCTGCGCCGGGGCTTTGCCCTGTTCGACCCCGCCACCGACAGCGAGCCCCGCTACCTGCACCAGCCCGAGCCGGAGCTGCCCGGCAACCGCTTCAACGATGGCAAGTGCGACGCGCAAGGCCGCTTCTGGGCCGGCTCCATGGACTTCGCCTGCGAAGTGCCGACAGGCGCGCTCTACCGCTACGACCCCGACGGCCAATGCACGCGCCACGATGAGGGTTTCGTGGTGACCAACGGCCCCACCTGGGCGATGGACTCAGGCGGCCTGTGCCTGTATTTCAACGACACGCTCCAAGGCAGCACCTACCGCTACGACGTCGATCCCGCCGCCGGCACCTTGTCGAACAAACAGCTGTGGCACCGCATGGCGCCCGGCGACGGCCTGCCCGACGGCATGACCACCGACGCGCTGGGCCGGGTGTGGATCGCCCACTGGGGCAGCGCCTGCGTGAGCTGCCACGACCCGGTGACCGCCCGGGAGCTCGGCCGCGTGCTGCTGCCCACCAGCCACGTCACCACCTGCACCTTCGGCGGACCCGACCTGCACACCCTGTTCATCACCACCGCGCGCACCGGCCTCACGCCCGAGCAGCTCGCCGCCGAGCCCCTGGCCGGGGGCCTGTTCGCCGTTTCCGTTGACAGCCCGGGCCTGCCAGCCAATCTCTTTGGTGGTTGACGTTTTGAAAGCACACCGATGACCGAGACCGCTCACCCCATCGTCTGGCTGCACCACGCGGGGCAGCACCTAGGCCTGGTCCCTTCGCTGGGCGGCAGTGTGGCCGCGTGGCAGACCGACCAACCCGAAGGCCCCCTCGACCTCTGGCGCCCCTGGGACGGCGTCACCCCCGACCTGTACCGGCTCGCTTCGTTCCCCATGGTGCCCTGGTCCAACCGCATCAGCGGCGGCGGTTTCACGCACGGCGGGCACTTCCACCCCATGCAGAACAACCGAGCGGGCGAGCCCTACCCGATCCACGGCGACGGCTGGCTGCAGCCCTGGGCGCTCACGCAGCCGGCCGACGACACCCTGGTCATGACACTGCGCTCGCAGGGCTTCCAGGGCAACCCCCACGACTACGAAGCCGTGCAGACCTTCCGGCTGGTGGACGGCGGGCTGGACCAACACGTGCAGGTGCGCCACCTGGGCGCGCAGCCACTGCCCTACGGCATCGGCGTGCACCCCTGGTTTTTGCGCACGCCCGCCACCCGCATCAGCGCGGCGGTGCAAGGCGTGTGGCTCTGTGGCGACGACCCGATGCCGGTGGCGCACACCACGCAGTTCCCGCCCGGCTGGAACCTGAACGAAGGCGTGTCGGCCCACGGCGACCTGATCGACAACGGCTACACCGGCTGGGGCGGCAGCGCCCTCATCGAATGGCCCGAGCGCGGCCTGCAGCTCACCGCCACCATGCCCGACTTCGAGCGCGACGGCGGCACCGCGCAGCACTACTGCCTGATCTACCGCCCCCCGGTGGGCCCGGCCTTCTGCTTCGAGCCCATCACCCAGCCCATCGACGCCTTCCACCTGCCCGGCCAGCCGGGGCTGCGTGTGCTGGCGCAGGGTGAGGCGTGTGCGCTCAACGTGCGGTGGCGGTTCGGTCCGTTGCTGTCGTCAGCGTCTGCCAGTGGTGGCTGAGCAGAGGACGCTCAGCCGCTTAGAACGTCACCGGTATGCCTCTGCACAGTGATTGCGGTCGGCGCCAAAACAGCCATTGACTGACTCAGTCAGAAGCTTCCACGGGCATGGCTTGTTCGTCACTTTCCTGACCGAACAACGTGGTGCGCACCCTGGGGGGCGCCAACTCCATCACGCGCACGGAAGTGTCGGCGAGTTGAACGCGCAAGCCTTCGGTGAACGCATGGACGGCCGCCTTGGTGGCGCTGTGAGATGAGGGCGGCCGCGCCCTCAGCATCCAGGTGGTCAAAGAAGGCATCGAGCTCGCTTTGCACGCTGCCACCGCGAAAGCTGAGCAAGGCGGCGATCAGGGTGGGCAGGGACAGCTTGCGTGCTCGGGCGAAAGCCTTGGGGTGATCGGGGCTGCGGGCTGGCCAACCGGGCGAAGGTTGGGCTGTGCAAGTGGTTGCTGAAGTCGGAACGCCTACTGAGAATCAGGCGGTAGCGGCGCACCCGCGTGTAGTCCCGCCATAACGAAGTCTATGAGCCAAGTAAGTCGCGGTTGCCACTCGGTATTGAAATCAATCTGCCAAATACCAGCAGTTGCCAGAAAGAAGTCGTCCGTGGTGACGCCGGCGCGGATGGCTCCAGCTTTCTCATTGGCATCGAGCAGCAATTGGGCCGCAGCGATCACAGGGGCATAACCCGACTTTGCCTGACAGTCCCCCATGAACGATACCTCGCGGATTGCATTGGCCAAGCCAGCCTTGGTCATGGCGTACTCGGCAAGGCGATGCATCCACTCCCGCAATGCTTGGTCGGGAGGTCGAGTCTTAAGCAGATGCTCTGCAAACTCTGCGACCTGCACCATCTCGTAGCGATAGACCTCCATGACCAACGCCTCCCGGGTCGGGAAGTGCCGATAGAAGGTTCCCTGTCCGACGCCAGCCTTCTTGGCAATTGCGCTCAGCGGCACTTCTGCTGAGCGGATCAACTCCTCAAGTGCGACCGTCAGGATGCGTTCGCGATTCTGTAGCGCGTCGGCACGTGCAGGGAGATCCTTCTTTTGTTCCTGTCCCACCAATCCTCCTCCTCTGAAGGGCTAAATTTTGCTAACGGACAATTGTCCGGTATCATTTGTCTTAACGGATATTTGTCCGTTTAGCATTTTACCCTTTACGTCAATCTGGAGAAACACATGAAAACCTCAGGCAACACCATCCTGATCACCGGCGGCACTTCTGGCATTGGACTCGGCTTGGCGCTGCGCTTGCACAAGGCTGGCAACAAGGTGATCGTCGCCGGCCGACGCAAGGAACTGCTCGACCGCATCTCGACCGACCACCCGGGAATCGAAGCGGTCGTGCTCGATGTGGCAGACCGCACTTCGATCATTCGCGCAAGCGAAGCGATCGCCGCACGCTACCCGGCACTGAACGTCCTGATCAACAACGCCGGCATCATGCACTGGGAAGATGTACGCGATTCCGCCGGCCTCCAGATCGCCGAGGACACGATCGCGACCAACCTGCTCGGCACGATTCGCATGGTGTACGCCTTCTTGCCACAACTGTCGAAGAAGGCCGACGCAGCCATCCTGAACGTTTCCTCGGCGTTGGCCTTCGTCCCCTTTCCCGCCACGCCGACGTACAGCGCAACCAAGGCCGCCATCCACTCGTTCACCGAGAGCTTGCGTGTCCAGCTTGCCGACGCCTCGGTCCAGGTGATAGAGATCGTGCCGCCGGGCGTTCGGACAACGCTCTTGGGCCAGCAGGAAAACGAACAGGCCATGCCGTTGGAGGACTTCCTCTCGGAGGCCATGACCCTTCTGCAAGCCACTCCGCAGGCGCAAGAAATTGTCGTGGAGCACGCCAAGCCCATACGCGACGCGGCAGCCAGCGGCGCGTACGGCAATCTGCTGACCATGTTCTCGACCATGAAAGGCCCGCGCAGTTGACCGATCGTATCGGACTTCCCGCAAGGCCCGAGCGCCGGGCCCCTTGCACGGCGCGGTCGTTGCCAGTGACCGGGTGATGCCCGCCTTGATCGATTCCAGGACCGATCAGTCGCGTATGACCTGTCGCAGCTCAGCCTGATTGCACGGAGCTCAGGTACCCCCAAGACGAATCAGGAGTAATTGTGAAAATTGGAATCATCGGCGCCGGCAACATCGGCGCAACGCTCGCTCGCAAATTCAGCGCAGTGGGGCACCAGGTCTCGCTTGCCAACTCGCGCGGGCCCGAAAGCATCCGCGAGATCGCGAGAGAGGCCAATGCGACCGCGGTTGCACTGGCAGACGTGGTCAAGGGCGCCGACGTGGTGGTGGTCTCCATTCCGGAGAAGGCGATCCCGCAGTTGCCGAAGGATCTCTTCGCCAAGCTGCCGAAGCATGTGGTCGTTATCGACACCGGCAACTACTATCCGATGCGCGACGAGCCGGTTGCAGCAATCGAAAGCGGGATGCCCGAGAGCCAGTGGGTGACTGAGCAACTTGGCCACCCTGTCGTGAAGGCGTTCAACAGCATCCTGGCGCACAGCTTGGCGACGAAGGGCCAACCCGCTGGCTCGCCGGGCCGCATCGCGCTGCCGGTGGCAGGCGATGAGACTGACGCGAAGAAGATCGTCATCGGCCTTGTCGACGATGCCGGCTTCGAGGGCGTCGATACGGGCACGCTCGGCGAGTCGTGGCGCCAGCAGCCCGGGACGCCCGCGTACTGCACCGACATCGTAGGCAGCGTGGCGCTGATGGATGCGCTGGCTCGGGCGGTGAAAGACAAGGCCCCCGGTTTGCGCGACTTGGCGTTTCAGCAATGGATGCAACTGGGGTCGACGATGACGAATGACGACATACTGCGCATCAATCGTGCGCTCCACGACTGAAGCGATGAACGGGCCACGCGAGTCGAGGACAAACATAGCACTTCATGGGTGGAAGCCGGTGCGCTCTGCGCATCGGCTTCCACCAGATCGACGACTGGTTGAGAGGCTGAAGCAGCCCAGCATTCAATCTGCTTGTTGCCTCCTAAAGGGCGGTCAACGATCTGCACGCAGCAGGCCTCCGTGTCAGGTCGTGCTGCTGCCATTCGAAGAGAGCGGCGCCAACGCCGCTGCCGTGAACGGCTTGGTAGCCGACAGCGGTGGCCTATTCACGTTTTCTCAAATTCAAGAAAGAGAGCTTTTATGCATAAAGGCAGTTGTCTCTGTGGCACAGTGAAATACGAAGTTCGCGGCAAGCTTGGCGCGGCGATCTATTGCCACTGTTCTCTCTGTCGCAAGGCAACCGCTACCGCATTTGCGACCAATGCGCCCGTCGCGGCCAGTGACTTCGTCGTCATCGAGGGCGAGTCGGCGCTGAAGGCCTTCGATTCTTCGCCAGGCGTTCATCGCATCTTCTGCTCCAACTGCGGTTCGCCGATCATCAGTCGCCGCGATGCGATGCCCGATGTCGTGCGCTTGCGGCTGGGGACGCTCGATACGCCGTTGCCGGCGCCGCCGATTGCGCATTATTTCGTCGCCTCGAAGGCCGAGTGGGACGAGATCCGCGACGACTTGCCGCAGTTCGCGGAACGCTAGCGGCTGACGCGATCGTCTTCGACCCCGGCAACTACCGGCATACGCGACCCGCACATCCCGGACATTGACGAAGGAATGCCCGAAAGCGTGTGGGTGTCCCGGCAGATCGGGCGCCCTGTCATCGAGGCATTCAACAATGTCCTCGCCTACGCGGCTTCGTGCTGCTGAAAAAGCAATGGCGCCCAAAGGCGCCATTGCGGAGGCCACAAGACTCAGAGACGGTCATCAATCGGCGTACTGTCCTGCGGCCTTGATGACGACGGACCAGCGGGCCATTTCGTCTTCCACAAACTTCTTGTGCCCGCTGGCCTCGAGACGGCCGTCGCTGACCACCGACACCCCCAGCGCCTCCTGCTTCTTGACGAAGTCCGGGTCTTTCAGGGCCGCGCGCAGGGCACTGTTGAGTTTGCTCAACACCGCAGCGGGCGTGCCCTTGGGGGCGTAGAGGCCGTGCCAGATCGAGACGTTGAAACCGGGCAGACCCGCTTCGTTCAGCGTGGGTGCGTTGGCGATGGCCGGCTGCTTCGAACGCTGTGCGCTGGTGACGGCATACAGCTTCACCTTGCCGGCTTCGATCTGCGGCACCGCGTTGGTGGCCTGGTCGCACATGATGTCCACCTGACCGCCCAGCAGGTCGGTCATCGCCGGGGCCGTGCCCTTGTAGGCAATGGTGGTCATGTCCGCCTTGAGCGCACTCTGCAGCATCAGGCCGCAAAGGTGCGAGGCCGAGCCCAGGCCCGCGTGCGCCAGGTTCACCTTGCCCGGGTTGGCCGCGATCCACTGGCGCAACTCGCCGAAGTTTTTGGCCTCCATGGTCGGGCGCGTGATCACCGTGGACGGTGACTCGTTGATCAGTCCCAGGTACTCGAAGTCGTCCGGCATCTGGTAGCTGAGCTTGCGGTACAGCGCGGGCGCGGTGGCCATGCCGATGTGGTGCACCAGCAGGGTGTGGCCGTCGGCAGTGGAACGGGCCACCTTGGCCACGCCGATGGTGCCGCCGGCGCCCGCTGCGTTTTCCACGACCACGGGTTGCGGCAGTGTCTTGCGCATGGCCTCGGCCAGGTCCCGGGCGATCTTGTCGCTGGGGCCGCCGGCGGCGAAGGGCACCACCAGCACCACCGGTTTGTCGGGGAACTCGGCCAGGGCGGCGGTGCACAGGGTCGCGAGCGCGGCGACGGCACACAGTGGGTGAATTTTCATGGTTTGTCTCCAGTTGTGGTGAGGGTGCTCAAGCAGACAGCGCCTGCATTTCCTTGAACAGATCGGCCTTGCCTTCAAAGCCGATGCCGGGCAGGTGGTCGGGCAGGGTCACGTAACCGCCCTCGACCTTCACACCGTCCGGGAAGCCGCCGAAGGGCTGGAACAGGTCGGGGTAGCTTTCGTTGCCACCCAGGCCCAGACCGGCCGCGATGTTCAACGACATCTGGTGCCCGCCGTGCGGGATGCAGCGGCTGGGCGACCAGCCGTGTTCCTTTAGCATCTCCAGCGTGCGCAGGTACTCCACCAGGCCGTAGCTCAGTGCACAGTCGAACTGCAGCCAGTCGCGGTCGGGGCGCATGCCGCCGTAGCGGATCAGGTTGCGCGCGTCCTGCATGGAGAACAGGTCTTCGCCCGTGGCCATGGGGTTCTTGTAGTAGTTGCGCAGGGCTGCCTGCAGCTCGTAGTCGAGCGGGTCGCCCGGCTCCTCATACCAGAACAGGTCGTACTGCGACAGGGCCTTGGCGTACTGGATCGCGTTGTCCAGATCGAAGCGGCCGTTGGCGTCCACGCAGAGCTTCTGGCCGTCCTGCAGCACCTCCATGATCGAGTCGATGCGGCGCAGGTCCTCGTCGAGCGAGGCGCCGCCGATCTTCTTCTTGACCACGGTGTAACCACGGTCGATGTAGCTGCGCATCTCGTCCTTGAGCTTGTTGTGGTCCTGTCCCGGGTAGTAATAGCCGCCGGCGGCGTAGACGAAGATCTTGCGGTTGGCCTGGCCGTTGCCGTAGCGGTTGGCCAGCAGCTGGAACAGGGGCACGCCTTCGATCTTGGCCACGGCGTCCCAGACCGCCATGTCGATGGTGCCGATGGCCACCGAACGCTCGCCGTGACCGCCCGGCTTTTCGTTCGTGAACATGGTGTTCCAGATCTTGTGCGGGTCCAGGTTCCTGCCGCTGTCGTCGATCAGCGTGTCGGGGTTGGCCTCCATCACGCGCGGGATGAAGCGCTCGCGCATGAGCTTGCCCTGGCCGTAGCGGCCGTTGGAATTGAAGCCGTAGCCGACCACCGGTTTGCCATCGCGCATCACGTCGGTGATCACGGCCACCAGGCTCAGCGTCATCTTGCTGAAGTCGATGTAGGCGTTGCGAATGGGCGAGCTGATGGGCAGGGTCTGTTCTCTGATTTCAACGATTTTCATGGGAGTCTCCGTGAAGGGAGCGCCTATGATTTCGAAATCTGGTCGTGCTGACCAATGCTGTTTTTCTTGTCTTTGATGCTTTGAAAGCACCGTCATGACGATGAACCTGTCCTGGATTGACGACTTCACTGCGCTGGCTTCCACCGGCAATTTCTCGCGCGCAGCTGAAGAGCGCCACATGACGCAGCCAGCATTCAGTCGGCGCATTCGGGCGCTGGAAGAGTGGCTCGGCGTCGAACTGTTTGACCGGAGTTCCCAGCCCGCGCGGGTGACCGAGGTGGGTGAATGGTTTCGCACGGTCGCACAGGACTTGCAGGCGCGGGTCACTGCGATTCCTGGAGAGGCACGGGAAAAGGCCGAAGCCAGCTCGACCACGCTGCGCTTTGCTTCTACGCATGCGCTCTCGTTCACCTTCTTTCCGCGTTGGCTGCAGGCGCTGGAAGCGCAGTCATCCATGGGCCCCCTTCAACTGGTGTCGGATGTTCAGCAGAAGTGCGAGGCACTGTTGTCACAGAGCCAGGTGCATTTCATGCTGGCCCATGGCCATCCGGGGGTGCGTGGACGTCTGGACGCAGAGGAGTTTCCGAACCTGGTTGTGGGAACGGATCAGTTGGTACCCGTGTCTGCGCCCGATGCGTCCGGGCAGGCGCTTCATCAACTGATGGGAGGCAAGCATCACGTGGTGATGTTGCTGGGCTACAACCTGGAGTCGGGGCTGGGGCGCATTCTCAAAGAGCTCAAAGGACCTGAGCTGGAACATCTGCATGTGCAGAACGTCATGACGGCTCACCTGGCGTCGGTGTTGCGCACCATGGCTTTGAACGGAAGAGGTCTCGCCTGGCTACCAAGGCTGCTGGTGGGTGACGATCTTGAGCGGGGACGACTGGTGATTGCCGCGCCAGCCGAGTGGCATGTCGATCTGGAGATTCGTCTACACCGCCATCGCACAAGCATTGGCAAAGCTGCCGAGGCCTTTTGGAACACGGCCAGCCACTTTGAGATCGGTGTCTGACAGCGCGCAATCCCTGGGGCACCGCTTCGCCGGCGGCCGATGGGCCTTCGCGCGACGTCAGAGCAATACCGGCATCCCGCTGCGCAGCGACTGCGTGATCGCCTGACCGATGCGGGTGGCTTCGGTGGCGTCGTTGAGTGTGAGTGGCGAAGGCTGTTCGCCGCGGCAGGCCGAGACGAAGGCTTCCATCTCCAACCGGAAGGCGTCGCCAAAACGCGCGAAAAAGTCCGGCAGGGCGCGGTGGCCCACGCCGCAGGCGTCGCGGTACTGCACGCGGCTCAGGTGCGCGCCCACGCCCACCTGCAGCGTGCCGGTGGTGCCGATCACTTCGGTTGTGGTTTCGTGGCCGTGCGGCATGGTGCGGCTGGCGTAGAACACGGCGCGTTGCCCGCCATCGAATTCCACAATCGCCAGACCGTTGTCCACGTCACCGCACTCGGCCAGGCCAGGGTGCAGGGCGATGGTGCCGCTGGCGAACACGCGCGTGGCTTTGGGGTTGCCCAGCATCCAGCGCGCGAGGTCGATGTCGTGCACGCTGCAGTCCATGAAGATGCCACCCGAGCTGGGCGCGAACTTCACGAAGAAGCCGTCGGGATCGTTCTGGTCGCAGGTCTGCGAGCGCACCAGGAAGGGCCGGCCCAGCTCGCCCTTGTCGATGGCGGCCTTGGCCTCGGCGTAGCTCGGGTCGAAACGGCGCACGAAGCCGACCATGGCCACGAGCTGGGGGAAGTCATTGGCGACGGCCTCCACGGCTTCGCAGGTCGCCACGTCCAGCGACAGCGGCTTTTCGACGAAGACGTGTTTGCCGGCGCGCAGGCAAGCGATGGTTTGATCGGCGTGCAGCGTGGTGGGCGTCACCAGCACGATGGCGTCGATGCCCGGGTCGCCCAGCATCGCAGCGAGGTCGTCGTGGCAACGGGTCACGCCCAGCTCGGCGCGCGCCCAGTCCAGCTCGGCGCGCACCGGGCTGCAGGCCGCCACGAGGCGGGCGCCAGGTGTGTGGCGGGCGAGCTGTTCGGCGTGGCGTTTGCCCAGGCGGCCGAGGCCGGCGATGCCGACATTGAGGATCGATGGGCTCATGGGGGTGGCTCGGCAGCGATCAGAAAACGATGGCTTGACCAGTGCGGGCGCTTTCGGTGGCCGCGTCGGCCAGCTTCTGCGCCAGCACGCCGTCCTGCACCGTGGTCTTGAAGGGCTGGCCCGACTGCAGGCAGGCGAAGAAGTGCTCGATTTCCAGCCGGTAGGCGGCGGCGTAGCGCTGCAGGAAGAAGGCCTCGGGCTTGTCGGCCTTCACGCCGTTCGCGTCCCACTGAACCACCTCGCTCGGTGTGTGGTTGCCACACTGCAGCAGGCCGGCCGAGCCCAGCACCTCGAAGCGCTGGTCGTAGCCGTAGGCGGCGCGGCGTGTGGTGTTGATCTGGCACAGGCGGCCCTTGACGGTGCGGATGGTGACGGCGGTGCAGTCGAAGTCGCCCGCCGCGCCCACGGCCGGGTCGGTCAGCACCGAGCCGGTGGCACTGAGCCAGGCGGCCTCGTCGCCGTCGGCGCAGAGGATCCAGCGGAACACGTCGAAGTCGTGGATCAGCATGTCGCGAAAGATGCCGCCGGACTGCTGGATGTACTCCACCGGCGGCGCACCCGGGTCGCGGCTGGTGATGACCAGCATCTCGGGATTGCCGATCTCGCCCGCGTCCATGCGGCGGCGGGCTTCGTTGAAGGTGGGGTCGAAGCGGCGCTGGAAGCCGATCATGCAGCCCACGCCCGCCGCGGCCACGGCCTGGGCCACGGCTTCGGCGCGCGGCACCGAGAGGTCCACCGGCTTCTCGCAAAAGATGTGTTTGCCCGCGGCAGCGGCCCGCGCGATCAGCTCGCAGTGCGTGCTGGTGGGCGAGCAGATCGCCACCGCGTCGATGGACGGGTCGGCGAACACGGCGTCGATGGTTGAGACCTGGGCGCCCAGCGCCTGGGCCAGGTCGGCGGCGGCCGTGGGCACGGCGTCGCAGACGTATTTGAGTTGCACACCCGACTGGGCGGCGAGGTTGGTGGCATGGATGCGGCCGATGCGACCCGCACCGAACACGGCGGCGTTTTTCATGAAAGTCCTGTCTCCGTTTGTGGGGCTCAGCGCGCGAATTCCATCAGGCGCGCGGGCAACGGAACTATAAAGAGCTTTCTTGATTTTGGAAATAAATTTCCAAAATATTTTTCAAGTCGAATGAATTTTCGACGGGTGTTTCAGGCAGCCGCAGGGGCCGCCATGTCAAGCCGCCGCCTTGGGCGATGTGGGGCGGTAGGGCAGTTCGAGCGCGTAGGCCAGCGCGATGAACAGGCTCTGCGCCAGGCCCATGGTGCTGGTGAGGGCGCGAAAGCCGAAGGTGGAGTTGTCCTGCACCAGCAAGGCGGCCGTGGCCACCTTGGCCAGCGGGCTCATGCGGCTGTCGGTGATGGCGATCAGACGGGCGCCGCGCTCCACCGCCAGGTCCACAGCGGCCAGCGTTTCTTCGGCGTAGGGCGCGAAGGAGATGGCCACCATCACGTCGCCCTTGCGCACCGAACGCATCTGGCCCTGGTGCATGCTGCCCAGGCCCGACATCAGGCAGACCCGCTTGTCGGTGTGCTGGAACGCGTAGTCCAGGTACACGGCCACCGGGAAAGAGCGGCGCGAGGCCGCGATCCAGATGCAGTCGGTCTCGCGCAGCATGTCCACCGCCTTCTTGAACGTGGCCGCGTCCAGGTTGGCCTCCAGCTCGTGCATGCCGGCCTGGCTGCCGGCCAGGAATTCGCGCGCGATCTCGACGCTGGACAGGCTGCCGGACCCGGACTCGATGATGTCGCGGATGCGCGTGCGGTAGTTGCGGCTGGGCGCGAGTTGGCGCGTCAGCCCCTCGCGGAAGACGGCCTGCATCTCGGAGAAGCCCGAGAAGCCGAAGTGTTTGGCGAAGCGCACCACCGCCGAGGGCTGCACCTGGCAGTGGGTGGCGAGTTGCTGGATGCCATCGAGGCCCACGTGGTCCCGGTGCTGCTCGACATATTTGGCGATGACCTTGAGTTGCTTGCTCAGCGAGTCGTATTCCGTCGAGATGCGTGCGATGAACTGATCGACGCTGGTCTTGCCGTTGCCCTTGGATGCCATTGCCCCGAGTCTTTCATGTGCCGCGTGGGTGGGCCCGCGCGATGTGGAAAAGGATTTCTCCGAGCATTCTGAATGAAAACCCAGTTCCCGGATGCAGGGGCTTACGCCAAGTACGGCCGCCGGTCCATGTTCTCGGCGAAGTACAGCCGGAACTCACCCGGCGTGTCCGGCGTGGTGGCGTGTGGTGCCATGCCCAGCGCGGCCAGCGTGTGCTGCAGTGCGCGGATGGCCTGCGTGTCCGGGTCCTGGTCGATCACCACGTCGAGCACGCCCTGCTGCAGGTACTGCCGGTGGTCGTCCGAGATCTCGTGCGTGACCCAGCAGACCTTGTGTTCGGCAAAACGCTGCAGGGCCGCCCGGATGCCGGGCGAACCGGCGCCCGTGTTGTAGAGGCCGACCACGTCGCCCCGGCCCTGCAGGGCCTTCTTGAGCGCGAGGTAACAGCGGTCCGGGTCGTCGTGCGTCTCGGCCACCTCCACGTCGCAGCGCAGCTGCGGGAACTGCGCGGCCAGCACCTCGCGGCAGCCGCCGCTGCGTTCGATGTGGCCCAGGTAGTCGAGCCGGCTGGAGAGGATCAGTACGCGGCCTTCGCTGTGGCACAGGCGACCGAGCAGGTAGCCCGCGGTGCGGCCGGCGGCGTGGTTGTCGATGCCCACGTAGTCGGCCTGCGGCACGCCCGCGACGTTGGTCACCACCATCGCCACGTGTTCGCCGCGCGCGCGCGCCGCCTGCAGTGCCTGGCGCACGGCGGGCGTGTCCGGCGCCGAGACGATCAGCGCCTGGCGTTGGTAGCGGCGCGGCCCGATGGCGCGCACCAGGGCCGCTTCGTCCTCTTCGGGGGTGGTGACGCGGTGGATCACCAGCCGCTTGTCGAGCATGGCCACGCCGCGCTGCATGGCCAGGTTCAGCCGCTGGAAAAACGGCGAAGGATTGTCGGGCAGCACGATGTCGATGTGGACCAGGCCGTGGCGCGTGTCGGGCAGCACGCGCGGGATGCCCAGCTGCCGCGCGGCCTGCACCACCTTCTCGCGCGTCTTGACGGAGGCCGTGTCGCGCTCGTTGAGCACGCGGTCCACGGTGGCCACGCTCACGCCCGCGAGTTCGGCGATTTCAGCGAAGCGGGCGGTCTTTTTTCGGCGCTTGGGGTTTTCCATGATTTGACGATTTTTCGTCAATTATCCCGCCACTGCTGGCGGGCGGCGAACCTACATTGCGCTGGCCGCGCCATGTGGGTGCGGCAACGAGAACATCAGGAGACTCCATGAAAATCGCCCTCGACCCGTACATGATCCGGCACCTGTCGCTGGAGCAACTGCCCGGCGCGGTGGCCGATCTGGGCTACGACCAGATCGAACTCTCGCCCCGCTCGGACTTCCTGGACTGGTGGGTCATGCCCCGCGCCACCAAAGAGCGCATGGCCGGCTTCAAGGCCGCGATGCGCGCCGCCGGCGTCGGCCTGGCCACGCTGCAACCCATGTACCGCTGGGCCAGCCCCTTCGAAGACGAGCGCACCTGGGCCGTGCGCTGCTGGAAGAAGGCCATTGAAGTCTCGGTCGAGATGGGCTGTGAACTCATGATCTCCGAGTTCGGCCGGGGTTCGTCGCCTGAGCGTTCAGTGGGTGAACGCCCCGGCGCGAACACCAGGGAAATGTGCGAAGCCGCCTGGTTCCGCAGCATGGACGAGCTGCTGCCGATCTTCGAGAAGGAAGGCCTCACCCTCTCCGTGGAGCCGCATCCGGAAGACTGGATCGAGACCATGCAGCCGGCGGCCGACATCGTGAAGAACATCGGGTCGAAAGCGTTGAAGCTGAGCTACATCGCGCCGCACACTTTCTATTACGGCGACGACATGGCCGCCATGATCAAGGAGGCCGCCCCGGTGCTGGCCCATGTGCGGGTGGCCGACACCTTCAACCACAAGAAGAGCAGCCAGCTGCGCTACATCGTCAACCCGCCGGGCTCCACGCAGGTCCGGGTGCACCAGCACCTGGACATGGGCCAGGGCGAGATCGACTGGAACGTCTTCTTCCAGACCCTGGCCGAGGTGAAGTTCGACGGCGTGCTCTCGTCCTGCGTGTTCGCCTGGGAAGAGCGGGCCAATGATTCCAGCCGCTTCATGCGCGCCGAGATGCAGCGCCACATCGACAAGTTTTCCAACAAGTAACCCCTACGGAGATATTTCATGACTTTGAACATTGGTGTCATTGGCACCGGCATGATCGGCCGCGACCACACGCGTCGCATCCAACAGGTGCTCGCGGGTGCCGAAGTGGTGGCCCTGTCCGACGTGAACACGGCCAGCGCCGAAGCCGTCCGCAAAGACCTGGCCCCCAACGCGAAGCTGTACGACACGGGCGAAGCCCTGATCGCTGCGCCCGAGGTGCAGGCCGTGCTGGTCACGTCCTGGGGCGCCACGCACGAGCCCTATGTGCTCGCCGCCATCGCCGCCGGCAAGCCGGTGTTCTGCGAGAAGCCGCTGGCGACCACAGCCGAAGGCGCACGCCGCATCGTCGATGCCGAAGTGAAGTTCGGCCGCCGCCTGGTTCAGGTCGGCTTCATGCGCCGCTACGACGCAGGTTACGTCGCGCTCAAGCAGGCGGTGGAGCAGCACACCGGCGCGCCGATCCTGGTGCACGCCGCGCACCGCAACCCCGCCGTGCCCGAGGCCTACATCACGTCCATGGCGATTCACGACACCATGATTCACGAGATCGATGTGTTCCGCTGGCTGCTGAATGACGACTATGTGTCGGCCCGCGTGCTCTACCCGCGCAACGCCGCGCGCAGCCACAGCAAATTGCGCGACCCGCAGGTCGTGGTGCTGGAAACGCAGAAGGGTGTGCTGATCGACATCGAGATCTTCGTCAACTGCGCCTACGGCTACGACATCCAGTGCGAGGTGGTCGGTGAAGACGGCACCGCCAGGCTGCCCGAGCCCATGGCCATCGACATGCGCCTGGGTGCCCAACGCCAGAGCACCATCCTGACCGACTGGAAAGACCGCTTCGTGGCCAGCTACGACGTGGAACTGAACGACTTCATCGGTGCCGCTTCCAAGGGCGGCGCCACCGGCCCCAGCGCCTGGGACGGCTATGCCGCCGCGGTCACGTCCGATGCCTGCGTGAAGGCGCAAGAGAGCGATGGCCAGGCCGTCGCCATCGAGCTGCCAACGCGTCCGGCTCTCTACGCATAAAGCCCCCACGCTCCGCCGCTTCGCGGGTCGCTGCCCCCCAAGGGGTGCATTCCGCCTTGGGGCGGCCCGGCGGCGAAACCCCTCAACCGATTCAAGAAAGAACACCATGCGCTTTTCCCTCAGCCACATCCTGGCCCCCCGCCAATCGCCCGCCGAGTTCTTCGCCATGGCCCGCGCCCTGGGCGTGACCGACGTCGAAATCCGCAACGACACGCCCAACGTGGTCGGCACCCTGCTGCCGGCCGACGTGAAAGCCGCGGCAGAAGCCGCTGGCGTGAACCTGCTGTCCATCAACGCGCTGTACCCGTTCAACGTGTGGAACGACGAGCGCCGCGCGCAAACCGAGAAGCTGGCCGACTACGCCGCCGCTTCGGGCGCCAAGGCTCTGGTGATGTGCCCGCTCAACGATGGCACGCCGGTCTCGCAGGCCGACGTGGTGACCGCGCTCAAGGCCATCAAGCCCATCCTGGAATCGCGTGGCATCCAGGGCCTGGTGGAGCCACTGGGCTTCCCGGTGTCCTCGCTGCGCCGCAAGGCCGACGCCATCGCCGCCATCCAAGCCGCTGGCGGTGAAGGCCGGTTCAAGCTGGTGCACGACACCTTCCACCACCACCTGGCGAGCGAGACCGAGTTCTTCCCCGAGTGGACCGGCCTGGTGCACATCTCCGGCGTCGCCGACGCCGACGTGTCGGTGGACCAGATGCTCGACGCCCACCGCGTGCTGGTGGACAAGCGCGACCGCCTGGGCAACGTGCCGCAGATCCGCGCGCTGCAGGCGGCGGGCTACACCGGCCCGTTCAGCTTCGAGCCCTTCGCCACCGAAGTGCAGGAACTGGCCGACCCGCAAACCGCGCTGGCCGACAGCATGGGCTGGCTGCGCGAGCAGGTTGCCGCCTGAGTCCGCTCAGTCCCTGACCCGGAAAAGGCCAGCGTTCGCTGGCCTTTTTCATTGGGGGCTGGTGCTGCGATCAGAGCGGCGCCGCCATTCCGCCTGCAGCCAGCGCGCGCAGGCGATGTTGTTCTGCCAGATGTCGTAGCGCCCGCCGCCGCCGTAGTCGGGGAAGGGAATGAACTCGCAGCTGATCTGTTGGGGGGTGCGCTCGGGGTGCGCCTTCATCTCGGCGAGCAGTTCGAGCACCGCGTCCTTCCAGGTCGTGAGCGCCTGGGCGTCCCAGTCGAGGTGGAAGCTGCCCGGTGAGGGTTCGGTGAAGGGGTACTGGATCGCGCGGCCCGGGCGGCCGTCAGCGCGCTGCATTGCAGCGTTGCCCGGCACGCCCGGGGCCACGCTGCGTGTGTGCGCGTGCACCACCCAGCCGCGGGCCAGCCACTGGCGGTAGAAGCTGTTCGCCTGGCCCGGCGCCAGGCGCGATCTTCCGCCATCGGCTGAGCCCTGCAGACCGCTGGCCGCGAACTCCTCGTCGTTGCCGATCTTGAACACCAGGTGCGAGTGGTCCAGCGTCAGACGCAGCGGCACGTTCGCACGCGCCAGCAGTTCGCCCACCGCCTCGACACGGTGGAAGCGCTCGTTCCACATGTCCACGTGCACCTCCATCGAAGGCAGGCAGCCGACGGCGCTGCCGTGCTCCATTGCGTCCAGAAACCAGTCCGCCACCTCGCGGTCGTTCAGTTCGTGACCATCGGCGTGGCGCGCAAACAGCTGCATGTTGAACAGCCGAGCGCCCAGCTCGCCGCCGGTGCGCAGGCCCCAGTGCATCAGCGCCTCGTCGCGGCCGGCGCAGAAGATGCCGCCGAGCACGCCGATGGGCACGCCGTGTTCGGCCACCCAGTCGCGGTAGGGCACGAAGTCCTCGCGCGGGTCGATGTTCTTCTCGATGTAGTCAAACACGCCGGCCTCGCGCACCCAGCGCAGTCGCGTGGGTGTGTCGGGCGTGGGCTGGCCGTCGTGCACCAGCACGCCGTCGAGGTTGATGCCGATGGACAGCGGCGGGCACACAACGTTCATGTCAGCACCGCCGTGCCCGCGGCCAGCGCCTTGAGCTTCACGGCCAGGTCGTGCAGGTCGGCCGGGCGGGCGTTGATGCGCCGCTCCACCAGCAGGCGAGCGAGCTTGACCTCTTTCAGGCAGCGGGGGGCCAGGCCCCAGGCGCTCATGCCGACCAGCCGTTCCTGCGCGTCCAGGTGGAAGGCGATGCGGTCACCGCCGCCCAGCTCGCGCACCACCGTGTGTGTGCCCATCGCCGGCTCGCCGCAGACCTGCAGCTGGTGGTCGTACTGGTCGCTCCAGAACCAGGGCGGCTGGTGCACCACCTCATGGCCGCCCACCATGTTGTGCGCCGCCACGCGCGCCTGGGTCTCGGCGTTGAACCAGGTTTCCTGCCGCATGGGCTGGCCCGAGAGCGGCCCCGGGAACTCGGCCACGTCGCCGGCCGCGAACACCTCGGGCGCGCTGGTGCGCAGGGCGGCGTCCACTACGATGCCTTGCGCCACGGTCAGGCCCGCTGTGCGCGCGAGGGCGGTGGCTGGCTTCATGCCGATGCCGACCAGCACGGTGTCGGCGTCCACCTGGCTGCCGTCGTTCAGTTGCACGCGCACGCCGCCGGGCTGGCGCGGCACGATGGCGGTGGGCAGCACGCCCAGCCGCAGGTCCACGCCATGGGCCTGGTGCAGTGCCTGCGCACCGGCGGCAATGTCGGCCGGCACGGCGCGGCCGAGCAGGCGCCGTGCACCTTCCACCAGGGTCACGGCCATGCCCGCGCGGCGCGCGGACGCGGCGACCTCCAGCCCGATGAAGCCGCCACCGACCACCAGCAGGCGCCGGCCCGTGCCCAGGCGTTGCGACAGCAGCAGCGCGTCGTCCACGGTGCGCAGCGTCAGCACCTCGGGCAGGTCGGCGCCGGGGATGTCCAGGCAGCGCGCGCTGCCACCGGTGGCCAGCAGCAGGCGGTGGTAGGGCAGCACCTGGCCATTGGCCAGTGTGATGCAGCGGCGCGTGGTGTCCAGCGCCGACACGCGCTGCGTGTGCAGGCGCACGTCGTCGTCGATCAGGGCTTGTGCGCTGCGCAGCTGGCAGGCCCCAGCGGTCTTCTCGCCGGTCAGCAGTTCCTTGGACAGCGGCGGTCGCTCGTAGGGCAGGTGGCGTTCCATGCCGATCAGGTGGATGCTGCCGGTCCAGCCGGCTTCGCGCAGGGCTTGGGCCGCGCGGCCGCCGCAGTGGCCAGCGCCGACGATGACCATGCCAGGTGTGGTCGTGTCAGTCATGGGCGCCTACCGCTTCCAGCAGGATCTGCACCTGGCCTTCGTGCACGCGGGCCGGCCAGGTGCGCAGGTTCACGCACACCGGCGCGCCCAGCGCGCGGCCGTCGCGGATGTCGAAGCGTCCGTTGTGCTTGGGGCATTCGATCACGTGGTCCATCACCAGGCCGTCCGCCAGGTGGATCTTTTCGTGGGTGCACAGGCCGTCGGTGGCGTAGACCCGGTCTTCGACGCGGTACACCGCGTAGGTCTTGCCGGCGTGGTCGAAGCGCAGCACGTCTTCGTCGTCGATCGCGTCCAGCGCGCAGACATCGGTCCAGTGATTCATGGGGTGGTCTCCAGCTTGTGGTTATGGGGTTTCAGGGGCGGATGGGCAGTGGGCGCGCGATGAAAAAACCGGTGTCTCCGCGCTGGCGCCAGATGGCGGACAGGACTTCGGCCAGGGCCTGCGGCGTGCTGGTGCAGGGCGGTGGGCAGTCGGCCTTCATCAGCGCGTGCAGCTTCGGCAGCGCGTGGTAGGGCACCAGCGGGAACATGTGGTGCTCCACGTGGTAGTTCATGTTCCAGTAGAGAAAGCGCAACACCGGCCCCATCCGGATGGTGCGGCTGTTGAGCCGGTGGTCCAGCACGTTCTCGGGCAGGCCGGCGTGCTGCGTCAGGCCCAGCAGGTGCATCAGCCAGGCGCCGGCCATGCTGGGCAGCGGGCCCAGCAGCAGCAACGGCAGCCAGCTCTGCGTGGCCAGCGCCGCGCCGATGATCAGCCCGTCGGCCAGCACCCAGGCCCGTGCCGTGCGCACCGCCGACGGCCACGCCATCTCGGGGATGTAGGTCTTCTCTTCGGCGCTGATGTGGCCCACCGCGTGGCGCAGCGTGGTCCACAGCTCGGTCGGCACGTTCTTGAGCGCAAAGAGATTCAGCAGCAGTGCCGGGATGTCGGGCGGCAGCGTGACGTTGAACTCCGGGTCGCGGCCGGTCACCAGCGTGTCGGTGTGGTGGCGCGCGTGGCTCCAGCGCCAGCGCGTGGGCCGGCGCGTGAGCTGGAAACACGCCAGCTGGTAGACCACGTCGTTCATCCAGCGCGTCTTGAAGGCGGTGCCGTGGCCGCACTCGTGCCAGCGGCTGTCGGACGGGCTGCTGTAGAGCGTGGCGTAGAGCAGGTAGGCGGGCAGCAGCGCCCAGGCGCTCCAGCCCGCGAACCAGCCGTGTACGAACAGCGCGCCCGCGCCCAGGATCAGCGCGTACCAGAGCGTGGTGTCGCGCAGGGCGTGGGCGTCGTCGCGCTTCATCAGCGCCTTGAGATCGGCGCGCGGCACCGGGCACTGGTACCAGGCGGCGTTCACCAGGCCGGCGGCCTCGGCGCGCCCGCCGGCGCCGCCGATCAGGCGGTAGTCGTCCCGGGAGCGGCTGGACGGGGTGGGCGAGGCGACGGCGGCACGGGCGGGGGTCATGGAAAACGGTCTCGTGAGTGATTTTCAGGAGTGTCATTGATTCGAAAAAATTTTCCAATCATCAGCCATCAAATGACATCAAAATCCATCAGAATGACGCTACCAGAACTTGCATTTCTGGCAGGAGCCGGCATGAAACCCAAGGTCACCATCCAGGCCATCGCCGAGGCGGCGGGCGTGAGCACCGCCACGGTGGACCGCGTGCTAAACAGCCGCCTGCCGGTGCGCGAAGGCACGGCCCTGCGCGTGATCGAAGCGGCCGACCGGCTGGGCTACCACGCGGTGCACCTGATGCGCCAGCGCCTGCCCGCGCGGGCCGCCCACCGGCGCCTGGGCTTCTGCCTGCAGAAGCGTTCGTCGCCCTTCTACCAGGCCTTCGCGCTGGCCCTGCGCGACGCTGTCGCACGCCAGACCGACGGGCGTGGCACGGCCGTGGTCGAGTTCGTGGACGACCTGGAGCCGGCGGTCATTGGCGAGAAGCTGTTGGAACTCGGGCGCCGCTGCGACGCGCTGGGCATGGTGGCGTTGGACCATCCGCATGTCAACGCTGCGGTGGCCCAGTTGCATGAAGAAGGCCATCCCTGCCTGGCCCTGCTCAGCGACCTGGGTTCACCCCTGCGCCTGGGCTGCGTGAGCATCGACGACCGTCAGCGCGGGCGCACGGCGGCCTGGGCGGTGCGCCGCCTCTCGCGCGGTGAGGGCGAGGTGGCGGTGTTCATCGGCAGCCACCGCTACCTCGGGCAGGAACTCAGCGAAATGGCGTTCCGCGCCGCGCTGCGCGAACAGGCCCCTGGGCTGCGCGTGCTGGACGCGCGGGTGAACCTGGAAGACGAGCGACTGGGCTACGAAGCCACGCTCGGCCTGCTGGCGCGCCACCCGCAGCTGGTGGGCCTGTACGACACCGGGGGCGGCGCCATGCGCGGCATCGTGCGGGCATTGCGCGAGGAGGGCGCGGGGCGTGGCATCGTCGTGGTGGCCCACGGCCTCACGCCGGACCACCGGCTGGCGCTCATCGACGGCGTGATCGACCTCGTGATCCAGACGCCTGTCGGCCCGGTGGCCGAGACCGCCGTGTCTGTGCTGCTGCGCGCGCTGGAGCCCGGCGCGCCGGTGGCCTTTGGCCAGCCTTTTGTGTTGCCGTTTGAGCTGTACACCGCAGAGAACGTGTGATCGGACTGCGAAAAAAAGAGCCACCCAAAGGTGGCTCATAAGGGCTGTGAAGACAACCAATGAAACTCAGGCGCGGCGCTTGCGGTTGCGGTACTGGTCAGCCACCACAGCGGCCACGATGATCGCGCCCTTGACCATCTCCTGGTAGTAGGCGTCGATGCGGATGAAGGTGAAGCCCGAGGTCATCACGCCGAGGATCAGCACGCCGATCACGGTGCCGGTGATGCGGCCCTTGCCGCCCACCAGCGAGGTGCCGCCGATCACCACGGCCGCGATCGCGTCCAGCTCGTACATCACGCCCATGCTGGACTGGCCCGAGATGGCGCGGGCGGCGGTCACGGTGCCGGCGATGCCCGCCAGCAGGCCGGCGATGGTGTAGACCCAGATCAGGTGGCGGTTGACGTTGATGCCCGAGACGATGGCCGCTTGGCGGTTGGCGCCGATGGCGTAGGTGAATTTGCCGAAGCGCGTGTAGCGCAGGATGACGTGGAAGATCAGGGCAATGATCAGGAACAGGTACACCGGGTTGGCGCCCGAGCCGATCCAGGCGAAGTCGTCCGTCAGCATCGACACAGGCATACCGCCGGTGAACCACTTGGCGAAACCGCGCGCGGCCACCATGGTGCCCAGCGTCGCGATGAAGGGCGGGATCATGGTGTAGGCGATCAGCGAGCCGTTGATGCAGCCGATGACCAGCCCCGTGAACGCGCCTGCCAGGATCGGCCAGAAGATGGGCAGATCCACCAGCGCCGGGAACACGGCACGCGGGAAGTCGGACACTTGCGCCAGGCTGGCCGCGACCACCGCCGAGGCGGCCACCACCGAGCCGGACGACAGGTCGATGCCGCTGGTGATGATCACGAGGTTGACGCCGATGGCGATGATGCCGATCACCGCCATCTGCAGGATGATGATCTGCAGGCGGTCCAGGTTGAACAGGAAGCTCTGGTCGTTGATGACCCAGCCGAGCACTTCAAACAGCGCGCAGATGCCGGCCAGCACGAGGAAGATGCTGGCCTCTTGCGGCAGCTTGAATTTGGAGGGGGTGGCGAGGGAGGACATGGTGGTCTTCGCGGTGGTGGTGTTCATGGGGACTCCGGGGGTCACTTGGCGGCCAGGTCCATCACGCTGACCTGGGTGGCTTCGGAACGGTCAAGGATGCCGGTGATGCGGCCCTGGTGCATGACCGCGACGCGGTCGCTCATGCCCAGCACCTCGGGCATTTCAGAAGAAATCATCAGGATGGCCACTCCCTGGCCGGCGAGTTCGCTCACCAGTTTGTGGATCTCGGCCTTGGCGCCCACATCGATGCCGCGCGTGGGTTCGTCGAGGATCAGGATCTTGGGGTTGGTCAACAGCCAGCGCGCGACCAGCACCTTTTGCTGGTTGCCACCCGAGAGGTTCTGGATGATCTCCTGCATGTCGGGCGTCTTCACGCGCAAGCGCCTGGCCATCTCGATCGCGTCTTTGGTCAGCTGGGCGCTTTGCACGAACCCGGCCTTGTTGACGTAGCGCTGGTTGAGCACGGCCATTTCGGCGTTGGTCTGGATGTCCAGGCACAAAAAGCAGCCGGTGTCTTTGCGGTCTTCGGTCAGGAAGGCCATGCCATGGCCCATGGCCACTGCCGGGGTGTTGATCTTCACCACCTCACCCCGGATGCTGATGCTGCCACTGGTGGCGGGTGTCACGCCAAACAGCGTCTCGGCCACGTTGGAGCGGCCCGAGCCCACCAGGCCGGCCAGGCCCAGGATCTCGCCCGCGCGGATGTCGAAGGACACGTCTTCAAACACGCCTTTGAGGCACAGGTTCTTGACCGACAGCACGACCTCGCCGATGGGCACGGTTTCCTTGGGGAACATCTGCGTGATCTCGCGACCCACCATCATCTTGATGATGTCGTCGCGCGTCACATCGCTGGACGCGTGGGTGGCGATGTACTGGCCGTCGCGGAACACCGAGAACTCGTCGGCGATCTCGAACAGCTCGTTCATCTTGTGGGTGATGTAGATGATCCCTTTCCCCTGCGCGCGCAGCGTGCGGATGATGTCGAACAGGTGCGCCACTTCGGTCTCGGTCAGCGCCGAGGTGGGCTCGTCCATGATCAGCACGTCCGAGTTGTAGGACACGGCCTTGGCGATCTCCACCATCTGGCGGCTCGCCACCGACAGGGTCTGGATCTCGACCAGCGGGTCGATGTGGATGTTCAGGCGCGCGAACAGGTCTTCGGTGCGGCGCCTGAGTTCGGCGTGGTCCACAAAGCCGAAACGGTTCTTGGGTTCGCGGGTGATCCACACGTTCTCAGCCACCGTCATGTGCGGCATCAGGTTGAGTTCCTGGTGGATCATGGCGATGCCCTGGCTCAGCGCATCGATGGGCGACTTGAGCGTGACGGGCTGGCCCTTGAGGCGTATCTCGCCTTTGTCCGGCGTGTAGACGCCGGCAATGATCTTCATCAGTGTGGACTTGCCCGCGCCGTTTTCGCCCATCAGGGCGTGCACCGTGCCGGCCCGAAGCTGGAAACCGACGTTGTCCAGCGCGACCACGCCGGGGAAGGCCTTGCGGATGCCCCGGATTTCGAGCAGCGGTGTGGATGAGGCCTGGCCGCCCGCAGCGGGGCGTTCCAGGGTGGCGGGGTCTGACATGGTGACGGTCTCCTGGCTCAAAAAGGACAAACAGGGCGACCCACCAGGGTCGCCCTGCGGCGAAGAACGGTCAGTTCTTGCCGCCGTACTTGCTCAGGTTTTCAGGCGTGACCAGCTCGAAGGGCACGTTCACGAAACGGTCCACCGGCTGCTTCTTGATCAGCTTGAGCGCCGATTCGACGGCGCCAGCACCTTGGCCCGCAGCGTTCTGGAACACGGTGACCTTCAGGTCGCCAGCCTTCATGGAAGCCAGCGCGTCGGGGGTGGCGTCGATGCCTGCCACGATGCTGGCTGGTGTCCACTTCTTGGACGCCTTCAGCGCGTTGATGGCGCCCAGGGCCATCTCGTCGTTGTTGGCGATGATGGCGTCGAACTTCACGCCCGACGACAGCCAGTTGGTGGTGATGTCCTGGCCGTTGGTGCGGCTCCACTTGCCTTCGCGCTTGTCGGCGATCTTGATGCCCGAGCACTCTTTGGTCTTGATCACGTCTTCGATGTCTTGCGTGCGGGTGCGTGCGGCTTCGTTGGACAGGTCGCCCATCAAAACAAGAACCTGGCCTTTGCCGCCCAGCAACTTGCAGACCTGTTGCGTCTGCAGGGTGCCAGAAACCTTTTCGTCCGAGGCCACGAAGGCCACGCCCTCGGGCAGCTTGGCGAAGTCGACCGGCTTGCGGTTCACATAGATCAGCGGGATCTTGGCGTCGGTCACCATCTTGGTGATCTTGGGCGTCACGTCGGTATCGACCGGGTTGACGATGATGGCGTCGACCTTCTGGGCGATGAAGTTCTGGATCTGGCTCAGTTGCTTGCCCACGTCGGCCTGGGCATCTTCCACCTGCACGGTCGCGCCGGATTTCTTGGCGGCGTCCACCGTGCCGTTCTTGAGGATGGTCAGGAACGTGTCCAGCTCGGCCATGGCCAGGCCGACTTTCTGGGCGTGAGCTGCCAGCGGGGCCAGCAGGGTGGTGGACACGGCGGCTGCGACGAGAAGTTTTTTCATGAATGTCTCCAATGGATTGAGGTGGTTTGCCTGGGTCGCCTCTCGGCCGGACTGTGCCGGAACGGGGGTGGCTCTGCGGTTGGCAGGGTGAACTATAGATAAAATAGAAAAATAATTTCTAAGTGTTTACACTAAGAGAAAATATTTTCTTAAAAACATAGACTCAGCACCATGCGGTTTGTGCCATGGCTTTTTCGCCGTGCCGCCGTTCCGCCAATCACCCCATGGGGTCCTTCAATCCTGACCGATGCCTCCCGCCGGAGGCTGCAACGCCGATGAGCCAACTTCCATTTCCGCAAGGCCGCCGCCACGACCTGGCCTGCCTGGGCCGACTGGCCGTGGACCTGTATGCCGAACAGTTCGGCGCCCGCCTGGAAGACGCGCGCAGCATGGCCATGTACCTGGGCGGCAGCTCGGCCAACCTCGCGTTTGGTGTGGCGCGGTTGGGCAGCAAGAGCGCCATGATCTCGCGCGTCGGCGATGAGCAGATGGGCCGCTTCCTGCTGGAAAGCCTGCAGGCCGAAGGCTGCGACACCAGCCAGGTGCAGGTCGACCCGCAGCGCCTCACGGCCCTGGTGTTGCTGGGCCTGAAGGACCGCGACACTTTTCCCCTGCTGTTCGTTCGCGAGAACTGTGCCGACATGGCGCTGGACGCTGCCGCCATCGACGAAGCCTTCATCGCCCAGTGCCGCGCGCTCGCCATCACCGGCACGCACCTGTCCACCGAAGGCACGCGCGCCGCCGCGCACAAGGCGCTGCAGGCTGCGCGCCGCCATGGCACCGTGACCGTGCTCGACATCGACTACCGCCCCGTGCTCTGGGGCCTGACCGGCCGCGGCGCCGGTGAAAACCGCTTCGTGGACGACGCGGGCGTGACGCGCCAGTTGCAGCAGAGCCTGCCGCTGTTCGACCTGCTGGTGGGTACGGAAGAGGAGTTCTTCATTGCGGGCGGTGTGGCCGACGACCTCATCGCCAGCCTGCGCGCGGTGCGCGCCCTGTGCCCCACGGCCACGCTGGTGGTCAAGCGCGGTGCGTTGGGTTGCTGCGTGATCGAGGGCGACATCCCGGACGACATCAACGCTGCGCCCACCTACCGGGGCGAGCGCGTGGAGGTGCTCAACGTGTTGGGCGCGGGCGACGCCTTCCTCTCGGGCCTGTTGGCCAGCCTGTTGCAGGGCAAGGACTGGGCCGAAGCCACCCAGGTCGCCAACGCCTGCGGCGCCATCGTGGTCTCGCGCCACGCCTGCTCCGCCGCCATGCCCACGCCGGCCGAGCTGGCTCACTGGTTCGGTGGCAGCCGCAATCCGAAGGTGGACGCCGACGAGCAGCTGGCGCACCTGCACCGCGTGACCGCTGCGCGCCCGAGCTGGGACGAGCTGTGCGTGATGGCCTTCGACCACCGCAGCCAGTTCTACGACATCGCGCGTGCCGCCGGCAGCAGCGAGGCGCGCATCCCCGCGCTCAAGAAACTGCTGGTGCAGGCGGCCGAGCAGGTCGAACGCAGCCGCCAACTGCAGGGCCACACGGGGGTGTTGATCGACGGCGGCGACTACGGCCGCGACGCGCTGGCCAGCGCCACCGGCCGCGGCTGGTGGGTGGGCCGTCCGGTGGAGCTGCCGGGCTCGCGCCCGCTGCGCTTCGACGGCACGCGCTCCATCGGCAGCGCTCTGGTCCACTGGCCGACCGAGCAGGTCGTCAAATGCCTGGTGCACTACCACCCGGACGATCATTTCGAGCTGCGCCTTCAGCAGGAACAGACCGTGCTGGAGCTGTGGGAAGCCACGCGAGAGAGCGGCAATGAGCTGCTGCTGGAGATCATTCCCCCGAAGGCGATGACGCCCGAGGGCAGCGCCGATGCCGCCGTGCTGCGCGCGGTCAAGCGCTTCTACAACCTGGGCGTCAAGCCTGAGTGGTGGAAGCTCGCGCCCATGCAGGAGCAGGGCTGGCGCGACCTGGAGGCCCTCATCAGCGAACGCGACCGCCACTGCCGAGGCGCCGTGATCCTGGGGCTCAACCAGCCGCTGGACTTTCTGGCGGCGAGCTTCGCCAACGCCACCAACCCCATCGTCAAGGGCTTCATGGTCGGGCGCACGCTGTGGGTGGACGCTTCGCTGAAGTGGTTCAAGGGCGAGATCGACGACACGACCCTGGTGGACGAAGTGGCGCGAAACTTCGCGGTGCTGGTCGATGCCTGGCGCAGTCGCCACGCCGCCCAACGCGCCGCAGCTTGACACGACAGAACCTATGAAAACCCAACGACTCACGATGGCGCAGGCGCTGGTCAAGCACCTGGCCGCCCTGCGCATGGAGGTGGAGCACCTCGACGGTCGAACCTCCATCGAGCCCTACTGCGGGGGCGTGTTCACCATCTTCGGCCACGGCAACGTGGCCGGTCTGGGCGAAGCCCTTGCGGCCGAGCGCGAGCAGCTCACCACCTACCGCGCGCACAACGAACAGACCATGGCGCACGCGGCGATTGCCTACAGCAAGGCCCAGTTCCGCCAGCGCATCATGGCCGTGTCCACCAGCATCGGCCCGGGCGCGACCAACATGGTCACGGCTGCCGCCGTGGCGCATGTGAACCGCCTGCCGGTGCTGCTGCTGCCCGGTGACGTGTTCGCCACCCGCCGGCCCGACCCGGTGCTGCAGCAGATCGAAAGTTTCGGCCAAGGCGACGTGAGCGCGAGCGATTGCTTCCGCCCAGTGACGCGTTACTTCGACCGCCTCACCCGCCCCGAGCACATCCTCACCGCGCTGCCGCGCGCGATTCAGACGATGACGGACCCGGCCAACTGCGGTCCGGCCTGCCTCTCGCTGCCGCAGGACGTGCAGGCCATGGCCTTCGACTGCCCCGAAGACTTCCTGAACCCCGAGGTGTTGCGCTTCCGCCGCCCGCCGGCCGACGAGCGCGAGCTGGCCAACGCCGTGGCCCTGCTGCGTACCGCCCAACGCCCGCTCATCGTGGCCGGCGGTGGGGTGTTGTACAGCCAGGCCTGGGCCGGGTTGCGCGCCTTCGTCGAAGCGCACGGTGTGCCCGTGGTCGAGTCGCACGGCGGCAAGAGCAGCCTGCCCTGGGACCACCCGCTCAACCTCGGCGCCATCGGCGTGGACGGCGTGTCCTGGGCCAATGAGATGGCGCGCGATGCCGACGTGGTGTTCGCCGTGGGCACCCGCTTGCAGGACTTCACCACCGGCTCGCACGCGCTGTTCCCTCGGGCGAAATTGCTGAGCCTGAACGTGCAGCCCTACGACGCCGGTAAATGGAGCGGCGCCGCGCTGGTGGCCGACGCCCGCGTGGGCCTGGGCCAGCTGGAAGCCGGGCTCGCCGGCTGGACCGCTGACGCCGCCTGGACGGCACGAGCGAAGCAGCAGGCCGCGGCCGCCAACGCCCGCATCGGCGAGCTGACCACCAACGTGCCCAAGGACATGCTGCCCTACGACGCCGAGGTGATCGGTGCGGTGCGCGACTCGGCCACCGAGCTGGGCCTGGACAGCGGCACCAAGGACGTGGTGCTGTGCGCCGCCGGCACGCTGCCGGCCGAGCTGCACAAGCTCTGGCGCGCCAGCCTGCCGGGCAACTACCACATGGAGTACGGCTACTCGTGCATGGGCTACGAGGTGGCCGGCGGCTTGGGCGTGAAGATGGCCCGGCCCGGGCAGGAGTCCATCGTCATGGTGGGCGACGGCTCCTACATGATGGCCAACTCCGAGCTGGCGACCTCGCTGCTGCTGGGCCAGAAGATGATCGTCGTGATCCTGGACAACCGGGGCTACGGCTGCATCGAGCGCCTGCAGCTCAAGTCCGGCAGCCCCAGCTTCAACAACATGCTGGACGACTGCGTGCCCGAAGGCGGCGAGCGCAGCAATATCGACTTCGCGATGCACGCGCGCGCCATGGGCGCCGACGCGGTGCACGTGAAAGACGTGGCCGAACTCAAGGCCGCGATGGTGAAGGCCCGTCAGGCCAAGCGCACCCAGGTCATCGTGATCGACACCACCCACCACCGCATCACCGACGGTGGCTGCTGGTGGGAGGTCGCGATCCCCGAGGTGTCCACCCGCCCTGAGGTCAACGCGGCGCACGCGAACCACGTGGTCGCGCAGAACGGGCAGCGCCTGTGATGACCAACCAGCTTCTTCCCGGGCTGGGCAGGGTCCGGCGCGCGATGTGGATGGCCGCGGCCTGCAGCGCCCTGCTCGCGCCGCTGGCCGCACAGGCCCAGAAGATCGGGTTTGCCGTGTCGGAACAGGACACGTTCCTGAGCTTGTTGAGGGACGGCGTGGTGGACGCTGGCAAGAAATCCGGCGCGAGCATCCTGATCGAAGACGCCAAGGGCAGCAAGAGCCGGCAGCTCGACCAGATCCGCAGCTTGGTCGCCCAGCGGGTCGACGCCATGGTGGTGGTGCCGGTGGACACCGAGGCTACCCGGGTGATCACCCACATGGTCAACGAGGCCCGGATTCCCCTGGTGTACGTGAACCGGAAACCGGCCGATTTTGAGCAATGGCCCCCAGGCGTGGCGCTGGTGGCGTCCGACGAAAAGGTGTCGGGCACCCTGCAGGCCGAGGAGGTTTGCCGCCTGCTGAACGGCAAGGGCAGCATCGTGGTCTTGATGGGCCTGCTGTCCAACGAGGCCGCGCGGACCCGCACCCAGGACATTGACAACGTGCTGGCCACACCCGCCTGCCGTGGCATCAAGGTTCTCGACAGGCGCCTGGGCAGCTGGGACCGCGTGCGCGCCCGGAACATCACCCTCAACCTCGTGGCCACCAGCGCCGCGACCGGCAAGACATTCGATGCCGTGGTGGCCAACAACGACGAGATGGCCCTCGGCGCGATCGAAGCCCTCAAAGCGGCCAAGGCGTGGACGCCCGGGTTCATCGTGGCGGGCATCGACGCCACCCCCGATGCGCTGGCCTCCATGAAGGCGGGGGAACTGAAAGTGACCGTTCTGCAGAACGCGGCGGGGCAGGGCGCCAGCGCGGTGTTCACCGCGCTCCAGCTGATCAAGAGACAACCGGTTCCCCGTTTCGTGAATGTGCCGTTCGAGCTGGTCACGCCGGCCAGCCTGAACGCACGACCCCCAACGCACTGAACACGCCCGCCAGGCCCCACCTTTGGGCGCCTGGCGTCCACCCCTCACCCCTCAACCCATTCAAGAAAGCACCTGTCACATGAGCTGGAACGTCCGCATTGGCATCAACCCCCTGTCATGGATGAACGACGACCTGCCCTCCCTGGGCGGCGAAACCCTGCTGGAGACCGCGCTGAAAGAAGGCAAGGAAATCGGCTACGAAGGCTTTGAGTTGGGCAACAAGTTCCCCAAGGACGGCCCGGGCCTGAAAGCCAAGCTCGACGAGTTCGGCCTGGCCTGTGTGTCGGGCTGGTACTCCGGTTTCCTGGCCGAGTTGGAGCCGGGGCAGAACAACGCCCAGGCCGTGGCCGCCGAAGCCGAGCGCTGCACAGCCCACATGAGCAAGCTGCAGTTCAACGGCGTGAAGGTCGTGGTCTACGGCGAGTGCGCCGGCACCGTGCAAGGGCAGATCGAGACGCCCGTCTCCAAGCGCCCGCAGTTCGCCAGCGACGCGCTGTGGCAGGCCTATGCCGAGCGCCTGAACGCCTTCGGTGAACACCTGCTCCAGACCTACGGCATCCGGCTGGCCTACCACCACCACATGGGCGCCTACGTCGAGTCGCCGGCCGACGTGGACAAGCTGATGGCGCTGACCGACCCGGCCAAGGTCTTCCTGCTGTTCGACACCGGCCATGCCTATTTCGGCGGCGCCGCCAACCCGGTGGACCTGCTGAAGAAACACGTGAAGCGCGTGGTGCACGTGCACTGCAAGGACGTGCGCACCCCCGTGATCGCCCAGGCGCGCAACGACGGCTGGAGCTTCTTGAATGGCGTGATCAACGGCACCTTCACCGTGCCCGGCGATGGCAGCATCGACTACGCCACCGTGCTCAAGACGCTCAAGGACAACGGTTACCAGGGCTGGCTGGTGGTGGAGGCCGAGCAGGACCCGGCCGTGGCGCCGAGCTACGAATACGCGCAGAAGGGCTACCGGACCCTGCGCGGCCTGGTGGACTCGCTGAACTGAACACGAGGAGCTTCACATGGTCAGTCCTTTGCTTGCCAAAGCCGCGCCCGCCGGGCGCGAGATCGTCAACGTCACCCCCGAGCGCGCCGGCTGGACGCACGTGGGCTTTCGCGCCCTGCGTCTGGCGTCCGGCGAATCCGAAGCGGTGGAATCCGGTGAGCGCGAGCTGTGTCTGGTGGTGCTCACCGGCACGGTGGACGTGACCATCGACGGTGAAACCCACGCCAGCCTGGGCACACGCAACAGCGTGTTCGACGAGGTGTCGCCCGCAGCGGTGTATGTGCCGGCCGGCAAGGTGGTGCACATCCGCGCGGTGCGGGCGGCCGAGGTGGCGCTGTGCAGCGCGCCGGCCGATGCGCGCAACCGCATGGTGCGGGTGCTCGACCCGGCGACGATGAAGCGCAGCGTGCGCGGTAAGGGCACGAACACGCGCTACGTCTGCGACATCCTGCCGCACGACGACCCGACGGCCGCGCATTTGCTGGTGGTGGAGGTGATGACGCCGGCCAGCCATTCGAGCAGCTACCCGCCGCACAAACACGACCAGGAAACCCCTCCCACCGAAACCTTGCTGGAAGAGACCTACTACCACCGGCTCAACCCGCCGCAGGGCTTCGCCTTCCAGCGCGTCTACACCGACGACCGCAGCCTGGACGAGGCCTGCGCGGTGGAGAACCACGACGTGGTGATGGTGCCGCGCGGTTACCACCCGGTGGTGGCGCCCCACGGCTACGACCTGTACTACCTGAACGTGATGGCGGGGCCGAACCGCTTCTGGGTCTTCAAGAACGACCCGGCACACGAATGGATGTTGAAGTGACCGCTCCGTCTCCGGCGCGCGTGTCTTGATCCAGAGACGCCGTGGAACCGGCTTTGCCGGGCCACTGGCGTCGTCCCCCCTCCCAGGGGGGAAGCCGCGTCAGCGGCGCAGGGGGGTTACGCGAGCTCGTGACGATCGGCTGCGGCGTAGAGGTCTTGTGCGAAAGCCGGGTCCGACTGAAGCACGTCGTTAGCCTTGGCTGCGCCGC
>NZ_MUNZ01000075.1 GCF_002001205.1 Hydrogenophaga sp. A37
CGAACTTGGCCGCCAGCACGGTGGTGATGGCCGCCGTCAGCGTCGTCTTGCCATGGTCCACGTGACCAATGGTGCCCACATTCACGTGCGGCTTGGTCCGCTCAAATTTCTCTTTTGCCATTTTTCAGCTCCAAAATCAAAATTGCCGAAACACCAGAACAAATATGGTGCCCTTGGCGGGAATCGGACCCGCGACCTCTCCCTTACCAAGGGAGTGCTCTACCACTGAGCCACAAGGGCCAAGACGCCTGACCAAGAACCAGACATCTCAAAAAACACACATCACAACAACACCCACCGATGAATGTGGAGCGGGAGACGGGAATCGAACCCGCGTGATCAGCTTGGAAGGCTGGAGTTCTACCATTGAACTACTCCCGCTCGAACCTTCTCGGCACAAACCGAAACACTCAAAGCGCTTTGATCCCAATCGCTCGCACAACAAAACCGGACGCTGGTGGAGGGGGCTGGATTCGAACCAGCGTACGCGTTAGCGGGCAGATTTACAGTCTGCTGCCTTTAACCACTCGGCCACCCCTCCGTAACGCAGCCCAACATTATGCCACGCTTTTTAGCGCTGCGTCAGCTGCAGGCACAACGCTCGACCAAGCCACGCCAGACAGTCCCTGGGCACGCAACCACCGATCGACCTCGCCAAAGTGTCCACAACCCAAAAAGGGCATCGGCCCGCGGCTGGCCGACAGGGGCGATGGGTGGTTGGCGCACAACACCCGGTGCCTCCCGCCGTCGATCAGCGCCGACTTTTTTTGTGCATGGGCACCCCAGAGCAGAAACACCTTGGGCGAACCGGTCTCGCTGCAGCACCGGATGACCGCATCGGTCAGCACCTCCCAGCCCTGACCGGCATGGCTGGCGGGCAGGCCGTCTTCAACGGTGAGACAGGTGTTGAGCAGCAGCACACCCTGCTCGGCCCAGTGCACCAAGGAGCCGTTTGCGGGCGGAACCAACCCCAGGTCGCGTTGCAACTCCTTGTACATGTTGCGCAGGCTGGGCGGAATCCGCTCTCCGGGCGCAACCGAAAACGCCAGCCCCTCGGCCTGTCCCCGTCCGTGATACGGGTCCTGCCCCAGGATCACCACCCTCACCTGGGACAACGGCGTCAGATCCAGCGCCCGCAGGGGCTGGGGTGGGTACACCACAGCCCCACTGTCCAGCCGTTGCTGCAGAAAATGCCGCAGCGACTGCCCCGATGCCGAGGCCCAGCAATCGGCCACCCAGGGCGCCCAGTCGGCATGCACCGGCCACTGGGCGGGGTCGGCATCTACCAGTCGGGCAGCCTTAGCCGCCCGAGAATCATCCCAATCAAGAGTACCTTGCACCGCCGCGCTCAGGCAAACAGCTCGGCCAATGCCAGGCCCGGGTCGGGCGCGCGCATGAAGGCCTCGCCCACGAGGAAGGCATGCACGCCAGCAGTGCGCATCTTCGTGACATCGTCTCGGCCCAAAATGCCCGATTCGGTGATCAGCAGCCGGTCGGCTGGCACGTCGGGCAGCATGTCCAACGTGGTCTCCAGCGTCACCTCAAACGTGCGCAGGTTGCGGTTGTTGATGCCGAGCAGCGGCGTTTTGAGTTTCAGCGCGCGTTGCAGTTCGGTGCGGTCGTGCACCTCAACCAGCACCGCCATGTTCAGGCCCAGAGCCAGCGCCTCCAGATCGGCCATCTGTGCGTCGTCCAGACAGGCGGCGATCAGCAGGATGGCGTCGGCGCCCATGGCCCGTGCTTCATAGACCTGGTAGGGGTCCACCATGAAATCCTTGCGCAACACTGGCAGATCGCAGCTAGCGCGGGCCTGTTTCAGGTAGTCCGAACTGCCCTGGAAAAACTGCTTGTCGGTCAGCACCGACAAGCAGGCGGCACTGACCTGGCCGTCGCCTTCGGCATAGCTCTGGGCGATGTCGGCCGGGATGAAGTCTTCGCGCAGCACGCCCTTGCTCGGGCTGGCTTTCTTGATCTCGGCGATCACCGCGGCCTGGCCGGCGGCGATCTTTTTGCGCAAGGCACCTTCAAAGTCACGGGTGAGCACGCGGCTCTCGGCATCAAAGCGAACCACATCCAGTGGCGTCTTCTTCCGTGCGGCAACGATTTCTTCGTGTTTGACGGCCACGATTCTGTTGAGGATGTCACTCATGGGTGTCGGTTTCGTTGGGTTGGGACGGTGGCGGCGCCTTGAGGATGCGCAGGAACGCGCGATGCATCACGATGCCCGCCAAGATGAAGAACAGCGAAACGCCGATGGCGATCCAGGCGCCTGCATTTTGTAGCCAGGCAGGCATGGCGGTCTCAAGGGCCGGTGCTCGTGGTGGTTGTCTGGGTGAAATCGGTCAACTCGCGCAGCTTTTGAGCCGCGGCGCCCGACTCGATGACTCGGCGGGCCTGCGTGATGCCCTCTTTCATGTCTGCTGCGAGGTTGGCGGCGTACAGCGCCACCCCCGCGTTGAGCGCCACGATGTCCTTCGCGGCCTTGAGTGCAGGGTCATCGCTGTTGTTCAACACGCTCATCAGCATCGCCTTGGAGTCCTCGGGCGTTTCCACCCGCAAGGTGCGGCTGCTGGCCATGGTCATGCCGAAATCTTCCGGATGCACCTCGTATTCGGTGATCTCGCCGTGCTTCAACTCGCCCACCATGGTGGCGGCACCGAGCGAGACCTCGTCCATGCCATCGCGGCCATAGACCACCACCGCGTGTTCGGCGCCCAGGCGCTGCAGCGCACGCACCTGGATGCCGACCAGGTCAGGATGGAACACGCCCATCAGAATGTTCGGCGCCGAGGCCGGGTTGGTCAGCGGGCCGAGGATGTTGAAGATGGTCTTCATGCCCAGCTCGCGGCGCACCGGCGCCACGTTTTTCATGGCCGGGTGGTGGTTGGGCGCGAACATGAAGCCCACGCCGACCTGCTCGATGCAACGCGCGATGGCATCGGGCGACAGGTTGATGTTGACGCCCAGGCTCTCCAGCACGTCAGCGCTGCCGCTCTTGCTGGAGACACTGCGCCCGCCGTGTTTGCTGACCTTGGCGCCCGCGGCCGCGGCCACGAACATGGAGCAGGTGGAGATGTTGAAGGTGTGCGATCCGTCGCCGCCGGTGCCCACAATGTCCACCAGATGCGTCTTGTCGGCCACGTGCACCTTGGTCGAAAACTCGCGCATCACCTGCGCAGCCGCCGTGATCTCGCCAATGGTTTCCTTCTTCACGCGCAGGCCGGTGATGAAGGCCGCCATCATGACCGGCGACATCTCGCCGCTCATGATCAGGCGCATCAGGTGCAGCATCTCGTCGTGGAAGATCTCGCGGTGCTCGATGGTGCGCTGCAGAGCTTCCTGCGGGGTGATCTTGTGGCTGTGGGGCATGGCGTGTCTCCGATGACTTTATTGAGCGGGATTGTCCGACATGGCCAGCTTCAGACCAAAGCCGACAAACATGACGCCGGCGGCGCGGTCCAGCCAGTGCATGGTGCGCTGCACGGCACCCACGCGCCCCGCAGCCCAGCCGGCGAGCCAGGCGTAGCCGAAGTTGATCGGCAGCGAGTTGATGTTGAACAGCAGGCCCAGCAGCAGGAAGGCCGTCACCTTGTCGGGCGTGCCGGGTGCGATGAACTGCGGCACAAACGCCAGGAAGAACAGCGCGACCTTGGGGTTGAGCACATTGGTGAGGAAACCCCGCATGTAGATACGCCGAAAGTCGGCCGGAACTTTGATCTGAGCGGCATCGGCTGGCACCACCGACGAACCGCCCTTGGCCAGCAGCAGCTTGATGCCCATCCACATCAGGTAGGCGGCGCCGATCCACTTGAGCACCGTGAAGGCGGTGGCCGAGGTTGCAAGCAAAGCACTCACGCCGAGCGCTGCCGCAAACACATGCACAAAGCAGCCGCTGACGATGCCCAGCGCCGCCACGATGCCGGCACGCACGCCGCTCTTGAGGGCGTTCGTCACGATGTAGAGCACATCGGGGCCGGGTGTGAGGTTGAGCAGCCAGCCCGCCGCGATGAACATCAGGAGTTGCGGGGTATCGGGCATGGTGCGCTCCTGTCGGGGGTTCAGTACGGGCCGGTGCGCGAGGCGCTCGCCGCACCGGCCGGCGCCTCGGCGAAGAAGCGGCGCACGGTGGCGATGGCGTGATCGATGCCCGCTGCGTCCACATCGAGGTGGGTCACAAAACGCAGGCCGATCAGGCCGGTGGCCAGCACACCGTGGGCTTTCAGGAAGTCCAGCAGCGCCGGCCCTCGGCCATCGGCCACATCGACAAACACGATGTTGGTTTCGGCCGATTTCACAGTCAGGCCCTCAATGCCGCTCAGACCTTCGGCCAGACGGCGCGCGTTGGCGTGGTCCTCGGCGAGGCGGTCCACGTGGTGGTCCAGCGCGTGCAGCGCGCAGGCGGCCAGCAGGCCGGCCTGGCGCAAACCGCCACCGGCCATCTTGCGGATTCGGCGGGCGCTCTTGATCAGTTCCTGCGAACCGCACAGCGCGGAGCCCACTGGCGCGCCGAGCCCCTTGCTGAAGCAGACCGAGAGACTGTCGAAGTGGTCGGCAATCTGGCGCACACGCTCGTGGGCGCCCTGTCCTGCGGCGGCCGAGGCCACGGCGGCGTTGAACACCCGAGCGCCGTCCAGGTGCGTGGCCAGCCCGTGTTCACGAGCCAGCGCCGTGGCGCCGCGCAGGTAGTCGTCGGGCATCACATGGCCGTTCCAGGTATTTTCCAGGCACAACAGGCGGGTGCGCGCGAAATGGGGATCGTCCGGTTTGATGGCGGCGGCGATATCGGTCAACGCCATACGGCCTTGGGCATCCTGCACCAGCGGCTGCGGCTGCACGCTGCCGAACACCGCCGCGCCGCCACCTTCGTAGCGGTAGGTGTGGGCCAGTTGACCGACGATGTATTCGTCGCCCCGGCCACAGTGCGCCAGGATGCCGCAGAGGTTGCTCTGCGTGCCCGAGGGCATGAACAGCGCGGCCTCTTTGCCAGTGAGGGCAGCGATGCGCTCCTGCAGCGCGTTGACGGTGGGGTCGTCGCCGAACACGTCGTCGCCCAACGGGGCGGCCATCATGGCGGCGCGCATGGCCGCCGTCGGCTGTGTGACGGTGTCGCTGCGCAGATCAATGGTCTTCATGCGGTCTGCTCCAGGAAATTCTTCAGCATGGCGTGCCCGTGCTCGGTCAGGATGCTTTCGGGGTGGAACTGCACGCCTTCAATGGCGAGCGTCTTGTGCTTCACACCCATGATCTCGCCGTCCGGCGTCCACGCAGTGACCTTCAGGCAGTCGGGGCAAGACTCGCGCTGAATGGCCAGCGAGTGGTATCGGTTGACCGTGAACTGCTCGGGCAGCTCGGCGAACACGCCTTCCTGCGTGGTGGTGATGACGCTGGTCTTGCCGTGCATGAGCTCCTGCGCACGGATGATCTTGCCGCCAAAAGCCGCACCGATGGCCTGGTGGCCCAGGCACACACCCAAGATGGGCAGCTTACCGGCGAAATGCTGGATCGCTGCGACCGAAATACCGGCTTCGGCCGGCGAGCAAGGGCCGGGCGAAATCACCAGACGGTCCACCTGCCCGGCGTCCACACGGCATTGGATCTCGTCCACCGTGATCTCATCGTTGCGCACCACGGTCACGTCAGCGCCGAGTTCACCGAAGTACTGCACGATGTTGTAGGTGAAGGAGTCGTAGTTGTCGACCATCAGGAGTTGAATAGGTTTGCTCATGGTGTTCACTCCAGCCCTTCTTCCACCAGCTCCGCCGCACGCAACAGCGCGCGAGCCTTGTGTTCGGTTTCCCTCCATTCCATCTCGGGAATGGAGTCTGCAACGACACCGGCCGCCGCCTGCACGTAGAGCATCTGGTCCTTGATGATGCCGGTGCGGATGGCGATGGCCACGTCCATGTCACCGGCGTAGCTGAGGTAACCGCAGGCACCGCCGTATAGGCCGCGTTTGGTGGGCTCCAGCTGGTCGATCAGTTCCATCGCGTGCACCTTGGGCGCACCGGTCAGCGTGCCGGCCGGGAAGGTGGCTTTCAGCACGTCCATATTGGTCATGCCGTCCACCAGCGTGCCTTCGACGTTGCTCACGATGTGCATCACGTGGCTGTAGCGCTCCACCGCGAAAGCCTCGGTCACTTTCACGCTGCCGATCTTGGCAATGCGGCCGATGTCATTGCGCGCCAGGTCGATCAACATCACGTGCTCGGCGCGTTCTTTGGGGTCGTTGACCAGTTCAATCTCGGTCGCCTTGTCCTTTTCGGGGGTGGCGCCGCGCGGGCGCGTGCCGGCGAGCGGCCGGATGATGACCTTCTGCCCCTCATCGACCTGCTCCTGGCGCACCAGGATTTCCGGCGAAGCACCCACCACGTGGAAATCGCCGAAGTGGTAGTAGTACATGTAGGGCGAGGGGTTCAGCGAACGCAACGCGCGGTACAGCGAAAGCGGCGACTCGGTGTAGCGCTTCTTGATGCGTTGTCCCACCTGCACCTGCATGAAGTCGCCGCCGGCGATCAGCTCCTTGGCGCGTTCCACCGCGGCGATGTAGTCGGCTTTGGCGAAGTCGCGCTCGGGCGGATGGCTCTGGCTGGGCTTGACCACCGGCGCGCTCACCGAATATTTCAGCGCGTCTTTCAGCTCGCGCACGCGCTTCTTGGCGTTGGCGAAGGCCTCGGGCTGGGCCGGATCGGCGTAAACGATGAGGTATAGCTTGCCCGAGAGGTTGTCGATGACGGCCAGCTCCTCGCACTGCAACAGCAGGATGTCGGGGCAGCCCAGGGTGTCGGGCGGGCAGGTGTTTTCGAGCTTCTTCTCGATGTAGCGCACCGCGTCATAGCCAAAGTAACCGGCCAGACCGCCGCAGAAGCGGGGCAGGCCGGGGCGCAGCGCGACCTTGAAGCGCTGCTGGTAGGCGGCGATGAAATCCAGCGGGTTGCCGTGATTCGTCTCCACTACCACGCCGTCGCGCACCACCTCGGTTTGGGCCTCAGCGCCGAAGCCACTGGCTCGCAGCAAGGTGCGCGCCGGCAGGCCGATGAAGCTGTAGCGGCCGAAGCGCTCGCCGCCGACGACGGATTCGAGCAGGAAGCTGTATTTGCCGTCGCCGCGCCCATGGGCCAGCTTGAGGTACAGCGAGAGCGGGGTTTCGAGATCCGCAAAGGCCTCGGCCATCAGCGGGATGCGGTTGTAGCCTTGGCTGGCCAGGCTCTTGAATTCGAGTTCGGTGATCATGTTCAGACGCTCCGTCGGCCTCTTGCTGCGGCGCAGCGGGGAAACCGTTTTTTGGGGTGCCCGGTCAGGCGCGCTGCCGGGTTCGGGGCTGGGGTGGCGCGGACTGGGTTCGCCTAGGGCGAGAGCCGGGTTCCGCGCACCGCCGGGGGGAGTGCACGTTTACGCTGGCTTGCGCCAGGGCCAGGCTCCCCGGCCATTGCGGCTCGGCAGACCACCTGTGAAGGATGTGCATGGATTGAACATGGGGCCAAAGTGTAGCAAAGCCCGCGAGAAGCGCCTGCAACCGACCATTGCACGCTTTGGTTCTACGGTTGAACCCTGTTGCGGGAGGTAGCGCTGCCGGTCAGAATCCATATTAACGAACGACCGTTCTATTTTTCACCTACCCGCACCAGCACCTGAACAAGGCCCTCCGCATGACCACCAACACCACGCCACCGCGCACAAGGTACACCGCCGCCATGGCCCTAGCATGGAGCCTGGGTCTGGCACAGGGCTCGGTGGGCGCCGCCACCGTCGAGGTGGCGGGCGTCAAGCTGGAGGACCGGATCACGGTCAACAGCGCCCCACTGCAACTCAACGGGGCGGGCGTGCGCCACAAGGCCGTGTTCAAGGTGTACACCGCCGGCCTGTACCTGAGCAGCAAGGCCGACACACCGGAAGCCGTGCTGGCCGCGACCGGCCCCAAACGCATGACCATCACCATGCTGCGCGACATCGATTCGGCCGAACTCGGCAAGCTGTTCTCGCGTGGCATGGAGGACAACATGGAAAAAAGCGCTTTCTCCAAGCTGATCCCAGGCGTGCTGCGCATGAGCCAGGTGTTCACCAACCACAAGGTGCTCAAGACTGGCGAAACCTTCGTGCTCGACTGGGTGCCCGGCACGGGCACCGTGCTCACCATCAAGGGCCAGGTGGAGGGTGAACCGTTCAAGGAGCCCGAATTTTTCAACGCGCTCATGCGCATCTGGCTCGGCCCGAAGCCGGCCGACTGGCAGCTCAAGGACGCGCTGCTGGGGGTCAAGAAGTGACGGACTAAAGCCCCCACACGCCACCGCTGCGCGGGTCGCTGCCCACCGAGGAGGCTCGGCCTTGCTTGGGGCGGCCCGGCGCTGCGGCCCCCACGCTGCTCGACGCGCCGTCAGTCAAGCAAATCGGCCAGCGAATCCACCAGAAGATCGTGCGGTGCATCGGCAATCGGATCGCCGTGGTTGTAGCCATAGGTGACCAGCACCACCGGGCAGCCCGCCGCGCGCGCGGCGATGCCGTCGTTCTGTGAATCGCCCACCATCAGCGTCTGCGCCGGCAGCGTGCCCAGCGCTTCGCAGGTTTTCAGCAGCGGCAGCGGGTCGGGCTTCTTGCGCTCAAAGCTGTCGCCGCCAAACACCTGTTGAAAGAACCCGCTCAGGCCTTTGATCTCCAGCAGCGCCTGCGCAAACGCCAGCGGCTTGTTGGTGAGGCAGGCCATGGGCAAACCCATCGCTTGAAGCTTCTGCAGGCCCGTCAACACCCCGGGGTACACATCCGAATGTTGCCCGTTGATGAACAGGTAGTGGTGTTGATAGCGCTCCAGCGCCAGCTCGCCCACCTGATCACGAGGCCAGCTCAGGGCCATGGCGCCCGAGGACGCCACCTCGGGAAGCGCCAGTTGGTGGTCGATCACGGTGCACACCAGGTGCTCGGAGCCTTTGCCCACCGAACGTTCGACCAGGGCGCGGTCCACCGGCGGCAGGCGCAGATCGTCCAGCGTGTGGTTGAGCGCGACGACGAAATCGCCCAGGGTATCGACCATCGTGCCGTCGAGATCGACGATGACTGCCTTGATGCCGACCAGCATCAGACCAACGCCTTGCGCATGTCGTCGATGACGCTTTTGTAGTCGGGTTTGCCAAAGATCGCGCTGCCGGCGACAAAGGTGTCGGCGCCCGCGTCGGCCACGCGGCGGATGTTGTCGGCCTTGATGCCACCATCCACCTCCAGCCGGATGTCCCGCCCGGTGGCCTCGATGCGCTTGCGGGCCGCTTCGATCTTGCGCAGGGCCGAGTCGATGAAGCTCTGGCCGCCGAAACCGGGGTTCACGCTCATGATCAGGATCAGGTCGATGTCGTCGATCAGGTAGTCCAGCACGTCCAGCGGCTCGGCCGGGTTGAAGGTGAGGCCGGCCTTGCAGCCCTTGGCCTTGATGGCCTGCACGCTGCGGTGCACGTGGGTGCTCGCTCCGGGGTGGAAGTTCACCAGGTCGGCCCCGGCGTCGATGAAGGCGCCTGCGAGCGCGTCCACTGGCTGGATCATCAGGTGCACGTCGATCGGCACCGGCGTGCCGTCGGGCTTCTTGGCGTGTGGTTTCAGCGCCTGACAGACCATGGGCCCGAAGCTCAGGTTGGGCACGTAGTGGTTGTCCATGACGTCGAAATGGATCCAGTCGGCGCCGGCGGCGATGACGCTTTTCACTTCCTCGCCCAGGCGGGCGAAGTCGGCGGTCAGGATGGACGGGGCGATGCGGTAGGTGCTCATGGTGGGGCGTCGGAAGGATGGCCGAGGTGGTGAAGCCCGCATTTTCGCAGGCGGGCGCGGAAATGCCGCGCCGCGGTAACATGCCGCCCATGCCGAAATACCAGTTCACCTGCGAGGTCGAGCCGCAATACCTCAGCGAGCAGTCCATGCCCGACGAGGACATCTACGCCTTCGCCTACACGATCACGGTCACGAACACCGGTGAGGTGACGGCACAGCTGATTTCGCGCCACTGGATCGTGGAAGACGCGCTGGGCCATGTCGAAGAAGTCAAGGGCCTGGGGGTGGTCGGCAACCAGCCCCTGCTGCGGCCGGGCGAGTCGTTCCAATACACCAGCGGCACCCGCCTGAGTACACGCTCCGGCAGCATGCGCGGCAGCTTTTTCTGCGTCGCCGAAGACGGCGAACGCTTCGAGGCCGAGGTGCCGGTGTTTGCCCTGATGGCCGAAAGCGGTCTGGGCGGCGAAGCGCCCCCGCGCGTGCTCCACTGACCGCCGGTCATTGACCCGCCGCATGGATCTGGTTCACCTGCTGGACTCGCTGGACCCGGACGCGCCGCTGGCGCAACGCCACCTCTGGCTGATCGAACTGCTGCGCTGGGTGCGCGGCGACACCAACGACGTGCAGACCAGCGTGGCCCGCGTGAGGCTGCTGCTCGATGCGGCGCAGGCTCGCCCCGATTGGCTGGTGCGCTGGCGAAAGTGGTGGAGCCGTTTCACCGGCACCGTGGACCTCACGCCGTTGCTGGCGGACTTTGGTTTTGCGCCGCGCACCGCCTTTCTCAGCGAGTTCGGCCACCGCCTGCGGCGCAAGATGCTGCCCGGCACACCCGAGACCACCGACCTGAGCGAGCTGTTTGGCCTGCTGCTGCCCGACCGCTTCGACGTGCGCTGGATCCAGGCGCTGGACACGGACACCCTGAAGCGCCTGCGCGCCTTGCTGCTTTCGGCACCCGAACAGGACGTCGCCCCCAACCACTGGCAAGGCGCCCTGCTCGATGCACTGACCTTCAGCATCAGCCAGGTCAGCGCCACCGGTTTTGCCTCGGAAATCCGCACCCGCATGTCGCCCGAGGCGCTGGCCGAGCGCCACTTCCACGCGCTCCCGGCACACTTTGAGCACCTGCGTCGGGCGGTGCTCACCCAGGGCGTCCGAAGCGAAGCCGCCCACGCGGCCGCCGAGATGCTCTCCGCCCAGCTCGAGGCTTGCCGCGAGGCGGCCCAGACGGTGTACGCCCACCTCGAAGCGAATGGCGTGTCAGTCGGCATCGTGTTCCGGCTGCGCCAACTCAGCGAACGCATCCTGCGCATCCGCCAACTGCTGGACTGCATGCTCGCCGAACAGACCGAGCGCGCCACCGCCGCCCTGGTGGCCGATCTGGTGCAGATCGGTCAGGACAACCGCAGCATCCGGGCCCTGATCGCCAGCAGCTCGCACCTCACCGCGGCCAAGGTCGCCGAGCGCAGCGCCGAAAGTGGCGAGCACTACATCACCCGCGACGCCGCCGAATACCGCGAGATGCTGGGCAAAGCGGCCGGGGGCGGCGCCCTGATCGGGCTGACCACCTGGGTCAAGTTCCTGCTGGTCGGACTGGGCCTCTCGGCCTTCTGGGACGGGTTCGCCGCCGGCACGAACTACGCCTTCTTCTTCGTGCTGGTGCAGCTGCTGCACCTGACCGTCGCCACCAAGCAGCCGGCCGTCACGGCGCCGGCCATGGTGGCCAAGCTGCGCGAGATCCGTCAGCCCGGCGCGGTGCGGCGCTTTGTCGACGAAGTGGCCCACCTGCTGCGCTCGCAGATCGCGGCCATTCTCGGCAACGTGGGCCTCGTGGTGCCCGTGGTCATGCTCATCAGCGTCGGGCTCAGCGTGTCCACTGGCGCGCCCATGATCACCGCCGAGAAGGCCCACCACGTGCTGCACGACCTGCACCTGTTCGGCCCCACCGTGCTGTTCGCCGCCTTCACCGGGGTGCTGCTGTTCGCCTCCAGCATCATCGCGGGCTGGGTCGAGAACTGGTTCGTGTTTCACCAACTCGATTCGGCCGTGCGCCACAACCCGGCCTACACCCGTTGGCTCGGTCGCGACCGGGCGGACCGCTGGGCCACCTTCATGCGCGCCAACATCTCGGGCCTGGCCGCCAACATCTCGCTGGGCATGATGCTCGGGCTGGTGCCGGCGTTCGCCGAGTTCTTCGGCCTGGGCCTGCAGGTGCGCCACGTCACGCTGTCGGCCGGCCAGGTGGCCGCCGCCGCGATGGCGCTGGGCGCCGACGTGTGGCGCGAACCCGCGTTCTGGTGGGCCGTGGCCGGCGTGTTGGCCATCGGCCCGCTCAACCTCGCCGTGAGCTTTTACCTGGCGTTCCGCCTCGCGCTGCGTGCGCAGAACATCAACGCCGCGCACCGCGGCCGCATCTACGCGGCCATCCGCCACCGCCTGCGTCACGCACCGCAGAGCTTCCTCTTGCCGCCGCGCGTCGACACCGAGCCACCGCCCGACGCGAGCGACGACGCCCTCGGCAACGAAGGCATCGCCCCATCGCAGGGCCGCCCGCGTGGGTGAGTTCGAGCTGATCCGGCGCCACTTCCAGCGCGCCGCCAGCGGCCCGTCGGTGACCCTGGGCATCGGTGACGACTGTGCGCTGCTCCAGCCCAGCCCGGGCCACCAGCTCGCCATCTCCAGCGACATGCTGGTCGAAGGCCGCCACTTCTTTTCCGACGTCCACCCGCAGGCCCTCGGCCACAAGGCGCTGGCCGTCAACCTGAGCGACCTGGCCGCGATGGGCGCGCGCCCGCTGGGTTTCACCCTGGCGCTGGCGCTGCCGCACGCCGACGACGCCTGGCTGCGCGGCTTTTCGGATGGCCTGCTGGCCCTGGCCGACGCCCACGCCTGCCCGCTGGTTGGCGGCGACACCACGCGCGGCCCCTTGAACATTTGCATCACCGTCTTTGGCGAGGTGCTGCCGGGCCAAGCCCTGCGGCGCGACGCGGCCCGGCCCGGCGACGACCTCTACCTGAGCGGGCGCACCGGCGAGGCGCGGCTGGCGCTGGAGCGGCAACGCGGCACGGCGTGGGCGCTGACGGCAACGCCAGACGACGGCTGCCGCGAACGGCTGGAGCGGCCCACACCCCGGCTGGCGCTGGGCCAGGCGCTGGCCGGTCTTGCGCACGCGGCCATCGACCTCAGCGACGGCCTGGCCGGCGACCTGGGCCACATCCTGCTCGCCAGCGGCGTGGGCGCGGACATCCGCCTGGCCGAGTTGCCGCTCGCGCCATCGCTGCGCGGTTTGCCCGAGGCCCAGCGACTGGAGTGCCTGCTGCACGGCGGTGACGACTACGAGTTGCTGTTCACCGCGCCCCCCTCGGCACGCGACGCCATCGCGGCGGCGGGCGCCGCGAGCCAGACACCGGTGCAGCGCATCGGCGTGATCACGCCGCAGACCGGGTTGCGCCTGATTCGGCTCGACGGCGTCACCGAGCCCCTGAGCGCCACCGGTTTCGACCACTTCGCGTGAAATGAAACACCCCCCGCGCCGCTGCGCGGCACCCCCCTCTCTCGCCTTCGGCGGGAGGGGGGCGGCACTGGCCGTCCGGCAAAGCCGGCCCGGCGGTGCCCCCGGGCTGCACCGTTTCATGCATCGGGTTCACGCTCCGACAACGCGCAAGGCAGTTTCATAATCGGCCCATGTCCGACACCCTTGCGCCTCCCGTTGCCGCTTCCGGCCCTGTGCTGCGACCCACGCTGCGTTTCATGCTCGCGCACCCGGCCCATTTCATTGCGCTCGGTGCGGGTTCCGGCCTGTCCCGCGTGGCGCCGGGCACGGTGGGCACCCTGTGGGCCTGGGCCGCTTTTGTGGTGCTGCAGCCCTTCATGAACGACCTGCGATGGGCCGTGCTCATCGCCCTCGGCACGCTGATCGGCTGGTGGGCCTGCACGCTGACCGCCCAGCACATGCGCATCGCCGACTCGGGCCACATCGTCTGGGACGAGGTGGTCGCGTTCTGGCTGGTGCTGTGGCTGGTGATGCCCTCCGGCTTCTGGGGGCAACTGGTCGCGTTCGCCCTGTTCCGCTTTTTTGATGCGGTGAAATTCGGCCCCATGGCCTGGGCCGACCGCGCCTTCAAGGGCTTCGGTCCGCGCGGTGGCTTTGGCATCCTGCTGGACGACTTCGCGGCGGCGGGTTGCACGCTGCTGGTCATCGCGGCCTGGACATTCTGAGATGCCCACCATTCCCGACCTGGTCGAACACCTCGCCGCCGAACTCAAGGCGCGCGGTCAGATGATGGCCACGGCCGAAAGCTGCACCGGCGGGCTGATTGCGGCCGCATGCACCGAGATCAGCGGGTCGAGCGACTGGTTCGAGCGTGGCTTCGTCACCTACTCCAACGCCGCCAAGAGCGAGTTGCTGGGCGTGCCGGCGGCGCTCATCCACGAGCATGGCGCGGTGAGCGAACCGGTGGTGCGCACCATGGCGGTGGGCGCTGTGGCCAACGCGCACGCACACTGGTCGGTGGCGGTGACCGGCGTCGCCGGCCCCACCGGCGGCAGCGCTGAGAAACCGGTGGGCACGGTGTGGTTCGGCTGGGCCACCCCCGAAGGCGTGTTCACCGAACACCAGCGTTTCGACGGCGACCGCGCGGCCGTGCGCCGTGCCACCGTGGCGCACGCACTGGCCGGCTTGCTCGCCCGCCTGCGATCAGGCGCCTGATCGCCAGGTCAGGGCCAGCCCCTCGCCACAGAGCGTGGGCTGCAGGCCCAATGCCTGTTCGATCTTGCCGCTGTCAAAGCGGTAGGCGTTTTGGTACTGGTACATCATCTCGTCGTTCTCGCGCAGCACCGGCACGAACCAGCCCATGGCCTTGAGCAGCCAACGCGGCGCCACCTGCAGGCGATCGCGCTGGCCGGCCAATGCGCACGCGACGCGCGCCAGCGCACGGCCAGTCACCGGGCCGCCGTCCATGGTCTGCGCCGTGGGCAGGTGCCAGGTCTGTCCGAACGCCTCCGGGGCCTGACCCAGCGCGGCCAGCGCTCGGCCGGCATCGGGCGTGAACGTGAAGGTGTGGGCGAGATCGGGGTTGCCCACCCACTGCGGTGCCTTGCCCGCTCGCAGCCGCGCGAAGAACACCGCCTCCAGCAGGCTCAGCCGGGCGCCCGGCCCGTAGAAATCGGCCGAACGCGCGATCAGCGCCTGCAGCTCACCGCGCTGCATCGCGTCCAGCAGCGTGGTGGCGATGGCGGCGCGCACCTCGCCCTTGCGGCTGCAGGGGTTGAACGGCGTGTCCTCCAGCATGGCGCCGTCCACGCGCCCATAGGCATAGACGTTGTCGAAAAACACCAGGCGCGCACCGTGGCGGAGGCAGGCGTTGATCGCGTTCTGCATCACGCGCGGCCACTGCGCCTGCCAAACCGTGGCGCTGTAGGGCAGCCCGGCCACCAGGTACACCACCTCGCTGCCCGCGACCGCGTCGGCGGTGGCGCGTTCGTCCAGCAGGTCGGCGGTCTTCAGCCCATCGCCCGCCTGCACCGCCACCGGATGGCGGCTCACCTGGCGGATGCGCTGCCCGTCGCGTGCCAGTTGCAGCGACAGTTCGCGGGCGATCACACCGCCCGCGCCGAGAACGGTGTGCAGGCCGGAGCCCGAAGAAGAAGCGGTGTGCGGTGCAGACATGCGGCCATTGTGGGCACGTCCGGCGGGCGGCACAATCCACCAGGCGGGCACGGCCGCTATGCAATTCTGAACATGTCTGATTTCAACTGGCAGCTGATCCCCTCGTTCCTCGCGGCGCACCAGCACGGCAGCCTGCTCGGTGCCGCCCGGGCGCTGGGCATCAGCCAGCCCACGGTGGGCCGCCATGTCTCGGCACTCGAAGTGCAGCTGGGCACGCCGCTGTTCGAGCGCACCGGCCGGGGGCTGGTCCCCACACCCGCCGCCGCCCGGCTGGCCGAAGCGGCACGGGCCATGGAGACCGGCGCGCAGACGCTGATGCGCGGCGCGCAACAGGCACAGGCCACGCTCTCGGGCACTGTGCGCATCTCAGCCAGCCAGCCCGTGGCCTGCTTTCTGTTGCCGCCGCTGCTGGCCCGGTTGCGCACCGAGCTGCCCGGCGTCCAGATCGAACTGGTGGTCAGCAACGCGGTGAGCGACCTGCTGAAGCGCGAGGCCGACATCGCGGTCCGCATGCTGCGCCCGACCCAGGGCTCGCTGGTGGCGCGGCGCATCGGACAGATCGGCGTGAGCGCCTGCGCCCACCGCGACTACCTGGCCCGGCGCGGGATGCCGAAGCAACCGGCGGACTTGCTGCAGCACACACTGGTGGGCAACGACAAAGTGCAGGAGATCTACCATGGGTTCGCCGCCCTGGGCCACCCAGTGGGGCCTGAACAGTTCGCCCTGCGAACCGACGACCTGATCGCCTACTGGGCGGCGGTGCGTGCGGGTCTGGGTATCGGCTTCGTCGCCAGCTACCTGCTGCGCAACGACCCCGACCTGGTGCGGGTGCTGCCCGACTTGCCACTGCCCTCGCTCCCGGTGTGGCTGGTGGTGCACCGCGAGATCCGGACCAGCCGCCGCATCCGCGCGGTGGTCGATTTTCTGGCGCGCGAGCTTCCGCCCCTCTTCTGAACCTGCCCCCATGGAACCCTTCAAAAACCTCATCAACGCCGGCACCGTGCAACGCGCCGGCCAGCACCTGCAGCGTGTGTGGCCCGCGTTCGACCGCCAGGGCTTCGAACACCGCGCCACCCACGGCCTCGACACGCTCGAATTCAAGGCCCGCGCCATGCAATTGGCCGAGGCGCTGCAGGCCACGCTGCCCACCGACTTCGGCGACGCGGCCAGCCTGCTCGAAGCCAGCCTCGCGCCGCCGATCCCGCTGGACGCCCAGGGTGAACCCGCGGGCCTGAGCGCGGCGCAGAGCGAACTCGGCCTCTCGGGTTGGGTGGTGTGGTCGATGGGCGAGTTCGTGGCACGCCAGGGCATGGGCGACGTGGCGCGCGCGCTGCAATGCCTGCACGCGCTCACACAGCGTTTCTCGGCCGAATTCGCGATCCGCCCCTTCATACAGCAGCACCCCGAGACCAGCCTGGCCACGATCCGAACCTGGGTGGACGACCCCAGCGCGCACGTGCGCCGCCTCGTGAGCGAGGGCTCGCGACCGCGCCTACCCTGGGGCCTGAGGCTGCAGGCGCTGGTGGCCGACCCGGCGCCCACGCTGCCGCTCCTGCTGGCGCTGCAAGACGACCCCAGTGCGTATGTTCGACGCAGTGTGGCCAACCACTTGAACGACATCGCCAAAGACCACCCCGATCTGGTGGCGCAATGGGTGCGCGAGCACCTGCCCGCGGCCAGCCCACAGCGCAGCGCCCTGCTGCGCCACGCCAGCCGCAGCCTCGTCAAGCAGGGCCACGCTCCCACGCTGACGGCATGGGGGCTGGAACACGGTCTGAAAGGTGACGCGGTGCTGACCCTGACGGCGACCGAAGCGAGGGTGGGCGGCGACATCGGCCTGGCCCTGCGGCTGCGCTCTCGCAGCCGCCAGCCGCAGACCCTGGTGATCGACTACGTGGTGCACCACGTGCGCGCCAACGGCAGCACCAGCCCCAAGGTGTTCAAGGGCTGGAAAACCGAGCTCGATGCCCACGGTGAACACACCCTCAGCAAACGCCACAGCCTGCGCCCGGTGACCACCCGCACCCTGTACCCGGGCCCCCACCGCATCGAGATCCAGGTCAACGGAAAGGTCTGCGCTGGTGCCGACTTCGAGCTGTTGCCCTGAGACTGCACAACGCTTTGAAGGTGTGCAATAACGCACACCACTGACGCCCATGCGCCCGTGTGAAGTGACAATGTGAAGCCGCCTCACTCCTTTTCACACGGGGGCGCAGGGACCCGCTGCCACGCCCACTAAGCTCGTGTCCACACCCGACACCGAAAGACCGGCGCCCTTGATCCGGCCCAGTCCACACTGCGATGAACCTGCAACAACTGCTCGCACGCCTGCCTTGGCCACGTTCGCGCACCGGACAGCAGCCCAAGGGCCCGGCACCCGCACGCGCGCCGGTACCGGCGCCCGAGCCCGTGGGTGTCGACACCGTGATCTCACCGCTGAAGCTGGACCGCCTGGATGTGCAGACCGCGATCATTCACCACCTGGAGTGGTGCATGTTGTTCAACGAGCACCTGTCGGTGGACCCGGCCCACGCGAGCCACACCACGCCGCTGCCCGACGCGCACCAGAGCGCGCTCGGCCACTGGCTCGCCAAGATGCGCCTGCGCGCGGCCGGCGGCCACCCCCAGTTCATCGAGCTGAAGAAAGAGCACCTGCGGTTCCACAAGCTCGCCCGTCAGGCGCTCGACCATGCGCACAATCAGCGCATGGACCTGGCCAGCACCCTGCTCAACACCGAGTTCGAGCGCAGCCGCGCCCGCGTGCTGGACATGCTGCGCGGCATGCAGAAGGGTTGACACCCGCGCGGCCTGACTCCGTCGGATTCAAGCCCCGTGGCACTTCTTGTATTTCTTGCCGCTGCCGCAAGGGCAGGGGTCGTTGCGGCCGGGTTCGACCGCCTTGCGTGCCGGCTCCACCTTCGGGCCCAGGCTCTGCCAGAGCTGGCGCAGGTCGTACACCGCCCAGATCGCGGCACCCAAGGCATTGAGCCGCTCGTCGCTCACGCTGGGCGGGCCGTCTTCGTCGTGCATGCAAACCGTGGGCTGGCCGGCGTCGTCTTCGGTCAGCTCCACGATCGCGTCCAGCGCGTCGTTCAGCATCTCGGCCGCTTCCTTGTCGCGCGGCTCAGCCCATTCCTCCGACCAGTTTTCGACCACGAACATGAAACCCAGCGCCCAGACCTGCGCAAACGCGGGCAGTTCCTGGCCCTCCAGCTCGGGGCGCTCGGCCTCGGGCAGGCCCCACACCGCACCGCGCACGTCCATCACCTCGGGGTGGTAGGCGCGCTCGTCGTCCAGCGACTCGACGTTGGCAGACAGCGAGGCCGCCACCTCGGCCCAGCGGCGCGTCCACAGCACCATGAACTGTGCGTACTGCGCCTCGTCAGCAAACCAGGTGTCGCCCTCTTCACCGCTGGCCACGCCGGGCTGGCTGTCGCCCGTGCCCAGCAGCAGCGGCAAGCACTCGTCGGGCAGCACGAGACGGCGGGTGCACAGCAGCGCGGCGATGGCGCCTTCGCAGAATTCCCATTGCGGCACGTCCTCGCCGCGGGTGCGCAGATCGTCCAAGATGGCGTCGAGCGTGTCGAAATCGTCGTTCTCCATCGGTGGGGGCAGGGTTTCGGTGGTCATGGCTATCGGGTCCGGGTCTTAATATGCGGTGCAGTGTAGCCGCGCAGCGGCAGTGAAAGGCCCCATGCTCGACCGCCTCAATACCCTCTACCCCGTGCGCTACACGGCGCTCGCCCTGTGTGTGCTGTTGGCCCTGCTCAGCCTGTTCACCCTGGTGGGCTTCGGCGTCGGCGGCCCCTGGTTTCTGCTGTTCACCGGGCTCTCGGTGCTGGGCTGGTGGGACATGCGCCAGACCAAAAGCTCGGTGCTGCGCAACTACCCCGTCATCGGCCACCTGCGCTTCATGCTGGAGAAGATCCGCCCCGAGATGCGGCAGTACTTCCTTGAGAGCGACAACGAGGCCACCCCTTTCTCGCGCAGCCAGCGCAGCCTGGCCTACGCCCGTGCCAAAGGCGAGACCGACAAGCGCCCCCTGGGCACTCAGCTCGACGTCAAGGCCGACGGCCACGAATGGCTCAACCACTCGCTCGCACCCTCGCACATCGCCTCACACGACTTCCGCGTCACGATCGGCGGGCCGGCCTGCAAGCAGCCCTACGAAGCGAGCGTGTTCAACATCTCGGCCATGAGCTTCGGTGCGCTCTCGGCCAACGCGATACAGGCGCTCAACGCAGGCGCCAAACGCGGCAACTTCGCGCACGACACCGGCGAAGGCTCCATCTCAGCCTGGCACCGGCTCAACGGCGGCGACCTGATCTGGGAAATCGGTTCGGGCTACTTCGGCTGCCGCGACGAAACCGGCCACTTCAGCGAAGACCGGTTCAAGGCCAACGCGCAGGATGCACAGGTCAAGATGATCGAGATCAAGCTCAGCCAGGGTGCCAAGCCCGGCCACGGCGGCGTGCTGCCAGGCCCGAAGGTGACGCTTGAGATCGCCGCAGCGCGCGGCGTGCCGATGGGCCAGGACTGCGTGTCGCCCGCCGCCCACAGCGCCTTCGCCACGCCCATGGAGATGATGCAGTTCATCGCCCGTCTGCGAGAGCTCTCGGGCGGCAAACCCACCGGCTTCAAGCTCTGCATCGGCCACCCCTGGGAGTGGTTCTCCATCGTCAAGGCCATGCTCGAGACCGGCATCACGCCCGACTTCATCGTGGTCGATGGCGCCGAAGGCGGCACCGGTGCAGCGCCGCTGGAGTTCACCGACCATGTGGGCGCGCCGCTGCAGGAAGGCCTGCGCCTGGTGCACAACACGCTGGTGGGCGTGAACCTGCGCGACCGCATCAAGATCGGCGCCTCGGGCAAGATCATCAGCGCCTTCGACATCGCACGCGCCATCGCCATCGGCGCGGACTGGTGCAACAGCGCACGCGGCTTCATGTTTGCGCTCGGCTGCATCCAGGCCCAGGCTTGCCACACCGGCCAATGTCCCACCGGCGTGTCCACCCAGGACCCGTTGCGCCAGCAGGCGCTGGTGGTGCCCGACAAGGCGGTGCGCGTGTTCAACTTCCACCAGCGCACGCTGCATGCCCTGCAAGAGCTGGTGCAGGCCGCCGGGCTGCACCACCCCAGCGAGATCACCGCCCACCACATCGTGCGCCGCGTGAACCAGAACGACGTGCGCCTGCTCGCCACACTGCTGCCCGAAGTGCCCGCCGGAGCGTTGCTGCAAGACAGCATCGAAGGCCTGCAGAACGTGTACGCCTACTACTGGCCGCAGGCGCGGGCCGATCAGTTCGGCGTGGCCTGACGAAGGGTAGCCGTCCGCAACCGTCTTCTCACCTTCGGTGCGAATCCGGGGCTCCACCGCTGGGTCGCCCCAAGCCGAATCGCTAGGACGCGTACTGCGCGGCCAACGCCTCGGCCAAGCGTCCGATCAGTTCGAGCGGCAGTTCCTCGTTCAAAGGGAACGACAGGTTGCCCTTGGGGCCTCGGTAGCGCGCGGTCTCAGTCATCAGCGCCGCGTCAGCCGTCACCGGCGGGTAGACGCCGATGTGCTTCTTGAACGCTGCAAAGTAGAAAAACACGCGCCGCTGCCGGAACGCCGGCATCTGGTAGCTGATGCAGCGCTTCGCGCCCGGCACGCGGCGCTCCACGGTTTGCTGGATGCGCTCCAGCTGTTCGCGCACTTCGGGCGCCAGGGTGGCGAAATACGCCTCGTGGGATTCAAACGTCATGGGGCGTCACTGGTGCGCGGCGGGCTCAGTTCGTCCACCACCACAAACCCGTTGTCGGCGGCCCAGGCCTCCAATGCGCGCCGGGTGGCGTCGGCCTCAAAGACATACCAACGTTCCATCAACTGCGTGCGCTCAAGCAAGGCCTTGAACTTGGCGTAGGCCCCTTTGTGTCGGAAGAACGATTCGATCATTTGAAAGTGCATTGGCGCGTGCGCTTCCGCAAAGCTCAGCACCAGGCTGCGTCCAAGGGCGAGATCTTTCTTGTGCGGCACGGCCACATAGAGTGAACCATCTTCAATGTCATCCGGCAGATCGTCGTCGGCGTCGCCGTAGGTGGAGGTGAAATACATCTGGCCTGTGGCCCGCGACAGCAGCGCCTCATTCTCAAGCGGCTCGCCACCGGAAGACCACAGAAGGGCCGATTCCAGGGTATCAAAGGGGATGGGGATCGGGTCAGGCATGGGGTTGCGCTCGCAATGGGTATGTAAACTTTCGCCGCCGGTCCTTCGCGTCAAACTACACCACCGAGCACTTTCGGACGGTTTCCAGCGTTCTGGTCGTCATCGCCTTGCCGAATGTCTTCTCCAGCAAAGCCATGAACACAGGCCCCTTCTCGTTTGGAACATAGGCCGAGAAGATTTCAGTGCGCTCCAGCTTGAGAATGGACGCTTGTGCTTGCACGATGGGGAGCGCAAGGGCGCCTTCGTACGGCTTGCGCAAGAAGGTAACGACCGGCTTTGCGTTGGCGGGAAGGTCGAACTCGGAGAATGGCGCCCGCTCGACCAGCAACTGAAGAAATGAGGATGGCCGGACAATGGTTTGAAAAACCTTTCCAAGGTGCTTTTCCATTGCCACCTCGGCTGTCTTTTCAAGGGCAGGAACAATTTCGGGCTCTGCCGAAAATGCCACGTTGCCACTGGACAGAAGCGTCTTGACATCGTCAAAGCCCGCAGCCTCGAAGCAGCGCTTTAACTCGGGCATCTTGCAATTCATGGGGCTGACACCCCGAAGGAAAGCTACATAGCGCTTCACGGAAACTCCTGATGAGGCCCGACATTTGACATGAGGGATGTACCGCATACCCCGGCCCGGTTTGGTGACCGGCCGTTGGCACTCCGCTGGAGCGATGGAGGAGGCATCAACTGGCCGCCTCAAGCATCGACACGTTGGAACAGATCCGGATAGTCGAGCACCAGCCCGTCCTCGTCCAAAGAAAGTTCGGCCTGAAAGCCGCTGCCATCCAGGCTCTCAAAGAGATAGAGGTGCTCCGCGAGCCTTGAATACGCCTGAGACTTTGCTTCAACCGTCAGCGCCGTTCCGTCGATCCACGCCACGCGGAACGCCTCCTGCTGACCAATGGTCAATGGCGTGCGCCAGATGGGGAAACTGTTGGTGAACGGGGTGGGCCAGATGTCCACATCGATGCAGCCATCAAGCTCAGGGATGTGTTGTCCGTCCGCATGCTTCCAAGGACCTTTTCCATCCGCACGCAGCCCCATTGATCGTTCTGACCGGCCCTTGACCAATACCAGGTCTGCTTCAAGCAGGCATCCGGACTGCGCCCAGCGGAGGTGGTAGTTGAGCCTGAAAGCTGTGTCGTCTTCGTCAATGGCAAGGATCACGCTATCGGCCGTGCTCTTTGTCAGGACAAGATGCTCCAGTCCCGTCCTTTCGTGGTGCTTGTTCCAGATCGGGGACCAGCAAACGGTGCGGATTGGAGACATGGGACTCCCCTTTTCGGCTGATGGACCTTTTTGAACTGAACCGCGGGCGATGGCGGCGTGGTTTTCTTCATCTGTGAATGAGCAGTGTACGTTTCAACCGCCGATTCGGGCGGTGCATCCCTGCGCTCGTGGTGGCCTTCGCCACCCAGCTGCTGAAGGTGGCAGCGGGTGGCACGGCCAGCCCGCCGGACGCATGGAGCGTCGGCCATGCGGGCTGGCTTTGATACGGCGGTCAGCCCGCCAGCGCGGCCTTCACCACCGCCGCCAACGGCGTGGTCGGGCGGCCGATGAGTTGGCTGAGCTGGTGGCTGTCGTCGAACAGCGCGCCTTTGGAGGCACCCACGTCGGAGTCGGCCAGCAGCGCGGCGAAGCCTTCGGGCAGACCCACTTGCACCAGGGCGGCGGCGTAGTCAGCCTCGGGCAGGTCGTTGTAGACCACGGCCTTCCCCGATTGCTTCGCGATCTCGGCGGCCAGTTCGCTCAGGGTGTAAGCGGTGTCGCCCGCGAGTTCGTACACCTTGCCGGCCTGGTCGTCTTTCGTGAGCACGGCGGCGGCGGCGGCGGCGTAGTCGGCCCGGGCGGCGGAGGCGATACGGCCTTCTTTGGCGCTGCCCATGACGGCACCGTACTGCACCGCGGCACCGACGCTGCCGGTGTAGTTTTCGGTGTACCAGCTGTTGCGCAGCAGCACATGGGGCAGGCCCGAGGCGCGCAGCATGGCTTCCGTCTCTTTGTGTTCAGCGGCGAGGCCAAGCGGCGAGCTGTCGGCGCGCAAGATGCTGGTGTAGGCGAGCAGCTTCACGCCGGCCTTTTGCGCGGCGGCAATGACGGCGGCGTGTTGGGGCGCGCGCTGGCCGACTTCGCTGGACGAGATGAGCAGCAGCTTGTCCACGCCCTGGAAGGCGGCTTCGAGCGTGGCGGGCTGCGCGTAGTCGGCCTGGCGGACCTGCACGCCCAGGGCGGTGAGGTCGGCGGCCTTTTCGGGGCTGCGCACGGCGGCCACGATCTGGCTGGCGGGCACGGTCTTGAGCAGGTTCTGGATGACGAGGCGGCCGAGCTGGCCGGTGGCGCCGGTGATGGCAATCATGGAAAAACTCCTTGTGTGGAAACGATGAGGAGCGGAGAATACCTATCTAACAAACTTTTTGTAAGTACATACTTAAAGGTAAGTATCCCATGCACGCCACCAATTCACGGTCACCGGACTCAACCCCCGCCATCGCCACGCTGATGGAGCGTGGTGAGCTGTTCGCGGCCGAGTGCCCCTCACGCGCCGTGCTGCAGCACGTGACCAGCCGCTGGGGCGTGCTGGTGTTGGTGGCGTTGCTGGCGGGCACGCACCGCTTCAGTGACCTGCGCCGCAAGATCGGCGGCGTGAGCGAGAAAATGCTGGCGCAGACGCTGCAGTGGCTGGAGGGCGACGGTTTTGTGCTGCGCCAGCAGTTCCCGGTGGTCCCACCGCACGTGGAATACAGCCTCACACCGATGGGCGTGGAGGTGGCGCGGCAGGTGGAAGGCCTGGCGGACTGGATCGAGGGCAACCTCGGCCGCATCCTGAGCGGGCGGCGCGAGCGGGCCGACGGGCTGGCGACCCAGTCGCTGCCCGGCGTGCGCGCCGGTGTGCGGACGCCGGCATGAGCGAGGTACAGGGCCCGCTCAACCTGAGTCCCCTGAACGAGGGCGTGTTCGCCGTGCTGGACGCCGGCGGCCAGCAGGTGGGCAACCTGAAACGCATCGGCGCGGTGTGGAAATTCAAGGCCGTGGGCAGCACCGCGCAGGGCGAACTGGTGCCGGGCGGTGGGCCGCTGACGGCGCGACACAACGCGGTGTTTGAGCGGCCGGACGCGGACGAGGTGAGCGCTGGCTTGCTGGAAGGCTGAGCTCTGCTCAGCGTCCGGCCATCAGGCCGTGGCGAAACGCCCGCGCAGGTACGCCACGATCGCGGCCGAGTCGGTCAGCCACTGACTCTGACCCGCCGCATCGGTGATTTTCAGACAAGGCACTTTGGTGGCGCCGCTGCCCTGCAGCAGTGCGCTGCGGTTGACGGCGTTGTGCTGCGCGTCGCGCTGCTCGATGGGCAGCGAGAGGCGGCGCATCTCCTGTCGCACCTTGATGCAGAACGGGCAGGTGCTGAACTGGTAGAGCGCCAGGTTCTGGCACTGCAGATTGACGGTGGTCTGCAACGCGGGCTCGCGCACCACGCCGCGCGGCTGGGTGAGGCGCTCTTTCAGCAGCATGAACGGGCCGAGCACGGTGCGCAGGGTTCTGAAGAAGGCTCGGATGACGGTTTTCATGAAGTGGTTTCTGTGGATTGAATGGCCGCAGGCGCCCATTGGCGGCTCACGCTCACACCGAGTCTGGCCAGGCGCTTGGCCATGCACAGCACGGCCTTGTCTTTGCTCAGCAGCACGGCGGTGTGCGCGACGGCGAGGTCGATGAACTGCTGGTCGTCGGCGTCTTTACAGACGTAGGGCGCCTTGGTCGCAATGTCAGCAAGCAGCGCGCGGGCATCGAAAGCGGCGAGCACGGCCTCGGCCGTCTGCGACCGGGCCAACAGACGTTTGACCACCTGCGGATAGGCCAGCACGCGGCGCAGCTCTTCACGCATCACGGGCGTGGCCAGCCAGCGGGTCTGCGGGTCGGCAAGCAGCTCACCCAGCGGCAGCGTGGCCGGGTCTTCGTAGACGAAGAGGTCGAGCACGACGTTGGTGTCGATCACCAGCGTCACCGAGGCGCCCCCGCTCATGGCGCCGGAAGCTTGCCGTCGGGAGCGCGCCTTGCGGTGAGATCGAAGCGGAACAGGCGGCATTCGATCGGGCCGTTCCACAGCGGCACGCGGCGCGATTCCTTGAAGCGCATCTTGCCGGGCAGCTTGAGGTCGGGCGTGAGCAGCCAGGCGCTCCAGCCGGCGTAGTGGCTTTTCCAGTGGGCGGCGAGTTGCTGGAAAAACTCGCTGCCGTCGCCGCCGTCGCTCATCTGAGCGCTCTCGCGGCCGAGGCCGGGTGCGGGGGGCGCGGCCTTGCCGGCGGTGAAGACGCGCGGGGCGCGGGGCTCCATGCGCTGGGCTCGGGCGCTCGCATTCTCACCCGCCACACCAGCGGCGGCGATGCGCTCGCCATACGGTGGGTTGAGCAGCATCAAGCCCGGTGTCGGCACGGGTGGCATGCGCTGCAGCGCGTCGCCGCCGCGCAACTCCACGGCGTTCGCCACGCCCGCGCGCTCGGCGTTGCGCTGCGCAAAGTCGACCATGCGGAACGACACGTCGCTGCCAAACACGATGGGTGCATGCCCCTCGGGCCAGTCGCGCATGTCGCGCTCGGCTTCGTCCTGAATGGCGGTCCACACGTGTTGCTGGAAGGGCAGCATCTTTTCAAACGCAAAACGGCGCAGGATGCCCGGCGGGATGTTGAGCGCGATCTGCGCGGCCTCGATCACCACCGTGCCACTGCCGCAGCAGGGGTCGTACAGCGGGGTGATGGCGTCCAGCGACTCGGCATCGCCGCCGTTCCAGCCGGTGGCGGCGATCATGGCCGCGGCCAGTGTTTCCTTCAGCGGCGCGTCGCCCTTGTCTTCGCGCCAGCCGCGTTTGAACAGCGGCTCGCCCGAGGTGTCGATGTAGAGCGTGAGCTCTTCGGTGGTCAGGTGCGCGTAGATGCGCACGTCGGGCCAGGTGGTGTCCACGCTGGGGCGCTCACCGCGCTTGTCGCGGAACCGGTCGCAGATCGCGTCCTTGATCTTGAGCGCGGCGAAGTTGAGGCTGGTGAGCGGGCTGTGCTGCGCGGTGATCTCGACCTTGATGGTCTGCTTGGGCGTGAACCAGATTTCCCAGGCGATCTCGCCGGCCGCGTTGTACAGGTCTTGCTCGCTGCGGTAACCGCCGTGCCAGAGCTGCACCAGCACGCGCTGGCTCAGCCGGCTGTGCAGGTTCAGGCGCATGGCGTCGCGCCACGAGGCTTTCACCCCGACACCGCCGCGCGCCTTGAAGGCCAGCGGCTCTTGGGTGATGCGCTGCACTTCGTCGGCCAGCATGTCCTCCACGCCGGCGGCGCAGGGGAGGAAAAGTTTGAGTTGATTCATGGCAATTTCGAAATGCGGTGCCGAAAAAGATCGTCGGAGCCAGCGGCGCCGCCCCACCTCCAGCACATGCCGCGGAACCGGCTTCGCCGGGCCGCTGGCATGGCCCCCTGGGGGGTGACGCGCAGCGGCGCGGGGGGGTTACAAAGATTTCCGCAAGTTCGCCGGCGCGATGCGCAGCGCCTCGCGGTACTTGGCCACGGTGCGGCGCGCACACTCGATGCCCTGCTCCTTGAGCAGGTCGGAGAGTTGGTTGTCGGAGAGCGGCTTGGCCGCTTCTTCGGCCGCGATGAACTGCTTGAGCAGCGCGCGCACCGCGGTGCTCGACGCGTTGCCACCGGTCTCGGTGCCGAGGCTGGAGCCGAAGAAGTACTTCAGCTCGTAGGTGCCGAACGGCGTGGACATGTACTTGGCGGTCGTCACGCGGCTGATCGTGGACTCGTGCAGACCCAGCTCGTCGGCGATCTCGCGCAGCACCAGCGGGCGCATGGCGAGCTCGCCGTGCATGAAGAAGTTGCGCTGGCGCTCGACGATGGCGCTGGAGACGCGCAGGATGGTGTCAAAGCGCTGCTGGATGTTCTTGATGAACCAGCGCGCCTCCTGCAGGCGCTGCTGCATGGCGGCGTGGCCGGCTTCGCCACCGTTGTCGCGGCCGCCACGGCTGCCGCGCATGGCGTTGGCGTAGACGTCGTGCACGCGCAAGCGGGGCATGACTTCGGCGTTGAGCGACACCTTGAAGCCGCGGCCGGCGCGCGTGACGATCACGTCGGGCACGACCACGTTGCGCTCCACGTCCACGAAACGGCGGCCCGGCTTGGGTTCCAGCCGAGCGATCAGCGACAGCCCAGCGCGCACGGCCTCGTCGTCCAGCCCGCAAAGGCCACACAGGCGCTTCACATCGCGCTTGGCCATGAGCTCCAGCGGCTGACCACAGATGGCAAGCGCCGCGCGGGCAGCCGGCGAATTGCGCAACTCCAGGATCTGCAGGCGCAGGCATTCGCCGAGATCGCGGGCACCGACACCGGCGGGCTCCATCTGCTGCAGCCACTGCAGCGCGGTGTTGAGCCGTTGTTCGATGGCCTCGATGACCTCAAACGCGGGCTCGGCGTGGGACACCGGTGAGGCCGAGAGTTGCCACCAGGCGCGCGCCAGCTCGGTCATGCGGTCTTCGAGGTAACCGTCGTCGTTGAGCGACTCGATCAGGAAATACAAGGCGGCGCGGTCTTCGTCGGAGAGGCGCAGGCAACGAGCCTGGTCGTGCAGGTGGTCCTGCAGGCTGACGGGCACACGCGCCAGATCGGCCGCGCTGGCGGTTTCGTCGTCTTCGCCGGAGGAGCTGTTGTTGCGCGCCGGGGCGTCACCGCCCCACTCGCTGTCGTCGGGCGCCATTTCGACGGTGCCGTCGCCTTCCCAGCTCTCTTCGACCGGGCTGGCGCCTTCAAGCCGGCTTTCCAGGTCGTCGGCGGGGGCGCTCTCGGACGGCGCGCTGTCGGTGCTGGACACGCGGCTGTCGAACTCGGTGGCGGCGGTGGGCGCGTCACCCGCCGGCGAGGCCGCGTCGGCAATCTGCTCGGCCACGCTGACCGGTGCATCGGTTTGCGCCAGACCAAAGTCCTCGCGCTCGGCCGTTTCTTCACCGCGCTCCAGAAACGGGTTTTCGTCGAGCATCTGCTCGACCTCTTGCGCCATTTCCAGCGTGGACAGCTGCAGCAGCCGGATCGACTGCTGCAGCTGGGGCGTGAGTGCGAGGTGCTGCGAGACCCGCAGCGACAGACCTTGTTTCACAGAGCGTGTCCCGCCTGCTCGGAAGAACGATTCGCCGCCGGGCCGCCCCAAGGCGAATCAGCCCCCGTGGGGGGCAGCGAACTACACGAAGTGAGAAGCGTGGGGGTCATGCTCACATGCGGAAGTTTTCGCCGAGGTACACGCGTCGCACCTCGGCGTTTTCAACGATCTCGGCAGAGGTGCCGCTGGCCAGCACGTGGCCGTCGCTGATGATGAAAGCGTGGTCGCAGATGCCCAGCGTTTCGCGCACGTTGTGGTCGGTGATCAGCACCCCGATGCCGCGCGCCTTGAGAAACCCAATGATGTGCTGAATCTCCAGCACCGCGATCGGGTCGATGCCCGCGAAGGGTTCATCGAGCAGGATGAAGCGGGGCCGCGTGGCCAGTGCGCGCGCGATCTCGACGCGTCGGCGCTCGCCGCCCGACAGCGACGGCGCGGGCGAGTCGCGCAGGTGGTCCACCCGCAGGTCTTTGAGCAGTTCGTCGAGCCGGCTTGCGATCTCGGATTCACCCAGCGGCTTGCCGTCGGGCCCGTGCTGCAGCTCAAGCACGGCGCGCACGTTTTGTGCGACCGTGAGTTTGCGGAAGATCGACGCCTCTTGCGGGAGGTAACCCAGGCCGAGCCGGGCGCGGCGGTGGATGGGCAGGGATTCGATGCGTTGTCCATCGAGCAGAATTTCACCGCCGTCGGCACGCAGCAGACCCACGATCATGTAGAACGACGTGGTTTTTCCCGCACCGTTGGGGCCGAGCAACCCCACGACCTCCCCTTTGCTCACTGACAGCGACACGTCTTGGACCACCTTGCGGCTGCCATAGGACTTCTTGAGGCCCCGAACTTCCAGGCGGCTGTTCGACGCCATCCCACCCTTTGGGCTGGAGACCACCTCTGTCACTTGCGAGGCTCGGTGATCTTGCCGCTGGGACGCAGCTTGGCCGGGTCGGTGGGCACAGGCGCCGGCGCGTTGGCGGCTGGCGCATCCGGGATCGGCGTGAGCATGGCGCGCACGCGGCCGGTCGGGTTCGCTGCGGTGCGGCTGGCGTCGCCGCCGCCCTTGACGGTGAACACCTCGGTCAGGCTGTTGTAGAGGATCTGGCTGCCCACGCTTTCATCGTTGAGCTGGGTGCCACGGTAACGGCGCAGCACGGCCCGCCCGGTGAACAGCACCGTTTCGGCCTTGCTGTCGTACTCGATGCGATCCCCTTCACCTTCGATCCACTCGTCCAGGCCTTCGCGCTTCTGGCGAAAGAACCCCGGCTTTTCAGGGGTGCCCACCAACAAGCCGAACTGATTGCCCGCGGGGTCCTGGCGCACGTCCATCTTGGAGCCGCGCATGACGATGGTGCCTTTGGTGAGCACCACATTGCCCGTGAACACGCTGGTCTGGCGCGTGTCTTCGTAGCGAAGTGCATCGGCCTCGATGTTCATGGGTTTGTCTTTGTCGGCCTTTTCAGCCCAAGCAGCTGCAGGCAGCGTCAGCGCGAGGACCGCGACAAACAACCAGGCGAAAGGACGGTGGGGCGTGGTGTGATGGGGCATGGCTTTGGGGAGGGCACAAATCTTGCATTCATTGTAGCGGTGCAAAACACGATTGTTTGCCCCGCCAAGACTTTGTTCCCCGTCTGAAAGCGCAAGGCCCGCTGTCTGCGGGCCTTGCGCTTTCAGACGGGCGAAAGGAATCAGCCTTTGCGAACCTCTGCGATCAGCGTGTCGGCGACCAGCAGGGTGCGCGGACCCTGGCCGCCCACGTAGAAGCGCCCCGCGACGCCCAGCGCGGGCGTGCCTTCAACCTGATAAGCGTCCTGAAGGCCGACGGCCTTTTCGCTCAGCTTGGCCGCAGCGCCGTTGAAGATGCCGGTGAACTGGTCGCGGTTCACGCCCTGCTTTTCCACCCAGGCCAGGATGGCGGGCGCGGTGGTCAGCGGCAGACGCTCTTCGTGGATCGCCTTGAAGACCTTCTCGTGCAGTTTGTCGACCAGCCCCATGGCTTCCAGCGTGAAATACAGGCGCTGCATCGGCACGAAATTCTGGTTGAAGGCCACCGGCATGCGGCGCACGTTGACGTGGGCTGGCTTGCGCTTGACCCAGTCGTTGAAGACCGGCTCGAAGTTGAAACAGTGGATGCAGCTGTAGGCAAAGAACTCGACCACCTCAACCTGCCCGGCGGGCGATTCGGTCAAAGCGGGCTTGGCCAGGCGCACAAAGTCCTTGCCCTCCTGGAAAGCGACACGCTGGGCCAGCGCGGGGGTCAGGCTCATACCGGCCGCTGCGGCGGCGCCGGCAGCGAGCAGATTGCGTGAAAAATCTCGACGGTGCATGGATTCAGACTCCTTGAATGGGATTGTTGGGGCTCTGGTCAAAGCGAAAAGTTCCGTGATGCGGCACCGCCAGCGTTCAACGCTGCACGCGCACCAGCGCGGCCTCCACGCCGTTGACCTCCAGCTGCTCGCGGGTGGCATCGGCCATCGACTTCTGGTTGAAGGGGCCCATGCGCACCCGGAACACGGTGCGCCCCGCCTGCTCGCGCTCGCTGACGGTGGCGTCCATGCCCAGCATCGCCAGACGGGCTTTCTGGGCTTGCGCTTCTTCAGGTGATCTGAAAGCCCCGGCCTGGACGAAATACGCGAACGGGTCCGCGCCCGCGGGGTCGGCGGCATCGCCCGTTTTGGACTTCATGAGATCGCCCAACGGATCTGCCGCCGGCTTGGCCGTGACCGCATCGGCAGGCTTGGCAGCGGGCTTGGCCGGATCGGCGGTAGGCGGCGTCGGCGCCGTGGTCTGTTCGGGTGCCACGGGCGGCTCCGGCAATGGCGCGGGTTTGCCGGCCAGGCCGGCGTTCGGGTTCCAACCCTTGTTGCGCTCGGCCTCGGCCGCGTCTTGCGCTGGCTTGCGCGACACACCCCGATCCACGAAAGGCACGGGAACGCGGGTGACGTACACCGCCACCGAGAGGGCCAGGCCCAGACCAACGAGCAGGCCGACCACGAAACCCGTGAGGGTGCCGCCGTGGTGCTTTCTCGCCTGCGTAGCTTGAAGTTTCATGGGTGCTTTCAATTCACATCTTTTGCGGTGCACTCACGCCCAGCACCGCCAAACCATTGTGCAATACCTGCGCGGTGGCAGCGACCAGCGCCAGGCGGGCTTTTTTCACGGCGTCGTCGTCCACGAGGATGCGCTCGGCGTCGTAGTAGCTGTGGTAACTGGCGGCCAGCTCGCGCAGGTAGAAGGTCAGGTCGTGCGGCGCGAAGTCGCGCGCGGCGTCGCTGAGCATGGCCGGGTATTTCTCCAGCAACAGCATGAGCGCCTGCGCGGCCGGGCTGTCGAGTGGCGACAGATCAACCTCTTTCAGGGTGTCCACCTCACCGCCCCAGGCGGCGAGCACCGAACAGATGCGCGCGTGGGCGTACTGCACGTAGTACACCGGGTTGTCGTTGTTCTTCTGCACGGCCAGATCGACATCGAAGGTGTATTCGGTGTCGGGCTTGCGGCTCAGCAGGAAGAAGCGCACGGCATCCTTGCTGGTCCATTCGATCAGATCGCGCAGCGTCACGTAGCTGCCGGCGCGCTTGCTGATCTTCACCTCTTCGCCGCCGCGCACCACGCGCACCATGGTGTGCAGCACGTAGTCGGGGTAGCCTTCAGGAATGCCCACGCCCGCCGCCTGCAGGCCGGCGCGAACGCGCGCGATGGTGCCGTGGTGGTCGGTGCCCTGGATGTTGATGACCTTGGTGAAGCCGCGCTCCCACTTGCTGATGTGGTACGCCACGTCGGGCACAAAGTAGGTGTAGCTGCCATCGCCTTTGCGCATGACCCGGTCTTTGTCGTCGCCGTAGTCGGTGGACCTGAGCCACAGTGCGCCGTCCTGCTCGTAGGTTTTGCCTGCGTCCACCAGCTTCTTCACGGCGGCGTCCACACGGCCGCTGGTGTAGAGGCTGGATTCGAGGTAGTAGTGGTCGAACTTCACCTGGAAGGCCTGCAGGTCCAGGTCCTGTTCATGGCGCAGGTAAGCCACAGCGAACTGGCGCATGCCGTCGAGGTCGTCCACGTCGCCGCTCGCAGTGAACTCGCGGTCGTCGGCGTGCACCGTCTTCTTGGCCAGAAAGTCGTTGGCGATGTCCTGGATGTAGTCGCCGTTGTAGGCGGCCTCGGGCCATTGTTCGTCGCCGGGCTTGAAGCCCTTGGCGCGCAGTTGGGTGCTGTTGGCCAGGGTGCCGATCTGCACGCCGGCGTCGTTGTAATAGAACTCGCGGTGCACGGCCCAGCCCTGGGTCTGGTACAGGCTGCAGATGGCGTCGCCCAGCGCGGCCTGGCGGCCGTGGCCCACGTGCAGCGGGCCGGTGGGGTTGGCCGAGACGAACTCGACCATCAGGCGCTGGCCGTTGGCCGCTTGTTGCCCGAAGCCGGCGCCGGCCTCCAGCACTTCCCGAATCACCTGCTGTTTGGCGGCGGGCGTCAGGCGGATGTTGATGAAGCCGGGGCCGGCGATCTCGATCTCGCGGACCCAGCGCTGATAGACCGGCAGCGCCAGCAGCGCCGCCTTGAGCTGTTCGCCGACCTGGCGAGGATTGAGCTTGAGCGGCTTGGCCAGTTGCATGGCGGCGGTCACGGCGAAATCGCCATGGGCCGCGACCTTGGGCGATTCGAAGGCGGCTTTGTCGCCGGCGCCGGGTGAGAGCTGGTCCAGCGCCTGGGCGAGGCCGGTCAGCAGTTCCTGTTTGATCTTGAGCATAGGGAGGGGATTTTAGGCGGCGGGCCGCCCACCCCCGCCCGGGGCCAGGCCGCTCCCACGACGACCGCAGCGTCCGTGGCGTGCTCGCGACACCCGTCCGGCGGAGCGCACGCTGGTGGCCGATCCGTTCGTTGACGCGCCGTCCTCTGCGCCGGGATGCGGTATGGTCGCGACGCCCGTTGCCGGGCAACGCTCACCCAGAGCCGCTGGGGCCTTCACGCAAGGAATTTCCATGAAAAAGCGCATCACCCTGCTGGCCCTCGCCGGCGCCTTCACCATGGCCCTGGCCCAGACCGCCGCTGCCCCGGCAACGGCGCCCGCTGAGGCGGCGCCCACGGCCCAGCAGAACCGCATGGTCAGCTGCAACCAGGAGGCCGGCGCAAAGAAGCTCGCGGGTGACCCGCGCAAGGCGTTCATGAAGTCGTGCCTGAGTGGCGAGACCGAACCCACTTCTCAGCAAAACCGCATGGTGATCTGCAACAAAGAAGCCGGTGAAAAGGCCCTCAAGGGCGATCCGCGCAAGGCCTTCATGAAGACCTGCCTGAGCGGCGAACCCGCCGCGCCCCTCACCCAGCAAGGCAAGATGACCAGTTGCAACGCCGACGCCACCGCCAAGGCCCTGAAAGGCGACGAGCGCAAGGCTTTCATGAGCACTTGCTTGAAAGGGTAGGTTCACAGCCCCCCACGCTCCGCCGCTGCGCGGGTCGCTGCCCACAGGGCCTGATCCGCCTTGGGGCGGCCCGGCGGCGGCTCCCCCTGCGCCGCTTCGCGGCTTCCCCCTTGGGAAAGGGGGACCGCACCAGTGGCCCGGCGAAGCCGGTTCCACGGTGTGTGCTTGGAAAGACACTTGCTCCGGCAAAGCAGGGCTTGGCTCAGAACCTGACGCTCAGTTCAGAGAAACCGGCGGCAGGCTCGCATGCGCCGCTGCTTTGACCGCCGCCGTCAGCCGCTGCGCCGACAGCGACTCGCGCTCCCAGTGTTGCCAATACAAGACCACGTCCACCGTGGCGCCGGGCAGCACGTCTTGCAGACCCGGGCGGTTGGACAAATCCTGCTCGGGCACCATGCCCCAGCCCAGCCCCAGCTCGATCGCGCGCTCGAAGGCGTCCACCGCAGGTGCGAAGTGGCGTGGGTAGTTCGGCTGTTTCAAGCCGAAGTGCTGCTCCAGAAAGGCGTCCTGCAGCGCGTCCTTGCGGTTGAAGATGATGGCCGGGTGCGCCAGCAGCTTGTGCGGTGACACGGCGCCGCGCGGCGTTCGACAGCGCTGCACCACCTCGGGTGCGGCCACGCAGCGGTAGCGCATCACGCCCAGCGGCTCGGCCACGCAGCCGCGCATGGGCTGGGCCAGCGTGGTCACGCAGCCGATCACGTCGCCGCTCTTGAGTGCGTCGTGCGTGTGGTCCTGGTCGTCGATCACAATCTCCAGCAACGACCGGTGGCGCTGCAGCAGCGGCGCCACGCCGGGCAGGAACCAGCTCGCCACCGAATCGGCGTTGATCGCGACGCTGAGCGACTGCCAGGCCGCATCGGCGCGCGCCTCACCGCCGCCCTGCAGGCCCGCGAGCAAGTCGGCCTCCATCATCTGCAGCTGCTTCACATGCGCCACCAGGGTCTGGCCGGCTGCCGTGGCGCGCACGGTCTTGCCGCGCACCAGCAGGCGTTGGCCCAGGTGCGCTTCCAGCGACTTGATGCGCAGCGACACCGCCGCCAGCGTGAGGTTGAGCGATTGCGCGGCCGGGCCGAAGCCGCCGTGTTCGACCACGGCGGCCAGGGCTTGCAGTTGGCGGGCGTCCAGCATGGATGAGGAAAACTTGATCGAACCAAAGATGGTTCAGATCAGTTTAACCAGCATCCGGGGGCAGATCGGCGTTGGCAGCGGTCGGGCCCGCCACCATGGACAAGCCGCTGTGGTCTTTGAGCCCCACGCCGGTCGCGCCCAGGCGCAGGCCTTCGCCCACCAGCCAGGCCAGGCGCCGCGCCGCGGTGAGCGGGTCCTGCCCGGCGGGCCGCACGTTGGAGATGCAGTTGCGCTCGGCGTCGTGGCGGCCCACGCGTGGCGCGTGGGTGAGGTAGATGCCCACGCTGTCGGGAGAACTCAGGCCCGGACGTTCGCCCACCACCATGGCGACCATGCGCGCGCCCAGCAGTTCGCCCACTTCGTCGGCCACCGCCACACGGGCCTGGCGCACCAGCACCGGCGGGCTGAGCGTCAGGCGCCCACCCAGGGCGACGCGGATGGCCGCCAGCAGGGGCAAGGCATGGCGCTGGATGCCCAGCGCCGAGAGGCCGTCGCCGATCACCAGCGCCAGGTCGGGCGCGGCGTGTTGCGCGCGCCAGGCCCGCAGCGCGTCCCCACTGGCGTCGTCGAGCCGACGCCCCAGATCGGGGCGCAGCAGGTATTCGGCCCGGTCGTGCGCCCGGCTGTGCAGGCACAGGGGCGCCGGCCAGCCGTCGGCCTGCAGTTGATCCGCCAGCGTGGCCAGGTCCAGCGGCAGGTGGATGGCATCGCGCGCCTGCGCATGGGCGAGCGAGAAACCCAACACCTCACGCGTGGGCAGGCTCACGCCGACACGCCCGAGCGCGATGCGCGCGGGCGTGTAGCGCTTCAGCGACGCCCAAGGATCGGCGCCGGGGTCGATCTCGGTGCGGGCGTCGGTGGGTGCGGGTGTCTGGTCGGGCGTCATGTGGGCTCCGGCAAGGTCCACAGGCGTTGTGACAGCGCGCCCTGCGCGGCGGCGGGGCGCAGGCGGCCGTCGGCCCCGGTCACACCGACGCGCTGGAGCCAAGCCTCGAATTCGGGCGCGCGCTTCAGCCCCAGCAAGTCGCGCAGCACCAGCGCGTCGTGGAAGGACGTGCTCTGGTAGTTGAGCATCACGTCGTCGGCGCCGGGCACGCCGATCATGAAGTTCAGCCCCGCGCTGGCCAGCAGCACCATGAGGTTGTCCATGTCGTCCTGGTCGGCCTCGGCGTGGTTGGTGTAACAGATGTCGCAGCCCATGGGCAGGCCCAGCAACTTGCCGCAGAAGTGGTCTTCCAGGCCGGCGCGGATGATCTGCTTGCCGTCGTAGAGGTATTCCGGCCCGATAAAACCGACCACGGTGTTGACCAGCATGGGCCGGTAGCGCCGCGCCACCGCGTAGGCGCGGGCCTCGCAAGTCTGCTGGTCCACGCCGTGGTGGGCGTTGGCCGACAGCGCGCTGCCCTGCCCGGTCTCGAAATACATGACGTTGTCACCCACCGTGCCGCGCTTCAATGCCTGCGCGGCGGCATGGGCTTCGTCCAGCAGCGCCAGGTCGATGCCGAAGGACCGGTTGGCCGCCTCGCTGCCGGCGATGGACTGGAACACCAGGTCCACCGGCGCACCCAGGCTGATGGCCTGCAGCGTGTTGGTGACGTGGGTGAGCACGCAGCTCTGCGTGGGCACGGCACCGCGCTCGATGACCTCGGCCAGCACCTGGTTCAGGCGCACCAGATCGGGCACGCTGTCGGACACGGGGTTGATGCCGATCACCGCGTCGCCCGCGCCGTGCAGCAGGCCGTCGATCAGGCTGGCGACGATGCCGGCCGGGTCGTCGGTGGGGTGGTTGGGCTGCAAGCGCACCGCGAGGTGGCCGCGCTGACCCACGGTGTTGCGAAAGCGGGTGACCACTTCGCACTTGCGCGCCACCAGCATCAGGTCCTGGTTGCGCATGAGCTTGCTCACGGCGGCCACCATCTCGGGCGTGAGGCCCGGTGAGAGCCGCGCCAGCGCGGCGGGCGTGGCGTGGTCGCCGAGCAGCCAGTCGCGGAACCCGCCGACCGTGAGGCTGGCCACCGGCGCGAACGCGGCGTGGTGGTGGCTGTCGATGATCAGCCGCGTGACTTCGTCGGTCTCGTAGGGAATCAGGGCATCGTCCAGAAAGCGCTGCAGCGGCACGTCGGCCAGCACCCAGCGCGCGGCCACCCGTTCCTGCTCGGTGGTGGCGGCCAGCCCGGCCAGGCAGTCGCCCGAGCGCAAGGGGGTGGCTTTGGCCATCACCTCGCGCAGGCTGTCGAAGCGGTAGGTCTGCAGACCCAGCGTCGCACTCAGGTTCACGTCAGCGGCTCCTCGGTGCGTGCTGTCGCACCGTGTGGTTCATTCTGCCGTGGCGGCGAGCATCGCGTCGTGCGGCGCGGCATCGCGCTGCGCGGCGGTCAGGCGGAAGTAGGCGTAGCCCAGCGCCATCAGGCCCAGGAAGATCAGCGAGAGCAGCTGGTTGAAGTACACCACCGCCGCCAGACAGACCACACCGCAACCGATGGCAATCGCCGGGAACAGCGGGTAGATCGGTGCGCGGAACGGGCGGGCCAGCCCTGGTTCACTGGCGCGCAGCTTGAACAGGGACGCCATGGACATGATGTACATGACCAACGCGCCCAGCACCGCCATGGTGACGATGTTGGCCGTCAGCGGCAGGCCGCCGATGGTGACCCACTGGTCGCTGAACACGGCCGCGATGCCCACGATGCCGCCGCCGACCAGCGCATTGACCGGGGTGCGGAAACGCGGGTGGACTTTGGCGAACATCGCCGGCAGGTAGCCGGCGCGGGCCAGGGCGAACATCTGGCGCGAATAGCCCAGCACGATGCCGTGGAACGAGGCGACCAGGCCGAACAGGCCGATCCAGACCAGCATGTGCAGCCAGCCGCTGGACTCGCCCACCACCATCTTCATGGCCTGGGGCAGCGGGTCGTTGATGTTGGCCAGCTTGGACCAGTCTCCCACGCCGCCGGCCATGACCATGACCAGGAAGGCCAGCGCCACCAGCGTCAGGATGCCGGTGATGTAGGCGATGGGGATGGTGCGCGTGGGCTCCTTGGCCTCTTCGGCCGCCATGGCCGCGCCTTCGATGGCCAGGAAGAACCAGATGGCGAACGGGATGGACGCGAAGATGCCGGCCCAAGTGCCCATGCTGAAGTCGGGCGAGCCGGCCCAGCCGTTGGCGGTGAAGTTGGCCAGCGACCAGCCCGGGGCCACCACGCCAGCGAACACCAGCAACTCGATCACCGCCAGGATGGTGACGAACAGCTCGAACGCGGCCGCGATGCCCACGCCAAGAGCGTTGAGCGCGATGAAGATCACGTAGGCGCCGACCGCCGCCCACTTCGGGTCCAGCGACGGGTACTGCACGTTCAGGTAGGCGCCGATGGCCAGCGAGATGGCCGGCGGCGCGAACACGAACTCCACCAGCGTGGCGAAGCCGGCGATGAACCCGCCGGTCGGCCCGAAGGCGCGGCGCGCATAAGCGAACGGGCCGCCGGCGTGCGGGATCGACGTCGACAGCTCGGTGAAGCTGAAGATGAAGGTGGTGTACATCAGCGCCACGAACAGCGTGGCGACCAGGAAGCCCAGCGTGCCGGCGCTGGCCCAGCCGTAGCTCCAGCCGAAATATTCGCCGGAAATGACCAACCCGACGGCAATGCCCCAGAGGGAGAAGGTGCCCAGCACGGGCTTGAGCTCCCGGGCAACCTGTTTGGATGTGGTGGACATGGCGTGTTCTCTTCTTGAAAGGAAATGAAGCCCGAACGGCTCGGGCGGCCCTGCCCACATCTTGGGCGGCCGCCGGCGGCGGCGGTATCCCGTTTGGGAAAGAGCGGCGCCAGCCAACGCGTTTTTTCCCAAACGGGATAGCGGTGGGCGGGTTTCCATGGAGCTGTACATGGCACGGAACTTGATACACCGTCAACACTGCGGCGCCCGGCGCGCCGAAAGAGGCCTCCATGCCCGCATCCGACCCCACCGATACCGCCCTCGCCTGCTTTCGCGTCAAACGCACCCGCGAGGTGGATGTGCACGCCCGCAACCTCGACGCCTGGGACCAGGACTACGTGCAAACCTCGCCGGGCGTGTTCCAGGGTCAGGTGCGCGAGCTGTTCGATGGGCCACTGCAGGCCTTCGAGGAGGTGGCCAACTGCGCCACCAGCCAGCACTGCCGCCCCTGGCAGGGCGGCGTCTGGCTGGGCCTGTCGGTGCCCGAACGGCCGGTCGACCTGCGCTTCATGGGCCGCACGGTCGGTGGCCACGAACTGATGATCTCCGACGGCAGCGAGGCCTTTGACCTGCAGGTGCCGGCCGGTCATGGCCTGTACGGCCTGGTGTTCGATCCGGGCGAACTGCGGCAGCATGTGCGCGCCCTAGATCAGGCCGAGGCCGCCCCGACGCGCAGCCCGGGTGTGCGCCTGCAGGTGCTCACCCCCACCCAGCGCTTTCGCCTGGTGGGACTGCTGCGCGAGGTGCTGCGCGGCCTGGAGGCCAACCCCGGCGCGCTGGCCCACGCCGCCAGCCGTCGCAGCCTGCGCGAAGCCCTGATGACCGTGCTGGCCGACACCCTGATGCCCGCCGACCAGGCCGACGCCGTCACCCCGCGCCAGCAGCGCCGCCAGGCGGTCGTGCGCCGGGTGCGCGAACTGATCACCGAACAGCCTCTGGAATACCTGGGCGTGGAGCGCCTGTGTTCGGAACTGCACGTCACCCGCCGCACGCTGCACAACTGCTTTCAGGACAGCCTGGGCATCAGCCCCGCGAACTACCTGCGCCTGGTGCGCCTGAACGCGGTGCGGCGCGAACTGCTCAATGCCCCGGGCGACAGGACCATCGTCGACGTGGCGGCGCGCTGGGGCTTCTGGCACATGGGCCACTTCAGCCAGGACTACAAGACCCTGTTCGGCGAACCACCTTCACACACCCGCCCCATGGCGCGAAGGTTCGACACATCATTCGATCAATCATTTTTTAACAAATGCTAGTTTTGATTGAAATGGTTTAACTGTTTTGGCGGCGGCGGCACACTCTGAGCCCTGACCGATGCGCCCCAGCGAGGGGCGCCGGCAAACCCCGGAACACCGCCATGACCCTGAGTTTCCCCACCTTTTCCGCCGGCATGGTGCTGAGCATGTCGCTGATCATGGCCATCGGCCCGCAAAACGCGCACGTGCTGCGCATGGGCCTGCAACGCCAGCACCTGTGGCTCACCGTGGCCGTGTGCGCGCTGTCCGACGTGGTGCTGATCGGCCTGGGCGTGCTCGGCCTGGCCCAGCTGGGAGGCCTGTCCGACAAGATGCTCGGCGCGCTGGTCGGTGCGGGTGTGCTGTTCCTCGGCGTGTACGGCTGGCGGGCGTTCCAGCGTTTCCTGAAGCCACAGGCGATCCCCGCGACGGACGGCCCCATCGATGGGCCGCGTCGCGCGCCCTCGTTGACACCGCGCCAGGCCATCCTGTCGGCGCTCGCTTTCTCCTGGCTCAACCCGCACGCCTGGCTCGACACCGCCGTGCTGATCGGCACCGCGTCGCTGGCCTATGGGCAAGGCAGCACCCTGTTCGGTCTGGGTGCCGCCACCGGCTCGCTGGTGTGGTTCTTGTTGCTCGGTGTGGCCGCTTTCTGGCTCGGCCGTCGGCTGAATTCACTGCGCATCTGGCGCTTGCTGGACGGCGCGGTGGCGCTGATGATGTGGGGCACAGCCGCCTGGCTTCTGACTTCGCTGGTTTGATCACATGACCCCCACCCGCCCCCACTC
>NZ_MUNZ01000049.1 GCF_002001205.1 Hydrogenophaga sp. A37
CCATATCCTCCCCATGTCCGACGCTGTCAGCACCCCCACCGCCCCTTCCGTCACGCCCCAGACCCAGGCCAACGCCATCCGCGCACTCGCCATGGATGCGGTGCAGGCCGCCAACTCGGGCCACCCCGGCGCGCCCATGGGCATGGCCGACATGGCGGTCGCCCTGTGGGGCCGCCACCTGCGCCACAACCCCACCAACCCGCAGTGGGCCAACCGCGACCGCTTCGTGCTGTCCAACGGCCACGGCTCGATGCTGATCTACGCGCTGTTGCACCTGACCGGCTACAAGCTGCCCATCGGTGAACTGAAGAACTTCCGCCAGCTCGGCAGCAAGACCGCCGGCCACCCTGAAGTCGGCCACACGCCCGGCGTGGAAACCACCACCGGCCCGCTGGGTCAGGGCCTCACCAACGCCGTGGGCATGGCGCTGGCCGAGAAGCTGCTGGCGTCCGAGTTCAACCGCACCGTTGGCGATGTTCAGCACGCCATCGTCGACCACAACACCTATGTCTTCCTGGGCGACGGCTGCCTGATGGAAGGCATCAGCCACGAGGCCGTGGCCCTGGCCGGCGCCTGGAAGCTCAACAAGCTGATTGCGCTCTACGACGACAACGGCATCTCTATCGACGGCCAGGTCGCGCCCTGGTTCATCGACGACACCCCCCAGCGTTTTGAAGCCTGCGGCTGGAACGTGATCCGCGCGGTCGACGGCCACGACGCCGACGCCGTGGACAAGGCCATCGCCGCCGCCAAGAACAGCGCCGACAAGCCCACGCTGATCTGCTGCAAGACCGCCATCGGCAAAGGCAGCCCGAACCGCGCCAACACCGCCAAAGCCCACGGCGAGCCGCTCGGCGCCGAAGAAATCAAGCTCACGCGCGAAGCGCTGGGTTGGCCCCACGCGCCGTTCGCGATCCCGAAAGACGTGTACGCCGCCTGGGACGCCAAAGAACTCGGCAAGTCCTTTGAAGCCGCCTGGAATGCGAAGTTCGCCGCCTACAAGGCCGCTTTCCCCGCGCTGGCCAAAGAGTTCGTGCGCCGCATGAAGGGCGAGCTGCCCAAGCAGTTCCACCAGGTTGCTGTGGACGCTGTGCTCGCCGCCCACACCAAGGCCGAGACCGTGGCCAGCCGCAAGGCCAGCCAGATCGCGCTGGAAGCCTTCACCGCCGCGCTGCCCGAGCTGCTTGGAGGCAGCGCCGACCTGACCGGCTCCAACCTGACCAACACCAAGTTCACGCCCAACCTGCGCTTCGATCTGGCCGGCAACGTGGTCAAGAACGAGGCCGGCCAGGGCGGCCGCCACATCAACTACGGCGTGCGCGAATTCGGCATGGCCGCGATCATGAACGGCGTGGCGCTGCACGGCGGTTTCATCCCCTACGGCGGCACCTTCCTCACCTTCAGCGACTACAGCCGCAACGCCATCCGCATGGCCGCGCTGATGAAGCAGCGCGTGATCCATGTGTTCACGCACGACTCCATCGGCCTGGGTGAAGACGGCCCGACGCACCAGTCGGTCGAACACGCCGCCAGCCTGCGCCTGATCCCCAACCTGGACGTCTGGCGTCCGGGCGACACGGCCGAAACCGCCGTGGCCTGGGCCGTGGCCCTGCAGAACAGCAACAAGCCCACCGCGCTGTTGCTGAGCCGCCAGAACCTGCCCTACGCGCCCAAGCACGACCTTGGCGACATCAGCCGCGGCGCCTATGTGCTGGCCGAGCCCAGCGAAGTGGGCTTGAAGAAAAAGGCCCAGGCGGTGATCATCGCCACCGGCTCTGAAGTGCAGCTCGCGCTCAAGGCGCAGGACCTGCTGGCCCGCGCCTACAACATCGCGGTGCGCGTGGTTTCCATGCCCAGCACCACCACGTTTGACCGTCAGGACGCCGCCTACAAGGCCTCGGTGCTGCCGGCCGGCCTGCCGCGCATCGCGGTGGAAATGGGCTCCACCGACGGCTGGTGGAAATACGGCGTGGCCGCGGTGATCGGCCTCGACACCTACGGCGAGTCCGCCCCGGCACCGGTGCTGTTCGAGCACTTCGGTTTCACCGCCCAGAACGTGGCCGACACGGTGCGCACCGTGTTGACCAAGTGATCGGTTTCGTTTGATTTTTCATCCATCCACAGGAGTACAGGACATGACCATCAAGATCGGTATCAACGGCTTCGGCCGCATCGGGCGCAACGTGCTGCGCAGCGCGATCCAGAACTTCGCGGACATCGAAGTCGTCGCCATCAACGACCTGCTCGAACCCGACTACCTCGCCTACATGCTGCAGTACGACAGCGTGCACGGCCGCTTCAAAGGCACGGTCAAGGTCGAAGGCGGCAACATCGTCGTCAACGGCAAGACCATCCGCCTGACGCAGGAGCGCGACCCCGCCAACCTCAAGTGGGCCGACGTCGGTGCCGACATCGTCATCGAATCCACCGGCCTGTTCCTGGACAAGGTCACGGCCCAGAAACACCTGGACGCCGGCGCCAAGAAGGTCATCCTGTCCGCGCCCTCCAAAGACGACACCCCCATGTTCGTCTACGGCGTGAATGACAAGACCTACGCCGGCCAGGCCATCATCAGCAACGCCAGCTGCACCACCAACTGCCTGGCCCCCGTGGCCAAGGTGCTGAACGACAAGTGGGGCATCAAGCGCGGCCTGATGACCACCGTGCACGCGGCCACCGCCACGCAGAAGACCGTGGACGGCCCGTCCAACAAGGACTGGCGTGGTGGCCGCGGCATCCTGGAAAACATCATCCCCAGCAGCACCGGCGCGGCCAAGGCCGTGGGCGTGGTGATTCCTGAGCTGAACAAGAAGCTGACCGGCATGAGCTTTCGCGTGCCCACCTCCGACGTGTCGGTGGTCGACCTGACTGTTGAACTGAACAGCGAAGCCAGCTACGCCGAGATCTGCGCCGAGATGAAGGCCCAGAGCGAAGGCGCCCTGAAGGGCGTGCTGGGCTACACGACCGACAAGGTGGTGGCGACCGACTTCCGGGGCGAGACCTGCACCAGCGTGTTCGACGCCGACGCCGGCATCGCGCTGGACAGCACCTTCGTGAAGGTCGTGGCCTGGTACGACAACGAGTGGGGCTACTCCAACAAGTGCCTGGAGATGGCGCGCGTCGTGGCCGGCTGATCGCCCACCCTGCTCCACAAAGAAGCGCCTTCGGGCGCTTTTTTGTTGAACGGCGGGTGTTCACCGGACGCCGTGAACCCAGGTGACAGCCGGGCACTTGACACTAGACCGACCGGTCTATAGATTCACCCCATGCCCGATATTTCCACCCCAGGTACCCGCGAACGCCTCATCACCGCCATGACCGACGCGCTGCGCCGCCGTGGCCTGCACGGCATTGGTCTGACCGAGTTGCTGCAGCAGGCCGGGGCGCCCAAAGGCGTGCTCTACCACCACTTCCCCGGCGGCAAGACCGAGCTGGCGATCGCGGCGATCGACGCGGTGGTGGACCGCATGCTGCGCGGGCTCGACACCCTGCTGACCGCCACGCCCGATCCGCTCGTTGCACTGCGCCGCTGGGTCGGCGGCGCCACCGCCCGGCTGCAGGACAGCGGCTTCGAGTCCGGTTGCCCCCTGGCCACGGTGGCGCTGGAGAGCACCGCCCAGGACGCGGCGCTGCGCGAAGCGCTGGCCCGGGCGTTCACTCGCCTGCGCGAACGCATCGCCCAGGCGCTGGAGCAGGCCGGCGAGCCGCCCGCGCAGGCGCAGGGCCTGGCCGCCCTCATCGTGGCCGCCTACGAAGGCGGCCTGCTGCAAGCCCGCGTGGCGCAGGGCAGCGAACCGATCCAGCAGGCCATGACGAGCTTGCTGGCCCTGCTGTCGGCGCGTTCACCCGGCGCGCACGCCTCTTCTGAAGGAGCCTGATCCCATGTCCTCATCCGTTGACCTGGACGTCCCCGCAGCACCCCCCGTGGCCGGCGAGCGCTTGAGCCTGCGGGCGGCCGATGGCTACCCGCTGGCGGCCTACCGTTACAGGAGCCTCACGCCGCCGCGCGCGCACCTGGTGGTGGGCGGCGCCACCGGTGTGCCCCAGGGCTTCTACCGGCGCTTTGCCGAGCACGCGGCGCAGCGGGGCTTCGACGTGCTCACCCTGGACTACCGGGGCATCGGCCAGTCGGCCCCGGCCACGCTCAAGGGCTTTCGCATGGACTACCTCGACTGGGGCCGGCTCGATCTGGCCGCCGGCGTCGAGGCCATGCGCCAGGACGGCATGCCGCTGTACCTGGTGGGCCACTCCTACGGCGGCCACGCGCTCGGGCTGCTGCCCGACCCCGGCGCGGTGGACGGTGCCTACACCTTCGCCACCGGCGCCGGCTGGCACGGCTGGATGCCGCCGCTGGAGCGGCTGCGGGTGCTGTTCCTGTGGCGCGTGCTCGGGCCGGTGTGGACGCGCGCGGCCGGCTACCTGCCCTGGAGCCGGCTGGGCATGGGCGAAGACCTGCCGCTGGACGTGTACCGCCAGTGGCGCCGGTGGTGCAACTACCCGCGCTATTTCTTCGATGACCCGCGCATGCGGGCCGTCACCGAGCGCTTCGGCGATGTGCGCTTTCCCATCGTGGCGGTCAACGCGCTCGACGACGCCTGGGCCCCTCCGGCCTCGCGCGACGCCTTCATGGCCGGCTACCGCAACACCGCGGTGCGCGCCGTGAGCATCGACCCTCGCAGCGCCGGTCTGGGAGCCATCGGCCACATGGGCTACTTCCGCCCGCGGGCCCGACCTTTGTGGAACGACGCCCTGGACTGGTTCGAGGGGCAGCGGCTCAGCGGCTGAGCGTTGCTCGAACACGCCCGAAAGACGCTCAAGCGCTCAGTCGCAACGCTTGAGCGGCTTGCACGCCAGCAGGGCGCCCAACCCGGCCACCGCATCGCGCTGGACAGCACCTTCGTGAAGGTGGTGGCCTGGTACGACAACGAGTGGGGCTGTTCGAACAAGTGCCTGGAGATGGCACGCGGGTGCCCTGGGGGTGCGGCACTCGCTCCGGATGCGCGTCCGTTGTTCGGAAGAAAAAAGCCGCTGTTTTCACAGCGGCTTTTTTCATGCTCGGGGAATTCTGGCTTTTACAGATCGCCCCAGCCGGTCAGGCGGGCCCAGAGACTCTTCTTCTCGGGTTCTGAGGCGTAGAACGCATCGGCGCGGATGCGCCGCGGATCGGCGCCGCGCCCGGTGGCTGAGGCCTTGACGGCGTCCACCATGGGTGGCGGACCGGCCACGTAGATGCGCGCGTGCGCCAGGTCGTGGAAGTCCTGCTCCAGGATCTGGTGCACGAAGCCTTTGCGTGCAGATTCGCGCGCCGTTTCCGAAAACACCGGCGTGAAGCGGAAGCCGTGCTCCTGGGCGCGGGCGTTCAGTCGCGAATCGGCGTAGAGGTCGCGCTCGGCGCGCACGCCGTGGTACAGGTGCAACTGTTCGGGTGCTACGCCGTCTTTGAGCGCCGCGTCCAGCACCGAGAGGATGGGCGCCAGCCCGGTGCCGCCGGCCAGCAGCAGCAGCGGGCCGGTGTGCGCCTCTTCCAGGCCTTCCCAGTAGGCGTCGCCAAACGGGCCGCGCACTTCCACGCTGTCACCCTCACGCAGCTGTGTGGCCACGTGCTGGCTCACCATGCCGTCGGGCACGATGCGGATGTGGAACTCCAGCAGGTCCTGGCCCGGCTGGCTGGCCATGGAGTACTTGCGCGCCGGCAACTTGCCAAAACGCAGCTTGGCAAACTGGCCCGGGTGGAAGTTGAAACCCTGCCCGGGAGGAGCGGCCAGGGTGACGACGAACACGTCGTGCGCCACCGGGGCCACGCGGAACACCCGCCCGTAGAACTTCACCATGGGCTTGGGCAGGGCGGCGGACGAGAGCCAGCTGATCGTCACGTCCGACACCACGCGCGAACGGCAGGCCAGGATCCTGCCGTTGGCCCGCTCCTCCTCGGACAGAGCGCCCGGGCTGTAGCCGTCCATCGCCACTTCACCTTCAAGCAGCTGGCACTTGCAGCTGCCGCACTCACCGGTGCCACAGCCGTGGGGAAAGGGCACCCCGGCGTCCAAGGCGGCTTCAAGGATGCGCAGACGCCCGGCTTCGATGGGCTGGGGCCACTGGCGGATGTGTATCTGGGCCATGGGATTGCAGATCCTTATTGCAGTTGCAGCTTCAGAGGCTGCACATGGCGTGTGTGGCGCACCTGGTTGTGGTCGAACACGCCCACCCACATGAACATGCCATTGACGATCGGCTGGTCGTAGGGGGAGCTGGTGTCCAGCTTGCGCGAGGCCTCGATGGTCCACCAGCCGTCCTTCCACACCGCGTGCGCGCTGACGTCGCCACGGTCGCCCTCAAACGGCTTGTCGTACACCACTGAGGGCAGCACCGTGCCCACGGGGATGGCGGCGTCGGCTTCGGGGGTGTAAGGCACGGTGTCGGCCTTGGCCATGGCGAAGCGGCCGTCGTCGCCCACGTTTGGGTCCGGGTCGAAGTGGCCCATGGCCTCCTTCATGGTGGCAAGGTTTTTGGGCAGGGACTTGAGGGTCACGTACTCGGAATCAGGGATCTTGGCGAAGTTCTGGTCGAAGCCGCCGCCGGTCTTCGGGTCCTGCGTGTAGCCGCCGGTGTAGCGGCCGGGCTTGGCGTCCATCAGGTCGCCAAAGTAGTTGTCGTCGAATTGGTGGATCGAGGCGGAACGCACCCCCTTCCAATGCCAGACGTCGGCCAGGCTGCCGTCGGTGGCGGCGTGCAGGCCCAGACCGTTGGACGGGCCGGGCTTGTCGCTGAAGGGCTTGGGACCCAGGCGCACGGTGTTGCCGGCGGCCACCGGCGACTGGGCCAGCATCACGGCGAACTTGTCTTCGTAGTATTCGTTTTCGTCGTTCTTGAAGTAGTTGCTTTCCACGACCTTCCAGCCGCCTTCGGTCTTGATCACCGGGGTGTGCTTCTGGCTGCGCGTGGCGTCGGGCCAGCGGAACAGGAAATAGGCCTTGTCACCGTCGTGCAGGGCCTTGATGTAAACATCCACCTCACCGGTGCCGCCCAGGTTGAAGCCTCGGGCGGTATGAACCACCACTTCGCTGGCATGCGCCCACTGGGCGTCGGTCATGTCACCGTCCAGCGCGGGCGCGGCGTCGGTCTTGGCGATGCTCAGCGTCGTCTGTGCGCCGCGGTCCACCACGTAGGCCACGGCTGCTCCGGCCACCCCGGCCGTCAGCGCCACGGCCGCGCCCAGGCCGTAGGCCATGCGTGGGCTCATGATCTTGAGCAGTTGGCGCACACCGCCCATGACCACCTGGGCCAGCACGTGCAGGCCCATGTAAAGCACGAAACCCCAGGACAGCAGCTCATGGATGCGCACCAGCGGGTTGGTGGGCAGCACGCCGGGGAAGAAGTACATCATCACGCCGGTCACGAAGGCGCCCAGCAGCAAGCCGAACGATACCCAGTAAATCAGCTTGTTGATGGCCGCCCAGCGCGTGGCGTGGTCCGGGTTCCTGAGGGCAGACAGGCGCAAGGTCAGGCGGCCCCCAAGACCTAGCTTGACCAGGAAGGCGATGTAGGCGATCACCAGTGTGGTCAGCACCGCGGCACTGACGAAGTGCCAGCGCAGGACATTGCCTTGCAGCAGCAGCACATCGACCCAGCGCAGCAGCGGCGAGCTGTCGGTCATGCTGGCGATGCGCCAGCCGGTGGAGACGCTGACCATCAGGGCCAGGACCAGGCCCCAGTGCATCAGCACCGTGGGCAGATCGGAACGGGGGCGGTTGGCAGTGGTGTTCATGAACTATTCGTGGGGTTTTTTTGCACAGACCTTCATGGCGTTGCGCCAGCCAGCCGGCTGGGCACACAAATAGTATTGGCACTTTGCTATCGTTACTCCTTGAGAGTAGACAAAATGTTGCTTTCACGTCATCGGGTCGCCCGATGCGTTGCCGAGGCCACAATGCCGTGGCGCCGGCAACGGCAGGTGGCTTTCAGTCGGTGCTGGCCGACGCCGCACCGGTTCTTGTTTCAGGTTTCAGGAGTCTTCGCATGATTCGTTTGCCTCTTCTGGCGTGTCGCCAGCTTTTGATCTGGTTCCTGGGTCTGGCTTGCGCCGGTCTGACGCAGGCGCAGGGTGTGACGGACACCAGCATCGTGCTGGGCCAGAACCTGACGCTGCAGGAAGGCAAGAACAGCTATGGCGTGGCCGCTGCCCACGGCATGAAGCTGTACTTCGACCAGGTCAACGAGGCCGGCGGGGTGCATGGCCGCAAGATCGTCGCGCGCATCCTGGACGACGACAACAAGGCCGACAAGGCCGAAGCCAATGCCCGCCAACTGGTGTCCGATGGCGCCTTCATCCTGTTCGGGGCCATCGACGGAGGACCTTCCGCCGCCGTCATGAAGGTGGCCAACGACCTCAAGGTGCCCTTCTTCGGTCCGCTGGCCGGGCCGCCCACCTTGCGCAGCCCGCACCAGCCGCTGGTGTTCCCGGTGCGGGCCGAGCACAAGGACGAGTTCCAGGCACTCATGGACTGGGGCAAAAAGACGGGCTTGAAAACGGTCGGTTTCTTGCGTGCAGATTCCCCTGCCGGCCAGATGCACCTGGCCAACGTGCAGCGCATCGCCAAGGCGCTGGGATTGGAGGTGGTGGTCGACATCCCGTTCAAAGGCGACATCAGCGACGCCCAGATCGCCGAGTGGGTCAAGGCCATCGGCACCAGCCAGACCGACATGTTCATCAACCACGGTTCGGCCGGGCTGTACCAGAGGCTGGTCGCCCACGCCAAGAACGCGGGCCTGAAGACCACCTTCATGGCGGTCAACTCGGGCTCGTCACAGATCGCCAAGGGCCTGGGGCCGCTGGCCAAAGGCATGGTGTTCGCGCAGGTGGTCCCCAACCCCCGGGCCCGCAAGCTGGCCATTGCCCGCGAATACCAGGACGCCGCGCGCAAGGCCGACCCCAAGGCCGAGTTCAGCTACGGCGCGCTGGAGGGCTACATGACCGCCAAGGCGATGGTGATGAGCCTGGAGGCCACCGGGCGCAACCTGACCCGGGCGCGCTGGTTGCAGACCATGACCAACGCACACTTCGACCTGGGAGGTGTGGACATCCAGTACAAGCCGGGCAACCACGAAGGCTCGCACTTTGTCGACCTGTCCATGGTGGATCGGGAAGGCCGTTTTCTTCAGTGAGATGGCAACGGTCGACCGGACGGCCCTGAAGCCGCTCAGTTGCAGCGCTTGAGCGACTTGCCCGCCAACAGGGCGCCCAACCCGGCCACGGCATCGCGCTGCGTGGGGGTGATGCGGGGCAGGCGCAGTGTGGAACTGACCGACTCGGCGCGCTCCTGCGCCACCCTGGCCGTGCGCACCCCGGTGCGCACGATGTCCGCCAGGGCCTTCTCGGCCGCCGCTTCGCTGGAGTAGGTGCCCAGCGCCAGGCCGGGGCCCAAACCAGCCGTGGAGAGCTCGCGGAAGGAGACCTTCAAATCACGCAGCTCGGTCTTCTTGCGTTCCACCTGTTCCTGGTTGTCGTAGCGGCCCATGTAGACGATCCAGCGCCCGCCGCTGCGGGCTTCGTTGAACTGCCAGCTGCGCGGCAGGTCGAGCTGGGTCAGGGCGCTTCGCAGCGCCTCAGTCTGGGCCTCGGTGAAGCCGCCGGCCTGCCAGCACGCCGTGGTCTCAGGCTCTTGGGCCACGGGGGTCGATGCCTGGGCCAGTGTGGCGGGTGCGGGTGCTTCTGTGGTTTCGCTGGCGGATGCCGCAACGGGTTCGGGTGGTGTGGCGGGCGCCTCGGCGTCGGGTCCTGTCGCCTCCGGGCTGGGGCCCGCCGTCTGCGGCTGCGCCGAGCGCGGCCCATTGAGCAGGCGCAGCATGTCGGGTTGGACCTGCCCCTTCAAACGTTCGGGTTCATGCTGTTCTTGGGGCATCAGACCCAGCGCTTCCAGACGACCTTGCGTCCACGCGTAATAGCCGAGGTTGGCAAGCAGCAGAAGGATGGCCACCGCTCTCAGCATGGCCGCACGCTCACTTCGGCGCTGGTGACTTCGCGCAGACCCTGTGGCGTCAGCACCTGCAGGGCACCCTGGCGGCTGACCCCCTCGGCGATGCCTTCGACGCCGTCGGACAAACGCACGGCGCGGCCGCTGAGGGCATCGCGCACCGCGAAGCGTGCCGCAAACGGCGCGAACCCCTCGCGCTCGAAGCGCTGAACGTCGCGAACCAGGGCGGGCACGACCCGTTCCAGCACCTCCCCGACCGTGACCCCGACCAGCACCTCGGCCAGTCCGGCCGGTGCCACGGGGGGCAGCGAGGTCGCCGCACCCGCCAACGCAGCCACGACCGCGTTCTCTGGGCGAGCGATGTTGATGCCCACACCCACGACCACCGTGCGGCGAGCGGTGGCGCTGTCACCGGTGCCGGCGGTTTCGACCAGGATGCCACCGAGCTTGCGCTCGTGCAGCCACAGGTCGTTGGGCCACTTCAGGCGCACGTCGGGATGGAGGCTCTCAGCGAGGCTCACCCCCACGGCCAGCGAGAGCCCCGACCAGTCGGCCGGCGCCAGCGGCAGGGCGAGCGAAAACGTCAGCGACTGACCGGCCCTGCTGTGCCAGCCCTTGCCCAGGCGCCCGCGCCCCGCCGTCTGCTCCTCGGCGGCCAGCAGCACCGGCTCCAGAAGCCCGGCACGCGCGCGGCGCATGAGCTCGCTGCTCGTGGAGTCGATGCTCGGCAGCACCTCGACGGTGAAACCCGGCAGATCGGGCACCACCGATTGCCAGACAGACTCGACGTGGGCGAGCAGGTCAGACATGGTCTGCAATAGACAGGGACTGGCACGTCTCTGCGCCGGAGCGCGTGAAGCCGCCCAGGGCACCCGTGGAACCGGCTTTGCCGGGCCACAGGGTGCGTCCCCCCTTCAGGGGGGAAGACGCGAAGCGGCGCAGGGGGGTCATCCCAATTTCGAGGCGCGGCCTGCCCGCTTTGGCGCCAGCAGCGTGCCTCGGCACTTGGGCGCGCCGCACCAGCAGGGGTACTCGGCCTTGAGTTTGGGGGTGTAGGGCTCGTCGATCACCAGGCCGTAGTCGTAGAACAGCTCTTCGCCGGCGGCGATGTTGCGCTTGGCGCGGATGAACACGCGGCCCTCGTCCACCTCGGCTTCGCAGTTGGGCGCGCAGCTGTGGTTGATCCAGCGGGACGAGTTGCCACCGAACTTGGCGTCGATCACATGGCCTTCGTCGATGTGGAAATAGAAGGTGTGGTGCGGGTCGTTCGGGTCGTGCGGGTGGCGGCGCAGCGCCTCGTCCCAGCTGATGATCTCGCCCACATATTCAATCAGTGCCTCGCCCTCGGCCAGGTCCACCACCGCGTACACGCCCTTGCCGTGCACGCCGGAGCGGCGGGTCTGGATGCGGCGGCTGTTGGGGGCGACGGGCTGGGCAGCGGAAGGGCGCGGCTGCGCCGGGCGGGGGCTTTTGGCGAAACCTGCGGTTTTCTTCACGGCCGGAATTTTTGGTAAGGTTGTTTCATGCAGGTGCGCGCGTGTGTGTGCGTACCCATGTGTGCGCGTGCATGCGCGCGTGAAAGCCAATTGTAGAGATGAAAACCCTGGTCATTGCCGAGAAGCCATCCGTGGCCCAAGACATCGTGCGAGCACTCACCCCGACGGCGGGCAAGTTCGAGAAGCACGATGATCATTTTGAAAATGACACCTACGTGGTGACCTCCGCCGTGGGTCACCTGGTGGAGATCGCAGCGCCCGAGGAATTCGACGTCAAGCGCGGCAAGTGGAGCTTTGCCCACCTGCCCGTGTTGCCGCCCTACTTTGAACTCAAGCCGATCGACAAGACCAAGTCGCGCCTGTCCGCTGTGGTTCGGCTGGCCAAGCGCAAGGACGTGACGAAGCTCATCAACGCCTGTGACGCGGGCCGCGAGGGCGAACTGATCTTCCGCCTGATCGAGCAGTACGCCGGTGGTCTCAAAGGCGGTTCATATCAGGCGCTGGGCAAACCGGTGCAGCGCCTCTGGCTGCAGTCCATGACGCCGGCGGCCATTCGCGACGGCTTTGAGCACCTGCGCAGCGACGCCCAGATGCAGGGACTGGCCGACGCGGCGCGCAGCCGCTCCGAGGCCGACTGGATGGTGGGCATCAACGGCACGCGCGCCATGACGGCGTTCAACTCGCGCGACGGCGGCTTCTTTCTCACCACGGTCGGCCGGGTTCAGACGCCCACGCTGTCCATCGTGGTCGAGCGCGAGGAACAGATTCGCGCCCACCGCAGCCGCGACTACTGGGAGATCCATGCGTCCTTCCTGGCCGAGGCCGGCGAGTACCCGGGCAAGTGGTTCGATCCGGCCTTCAAGAAGCCCACGGGTGACGACGCCGACGCTGACCAACGCGCCGACCGTCTGTGGAACCAGCGCGATGCGCTCGCCATTGTTGAGGCCGTTCGAGGCAAGGCCGCCAGCGTCACCGAAGAGAGCAAGCCCACCACGCAGGCCAGCGGATTGCTGTACGACCTGACCAGCCTGCAGCGCGAGGCCAACGGTCGCTTCGGCTTCTCCGCCAAGACCACGCTGCAGCTGGCACAAAGCCTGTACGAACGCCACAAGGCCCTGACCTATCCGCGGACCGACTCGCGCGCCCTGCCCGAGGACTACCTGCCCACGGTGAAGCAGACCTTCGAGATGCTGGCGAGCAGCGGCATGAATCACCTGGCGCCGCACGCGCTGACCGCGCTCAACGGCGGGTACATCCGCCCGAGCAAGCGCATCTTCGACAACAGCAAGGTGTCGGACCACTTCGCCATCATCCCCACGCTGCAGGCACCCAGCGGCCTGAGCGAAGCCGAACAGAAGCTGTACGACCTGGTGGTGCGCCGTTTCCTGGCGGTGTTCTTTCCCAGTGCCGAGTTCATGGTGACCACGCGCATTTCGAAAGTCCTGAATCACCACTTCAAGACCGAGGGCAAGGTGCTGGTCAAGCCGGGCTGGATGGCCGTCTACGGCAAGGAAGCCGCCGAAGACGTGGTCGATGCCAAAGAGGGCGACAAAGGCCAGAACCTGGTGCCGGTGCGCGAGGGCGAGACGGTGCGCACCGAATCGGTCGAGGCCAAGGCCCTGAAAACTAAGCCGCCCGCGCGTTACTCTGAAGCCACGTTGCTCGGCGCCATGGAAGGCGCGGGCAAGCTGATCGACGACGACGAGCTGCGCGAGGCCATGCAGGAAAAGGGCCTGGGCACGCCCGCCACGCGCGCGGCCACCATCGAAGGTCTCCTGACCGAGAAGTACATGTTCCGCGAAGGCCGCGAGATCATCCCCACGGCCAAGGCCTTCCAGCTCATGACGCTGCTGCGTGGCCTTGGCGTGGAAGAACTCTCCAAGGCCGAACTCACCGGGGAGTGGGAACACAAGCTGGCTCAGATGGAGCACGGGCAGCTCAGCCGCAGTGCCTTCATGGCCGAGATCGCGCAGATGACCGAGCGCATGGTGAAGAAGGCCAAGGAATACGACCGCGACACCATCCCCGGCAACTACGCCACGCTCGCCACGCCCTGCCCCAACTGCGGCGGCGTGGTGAAGGAAAACTACCGCCGCTACGGCTGCACCGGCGCCGACGGCAACAGCGATGGCTGCGGTTTTTCGTTCGGCAAGTCACCGGCCGGTCGCACCTTCGAGCCCGAAGAGGCCGAACAGCTGCTGGCGACGAAGAAGATCGGTCCGCTGGAGGGCTTCCGCTCCAAGGCGGGTTGGCCTTTCGTGGCCGAGATCGTGATCAAGTTCAACGAAGAAGACAAGAACTGGAAGCTGGAGTTCGACTTCGGCGACGACAAGAAGAACGAAGAGACCGGTGAGCTGGTGGACTTCACCGGCAGCGAGTCGCTCGGTGCCTGCCCCAAGTGCGGCAGCCCGGTGCATGAGCACGGTGCCAACTACGTGTGTGAAAAATCGGTGCCCACCGATGCGCAGGCCACACCGAGCTGCGACTTCAAGAGCGGCAAGATCATCCTGCAGCAGCCGGTGGCGCGCGAGCAGATGCAAAAGCTGCTGGCCACGGGCAAGACCGACCTGCTGGACAAATTCGTTTCCATGCGCACGCGCCGCGCGTTCAAGGCCTTCCTGGCCTGGGACAAGGAAGCGGGTAAGGTGAACTTCGAGTTCGAGCCGCGCACCAGCAAGTTCCCGCCGCGCAAGACGGCGGCCGGCGCGCCGGCCAAGGTGGCGCCGGCGAAGAAGGCAGCTGCCAAGGCCGCGCCGGCCAAGAAAGCCGCGGCCAAGAAGACGCCGGCGGTGAAAGCCCCGCGCAAGACCACCGCCGCCAGCGGCAAACAGCCCAGCGCCGCCTTGGCTGCGGTGATCGGCGCAGACGCCGTGTCGCGCCCCGAAGCGGTGAAGAAGCTGTGGGACTACATCAAGGCCAACGGTCTGCAGGACGCCACCAACAAACGCAACATCAACGCCGACGCCAAGCTGGAACCGGTGTTCGGCAAACCGCAGGTGACGATGTTTGAGATTGCGGGCGTGCTGGGCAAACATTTGGCATGACCCCCCGCGCCGCTTCGCGTCACCCCCCTTGCAGGGGGGCCACACTGGCGGCCCTGCAAAGCCGGTTCCGCGGTGTGCTGGTGCCTTAAATCCCTCGCCATGGAGACTGCTATGAGCCTCAAGCTCTATTTCGCCCCCGGCGCCTGCTCGTTCGTGCCGCACAGCATGCTGGCATTCTCCGGTGCGGCGTTCGAACCCGTCAGCGTGAAGCTGCACAAGGGTGAGCAGCGCTCGGCCGAGTACCTGGCGCTCAATCCGCGCGGCCAGGTGCCGGTGCTGGTGGACGACGGCTTGGTAATCACCCAGATCGTCGCCATCCTGCTGCACCTGGATGCCAAGCTGCCCGAGGCTGGCATCTTGCCCGTGTCGGGCGTGGCACGCACACGAGCGCTGAGCACACTGGCCTGGATGAACAACACGGTCCACCCCACGTTCACCCACGTGTTCATGCCTGAGAAGTTCACCGACGATGAAGCGGCGCAGCAGGCGATCAAGCGGTTTGCGGTGGAGAGTTACCGCGGTCTGCTGAGCGAGATCGAGGCCTTGGCCGCGAACGCCGCGCCGTGGCTGACGGGCGACCGCCCGGGCGCGCTCGACGCCTATGCGCTCACACTGCTGCGTTGGGGCGGCATTGCCGGCATCGACCCCACCGGGTTCACCGCCACCTGGGCGCTGGTCCAGCGCTTTGCCGCGTTGCCAGCGGTGGCCACGGTCATCGAGCGTGAGCGCCTGCAACTCAATCTGTACCGGAAGTGAAGCACCCCCGCCGCGCTTCGCGCGACCCCCAAGGGGGCGGCACTGGCCGTCCGGCAAAGCCGGCCCGGCGGTGCCCTGGGAGGCATCGTTTCATGCGCAGGGGTGGCGCGCCGGCGCCATGGAAAACGGTTCATTCGTCGGCGGGTCTTCTGGCCGCAAAACGGATCGCCACACGCAAGCCGCGGCGGGGGCCTTCGGCGTGCGTGTCTTCCATCATGACCACGGCGCCGTGCTGCTGGGCGATCTCATGCACGATCGCCAGACCGAGGCCGGAGCCGTCCACGTTGGTCCCCAGCGCGCGGTAGAAGGGCTGCAGCACCAGCGCCCGTTCGTTCTCCGGGATGCCCGGGCCGTTGTCCTCGACCTGCAGGATCTGCACGCCGCTGAACCGGTCGAACAGCACCCGGACGGTCACGATGCCGCCCTGGCCTGAGTAGTTGATCGCGTTGTCCACGAGGTTGCGGACCATCTCCTGCAACAGGGTCGGGTTGCCGTCCATCAGACAGATCTCGGGCATGTCTTCCGGGCCTTCGTAGCCGAGATCGATGCCGTGTTCCAGCGCCCTCGGCACCGAATCCCGGACCACGTCGGTGACCAGCTTGGCCAGATCGATCTGCGCGGTGGGCAGCGCCCGACCCGTGGTTTCTGCGCGGGCCAGTGCCAGCAGCTGGTTGACCGTGTGGGTGGCGCGCGAACTGGAGCGGGCGATCTGCTTCAGCGAACCGCGAATCTCCTGCGGGTCTGTTTCGCGCTGCGCCAGCTCGGCCTGCATGCGCAGACCGGCCAGCGGGGTCTTGAGCTGGTGCGCTGCGTCGGCCAGAAAGCGCTTCTGCGTGGTGAGCGAGGTCTTCAGCCGCGTGAGCAGGTCGTTGATGGACGAGACCAGGGGCGCCACTTCCTGAGGGATGAACGATTCTTCGATGGGGCTGAGGTCGTCGGGCTTGCGCGCGCGGATCTTCTGTTCCAGCTCATTGAGCGGGCGGATGCCGCGCACCAGGGCCAGCCAGACCAGCAGCACCGCCAGCGGCAGGATGACGAACTGCGGCACCATCACGCCCTTGATGATTTCGGTCGCCAGCGTCGACCGTTTGCCCTTGGTCTCGCCCACCTGCATGAGCACCAGTTGCTTCCCGTCGGTGCCGCGCGCCAGCCAGGCGTAGGCCACGCGCACCTCATCACCCCGCACCATGTCATCGCGCAACAGGACACGGCCGGGTTCGGGTGTCTCGGGGTCGTCGGGCAGGGGGAAATCGCCTTCACCGCTGATGAGCTGACCGCGTGCATCGAGCACCTGGTAGTAGACGAGGTCGCTGTCATCGGCCCGCAGCAGGTCGCGGGCCTGGGGCGTGAGGTTGAAGCTGACCTTCTTGTCGGTGGCCACCACAAACTGCGTGAGTGCCTGCAGGTTGAACTCCAGCGCACGGTCAAACGGCTTGGTGGCGATGCCCTGCGCCACGAACCATGTCAGCGCCAGCGACAGCGGCCACAGCAGCAGCAGCGGCGTGAGCATCCAGTCCAGGATCTCACCAAACAGGCTGCGCTGTTCGCGCTGGAACAGCCCAAAGGAGATGCGCGCGCCGTCGTGCTGCTCGTCGGCCATGTCAAAGCGCAGGCACGGTCAAATCTTCTCCAGGCAATAACCCAGCCCCCGAACCGTGGCGATGCGGATCGGACCTTTCTCGATCTTCTTGCGCAGGCGGTGGATATAGACCTCGATGGCGTTGTTGCTCACCTCTTCGCCCCACTCGCACAGGCGCTCGACCAACTGGTCTTTGCTCACCAGCCGCCCGGCGCGCTGCAGCAGCACTTCGAGCAGGCCGAGTTCACGCGCCGAGAGCTCGACCATCTTGCCGTCGATGGTGGCCACGCGGCCGGCCTGGTCGTACACCAGCGGGCCGTGCTTGATGGTGGAGCTGGCGCCGCCCATGCCACGGCGCGTGAGGGCACGCACGCGGGCCTCCTGCTCCTGCAGCGAAAACGGCTTGGCCATGTAGTCGTCGGCGCCGTAGTCCAGACCCTTGACACGTTCGTCGATGCTGTCGGCCGCGGTGAGGATCAGTACCGGCAGCGCGGAGCCGCGCGAGCGCAGGCGTTTGAGCACTTCCAGCCCGTGCATCTTGGGCAGGCCCAGATCAAGGATCAGCAGGTCGAACTCGTTGTTCGTCATCAGGGCGGCGTCGGCTTCGTTGCCGCTGGCCACATGGTCCACCGCCGCGCCGGCCGCACGCAGGCTGCGCAGCAGGCCATCGGCCAGAACCTGGTCGTCTTCGGCAATCAGGATGCGCATGCGGGTCTCCTATGGGCTGCGGGTGCCGCCTGTTGTCTGGGGCATGGGGATGAGAGGCGCTGTCTGATTCGCTCTGCGGTTCATTTTAGGCCGCTGCGTGCCGCTGTTCCGGCCGGACAAACCCGCGTGCGCGACCCGACCAGGGTGCGGTTCGCTCAACTGCCGTAGGCCTCCAGCCCCAGTGCCACCACGGTGGCCACGTCGTCGCCCACCTGCGCTCGGAACTCGGTCTCGGCACGCGCCACCGCCAGGCGAAACGCTTCGAGCCAGAGCAGGCCGGTGGCGGTGAAAACGATGCGCCGCGCTCGCGCGTCCAGCGGGTCGGGCTCGCGCCGAACCAGGTCCCAGGCTTCGCACTGGGTGACGAGATCGCCCATGGCCTGCTTGCTCATGCCGGCGCTCTGCGCCAGTTCGGTCAGGCGCGAACCCTGCAAGCCCAGGTGGCGGGTGATGTGGACGTGGGCTGCCCCGATCTGCGCGCGCGCGGCGAGGTTGGACAAGGCCAGCGGCACGTTGGCATCGTGGGCCATCAGGTGCAGCACACGCTCGTCAAAGCGGCGCAAGGCCAGACCCAACAGGCGGCCGAGGTGGGCGCTGCGCCAGCGGTCGTCTGGCGGGGTTTCTGGCATGTGCAAAGCGGGTTGAATGACCATGGGTTAATGGTAAGGCAAACTGATCAATAAATCGGTTGAAGCCGATGTATTCAACGATAAACTGCTGTTCAAGCATCCAGCCTGTACATAAAAACAAAGGCAGGAAGCGAACACTCACTCACTCGTACAGGAGCCTTCAACATGGATGCAGCCGTCAAACCCAACCCCGTCAACGCCGAAAAAGCCAAAGCCCTGCAGGCCGCGCTGGCCCAGATCGAAAAGCAATTCGGCAAGGGCACCATCATGCGACTGGGCGAAGGCGAGGTGATCGAAGACATTCAGGTCGTCTCCACCGGCTCGCTGGGGCTGGACATTGCCCTGGGCGTCGGTGGGTTGCCGCGCGGCCGGGTGGTGGAGATCTACGGTCCGGAATCGTCGGGCAAAACCACGCTGACCCTGCAGGTGATTGCCGAGATGCAGAAGCTGGCCGGCACCTGCGCCTTCGTGGACGCCGAGCACGCGCTGGACATCCAGTACGCACAGAAGCTGGGCGTGAACCTGCAAGACCTGCTGATCTCCCAGCCCGACACGGGTGAGCAGGCGCTCGAAATCGTCGACTCGCTGGTGCGTTCCGGCGCGGTGGACCTGATCGTGGTCGACTCGGTGGCCGCGCTCACACCCAAGGCCGAACTCGAAGGCGAAATGGGCGACAGCCTGCCCGGTCTGCAGGCTCGCCTGATGAGCCAGGCGCTGCGCAAGCTCACCGCGCATATCAAGAAGACCAACTGCATGGTCATCTTCATCAACCAGATCCGCATGAAGATCGGCGTCATGTTCGGCAGCCCCGAAACCACCACCGGTGGCAACGCGCTCAAGTTCTACGCCTCGGTCCGCCTCGACATCCGCCGCACCGGCACCATCAAGAAGGGCGAAGAGGCGATCGGCAACGAAACCAAGGTCAAGGTGGTGAAGAACAAGGTCGCACCCCCGTTCAAGACGGCCGAGTTCGACATCCTGTTCGGTGAAGGCATCAGCCGCGAAGGCGAAATCCTGGACTTGGGCGTGCTCAACAAGGTGATCGAGAAATCCGGCGCCTGGTACGCCTACAACGGCGAGAAGATCGGTCAGGGCCGCGACAACTCGCGCGAATTCCTGCGCGAAAACCCCGAGTTGCGTGTCGAGATCGAAAACAAGGTGCGCACCGAGCTGGGGGTTCCGCTGCTGCCGGTGGACGAAGTGCCCGTACCCGCCAAGGCTGGCAAAGCCGACAAGGCGGCGGCCAAGGCGGAAAAAGCCGACGTCCTGAGCGAGTGAGTGTGTTGAGCGCGGTGCCACAGGCGGTGGAGCATTCGTCGCATGGCGTTTGATCAGATCTCGCTCAAAGGCCGCGCCCTTCGCCTGCTGGCCGGGCGCGAGCATTCCCGCGCCGAGCTGGAGCGCAAGTTGAAGCCTCATGAAACGGAGCCCGGCGAACTGACCCGCGCGCTGGACGAGTTGGACGCCAAGGGCTTCATCAACGAACAACGTGTTCTTGAATCCGTGGTGCACCGCCGCGCCGCCCGCCTGGGTGCCGCCCGAGTGAAGCAAGAACTGCAGGCCAAGGGGCTGGACCCGGCTGCGGTGGCCGAGGCGGTCGCCCAACTGCGTGGCACGGAAGTGGAGCGGGCGCGCGAGGTCTGGCGCAAGAAGTTCGGATCACCGCCGGCCGATGCGGCCGAGCGCGGCAAGCAGATGCGGTTTTTGCTCGCCCGCGGTTTTGGCGCCGAAGCGATTCGCCGCGTGGTGAGCGGCAGCGAGGACGACTGATCCGCCGCCATCCCAGCGGCGGGTGCGCCACCGGAGCGAATGCCTTACCCAGCACATGCCGAAGAACCGGCTTTGCCGGGCCAAAGGCGTGGTCCCTGTGGGGGAAGCCGCGCAGCGGCGCAGGGGGGTGGGGTTTACAGCCCCAGCATCAGCTGCAGGTTTTGCACTGCGGCGCCGCTGGCGCCCTTGCCCAGGTTGTCCAGTCGCGCAATCAGCACGGCCTGGCGGTGTGCTTCATTCGCGAACACGCGCAATTCCAGTTGGTTGGTGTCGTTGAGCGCTGTGGCGTCCAGCTTGCCGTCGGCAGTGGCTGGCATCACGCTCACCCAACCTCCAGCGGCCACGCTGGCGGCGTAGTGCGCCACCAGCGCGTCGTGCAAATCGCTGGCCTTTGGCGCACCCGGCAGATCGTCCAGGTGCAGCGGCAGTTGCACCAGCATGCCCTGGCGGAAATTGCCCACGGCGGGGATGAAGATGGGCCGGCGACTCAGGCCGGTGTAGCGCAGTATTTCAGGAATGTGTTTGTGAGAAAGGCCCAGCGCATAGGCTTCATGCAGCGGTGCTTCGCCTTTTTCATACGCCTCGATCATGGTGCGACCGCCACCGGAATAGCCGCTCACCGAAGGCAGGGAAACCGGGAAGTCCTGGGGTAGAAGACCCGCGTCCACCAGCGGGCGCAGCAAGGCGATGGCGCCGGTGGCGTAGCAGCCGGGATTGGCCACGCGGTCGGCATCCGCCACAGCGGCGCGCTGATCGGCGCAGAGTTCGGGGAAACCATAGACCCAGCCCGGCGCGCAGCGGTGCGCGGTGGACGCGTCGATGATGCGCGGCTTCTTGCCCGGCAGACCGTCCACCATGGCGACCGATTCGACGGCTGCGTCGTCGTGCAGGCACAAAATCACCAAGTCGGCCTGCGCCATGAGTTCGCGCTTGGCTTCGGGGTCTTTGCGCCGCTCGGACGCGATGCTCAACAGCTGGATTTGTGGCATCTGCTGCAGCCGCTCGCGGATCTGCAGGCCGGTGGTGCCGGCTTCGCCGTCGATGAAGATGGTGGCCATATCGTCTCCTGTCGGTGTCAGTCAGGGTTCAGCGACGGCTTCTATAATTATGCATTACGTAAGCCGCTGCTTATAGTTTGGTGCGTTGCACCATGATACAGTCGCCGGCTGTCGTGTTCACTGCCCGCGCCCCGGCCGTGCCCTTTGGTCGGAGCGCACAACCTCCAGTCTGAGAGAGACCTCATGAAAATCCACGAGTACCAAGGCAAGGAAATCTTGCGTCAGTTTGGTGTGCCGGTGCCCCGCGGCATCGCAGCGTTCACGGTGCAGGAGGCGGTGGAAGCCGCTCAAAAGCTGGGCGGCCCGGTCTGGGTTGTCAAGGCACAGATCCACGCCGGGGGCCGTGGCAAGGGCGGTGGCGTCAAGGTCGCCAAGACCATTGAGGATGTCAAGCGCATTTCAGGCGAAATCCTGGGCATGCAGCTCAAGACCCACCAGACCGGTCCCGAAGGCCAGAAGGTGCGTCGCCTGTACATCGAAGACGGTGCCGACATCAAGAATGAACTGTATGTGTCGCTGGTCACCGACCGCGCGACCCAGAAGGTGGCGTTGATCGCTTCGAGCGAAGGCGGCATGGACATCGAAGAGGTCGCCCACTCCACGCCCGAAAAGATCATCACCGAGATGATCGATCCGCTGACCGGCATCACCGAAGCTCAGTCGCGCAAGGTCGCTGCGGCCATCGGCCTGACCGGTGCTTCCGTGGACCAGGCCGTGGACATCTTCGCCAAGATCTACAAGTGCTACATGGACACCGACGCGTCCCTGGTGGAGATCAACCCCCTGAACTGCGATTCCAAGGGCAACCTGATGGCCCTGGACGCGAAGTTCAACTTCGACGCCAACGCGTTGTTCCGCCACCCCGAGATCGTGGCCTACCGCGATCTGGACGAAGAAGATCCGGCCGAAATCGAAGCCTCGAAATTTGACCTGGCCTACATCAGCCTGGACGGCAACATCGGCTGCCTGGTGAACGGTGCCGGTCTGGCCATGGCCACCATGGACACCATCAAGCTGTTCGGCGGCGAGCCGGCCAACTTCTTGGACGTGGGCGGTGGCGCCACCGCCGAGAAGGTCACCGAAGCCTTCAAGATCATGCTCAAGAACACCAAGGTCAAGGGCATCCTGGTCAACATCTTCGGCGGCATCATGAAGTGCGACACCATCGCCACCGGCGTGATCACCGCCTGCAAGGCGACCAACCTGAGCGTGCCGCTGGTCGTGCGCATGAAGGGCACCAACGAAGAGCTGGGCAAGAAGCTGCTGGCCGAGTCCGGCCTGCCGATCATCGCTGCCGACACCATGGCCGAAGCGGCGACCAAGATCGTTGCTGCCGTCAAATAAGCCCGGAGAAGAAACACCATGTCGATCTACATCAACAAAGACACCAAGGTCATCACCCAGGGCATCACGGGCAAGACCGGTCAGTTCCACACCGAGAAGTGCCAGGAATACGCGAACGGCAAGAACTGCTTCGTGGCCGGCGTGAACCCCAAGAAGGCCGGCGAGTCGATCTTCAACATCCCGATCTATGCCTCCGTCAAGGAAGCCGCGCAGCAAACCGGCGCCACCGTGTCGGTGATCTACGTGCCGCCCGCAGGCGCTGCCGCAGCGATCTGGGAGGCCGTCGAGGCCGATCTGGACCTGGCCGTGTGTATCACCGAAGGCATCCCGGTCAAGGACATGCTGGAAGTGCGCAACCGTATGAAGGCCAAAGAAGCCGCTGGCGGCAAGAAGACCCTGCTGCTGGGCCCCAACTGCCCCGGCCTGATCACACCCGAAGAGATCAAGATCGGCATCATGCCCGGTCACATCCACCGCAAGGGCCGCATCGGCGTCGTGTCCCGTTCGGGCACGCTGACCTATGAAGCCGTGGCCATGCTGACCGAAGTGGGGCTGGGCCAGTCGAGCGCTGTCGGCATCGGTGGTGACCCGATCAACGGCCTGAAGCACATCGACGTGATGCGCGCCTTCAACGACGATCCCGACACCGACGCCGTCATCATGATCGGCGAGATCGGTGGTCCGGACGAAGCCGAAGCCGCCATGTGGTGCAAGGCGAACATGAAGAAGCCCATCGTCGGCTTCATCGCTGGCGTGACGGCCCCTCCCGGCAAGCGCATGGGCCACGCCGGTGCGCTGATCTCCGGTGGCGCCGACACGGCCGATGCCAAGCTCGCCATCATGGAAGAGTCGGGCTTCATCATCACGCGCAACCCTTCCGAACTGGGCAAGCTGCTCAAAGCACAGCTCTGATTCGGCCGTAAGGCTCATGTGAAAAAGGCAACGCTTGCGTTGCCTTTCTTTTTTGGGCGCTCCGAAAATGACCTTTGAAGTTCCTTGCCTCGCTTGATGTGGAGCGCTGGTTGCAACAAAATGCAACGTTTATGCGCCCGGCGGTCTTGTCGATACCGCGAGATGCCTTCGCACCGTTTGCCCAGCCCTCCCGGCCGAAACGGGCTCCCCACGCCAACAAGGTTGGAAATTGCCCCGCTCCCCCGAACGCCGCCAAGTCATGCCCCCGAACGCCCGCCGCCGGGGCTGGCACTCGGACGCACTGATTGGCTTGGCAGTGGTGTCGGGTGTGCTGGTACTGCACACGACCACCGATCTCTTTAGCGGTCTGGAGCGACGCTTCTACGATTTCGCGAGCAGTCACAACGCGCGCACGCCCAGCGACCGCATCGCCATCATCGCCATCGACGACCAGAGTATGGCCAACATCGGCCGTTGGCCTTGGCCGCGCGAGGTGCATGCTCAGCTGATCGATCAACTCAAGACTGCGGGTGCCAAGACGGTGGCCCACACCGCGCTGTTTTTTGAACCGCAGGCAGCGCCCGGCCTGGACAGTCTGCGCGCCTTGCGTGGGCAGATCGAGGGCGGCACGCTGACCGACCTGGGCCCGCTGTCGCGCGACACCTTGGTCCGCGCCATCACCGAGGCAGAGCAGCGGCTCGACGCCGACACCCGTCTGGCGACCACCATGGCGCGCGCGGGCAATGTGATCGTGCCTTCGGTGTTTGAGCTTGGCGAACCTCTGGGCCGGCCGGACCAGCCGCTGCCGGCCTTTGCGCAGAAAAGCGCGCTGGTGGACGCGACCGGTTTCGGATTCCCGGCCGCACAGTCGCAGCAGCCCATCGCCGTCGTGGGCGAGGCGGCGGTGGCCGTGGCCCACCTCAACCAGTTGCAGGACAGCGACGGCGCAGTCCGGCAGGAGCCGCTGCTGCTGAGCTTCGACGGCCACGCCGTGCCCAGCATGGGGCTGGCGGTGGCCGCGCACAGCCTGAACCTGGGGCCGCAGGATGTGCGCCTGTTGCCCGGCGAGGCGGTGCAGCTCGGGCGCCAACGCATAGCGACCGACGAACTCGCGCTCGTGCTGCCGCAGTTTTACCCTGACCGCGACGGGCGCCCCGCGTTTGCGGTGGACAGCTTTTACGACGTGGTCTCGGGCAAGATCCCGGCCAGCAAGTACGCCGGCAAGATCGTGATCGTGGGCGCCACTGCGGCCGGCGTGGGCACCGTGTTCACCACGCCCGTGGCGTCTGCCATGCCCCCTGCGGTGATCCTGGCGCACATCAGCTCCAGCATCCTGCAGGGCCACTTCATTGCCCAGCCGGTGTGGGGCGGCATCGCCGTGGCGGCGCTGGTGCTGGCGGTGGTGATCTATCTGGTGTTGGCGCTGCCACGGCTGTCAGCGGCCAGAGGCGCCTGGGTGTCGGGCTCACTGTTCGTTGCCATGCTGGGCGCCGAGTACGGCCTGCTGGCGTCGTCGGCCGCCTTGTGGCTGCAGTTGGTGTTCCCGGCGTCGCTGTTGCTCCTCGGCCACCTGGCCCTGGTCACACGGCGCTTTGGCGTGACCGAGGCGCGCAAGGTGGCAACCGATGCAGAGTCGGCCGAAACCAACCGCATGATGGGCCTCGCGTTGCAGGGGCAGGGTCAGCTCGACATGGCCTTCGACCGACTGCGTCGGGTGCCGCACGGCGAAGCGCTGATGGACAACCTCAAACAGCTCGCACTCGACTTCGAACGCAAGCGCCAGTTCAACAAGGCGCAGTCGGTGTACGAACACATGGCCGGGCTGGACCGTGTCGATACCGATGTTCAACAACGTCTCCAACGGGCGAAAAGCCTGTCGGAAACCGTGGTGCTGGGCGGTGGTGCATCGCATCCCGGCGGTACCTTGCTGCTCGCGGGGGGCGGTATCGAGAAACCCATGCTCGGGCGCTACCAGGTCGAGAAAGAACTGGGCAAGGGCGCCATGGGCGTGGTCTATCAGGGGCGTGATCCCAAGATTGGCCGGGTGGTGGCCATCAAGACCCTGGCGCTGGGCGCCGAATTTGAGGGCAGTGAACTGCAGGACGCGCGTGAGCGCTTTTTCCGCGAGGCCGAAACCGCCGGGCGCCTGCAGCACCCCAACATCGTCACCATCTTCGACGCCGGCGAAGAACACGACCTGGCCTTCATCGCCATGGAATTCCTGCAAGGCCGTGACCTCCTTGATCACGCCCGACCCGGGGCGCTGCTGCCCGTGGCCACGGTGCTGGTGATCGGGATCCGAGTGGCACAGGCACTGGACTATGCGCACCGGCAGAACGTGGTGCACCGCGACATCAAGCCCGCCAACATCATGTACGACCCGGTCTCTGATACGGTCAAAGTCACCGACTTCGGTATCGCCCGCATCACCGATGCCAGCCGCACCAAGACCGGCATGGTGCTGGGCACACCGAGCTTCATGTCGCCCGAGCAGCTCGCCGGGAAGCACATTGATGGCCGTTCCGACCTGTACTCGTTGGGCGTGACCTTGTTCCAGCTGTTGACAGGGACGCTGCCGCTGAGAGCCGATTCGATGGCGGCGCTGATGTACCAGATCGCGAATGAGGCACCGCCCGATGTGCGCAGCCTGCGGCCAGAGTTGCCGACGGCCCTCACAGATATACTGAGCAAAGCCATGGCCAAGGCACCGAAAGACCGCTGCCAAACGGGTGCCGAGTTCGCGAAAAGCCTTCTGGACCTGACAGGGCAACTCGCCATCCCGGCAGGCCCTCACAGTGGGGACGATCCTGAGCGGGGTTGCACACAAGTTTTCGAAAAAACGCTGATCGCTCCCCACTTTCACGAGGTATGAGCGAAAAAGTTCATGGCGACTCATTGATCTGTGACAAATGTCGCTGATGACAACCGAGTTGCGCGCCATTTCAAGTTATAAAACTGAGCAGCATGATCTTTGAGTATTACAGCCAGACCGACCCCGGCCTCATTCGTGAAAACAACGAAGACTCGGTCGCGCTCGACACCCTCAACCAGGTGGTGGTGCTCGCGGATGGCATGGGTGGGTACAACGCTGGCGAGGTGGCCAGCGCGATGGCGACGAGTTTCATTCACACCGAACTCGGACGCTGGATGAGCGAAGGCGGCCTGGATGCCAATGTGCGCGAGATCAAGCGCGCCATGGAAATCTGCGTCGACAACGCCAACCGTTCAATCTTCAATGCCGCCAATTCCAACTCTTTGTACGCTGGCATGGGAACCACCTTGGTCATGGCCGTGTTTCAGGGTGCCCGGGCGATGGTCGGTCATGTGGGCGACTCCCGTTGCTACCGCTTGCGCAGTGGCACCCTACAGCAGATCACACGCGATCACTCGCTGCTTCAGGAACAGATCGACGCGGGCCTGATCTCCGTCGAGCAGGCGCAATACGCCACACACAAAAATCTCGTCACGCGCGCGCTGGGCGTGGAAGACACGGTGTTGCTGGAAGTCAACGAATACCGGATTGAAGACGGGGACCTGTACCTTTTTTGTTCAGACGGACTCAGCGACATGGTGTCCGACGAGCGCATCGCGGCGATTCTGATGGAAGATGCGCCCCTTGAGCACATCGGACGCGCTTTGATCGATGGGGCCAATGGATGCGGCGGTCGCGATAATATTTCGGTGATACTGGCTACGGCCCGGGCCAAACCTGCACGCAGAGGGCTGTTGTCCCGTATGCTGGGGCAGCAGTAGTTATTTAGAATTATTCTTCAGGTTCCACAGGAGTCGGCCATGCCGAAAATGATCGTTTCCATCGATGGCGTTGTCATCAAGGAAGTTCAGCTCACCAAAGATCGCACCACCCTCGGGCGCCGGCCTTACAACGATATCGTGATCGACAACCTCGCTGTCAGCGGTGAGCACGCGGTGATGCAAATGTCGGGTACCGAGGTGTTTCTGGAAGATCTCAACAGCACCAATGGCACCTACGTCAACGGCAAGGCGATCAAGAAGCAGCTTCTGCAAAACGGTGACACGGTCGAAATCGGCAAGTACAAGATCAAGTTTGTGCACGATGGCGCATCGGACAACCACGAGAAGACGATGGTCATCAACTCCGGTGCTGTGGTCGGTGCTTCAGAAGCTCCAACTGTCGGCAACGCGGCGATCAAGGTGATGTCGGGTGCAGCGGCTGGCCGCGAAGTGCCGCTGATCAAGGTGGTGACCACCATCGGCAAACCAGGCGTGGCCGTTGCGGCCATCACCCGCCGTCCGCATGGCTACGTGGTGGCGTTGGTGGAAGGGGCTGTCAAGCCCACGGTGAACGGCATCGAGCTCGACACCGAGGCCGTCAACCTGCGGCATGGCGACATGATCGAGTTGGCCGGCACCCAGATGCAGTTCGTGCAACAGTGATGGGCGCCCGCGTGCGGGCACTGTCGCCGGACTGACCGCAGGCCTTCCCCGTTCCCCCATGCAGGCCTTGAGCAGACACGGCCCGCGCATCGCCGTCACCCTGCTCCCGCTGATCCTGGCGATCCTGCATGCAGTGGGCATCATGCCCATGGGGGTGTTGCAGCGTCTCGACGACATCATCTACGACACCCGTCTGCGAGCCACCATGCCGGGCACGCTCGACGAGCGTGTGGTGATCGTGGACATTGACGAGAAGAGCTTGGCCGAGGTCGGTCGCTGGCCCTGGTCGCGCCATCACATGGCGAATCTGGTGAACACGCTCTTCGAGCAGCAACACATTGCGATGCTCGGATTCGACACCGTGTTTGCCGAGGTCGACGACAGCTCCGGCTTGCGGCAGCTGCAGCAACTGGCGCGCGGAGAGATGGCCGATCAACCGGGATTTGCCGAGCGGGTGAACGCGTTGCAAACCCGGCTGGACTACGACAGCCGCTTCGCCCAATCACTGCAAGGCCGGCCAGTGGTGCTCGGCTACTACTTCACCAGCGACCGCGAGGGTCGCACCAGCGGCGTGTTGCCAGCGCCGGTCATGGGCTTCGAGGCTTTGGGGGGGCGCACCATCCGCAGCGCGCCATGGAACGGCCATGGCGCCAACATCGCTCCGCTGGCCCAGGCCGCGCCACTGGCGGGATTTTTCAATGCGGTCGCCAGCAGCAGTGATGGCGTGGTCCGAACCCTGCCTTTGCTGGCCGAGTACCAGGGCGCGTATTACGAGTCCCTGGCGCTCGCCATGTTCCGCCTGCTGACCGGGAGCCCCAAGGTCGAACCCGGGTTTCCGGCGCAGGGATGGCTGGGCCGTGATTACGAGGCGCTCGAAAGCATCCGGCTGAGCAAGGGCGGCTCGTCGCTGCAGATCCCGGTCGACGACCGCCTGACCGTGCTCGTGCCCTTCCGCGGACCGGGTGGTCCTCGCGGCGGGTCGTTCCGCTACGTGTCCGCGAGCGATCTGCTGGCGGGCCGCGTGGCGCCGGGCGAACTCAAGGACAAGATCGTGCTCGTGGGCACCACGGCCCCCGGATTGCAAGACCTGCGCGTCACACCCTTGAGCGAAACCTACCCCGGTGTCGAAACCCACGCCAACCTCATCGCCGGCCTGCTCGACGGCCGCCTGGCGAACCGGCCGGACTACGCCGTTGGCTACGAACTCGTGGTGCTTGTGCTCGCTGGCCTGGTGCTTGCGCTCGCGCTGCCCTTGCTCAGCGCCGCGCGCGCCGTGGCATTGAGCGTGCTGGTGGTGACCGTGGTGCTGGGGCTCAACACCTGGCTCTACCTCGCCCACGCGCTGGTGTTGCCCGTGGCCAGCACGATGGTTATGGCCGCGTTCGCATTCGCGCTCAACATGAGCTACGGCTACCTTGTCGAGAGCCGGGCCAAGCGCGAGTTGGCCCAGCTGTTCGGCACCTACGTGCCGCCCGAGCTGGTCGACGAGATGGTCAAAGACCCCGACAACTACAGCATGGACGCGTCCACGCGCGAACTCACCGTGATGTTCTGCGACATGCGCGGCTTTACCCAAATCTCCGAGACCATGCCGCCCACCGAGCTGCAAGGGCTGCTCAACACCGTGTTCAGCCGCCTGACCCGCATCATTCGAGGCCATCGCGGCACCATCGACAAATACATGGGCGACTGCGTCATGGCCTTCTGGGGTGCCCCTGTCGAGACACCTGACCACGCCAGCCTTTCGGTGCAGACCGCGCTGGACATGTCGCAGGCCATCCGGGCGATCAACCACGAACGCCACCAGGCGGGCCTGCCGGCCATCGGTGTGGGAGTGGGGCTGAACACCGGTGAGATGTGTGTGGGCGACATGGGCTCCGATGTGCGCCGCAGCTACACCGTGGTGGGCGACGCCGTGAACCTGGGCGCGCGCCTCGAAGGCCTCTCCAAGTTGTACGGCGTGGACATCGTGGCCAGCGAATCGACCCGCCGCCAGGCGCCGGGCTTCGTCTGGCAGGAGCTGGACCGGGTGCAGGTGAAAGGCAAGGCCCAGGCCGTGGTCATCCACACGCCAATATGCACCCGGGAACAGACGTCCATCGCGCTGGAAGACGAGCTGCGCGAATGGCAAAAAGCCTTGAAAGCGTGGCGCAACCAAGACTGGAACGCCTGCGACGTGCATCTGCTCAACTTGCAGCGCCAGAGTGCCAAAAAAGTCCTTTACCGCCTTTATGCCGACCGGGTAGTCTCAATGCGTCATTCACCGCCGCCTGCGGGCTGGGACGGTTCGACGACCTTTGACACCAAATAGGCCGCCCGCTCCCGGGGCCCATCACCTGGAAAGCCAATGAGGGTACGTGTACTGGGGTGTTCTGGCGCCATTGCCCAAGGCTGCCGAACCACCTCGTTTTTGTTGGACGATGACGTGCTGATCGACGCCGGTACCGGCGTGGGCGACCTCAGCCTGGACGAGATGGCCGCCGTCAACCACGTCTTGCTCACCCACTCACACCTCGACCACGTCGCCAGCCTGCCGCTGATGCTCGACGCTGTGGCCGCGCTGCGGCTGGCCGCCGGCGCCCCACCGCTTCAGGTGCACGCCCTGCCCGGCACCATCGACGCGCTCAAGGTGCACATCTTCAACAACCTGATCTGGCCCGATTTTTCGGCCATCCCCAGCGCCGACACGCCGCTGATGCGCTTCAACGCCATCCATGTGGGAGAGACCCTGCAGGTGGGCGGCAAAACCATCGAAGTGCTGCCTGCGGTGCACACCGTGCCCGCCGTCGGCTACGCGGTGAACAGCGCCAGCGGCCATTGGGTCTTCAGCGGCGACACCGAGCGCAACCCGGCCTTTTGGCAACGCGTCAACCAGCTCAAGGTGGCCCTGCTCATCATCGAAACCGCCTTCAGCGACCGTGAGAGAGCGCTCGCCAAGCGCAGCCTGCATCTCGCGCCCAGCACCCTGGCCGAAGAGCTCGACCAGATTCAGTGTGACCACCGCTTCCCGATCTACATCACCCACACCAAGCCGGCCGAGACCGGTCTGATCATGGAAGAAATCCGCCGCTTCGATCAAACGCCGAACCGTGACAACGACGTGCGCCACGACATCCGCTGGCTCAGCGCCGGGCAGACTTTCGAGCTGTGAGCGCCTGACGCATACCTTCGGCCACTACCGAAAAATGCGGGGGCATGCCGGTTTTGGGCTGACGTCGGGTTTGGTCTAACGTGGCCGGCGTGCGGTGACGCTCGCGCTGCACCAGCAGATCTTTGTCGTCGATGCATTCAGCCAAAGCCTCGATGTCGTCTGAGCTGACACCGGCCTCGCGAAAGTCTGCGCGCCAGCCGTCCACCACCCCAATCACCTCGCTGACGACCGTGCGTGCCTGTTGCTCATACAGGTTGAAGTCGCGGTGCACCGACACCGCTGCTTCCAGGCCGGGCGCCACCACGTCATCGGCGATCATGAACTCGTGTGCCGTTGCACCGAAGCCTGTGGTAACCACGTCGTAGGCCGCACTCAGTTTCCACACCGGAAAGCCACCGACGAACTCGCATGTCACGGCATTGTTCTTTTCGTGATCGTCGGTGTTGGCGATCAAGATGTTGAACACCATGCGCTGGAACAAATCAGCCAAGTGCGTGTCGAGCGGATGCACCTGGCACAAAGCTCGAAGGCGGCGGGCGAGGTGCGGGTAACCGAACTGGGGCGCCTCGCCTTGTGGCGTGGCGGCACGGATCAAGCTGCTCGCCGAGAGGCTGCGCATCCGTCGACCGCCCACCCGGTCAAAGCGCTCAACCGCCAGCGCGTGCTCTGCTGGCAAGCGAATCGCCCGGGTTTGCGCTGTCGTGACCCCAGCTTTGATTGCCAGCGCCATGCAGGCATGCACGATCAAGGGTTGGTCCCAAGCCTCGCCATCAAAGAACTTCACCGCGCATTCCTGACCATCGATGTCGATCACGGCCTTGGGCTTGGCGCCACCCAGGCTGCTGCTCGCTTAGCTCACCCTCCCCGCGTTGAATGACCCCCGCCACCTCGCTCAGCGCCTGCACGTCCGATAGGCGCGGCCGGCTTCATCCCGGAAGAATCCGCCGTTTCGATCAAACGCCGAACCGCGACGACGGACCAGCTAGGCCACGACATCCGCTGGCTCAGCGCTGGGCAGACTTTTGAGCTGTGACAAAAATTGTTATGGACGCGGAGACTGGCAAAAATTGTCGGTGACGCGAGGTGACATAGGACACAAATCGTCACCTGCCGGCGGCAAAGCGTGAAAAAGCGCTCAGAAACACGGGTATTTCAGCCTGGCACGCTCTCTGCTCAATAGCACACGTCCTCAACCCCAAACACCTCTAGGAGTTTTCTAAATGAAGCGTTCCATGCAAAAAGGTTTCACCCTCATCGAGCTGATGATCGTGGTGGCCATCATCGGTATTCTGGCTGCTGTCGCTCTGCCGGCTTACCAGGACTACACGATCCGTGCCCGCGTGACGGAAGGTTTGAGCCTGGCGAATTCGCTCAAGCAACAGATCGCGACCGACGGTGTGACCAGCCTCGCTGATCTTGGCCGTGTGACGACCACCTGGAACGCTCAGGCTGGCGCTACCGGTGCCAACAGCAAGTACGTAGCTTCGGTGCTGGCAAGTAACGTAACCGGTGACATCACCATCACCTATCTGGGTGCCAACGTCGGTGGCATTGGCGCCTCCGATACGCTGGTGGTTTCGCCCTACATCCGTGGTGCTGCGGGCACTGCGACCACAGCCAGTGCTGCCGTGACCTTGGCCACGGCCCTGGCCGCCACGCCCCCCACCCCCGGCTCCATCGACTGGCTGTGCACGTCTGTCGCTGGTGTCGGCGCTGGCACCAATGCGGCCACCGGCGGCTTCGCAGCACCGGCTGCGACGGGCACCATTGCGGCACGTTTTGCTCCTGCACAATGCCGATAAATCCGGCTTGAATCAAAAAAGGGGAGCGTGAGAACGTTCCCTTTTTTTTAGGCCAAAGCGGAGACCGCTGATCATGAAAATACGGCTTCAAAAAGGTTTCACCCTGATCGAGCTGATGATCGTGGTGGCCATCATAGGCATCTTGGCTGCTGTGGCTTTGCCGGCCTATCAGGACTACACGGTCCGGACGCGATTGGTCGAGGGCCTGAGCTTGGCGGCCGCGACAAAAACCCTGGTCGGGTCGGAGGGGGCTGCTGGGCAGGTTGATCTGGTCAATGTTTCTGGGGTCTGGAATGCACAGGCGGGAGGCACAGGTGCCAACAGCAAGTACGTGAATTCGGTCTTGCTGAATGCTGGCGCAGTGGGCGCCAACACCGGCGCAATCACGATCACCTACAGTGCCGCCCGTGTGGGCGGAATCGGAGTGGGTGAGGACACCTTGATTTTGACCCCTTACATTCGGGGGACAGCCGGCGCTCCATTGACTTTGCCTGCTGCACAATCCACCACGCCACCTGTCAATGGTGCGATTGATTGGCTGTGCACTTCAGCTGCGGGCACCGGGGCAGGCACACAAGCCGCTTCTGGGGGATTCGGGACGGGGGCAGCGGTAGGCACCGTTCCTGCCAGATTTGCGCCATCAATGTGCCGTTGAGTTTTTGATCTGCTTGAAATGACGAGTTTCACGAGACGCGGAGTGGCCGCAGTGCGTGCTGCGGCCGTGCACTTTTTTATCAGTGTGCTTGTGGCGGCTATGGCTGCTGCACTGGTGTTTGGCCTGTGGTATCCATACCCTTACCGGGATCTGGCCGGTGGACGGGAGTTGTTCCTGATTGTCGTGGCCGTCGACCTGGTTTGTGGCCCCCTTTTGACATTGGTTCTGTTTAATCCCAAAAAATCCAAGCGGGAGTTGTTTCTGGACTTGAGTCTGGTGGCTTTGGTTCAATTGGCGGCTTTGGGCTATGGCATGTACACCGTGGCTCAGGCTCGGCCTGTGTATCTTGTGTTTGAAGTTGACCGATTCAAGGTGGTTTCTGTTGCAGACATCCAGCCAGGAGCTCTGAAACCTGAAATGGGCGGCTTCCATATACTGCCTTGGACGGGGCCAACGATCATTGGATTGCGAGATCCTCGGAACCCCGATGAAAAATTGCAAAGCATGGACCTTTCTATGCAGGGGCTGGAGCCTTCGGCACGCCCGGATTGGTGGCAACCCTATGAGCTGAACAAAGCTCAGGTGCTCACTAGGGCAAAACCCATTGATGTCTTGCGAATCAAGCAGCCCGATGCGGCATCTCTTATTGATCAGGCCGTTAGGGAAAGCGGTGAAAAAGAATCTGCGCTGGGCTGGGTCCCGTTGACCAGCTTCAAATCGACCAACTGGGTTGCGTTCGTGAATTTGAGTACGGCAAAGGTGCTGGCCTTTGCACCGGTGGACGGGTTCTGAAGCAACCCATCCACGGTCCGATGATTGGGCGTGGACTCAGCTGTTGACGAAGCTGCCCGATTTGCCACCGTGTTTTTCCATCAACCGCACCCCTCCAATTGTCATCCCCCGGTCCACCGCCTTGCACATGTCGTAGATCGTCAGCAGCGCCACGCTGCAGGCGGTGAGGGCTTCCATTTCCACACCGGTCTGGCCGGTGCATTCGGCTGTTGCACGGCACAACACGCTGTTGGTTGACGCGTTCACCTCAAACTCCACCGCCACGCGCGTGAGCGCAATCGGGTGGCAGAGCGGGATCAGGTCGCTGGTGCGTTTGGCGCCCTGGATGCCGGCGATGCGGGCGATGCCGAGCACGTCACCTTTCTTGGCGTTGCCGCTCTGGATCAGCGCCAGGGTGGCCGGCTCCATGCTGATGTGGCCTTCGGCGACGGCCACGCGGTGGGTGCTGGCTTTGGCGGACACGTCCACCATGTGAGCCTGTCCCTGGGCGTCGAAGTGGGTGAGCGGGCTGGTGCTAGGGGGGGTGATGTCGGGCATGGTGGGTTTTCTTTGCGAGGTCTTTACAGAAACCTCTGGGGCTTGGCGGCATCATACGGGGATGCATTCCCATCCTTTTTCCCTGCGCCCGCTGGGTTCGCGGCTGGTGTCTGCGGGCCTGATGCTCGCCGCGCTGGCGGCGGTGCCGGCGTCTTTGTCTCATGCCCAGAACACATCTCTGCCCGCGCTGGGCGACGGTGTCGGCATGTCCATCGCGGCGGAACGGCGGCTGGGCGACAGCATCGCCCGCGACATCTACCGCGACCCCGATTACCTGGACGACCCGGTGCTGGTCGACTATTTGCAGTCACTCTGGCATCCCTTGCTGGGCGCGGCGCGTGCGCGCGGCGATGTGCCGCCCGAGCTGTCAGAGCGCCTGGCCTGGCAGTTGGTGATTTCGCGCGACAAACGTGTCAATGCGTTCGCGCTGCCGGGGGGTTACCTGGGTGTGCACCTGGGCCTGGTGGCGGTGACCGACAGCTCGCAAGAGCTTGCCAGCGTGTTGGCGCACGAGCTCAGCCACGTGTCGCAGCGCCACATCGCGCGCATGCTCTCGCGCCAGGAGCAGCAGGCGCCCTGGCTGATGGGCGCCATGATCCTGGGCGTGCTGGCGGCTCGGGCCAATGCCGACGTGGCCAACGCCGCCATCGCGGGGAGTCAGGCGGTGTCGATGCAGTCGCAGCTCAATTTCTCGCGCGACATGGAGCGCGAGGCCGACCGGGTGGGCTTTGGTGTGCTGACCACGGCCGGTTTCGAGGGGCGCGGCTTTGTCACCATGTTCGACAAGCTGCAGCAGGCCGCGCGCCTGAACGACGACGGTTCGTTCCCCTACCTGCGCAGCCACCCGCTGACCAGTGAACGGATGGCCGACATGCGTTCCCGTCTGCCGCTGGTCGACGCGCCCTTGGCTGTCGGCCCTCGCGTGGGCGCCGCGCCGTTGTTGACCACAGCGCCACCGCCGGCTGTGCACGCCCTCATGGCTGCAAGGGCCCGCGTGCTCGCGGAAAACGCGACCGATCGACAGCGTGCCTGGTTGCAGGTCGGCCAGGCGCCGCAGGCCGGGTCGGCCGATCTGTATGCTGCCGCGTTGTCGGCCCACCGGCTCGGTCAGGCGCCGCAGGCCCTGGCGCTCGCGCAGCGTTTGCGCGCCAGCGCGCCGGCCGCGACCCAGGGGGTGGTGGACCTGCTGCAACTGGAGATCTTGCTGGGCCCCAAGGCCCATGGGCTGAACGACGGTCTGCTGGCGTCGCTGCGCGACCGCGCGCTGACCGGCAGCTCCCGCGCCGACCTGTTGCTGGGCGCCCAGGCGGCGCTTTCCACGCCCGCTTCGCCGGCTGCGGCGGCCCGACTGCAACAGTGGCTGGTGGTGAATCCGAAGGACGCTCAGGCCTGGCAGACCTTGTCGCGCCTTCAGGCGGCTCAGGGCCAGCGCTTGCGCTCGGTGCGCTCAGAGGCCGAGGCGCGCGCCGCGCAGTTTGATTTTGCGGGTGCCGCCGACCGCTTCAAGGCCGCGCAGTCCTTGCCGGCGGCGGAGCGCAGCGCCGACGCGATGGAGCTGGCCATCGTCGACGTGCGCCGACGCGAGGTGGAAGAGCAGTTGCGCGAGTCAGCGCGAGAGAACTGACTTAAGCGCCATGTCCACCAGCAGCATCAGCGCCGAGTAGATCAGCGAGCCCAGCAGCGCGGCGCCAAAGCCGTTGACGTGGAAGCCGTCGAGCACGCTGGCGGCGGCCCAGAACAGCAGCGCGTTGATCACGAACAGGAACAGCCCCAGCGTGATCACGGTCACAGGCAGCGTCAGCACCACCAGCACCGGACGCAGCAAGACGTTGAACAAGCCCACCACGGCCGCCGCAATCAAGGCCGAGGTGAAGCTCTGCACTTGCACGCCCGGGTAGAGGTAGGCCACCAACAGCAAGGCGCAGGCCGAGAGCAGCCATTTCAGTAGAAGTTTCATGTGGTCAGCATAGCATCGAGGTCAAAAAAAAAGGCGGCCACCCGAGGGTACCGCCTTGTCTCTAGCACGCTGCACCGCAGCGTGCCCTGCCCATGCCATGTCAGGCGCTCGCTTCTTCGTCCGCTGGCTTTTGACGCGAAGCAATGAGCTTGCCGATGGCCAGCACCAGCAGCGCGCCGGCGATGTGGGCGGCCCAGTACAGCGTGTCCGAAATGACCGCCGCGCCCTGCGCGTCCACCGTGCCCAGCTTGGGCATCCAGGTCCACTTGTCGGGGGTGACGAAAGCGGGATCGGTCACCAGCATGCCGCCCGCGATCCAGCCCAGCAACATGCCGCCCAGGGTGATGATGAAGGGGAAGCGCGCCATCAACTTGATGACGACGGTGCTACCCCAGACGATGATGGGAATGGAGATCAGCAGGCCCAGAATCACCAGCAGCGTCGAGTGGTCCCCGGCGTTCTGCGCGGCGCCGGCGATGGCGATCACGTTGTCCACGCTCATCACCAAGTCTGCCACGATGATGGTCTTGATGGCGGCGAGCAGCTTGTCGCTGCCCTGGATGTCGCCGTGACCGTCTTCGTCGGGCGCCAGGAGCTTCACGCCGATCCAGACCAGCAGAATCGCACCCACCAGCTTGATGAACGGCACGCTGAGCAGCGTCATCGCGAACATGATCAGGACCACGCGCAGGATGATGGCGCCGACCGTGCCCCAGATGATGCCCTTGGTGCGTTGTGCGGGCGGCAGCTTGCGGCAGGCCAGCGCGATCACGACCGCGTTGTCACCGCCGAGCAGGATGTCGATGATGATGATCTGTCCCAGGGCGACCCAGAACTCAGGTGATGTCAGGAATTCCATGTGGTCCTCGTTGTGGTTGTTGTCCGGTCCTGACCAGGCCGCCCAGCAGTTGCGGGCGGCTCACTTCGCGCACGGTGACCTTGCAACAGCAAGCACCAACGCAAGGGCAGGCAGGCCTTGATCGGCCCGGGTGGGCCTATCAAAGGTCTTGCTCAGTCAGGTGACGAATCACCTGACTCGGACCGCCGGAAGCTTTAAGGCTTCGTGTTGACGACAGTCCGAACGGCTGGAATGGGCGGCCCGCGCTGGCCCGCCACCCCCGCCGGAGAGCTACTCCCCTTCGAGTGCGGCGATTGTACGGGTGCCCACCTGTCTGTGGCTGTCGGCGGGGATAAGCACTTTCCACAGCGCGCCCAAAGACCCCGCTGCGCCAGCATGGGGGTGCGCTGGCTATCATCGCCCTCCCATGGCCGGCATCCACATCACCGACATCGAAGCCGCGATCAATTACTGGCGTGAGCGCTCACCCACGCCCGATGGCATGGCGCTGGCGCCAGAGTTGCAAGCGCTGGCGCCGGTGTATGCGCTGATGGTGTACTTCCACGAGAGCGAGGCCGACGAGGTCTCTATGCCCGACGCGGCGCGCAAGGCCTGGCTGACCTGGGTTCAGACCACCCCCGACACACCCTGCATCGCCATCTGCTCGACCAGCCAGGGCGACGAGACCTGCAAGGGCTGCGGCCGCAGTTTCGACGAAGTGCAGCACTGGACAACCATGAGCCCGAGCGAAAAGCGCGTGGTCTGGCGCCGCATCACACAAGAGGCCAGCGCGTGGCGCTTCAATCGTTACGCCGAGCGGGGGACGCCTCAGCGTGGGACGGTGTAATTCGCCTGACTCAGGTGGTCGATACCGCACGAGAGGTCACCGATCCAGCCCAGGAACTCGGGAATCGCGTCGCCCACCATGGGGGCGCCATGCTGCGGCACGATCATCGCAATGGGCAGGGTGCGCGCCATGTTCGTCCACAGGCGCAGCACCTTCTGCGACACCATGTAGCGCCGGTGAAAGGCTTCCATGCGGGGCAGGTGGGGTGCCAGGCTGGTGATGGGTTGGCCCGCTTCGGCCGACGTGCCCAGCGAGACGCCCAGATCGCCCGAAAACAGGATGCGGCTGACCGGGTCCCAGAACTGGAAATTGCCCTCCGAGTGCATGAAGTGCGCGGGCAGCGCCACGATTTCGCTGCGCCCCAGCGGGATGCGCATGCCGGGGTCCGGAATGCCCACGATGCGCCCGGCCGTCTTGCCCGGCTTGCAGAAGTGGGGCGCAAAGCGCTCCCACAGCTTGGAGATGTAGAGCGTGGCCTGGGTGCTGGTCATCCAGCGGTCGAGCGAGGCAATGATGTCCGGGTCGGCGTGCGAGGCCAGGATCTCGGTGAGCTTGTTGGGCGGAAAGTAGCGGCCGATGGTAAGCAGCAGCTCGTTGTAGGCCATGTTGCCGCCGGGGTCGATGATCGCGCCCTGCTGCTCGTCGATCACGAGGAATTGATTGGCTTGCACCGCTTCACCGCCCTCGTCGCTCAGGTGGGTGAACATCAGGCACACATGGCCATTCTTGTTGTACAGCTCAATGGCCATGATTGTTTCTCCAACGAGGAATCGACCGGTGGTGCGGCGCGGCATCGCCTCGGACGGACGACTTCAGGGGGTCAATGTAGGTGTCCAACACCCGCGCCGACTTGAGCCATGTCAAGTCACGGGGCCCTGAGCCTCGAAAAACGCTGGAAATTGGCGAAAAATAGACAAAAAACGGGCGAAAAAAAGCCGGCCGCAAGGGACCGGCTGCTGTTTGAGCGGCGCGCGCTCAGGTGCGGCGCGCCAGCTCGGCGGCTTTGCCGGTATAGCTGCCCGGGGTCAGCGCCAGCAAGCGGTCTTTTTCGGTCTGGGGAATCTCCAGGCTGCGGATCAGCGCATGCAGCGCCTCGGCCGTCACGGTTTTGCCGCGCGTCACTTCTTTCAGTTTTTCGTACGCGCCGGACACCCCGAAACGCCGCATCACGGTCTGGATCGGCTCGGCCAGCACTTCCCACGACGCGTCCAGGTCTGCAGCCAGTGCTTCTTCGTTGAGCTCCAGCTTGCCCAGGCCCACACCCATTGAGTGGTAGGCCAGGACCGCGTAGCCCAGGGCCACACCCATGTTGCGCAGCACGGTGGAATCGGTCAGGTCGCGCTGCCAGCGGCTGATCGGCAGCTTCTCGCTCAGGTGCCTGAGCAGCGCGTTGGCCAGGCCCAGATTGCCTTCGGCGTTTTCGAAGTCGATCGGGTTGACCTTGTGCGGCATGGTGGAGGAGCCGATCTCGCCCGCCTTCAGGCGCTGCTTGAAGTAGCCCACGCTCACATAACCCCAGATGTCGCGTGCGAGGTCGATCAGGATGGTGTTGGTGCGCGCCACGGCGTCGAACAGCTCGGCCATGTAGTCGTGCGGCTCGATCTGGATCGAATACGGCTGGAAAGTCAGGCCCAGGCCCAGCGGCTCGGGCGTTTCGATCACCTTGCGGCTGAAGGCTTCCCAGTCGAAATCGGGCCAGGCCGAGAGGTGCGCGTTGTAGTTGCCCACGGCGCCGTTCATCTTGCCCATGAGCTTCACGCTGGCGATCTTCTCGCGCGCGGCGGTCAGGCGCACCACCACATTGGCGATCTCCTTGCCCACGGTGGTGGGGCTGGCGGTCTGGCCGTGGGTGCGGCTGAGCATGGGCACGTCGGCAAAGGCGTGGGCCATGGTGCGCAGCTTGGCGATCACGCCGTCCAGCGCGGGCAGCAGCACCGCGTCGCGCCCGCCCTTGAGCTGCAGGGCGTGGCTGGTGTTGTTGATGTCTTCGCTGGTGCAGGCGAAGTGCACGAACTCGGCGGCCTTTTCCAGTTCGGGCCGCGCGTCGAACTTGGATTTGATCCAGTACTCCACGGCCTTCACGTCGTGGTTGGTGACCTTTTCGATGTCCTTGATGGCCAGACCGTCGTTTTCGCTGAAGTTCTTCACCAGGCCCATCAGGTAGGTGCGCGCGCCGGGCGTGAGCGGCTTGAACTCCTCGAATCCGGCGTCGGACAAGGCGATGAACCAGGCAATTTCCACTTGCACGCGGCGGTGCATGTAGCCCTGCTCGCTCATCAAGGGGCGCAGCGGCGCGAGGCGCCCGGCGTAGCGGCCGTCGAGTGGCGACAGGGCGGAAATGGGAGACAGGGTCCCGGGGGCGGTTGACG
>NZ_MUNZ01000135.1 GCF_002001205.1 Hydrogenophaga sp. A37
GTCTTCGCCCGCTGGCTGTTGAGCTTGATCTGCAGCCGCAGATCGTTGAGCGAGTCGGCATTGCGCAGCGCGTCTTCAAAGGTGATAAGGTTGGCTTCGAAGGCGTGAAACAGCGCCTGATCAAAGGTCTGCATGCCCATGTTGGTGCTCTTCTTCATCACTTCCTTGATCTCCGCGACTTCGCCCTTGAAGATCAGGTCGGAAATCAAGGGCGAGTTCAGCATGATCTCCACGGCGGCATGGCGACCCTTGTTGTCTTGCCGGGGAACCAGCCGCTGCGAGATCAGTGCGCGCAGGTTGAGTGACAGGTCCATCAGCAACTGCGCACGCCGCTCTTCGGGGAAGAAGTTGATGATGCGGTCCAGCGCCTGGTTGGCGCTGTTGGCATGCAGGGTGGCCAGACACAGGTGACCGGTTTCCGAGAACTGGATCGCGTGTTCCATGGTCTCGCGATCACGGATTTCGCCCATCAAAATCACATCGGGCGCCTGGCGCAGCGTGTTCTTCAGCGCCGCTTCCCAGCTGTCGGTGTCCAGTCCGACTTCTCGCTGGGTGATCACGCAGTTCTTGTGGGCGTGCACGAACTCCACCGGATCTTCGATGGTGATGATGTGGCCATGGGTGTTCTCGTTGCGCCAGTCCACCATCGCGGCGAGGGAGGTGGACTTGCCCGAGCCGGTCGCGCCGACCAGGATGCACAGGCCGCGCTTGGACAGGACCACGTCTTTCAGCACCTGCGGCAGACCGAGCTTGTCGATGGTGGGCAGCACGGCGGGAATCGTCCGCATCACCATGCCGACCTTGCCTTGCTGAATGAAAGCGCTCACGCGGAAGCGGCCAATGGCTGGCGGCGAAATCGCGAAGTTGCACTCCTTGGTGCGCTCGAATTCCGCTGCCTGCTTGTCGTTCATGATCGCGCGTGCCAGGGCCAGCGTGTGCACCGGGTTGAGCGGCTGAGGCGACACTTTCACCACCTTGCCATCCACCTTGATGGCGGGCGGAAAGTCGGCCGTGATGAACAGGTCGCTGCCGCCTCGACTGATCATCAGCTTGAGCAGGTCGTTGATGAACTTGGATGCCTGATCGCGTTCCATGAGAAGCTACCTTTTCGTCTTCATTGTCTGTGTTCAAACAGCCCGAGCGGTGCCGGAGGCCAGTGCCAACCGGGAACGCGGCGGAACCGGCTCCGCCGGGCCGCTCGCGTTGCCCCCTGGGGGGTATGCGGCTACGCGCAGCGAGCAAGCAACGGGGGAGATCATGCCTACCCAGGGAAATTTTCCGGAATCTTCGCCTTGCTGCGTGCCTCGGCTGCGCTGATGACGTTGCGTTTCACCAGTTCAGACAGGTTCTGGTCCAGCGTCATCATGCCCACGCCCTGACCGGTTTGGATGGCCGAGTACATCTGCGCCACCTTGGCCTCGCGGATCAGGTTGCGGATGGCGCTGGTGCCGATCATGATTTCGTGCGCCGCCACGCGTCCGCTACCGTCTTTCACCTTGCACAGGGTTTGAGAGATCACGGCCACCAGCGATTCGGACAACATGGCGCGGACCATGTCTTTTTCTTCGGCCGGGAACACGTCGATGATGCGGTCGATGGTCTTGGCGGCGCTGGAGGTGTGCAAGGTTCCGAAAACGAGGTGGCCGGTTTCGGCGGCCGTCATGGCCAGACGGATGGTCTCCAGGTCGCGCATTTCACCCACGAGGATGGCGTCCGGGTCTTCGCGCAGGGCCGAGCGCAGTGCGTTGGAAAAACTCAGCGTGTGCGGGCCGACTTCGCGCTGGTTGATCAGGCACTTCTTGGATTCGTGCACGAATTCGACCGGGTCTTCGACCGTGAGGATGTGGCCGTATTCGGTTTCGTTCAGGTGGTTCACCATGCCTGCCAGGGTGGTCGACTTGCCCGATCCGGTCGGGCCGGTCACCAGCACGAGGCCGCGCGGGCGCAGCGCAAGGTCGCCAAAGATCTTGGGCGCGTTGAGTTGTTCCAGCGTGAGGATCTTGCTCGGAATGGTCCGGAACACGGCGCCTGCGCCCCGGTTGTGGTTGAAGGCGTTGACGCGAAAACGTGCCAGGCCCTCGATCTCGAAAGAGAAGTCGCACTCCAAGAACTCCTCGTACTGCTTGCGCTGCGAGTCGTTCATGATGTCGTACACCATGCTGTGCACCATCTTGTGGTCCAGCGGCTCGACGTTGATGCGGCGCACGTCACCGTGCACCCGTATCATGGGCGGGAGCCCAGCAGACAGGTGCAAATCGGAGGCTTTGTTCTTGACGCTGAAGGCGAGCAGTTGGGTGATGTCCATCCCGGGGTCCCGTGCAGTGTTGGTGTTACAGACTGATTATGACGATCATTTCAGACAATCTCCAAGGGGTTCGGGAGCGTATCGCCCAGGCCAGCATCGCCGCGGGACGCGATGTGAAAGCCGTCACATTGTTGGCCGTCTCAAAGACGTTTGGCCCAGAGGCAGTGGCTGAGGCGATCACTGCTGGGCAGCAGGCCTTTGGTGAGAACTACGTCCAGGAGGGCGTGGAGAAGGTGCTGTCTCTGCGGGCTACGCACGCCGACGCTGGGCTGCAATGGCATTGCATCGGACCGGTGCAAAGCAACAAGACCCGGCTGGTCTCGGCCCATTTCGACTGGGTGCAGTCGGTGGACCGGCTCAAGATTGCCCAGCGGCTGAGCGAGCAGCGTCCGGAAGGCTTGCGACCCTTGCAGGTCTGCCTGCAGGTGAATGTGGACGGCGGCGCCAACAAGTCGGGGGTCGCGCCCGACGCGTTGTCCGATCTAGCCCACGCGGTCGCCGGCTTGCCCGGGTTGCGGCTGCGTGGCCTCATGTGCATTCCCGAACCAACGCCGGATTTCGAAAGCCAGCGCGTGTTGTTCCTGCGAGCGCGCGGCTTGTTCGACGACCTCAATGCCCAAGGCCTGAACCTGGACACCCTGTCACTCGGCATGAGCGACGACCTGGACGCCGCCGTGGCGGCGGGCTCGACCATGGTCCGGGTGGGGCGGGCCATTTTCGGCAGTCGGCCCAAGGGTTGAGATTTACTTGGCGGGTGCTGCGGGCATCTGGATCGGTTTGACTGCTCCGCAGTCGGCGGCTAGCCACTGCCCCTGGCCGTCGATGGTCATGCTTTCCGGCTTGCCGTTGCGGACCGACTGCATCACCATCTTCATCGTGTAGGCCTTGTCACCATTGAAGGTGTAGGTGCCCTCGCCCGACGACGGCGGGTTGGTGCAGACGTACTTCATCTTGAGCGTGCTGGCGCTGCGAGAAGTGATGGTGTTGGTGCAACTGCCCTCGGTCTGGGACGGCAGCTCGGCGCGGGCGGCCATCTCTGGTGTGATGCAGACCTTGAGGGAGAAGCCGCCACCCGGGGCCACGCTCATGCCATTCTTCCCCATCATCGCTTCCATCTGTTTGCGCTGGGCCGGTGGCATGCTGGCCATCTGCTTCTGCATTTCGGCCATGGCCTTGTCCATCTCGGGGTTGCCGCCCATCTTGCTCTGGACGGCCCACAGACCGGGCGCCTGGGTTTGCGCGAAGGCGCTCGCGGAACACAGCAGCAGGCAGGACAGCAGAGGGGAGGCTTTGGGCATGGACGGCTCCAGAAATAGGGTGCTGGGCATTGTCGCTGGCCGATGGAGCTTGTCAAAGGGGTAAACGGCTGCTGTTCTTCACCTCTTCCATCACCGCGTAGGTGCGCGTCTCGCGCACACCAGGCAGCTGCCACAGCACGCTGCCGGCGAAATCGCGGTAGGCGGCCATGTCGGCCATGCGGGTCTTGAGCAGGTAGTCGAAGCCGCCGGCCACCATGTGGCATTCCATGATCTCGTCGCGCACCTGCACCGCGGCCTTGAACTCGTTGAAGACATTCGGTGTGGTGCGGTCCAGCAGCACCTCCACGAACACCATCATCCCTCGGCCGAGCTTGAGCGGGTTCAGCCGCGCTTCAAAGCCCAGGATGTAGCCGTCGCGCTGCAGGCGCTGGGTGCGCGCGAGCACGGCGGTGGGCGAGAGCGCCACCGCTTCGGCCAGCTTCAGGTTGGCGATGCGACCGTCGGCCTGCAGGACGTTCAGGATGCGCAGGTCGATGCGGTCGAGGTCATGGGTGGTTTCGCTCATGGGTAGTGAATTATCCGGTGAACTGAAAAAATACAGCCAAAAATTTATTGAATGAATCGGCACCATCACGGGATTCACCAACCGAGCCGATTTCCGGAGATATCCATGCCCCGCACCACCGACCGCCTGCCCTTCCCCTACCGGCCCGAAGTCGCCATCGTGGCCCAGCGCCTGGCCGCGCTGCAGGGCGCGCTGGACTGGGCCGCCGCTGCCACCGTGGCCGCGCCCTGGGTGCGTGCCGTGCGCGAGAACCCGCCGCCGTTTTGGGCGATGGAGAGCCTTCTCAAGGAGTACCCGATCTCCAGTGCCGAGGGCCTGGCCCTGATGCGCCTGGCCGAGGCGCTGCTGCGCGTGCCCGATGCCGAAACCGCCATCGCTTTGACGGCGGACCAGCTGGGCCGGGCGGACTTTGACGGCGCGGCCGACTCCACGCTGGTGCGCCTGTCGTCCACGGCGATTGCCATGTCCAAACATTTCCTGCCCGAAGCCGGCCAACAGCCCGGACTGATGGTCAAGCTCGGCGCCAGGACCGTGGTGGCGGCCACACTGCGCGCGGTGCAGTTGCTGGGCCGCCAGTTCGTGCTGGGGCAGACGATTGAAGAGGGCATGAAGGAGGCCGCCTCGGCGCGCAAGAAGCTGGACCAGCTGCGCTTCAGCTTCGACATGCTGGGCGAGGGCGCACGCACCGATGCCGATGCGCTGCGCTATCTCGCCAGTTATGAAAACGCCATCACCGCCATTGCGCGCACGGCCGACCCGAAGCGCTTGCCCGCGCACAACGACGGCATCTCCATCAAGCTCAGCGCCCTGCACCCGCGCTACGAAGACGTGCAGCATGCGCGCGTGATGGAAGAGCTGGTTCCGCGCGTGTGGACGCTGTGCCGCGCCGCGGCGGCGGCCAACCTCAACCTCACCATCGACGCCGAAGAGGTGGACCGGCTGGAGCTCTCGCTCGACGTGTTCGAAGCGCTGGCGCAGCTGGTGGCCGAGCACTGCCCGCAGTGGGCCGGCCTGGGCCTGGCGATGCAGGCCTACCAGAGCCGCGCGGTGGAGCTGATCGAACACGTGGCCGCGCTCGCCCGCCAGTACAAGATCCGGTTCATGTGCCGCCTCGTCAAGGGTGCCTACTGGGACGCCGAGATCAAGCGAACGCAGGAGCTGGGCCTGCCGACCTACCCGGTGTTCACCCACAAGCACCACACCGACGTGAGCTACCTGGCCTGCGCGCGCGCGTTGCTGGACGCGCCCGATGCGATCTTTCCGCAGTTCGCCACGCACAACGCGGGCACCATCTCAGCGATCCTGCAGATGGCTTCACGCCATGGCGTGCCGTTTGAACTGCAGCGCCTGCACGGCATGGGCGAAGGCATCTACCGCGAGGTGCTGAAGAACCCGCTGGTGGCCTGCCGCGTGTATGCGCCGGTGGGCGCGCACCGCGACCTGCTGGCCTACCTGGTGCGCCGCCTGCTGGAGAACGGTGCCAACTCGTCCTTCGTGCACCAGCTGGCCGACGAGTCGGTGGGCATGGACGAGCTGCTGATCTCGCCGCTGCGCCTGGAACCCCAACCCTCGCTGCCGCTGCCGGCCGATCTGTACGGCTCGAAGCGCGCCAACAGCCAGGGCCTGGACCTCGCGGTCGCCTCGATGCGCGAGCCCCTGCTCGCCGCGCTTGCCAGCACGCCGGTGCCGGTCATTCCCGAAGCCAGCACCGCCGAGGTGGATGCAGCGTCTGCCAAAGCCTTGGCCGCCTTCGCCGGCTGGAACCACACGCCGGTGGCCGAGCGCGTTGCCACGCTGCGCCGCGCGGCCGATGCGCTGCAACAGCAGCTGCCGCGCTTCTGCACCCTGCTGGTGAAAGAGGCACACAAGACCTGGGGCGATGCGGTGTCCGAGGTGCGCGAGGCGGTGGACTTCCTGCGCTTCTACGCCAACGACGCCGAACGCGTGATGGCCCCCACCACACTGCCTGGCCCCACCGGCGAGAGCAACGTCCTGCGGCTGGAAGGCCGCGGCGCCTGGGTCTGCATCAGCCCCTGGAACTTCCCGCTCGCCATCTTCATGGGCCAGGTCGCTGCGGCGCTGGCCACCGGCAACACGGTGCTGGCCAAACCCGCCGAGCAGACTCCGGCGGTGGCGCTCGAAGCCGTGAAGCTGCTGTACGCCGCCGGCGTGCCGGTCAACGCGCTGCAACTGCTGCATGGCCCGGGCGAGATCGTGGGCGCATCGCTGGTGGCGCAGCCGGGGATCGCGGGTGTCGTGTTCACCGGCTCCACGCAGGTGGCCAAGATCATCCAGCGCGCGCTGGCCGCCAAGGACGGCGCCATCGTGCCGCTGATCGCCGAAACCGGCGGCATCAACGCCATGCTGGTCGACAGCACGGCCCTGCCCGAGCAGGTGGCCGAGGCGGTGGTGCAGAGCGCCTTCCGCAGTGCCGGACAACGCTGCTCGGCCCTGCGGCTGCTGTGCCTGCACGAAGGCATTGCGGACCATGTGATCGAAATGATCCAGGGAGCGGCCAAAGAACTGGTGGCCGGCACCCCGGCCGAGCTGGCGACCGACTTGGGTCCGGTGATCGACGCCGAAGCGTTTGAAGGCATCGGTCGCCACCTGCAGCGTTTGCATGCCGAAGCCGAAGCGCTGTTGCCAGCCGCTGCGCCGGCCACAACGACGCCCAACCTGGTCCCGCCACAGATGTTTGAGGTGAAGGCCATCGCCGACGTGAAAGCCGAAGTCTTCGGCCCGGTGCTGCAGGTGGTGCGCTGGGGCGGCGATCCGATGGACGTGATCCGCCAGATCAACGGGCTGGGCTACGGCCTCACGCTGGGCATCCAGACCCGCATCGACAGCCGCGCGCAGGCGCTGGCCACGGCGGCGCGCGTGGGCAACGTTTACGTGAACCGCAACATGATTGGCGCCGTGGTGGGCGTTCAACCCTTCGGCGGCGAGGGTCTGAGTGGCACCGGCCCGAAGGCGGGAGGGCCGAACTACTTGCTGCGCTTCTGCGCCGAGCAGACCCTGACCATCAACACCACCGCCGCGGGCGGCAACGTGGCGCTGTTCGCGGGATGAGCCTGTCGCCCTGTCGCGCGCTGGATCGGATGAGCCCGTCTGGGGCGAATCAATGCCGGCACGACACCCCTCCGCTCACCGCTTCAAGGTGACGTGCTCGTCATCGTCGAGGCGATGAAGATGGAGCACGAGCGGCGGGCGGACACCGATGGGGTGGTCGTTGAGTTGTCCTGTGCGGCCGGCGAGACGGTTCGCGGCGCTGGTTGTCTCAAGACTGGGCGGGAGCAAAGCCGCAGCGCTGGCTGCGGGCTATCTATCGGCCTGTGTGACAGTCACACCCCGCCATCAGCGGGATATGGCCCTTTCAGGCGAGTTCGCCGAAGGCCGTGGCGCGAACGCCCGCGCTGGGCGACTGGGGAGCGGTCTGGTTGATGTTGATCCAGAACTCGCACACGTGTTTCATGGCGCTCAGAAACTGCGCAAACTCGGTGGGTTTGGCGATGTAGGCGTTGGTGCCGGCTTCGTAGGCACGTTGCAGGTCGCTGGGCTCGGTGGACGAGGTCAGCACCACCACGGGGATGTTGCGAAGCGCGTCCGAACTCTTGATTTCCTTGAGCACACCGATCCCATCAAGCAGCGGCATCTTCAGGTCGAGCAGCACCAGTACCGGGTTGCCACCTGGACGGTCTGCAAAGCCATCACGCCGGTAGAGGTAGTCCAGGGCCTGCATGCCGTCCGACACATGGGTCACCCGACCGTCCAGGCCGTGACGCGCCAACGCCAGCTTGGTGAGCTCGGCATCATCGGGATTGTCCTCAACGAGCAGGATGGCTTCGGCGTTCTTGTTCATGGTTCCAGGACGGAAGGGACAGAATCGTTGGAAGAGTCTGAAGGGCTGCAGCCTTCAAAAGGCAGTGAGAAATGGAACACGCTGCCCTCTCCCTGCTGGCTTTCTGCCCAGATGCTACCACCGTGACGTTCCAGGATGCGACGCGTCAACGCCAGCCCAATGCCCGTTCCTTCGAAATCGGACGCACGGTGCAGGCGCTGGAACACCCCGAACAGTTTTTGCGCGTATTTGGTGTCGAACCCCACACCGTTGTCGCGCACATAGAAGGTGTAGCCGACGGCCGGATCGACGCTCCAGCCCACCTCGATGCGGGCGCGCTCGCGCGGGCGGGAGTATTTGAACGCGTTGCCCAGCAGGTTGGCCCACACCTCGCGCAGCAGCAGGGCATCGCCCTGGACCACTGGCAGGTCGGGGGCGATCACCCAGTCGACCACGCGACCCTCGGTGTCGTGGGCGATCTGGCTCACCACGGCCTCCACCAGCATCGCGAAATCCACGGCGGTGACATTGACCGCAGAGCGACCCAGGCGCGAGAACGCGAGCAGGCCGTCGATGAGCTGACTCATGTGGCGCGCCGAGTTGCCGATGGTCCCGAGGTACCGGTGGGTGGTGTCGTCTCCGTTGTCGCCCAGGTGCTCCTCCAGCAGGCTGACGAAGCTGGAGATGTGGCGCAAGGGGGAGCGCAGGTCGTGTGACACCGAGTACGAGAACGACTCCAGGTCCTTGTTGGCGGCGAGCAACTGCTCGGTGCGCTCGACCACGCGGTTTTCCAGCTCGTCGTTGATGTTGCGCATCAGGTCGTCGAGCCGCTTGGCGTCGGTCATGTCGCGGTTGATCTTGGCAAACCCGCGCAACTCACCGCTGTCGTCGCGCAGCGCGATCAACACCGAATGCGACCAGTACTGGCTGCCGTCCTTGCGGGTTTGCCAGCAGTGCAATTCATGTTGACCGCGCGATGCCGCCATGCGCAGCATCTGGTTGGCATTGGCCATCGCCTCACCCGCGTCGCTTTGCTGGAACAAGAGGGCGTAGTGCCGGCCCAGCATCTCGGTTGGTGAGTAGCCTTCCATGCGCTGGGCGCTGTCGGTCCAGTCGGTGATGCACCCTTGCGAGTCCAGGAAAAAGATGCAGTACTCACGCAGGTTGTCGACCATCAGGCGGAACCGTTGCTCGCTTTCCAGCAGCTCCAAAGAGCGCTCTTTGATGCGGGTCTCGAGTTCGTCGTTGAGTTGACTCACACGCTCCTCGATGCGCTTTCGCTCGGTGATGTCGATGGCCTGCATGATCACGCCTTGCACCAGGCCTTCGTGGATGTCGGGGAGGTAGGTTGCGCTGATGTAGACCGGTGTTCCATTGGCCGCGGTGTACCAGGCCTCGTGCTGCTGCACCTGGCCATCCAGTGCCGCTTGAAGTCTCGGTCGAACCTCGACCCACACGGCGGGAGGCAGGCACTCGCTGACATGCAAACCCAGCATCTTTTCGGGCGCGAGACCGTAGAGATGACGGTGCTCGTCATTGGCAAAGCGGAAACGAAGCATGGCGTCCAGGTAGGCGATCAGACCCGGCACATGGCTGGTCACCGTTTGAAGGAATCGCTGGTTCTCGCGCAGGGCGAACTCCGCCATCTTGCGCTGCGATATGTCCATGACCGAGGTGTTGCTGCGCAGAAATCGGCCTTCTGCGTCGCGCACGGCCGACGAGGACAGCAGTGCATGAAACACCGTACCGTCACGGCGCTGCATCTCGAATTCAGATGCTTCCAGCACGTCACCTTGTATCAGCCGCTGCAGGCGGTCTTGGAGCAGGGCGGTGCGCGAGGGCAGAATGAAGTCACGGAAGCCCTTGATTCCCACCACCTCCTCGCGCAGATACCCCAGCCACTGCAGTTCGGTGTCGTTGACTGACACGTAAATGCCCTGGCTGTCGAGGGAGTGGTATCCGCAGGGAGCCTGGTTGTAGAGCGTCTGGGCCTGTTGCAAAGCCTCGTTGAGTTGACCGTTGGCGCGCTGCACCTGATCTTCCGATGCCTTGCGCTCGGTGATGTCCATCATCTGGATGAACAGGCCCTGAACCTGTCCGTCGGCCCAGAAGGGCGCGTATTCGGTGCTGGCGTAGAAACTGTGCCCGTCAGGGAACCTGCGAGGGCCTTCGATGCGCTGCGGCTCGCCAGCCAGCGCTGCCTGCAACAGGGGGTGAGCGCTCGCAAAGTCTTCGGGCTGGGCGATCGCGCTCAAGTGCAGGCCCAGCAGGGCGTCGGGCGTGCTGTTGAGCCCGCGAGCGTAACTGGCGTTTGCAAAGCGACAGATCAGCTGGGGGTCGAAGAACGCCAGCTGGACCGGCACGCTGTTGGTAATGGTCTGCAGGAAGTTGCCTTGAACCTGCAGCGCTTGTTCTGCGGCTTTCCGAGCGGTGATGTCCACCAGGGTGTTGTTGGTGCGGACGAAGCGGCCTTCGCCGTCGACGACGGCGGTGCTGCTGAGCAGCGCCACAAAGGTGGAGCCATCGCGGCGGCGCATGCCCACCTCTGCGGCATCCAGTTTTTCGTGCCGGATCAGTCTTTGCAGGCGGTCCCTGATGTTGCCCAGGTCGGCCGGCAGCACGTGGTCACGAAAACGCATTTTCCCAATGACCTCGTCGCGGGTGTAGCCCAGCCAGCTCAGCTCTGTGCGGTTGATCGTCACGTAGGTGCCGGTGGCGTCCACCGAGTGGTACCCGCACGGCGCCTGGTCGTACAGCGCCTGCGCGTCCTGGAGTGTGCGGCGCATCCGGTCGTTGACCGCAGCCAGTTCGGCGGTGCGCTCGTGTACCCGTGTTTCCAGCTCAGCGTTGAGCCGACGGATGTGCTCTTGTTGCTCGTGCGCCTCGGTGATGTCCCGTGACACCGCGAGCAGCATCACCGGCTTGCCCTCCGTGTCGGTGATGGGGGAGACCACCGTGTCAAACCACTTGGGGGTGCCCTTGAAGGTGCGGGCGAAGGCGATGTGGCGCGAACTGACGCCAGACCTTGCGCTGGTCAGCGCCTCCTTTGCCTTTGCCTGACCTTCGTCCGGCCACCATTGGGTCCAGTCGGTGCCCCGCACTTCCTCGAAGTCGTCCACTTCCACGAGCCGACAGCCCTGCGCCGTCATCTGGAGCACATGACCCTCTAGGTCGAGCACCTTGGTGCAATCGGCGCTGCTGGCAATGATCTGTCGATTGAGTTCGTCCTTGATGCGAACCTCGGCCACCAGCTTTCGCACGTGGCTGACGTCCTGCACGAAGCCCAGTTGACTGACGATCTGCCCGTTTTCGCTCCGCTGAGGGACGTTGCGAGCGATCAAGTGGGTGACCTGATCTGAGCCGGGCCGCATGATGCGAAATTCCAGACCCAGGCTGTCGCCTTGTTCGAGGCCGTTGGCCCAGTGTTCCTTGACTCGGGCGACATCGTCGGGGTGCACATGGCGCAACCACCCGAAATCGGTGAAGTCATTCTGCTCAAGTCCGAAGATCTGTTGCAGCTTGGCGTCCACATGGGTGAGTGTGCCGTCACGCCCGGTTCGAAAAACGCCGATAGGGAACACGGTGCCCAACGAAGTGAACAGCGCGCCGTATTCAAACTCAAACGGCGCCATGGCAGCGTCGTGGCCCGATGCATGGGACAGGCCGTTGACAGGGTGTTGTGCCGGCTCCTTTGCGGAGTGCGCTGTGGAAAGCGACGGGCGCCAGTGGTTCAGCTGTGCACGCAGGGATGCAATTTCGTTCAGCAGCGCACGCTCCCGCTCCGACACCGATCCGTCAGGATGTGCTTCCTTGGGTTGGGTACTTGCGATGGGGTGGATCGCGCTCATGTCGTCCCACTTTACCTCAGTGGGGTTCGACCCAAGTGCGAAATCTGACAGCTAGAAGCGCGGTAAATCGGGGTGTTGCAAACGCCCTCCGCGCACCAGCATCTTTCCGTACTCAGCACAACGTTGCAGGGTAGGAATCACTTTTCCTGGGTTGAGTAGTTCTTTGGTATCAAATGCCCGTTTGACCCCGAACATCTGGGCGTTTTCCTCGGCAGAGAACTGCACGCACATGCTGTTGACCTTCTCCACCCCCACGCCGTGTTCCCCCGTCACCGTGCCGCCCATGGCGACACTGGTCTCCAGTATCTCGGCGCCAAATTGTTCGCAGCGGTGCAGTTGGTCGGGGTCGTTGGCATCGAACAGGATCAGGGGATGCAGGTTGCCATCCCCCGCGTGGAACACGTTGCAGCAGCGCAGGTTGTACTTCTGCTCCATCTCGCCGATGGCGATCAGGATGTCGGCCAGGCGCTTGCGCGGAATGGTGCTGTCCATGCACATGTAGTCGGGGCTGATGCGCCCGCTGGCCGGGAACGCGTTCTTGCGCCCGCTCCAGAAGCGCAGGCGCTCGGCCTCGTCCTGGCTCACTGCGATGGCGGTCGCGCCGCAGCCGCGCAACACGGCGCTCATGCGACCGATTTCCTCTTCCACCTCTTCGGGCGTGCCGTCGCTCTCGCACAACAGGATGGCCGCGGCATCGAGGTCGTAGCCCGCGTGCACAAAATCTTCCACCGCGGCGGTCATGGGCTTGTCCATCATCTCCAGCCCGGCCGGGATGATGCCGGCCGCGATCACCGCCGCCACCGCGTCGCCGGCTTTCTGGATGTCGTCGAAGCTGGCCATGATGCAGCGCGCCAGCTGTGGCTTGGGCACCAGTTTCACCGTGACTTCGGTGGTGATGGCCAGCATGCCTTCGCTGCCGATGATGAGCGACATCAGGTCGAGACCCGGAGTGTCCAGCGCCTCGCCACCGAAGCTGACGGGATCGCCTTCGATGGTGAAGCCGCGCACCTGCAGCACGTTGTGCACCGTCAGGCCGTATTTCAGGCAGTGAACGCCGCCCGAGTTTTCGGCCACGTTGCCGCCGATGGTGCAGGCGATCTGGCTGCTCGGGTCGGGCGCGTAGTACAGGCCGTGCGGCGCGGCGGCTTCGCTGATGGCGAGGTTGCGCACGCCGCTTTGAACCACGGCGGTGCGTGAGCGCGGGTCGAGCGACAGGATGCGATTGAACTTTGCCAATGACAGCGTCACGCCCAGGGCGTGTGGCATGGCGCCGCCGGAGAGGCCGGTGCCCGCCCCACGGGCCACCACCGGCACACCCAGCGCGTGGCAGGCCCTGAGCACGTCCGCCACCTGGGCCTCGGTCTCGGGCAGCGCCACCAACAGGGGGCGTTCGCGGTAGGCGGTGAGTCCGTCGCACTCGTAAGGAGTGGTGTCTTCCGCGTGCCAGAGCAGGGCGTGGGATGGCAGCACCGCCTGTAATGCGCGCACCACCTCGGTCTGGCGGGCGGCGCGCTCGGCGCGGGTGACTTCGACGGGGGCGATGGGGGCGTTCATGCGAATCAGTTTAGGACAGCGTGCCTCACCGTGGGTTGAAGAAACTTGCAAGAACCTGTGAGCCGGCGGTTTGATGCAGCTCAAACACCGGGGTCTTGAAACCGCCGGGGTGTGCCGCTATCTACCGGCCATGGGCGGCACAGCGACCGTCCAGTCCGGGTCCATCGACCCAGTCCATTGTCAAAGGAGCACTTGCCATGAACCATCTGATTGCCCGTTCCGGTCTGTTCGACGATTTCTTCAAAGACGTTGCGCCCGGTTTTTATGTCCGTCCCCTGCACGGCGACTCGTTGCCGTCGCCTTCGCAGATCAAGATCGATGTGAAGGAAACCCCGGGGGCCTACACCGTCGTGGCCGAAGTGCCGGGTGTGGCCAAGGAGGACATTCACGTCACCGTGGAAGGCGGTGTGGTGACCTTGCGCGCCGAGATCAAGCAGGAAGACAGCCAGACTCAGGATGAGAAGGTGTTGCGCACCGAGCGCTATTACGGCGCCGTGGCGCGCAGCTTCCAGTTGGCTGCCGACATCGACAACGAGCTTGCCAAGGCGAAGTACGACAACGGGGTGCTGACGCTGACCTTGCCGAAAAAAGTCACTCTGGCCGGACAGCGGCTGAACATTGAGTGATCAGCTCAGGCTCTTCTTGAGCCACTCGGCAAACGCCGCGCACTCCCAGCGGTCCATCGTGCCCGTCCGCCAGCACAGGTAGTGCGCGTGCGGGCTGGGCACGTGGCGTTCGTAGAGCGGGACCAATGTGCCGTGCTCCAGCCAGGGCGCGGCCAGCTTGAGCCGCACCAGCGCCACACCCATGCCGGCGGCGGCGCCGTCGCACATGAGGCCGATGTCGTTGAACTGCGAGCCGTCCACCGGCTCGGGCCAGTCCAGGTCGTGCGCGGCGAACCAGGTGCGCCAGGGCTCCAGCGGGCTGCGCAGCAGCGGCACGCCTTCCAGGTCTTCGGGGGCGTCGAACGGACCGTGTTCGCGCGCAAACGCCGGTGAGGCCAGCGGCGTGATGTCGTCCTTCATCAGGCAGACGTGTTCCACGTCGGCGTAGCGGCCGGTGCCGAAACGGATCATCAGATCGGCGTCTTCGGCCACCACGTCCAGCAGCGGGATGCTGACCTGCAAGGTGAGGTCGATCTCCGGGTAGGCCTCGCTGAACTGCTTCAGGCGCGGCAGCAGGATGGAGCGGGCGAACGTGGGCGTGACCGCCAGGCGCAGCTTGCGCCGTCCCGGCGTGGCCGCGTTGCTGGGAAATTTCTGCAGGCTCGCCAGACCCTCTCGCACATGCGCCAGGTACTCGCTGCCCTCGGTCGTCAGCGAAAAATCAGCCCGGCCAAACAGCTTGGTTCCGAGGATTTGTTCCAGCTGCTTGATGCGGTGGCTGACCGCGCTGGGTGTCACGCAAAGCTCTTCACTGGTCTGCGTCACGCTGCGCAGACGCGCCAGGGCCTCGAAGGTCAGCAGGCACTGAATCGGCGGGATCCTGATCGTCATACGGTCACCTCACACGCTGCGCCAGAAGGGAAGGGGGTCAGGCACGACGCGCACGGCCGCCCCAAAGCGGACGTGCGCCCCCCAGTGGGGGGAGGCAGCCTGCAGGGCTGCATCGGGGGGCGTTCATTTGAAGACGACCGTCTTGTGACCGTTGAGCAGCACACGGTGCTCGCTGTGCCACTTCACCGCCCTGGCCAGCACCTGGCTTTCGGTGTCGCGGCCCCGCGCGGTGAGGTCTTCCACGTCGTCGGTGTGGTCCACGCGGGCCACGTCCTGCTCGATGATCGGGCCTTCGTCCAGGTCGGCCGTCACGTAGTGGGCGGTGGCGCCGATCAGCTTCACGCCGCGGTCGTGCGCCTGGTAATAGGGCTTGGCGCCCTTGAAGCTGGGCAGGAAGCTGTGGTGGATGTTGATGGCCTTGCCCGAGAGTTCGCGGCACAGGCCATTGCTCAGGATCTGCATGTAGCGCGCCAGCACCACGAGTTCGGCGCCTTCGCCGCGGATCACCTCCAGCTGCTTCGCTTCTGCCTGTTCTTTGGTGGCACCCGTCACCGGGATGTGGTGGAAGGGCACGTTGTAGCCGGCGGCGAGCTGGTAGAAGTCGCGGTGGTTGCTCACGATGGCGCGGATGTCCAGCCGCAGCAGACCGCTCTTCCAGCGGAACATCAGATCGTTCAGGCAATGGCCTTCCTTGCTGACGAAGATCACGGTCTTCATCGGCTCGGCCAGCGGGTGCAGGCTCCAGCGCATGGCGAAGGGCTCGTCAAACAGCTTCAGGTGCGCGCGAAGCTCGTCCTGCGTGAGCTGACTGCAGGTGAACTGCACCCGCATGAAAAACAGGCCGGTGCCGTGGTCGTTGTACTGGGCGGCTTCTTCGATGTTGCCGCCGCGCTCCAGCAGGAAACCGGAAACGGCGTGCACGATGCCGGGGCGGTCCTGGCAGGAGAGGGTGAGGACGTAGGTGTGGTTCATGGCGGTGCCGATTGTCGCAGGCCCGTCGCCGGTGGCGCCACTGCCCGGCGCCCGGGCAGTGGCGCCACCGGCTGCGGCATGCGGTGCCAGAATCCACGGTTCCCATTTGCTGGAGACGCCAACATGGCCCACACCGAATTCCGTATGGACAACCAGTGGTTGCCCTTCACGCCCAACCGCAGTTTTCAAATAGACCCTCGCATCTTCGTCGCCGCCGACGGCATGCACTTCACCACGCACGATGGCAAACAGGTCATCGACGGCATTTCCAGCCTCTGGTGCGTGGGCGCCGGCCACAACCGCAAGCCCATCAACGAAGCCATCAAGAACCAGCTTGACACGCTGGACTACGCCACGGCTTTCAGTGTCAGCAACGACAAGGCCTTCCGCGCCGCCGAGATGATCGCCGCCATGGCGCCGGGCGACCTGAACAAGGTGCTGTTCTGCAACTCCGGCTCCGAGGCTGCAGACACCTCCTTGAAAGTGGCACTGGCTTACCACCGCGCACGCGGCGAAGGCCATCGCAACCTCTTCATCGGCCGCGAGCGCGGCTACCACGGCGTCAACTTCGGCGGCATGAGCGTGGGCGGCATCCCGGCCAACCGCAAGATGTATGGCAGCGCCCTGCTGCCGCGCGTGGACCACCTGCGTTTCATCCACGATCCGGTGAACCACGCCTACATCCACAACCAGGAGCCGGTGTGGAACGAAGACCTGCTGCTGGAACTGGAAAACCGCATCCTGCCGCTGCACGACGCCAGCAACGTGGCGGCGGTGATCGTCGAGCCCGTGGCCGGCAGCGCGGGCTGGTATGTGCCGCCGCAGGGCTACCTGAAGCGGCTTCGGGAGATTTGCGACAAGCACGGCATCCTGCTGATCTTCGACGAGGTCATCACCGGCTTCGGCCGCCTGGGCACGCCGTTCGCTTCCGACTACTACGGCGTGCAGCCCGACATGCTGAACTTCGCCAAAGCCATCACCAACGGGGTGATCCCGCTCGGTGGCGTGGTCTGCACCGACCGCATTTACGACACGATGATGGGCGCGCACGGCAGCGCGCCAGAGCACGCCATCGAGTTCTTCCACGGCTACACCTATTCGGGCCATCCGGTGGCCTGCGCGGCGGCCATCGCCACGCTCGACCTGTTCCGCGAAGAGAAGCTGTTTGAGCGCGCGGGTGAGATGGCGCCCGTGCTGGGCGACGCGATGCACAGCGCGCTCAAAGGTCTGCCCAACGTGATCAGCATCCGCAGCCTGGGGCTGGCGGCGGCGGTGGAGCTGTCGTCCATCCCCAACCTGCCGGGCAAGCGCGCGTTCGACATCTTCATGGACTGCTACAAGCACGGCGTGCTCGTGCGCAACGCGGGCGAAAACTTGGTGTTTGCGCCGCCCTTCATCGTGGAACGCGAGCAGATTGATACCATGGTCAACGTGCTGGCCGACGCGATCAAGCGCCACGCCTGACCCCTTCGTTCAACCCCGCTGCAAGGAGCCCCTCATGGCCATCATGGATTTCCTGAACCGCCAGTTCATCGACGTCATCGAGTGGGTGGACGATTCGCGCGACACCTTGTCGTACCGCTTTCCCGACGACGACAAGCAGATCAAGAACGAGGCCCAGCTCATCGTGCGCGAGAGCCAGATCGCTCAGTTCGTCTATGTGGGCCAGTTTGCCGACACGCTGGGCCCGGGCCGGCACACACTCAAGACCGAGAACATCCCGATCCTGGGCGATCTGCTGGGCTGGAAATACAAATTCCAGACGCCGTTCAAGGCCGACGTCTATTACGTCATCACCCGCGTCTTCACCGGCAACAAGTGGGGCACCTCCAACCCGGTGATGCTGCGCGACGCCGATTTCGGCGTGGTGCGCGTGCGCGCCTTCGGCACCTACGATTTCAAGATCGTGGACACGGTCAAGTTCCTGAAAGAGGTGGCGGGCACCGACCACCATTTCCGGCTCGACGAGTTCAACGACGTGATGCGCTCGCGCATCGTCAGCGTGTTCAGTGAAACCCTGGCCCAGGCCAAGGTGCCCGCGCTCGACGTGGCCACGCGCTACAGCGAGTTGGGCGACGCCCTGCTGGCGCCGCTCAACGAGGCCATGCGCGAGAAATACGGCCTGGAGATGACGTCCTTCGTGGTCGAAAACGTGTCGGTGCCGCCTGAACTGGAGCAGGCCATCGACAAGCGCGGCGCCATGACGGCCATCGGCAACCTCAACGACTATGTCAAATACAACATGGGCAATGCCCTGGCCGAGGGCAAGGCCGGCACCGCGGGCATCGGCGCCGAGCTGGCCGCCGGTCTGGCCATGGGGCAGTCGATGATGCAGGGCGGCATAGGCGGCGCACCGGCGGCGTCGCAGCCCGGCATGGTGCCGGCGGCCGCCGTGGCCGCCACCACGCCCGCTGCAGCCCCCATCGCGCTGATGACGCCCGAGCAGGTCGCCGAAGCACTGGGCGTGAGCCCGGCCGATGTGTTGCAGGAACTGGAGGCCGGCAACCTCAAGGGCCGCAAGATCGGCAGCCAATGGCGCGTGCCGCAAGCCTCGCTTGATGAATTCCTGAAGGGCTGAGGCGCGCCGACCCATGCAACTGAGCGAAGTCGCCGCCCAGCAGAAGCTGGCCTGCCCGGCCTGTGGTGGCGAGGCCCAGTGGCACCCGACGAAGAAGGCGCTGATCTGCGCCTATTGCGGCACGGAGTCGCCTTACGAGGTGAAAGACAGCGGCGAGATCGTCGAGCACGATCTGGTGTCTGCCCTGCAAGCCATTCCCCAGAGCGCGCGTGGCTGGCAGGACCAGAAGCGCGCGGTCAAGTGCCAGCACTGCCAGGCCATCAGCGTGTTCTCGGGCGCGCAACAGGCCAAGGCCTGTGACTTCTGCGGCTCGTCGGCACTGGTGCCTTTTGAAGAAATGGGCGACATCATCCGGCCCGAGAGCCTGCTGCCCTTTTCGGTGGACGCACCGGGCGCGCGCGAGAAGGTGCGCCAGTGGTACGGTTCGCGCTTCTGGGCGCCCAACAACCTCAACCGCAAGGCGCTGACCGACACGCTGCATGGCGTGTACCTGCCTTACTGGACTTTTGATGCCGAGGTTAGCGCCGACTACACGGCCGAGGGTGGCGAGCGGTACAAGAACAACAAGGGAGAAACCCAGATTCGCTGGTTCTCGGTGTCGGGGCACGTGCAGAATTTCTTTGACGACACGCTGGTGTGCGGGTCAAAAGGCGTGCACCCGCATCTGGTGCAGGCGGTCGAGCCCTTCCCGACGACCTCCGAAGCACTCAAACCCTACGACCCGGGCTACCTGAGCGGCTGGACGGTGGAGCGTTACCAGCTCGACCTGGTGGCCGCGGCCGAGCGCGGGCGCGCTCGCATGCTCGATGCCATCCGCCAGCTGTGTGCGCGCGACATCCGCGCCGACACCCACCGCAACCTGCAGGTGGACCCGACGTTTGAGCGCCAGACCTTCAAGCACGTGCTGCTGCCCATCTGGCTGGTGGGTTATCAATACGGCAACAAGGACTACCAGGTGGTGGTCAATGGCGCCACGGGCCAGGTGGCGGGCGAGTACCCCAAGAGCTGGGTGAAGATCACGCTGGCGGTGATCGCCGCTGTGATCGTTCTGTTCATCTTGATGTCGCTCGAAGGCCGTTGAATGGCGCCTTCGGTGACGGCGGGGCGCTTCAGCGCCCCGTCTGCTTTTTCAGATCGGCACAGTGGTCCTTGGGCGGACGCGGTGGCGTGACCCAGAGGCGGTCGGCCGTGAGCCTCATCTCCGGATCGCTGCTCGCGGCCTCGGCTCGGGCCACCGACAGCACCACGCGGTGCGACTGGCCAGGGTCGAGGTGGCGCGGCACACCGATGTCGCGCTGCACGTGGCCGTTGCCGGCGATCAGCAACACCGTCAGGCCGGGCCGCATGGCCCCGGTGGCGGTCTGCGCCATGGCGCGGTCGCGTGCGAGCTGGATGCGCGTCATGGGCGCGATCTGCGTTTCGGGCAGCAGGCCGCAGTGGCCGTCGCGGATGGCGTCGCGCTGGCGTTGCAGCGTGTCGGGTGGCACGCTGGCGTCGAGCGCCACGTCGGCCATGGCCGCTCGCATCTGCGCACGCGGCAGGTTGCCGCCGAGCACCGGCACGCCAGCGCGCACCGCCGCCATCACCACCGGCCCGTACACGGCCCAGTCCCAGGCGCCGCTGTTGCTGGCTTCGCGCCAGTCCAGTGCCTCGCGCACCTTCGCTTCACTGGCTTCGGATGGCAAGCCGGTGGTCTGCCGCCCTTGCTCCACCATCTCCAGCACCACCGCCACGAGCTGGCCCTGTTGCGCCAGCTGCCGCACCGTCGCTCGCTGCAGCGCCTGCTGTTCGGGCGCGTCGTGTTGTTCGCCCAACAGCAACAAGGGCGTGGGCAGCAAGCCTTGCAGCTCGGGCGTGGCGGATGGCGCGGCGGCGCAGCCGGCGAGCAGCGCGACCGCACCCACCCAGGCCATGACAGCACGTTGACAGTTCATGCCCGGATACTAAGCGGCTCGCCTTCGCACCCTGCATGCCCATGAATTCACCACCACCGCCCAGCCCTTGGGGTTTGTCCCTTTCGCTGCGCGTGGTGCTCACCCTGTTGCTGGCCTGGGCCGCTGCCCGCCTGTGTGTCTGGTTGCACACGCCCATCCCCTGGATGATCGGCCCGCTGGTGGCGAGCGCGCTGGCGTCGGTCATCGGTGCACCCACCGCCAGCTGGAACCCGTTGCGCAACGGCGGCCAGTGGGTGATTGGTACCGCCCTGGGCCTGTATTTCACACCCACGGTGGGCGCACTGGTGATGGGGCTGTGGTGGGCGATTGCGCTGGGCATCGCCTGGGCGCTGGCGCTGGGCCTGGGGTTTGGCGCCTGGCTGCGGCGGGTGCACGCGAGGCAACTGGATCACCTGAGCCCGGCCGAGCTACGCAGCACGACCTACTTCGCGGGGGCCATCGGTGGCGCGTCGGAGATGACGCTGATCGCCGAGCGGCACGGTGCGCGCACCGACCTGGTGGCGGCCGCACACAGTCTGCGGGTGTTGCTGGTGACGCTCACCATCCCCTTCGGCATGCAGGCCTGGGGCGTGTCGGGCATCGACCTGGCGCCGCCGGGGGCCCGTGAAGTGTTGCCCGGTGGGTTCGCGCTGCTGACGGCCTTGACGCTGGCCGGCATCCTGGTGATGCGCCGGCTCGGGCGGGCCAACCCCTGGTTCATGGGGGCCTTGCTGGTCACCATGGGGCTGACACTGTCGGGTGTCACTCTGTCGGCGATTCCCCCGGGGCTCAGCGCGGCGGCGCAGCTGGTGATCGGCGTCAGCCTGGGCGTGCGCTTCACGCCGGCATTCGTGCACACGGCGCCGCGCTGGCTGGCCTCAGTCGCGTTCGCCAGCGTGTTCATGATGATCGTGTGCGCGGGCTTTGCCTGGCTGCTGTCCTTGGTGTCGGGCCTTCACCCTGCCACGCTGATTCTGGGCACCTCACTCGGCGGCATCGCGGAGATGGCGATCACCGCCAAGGTGCTGCAGCTCGGGGTGCCCATGGTCACCGCGTTCCAGGTGTGCCGCCTGGTCGCCGTGCTGGTGCTGGCCGAGCCGGTGTACCGGGCTTGGGTACGGACCATGAAAAAGCCCGGCTGAACCGGGCTGTTGGAGCGAAGGAACTTGGTCCAGGATGCCGCGGATCTGGCTCCGCCAGTCCGCAGGCATCGCCCCCTGGGAGGTGACGCGCCCTCAGGCGCGGCGCGGGGGGAGCCAAAAGTCAATGCATGACCACCGGCATCTGCGCCAGCGAGGCATAACCTTCGAGCGTGTCTTCCACCTCCTCTTGCGAAGGGGTGTTTTGCTGCCAGGCCGTGATCTGGATCTGGAACATCTCGGCCCAGGAGCCGTCGAGGTAAACCTCTTTGCCCGAGCGTTTGTCCACGATTTCAAAACCGTGGCGCGGGATCTGCGGGCCGGCGAGGCGTTCGGCCTCGCCGTCTTCCGGTGCATTGGCCAGGATGTGGACCACTGCGAAGGCATCTGAGTCGTAGAGCATGTGCATGACTGAAAATCTTTCCTGATGGGAAAACCGTTGTGCCTGATGTCTCTTATATCGGCAAATGGTTGACGGGCTACAGCCCCATTGGCCATTTAGATGGCCCCATCGGGTGAAGATTCAAGATGCGTGTGTTTTTAAGCACAGTTCTGGGCTTTAACGGCCAGTTCAGTTGAGCGTTGGCGCGGTCCCGGTCGGCTGCAGGGCCGGCAGTTCATCGAGCTTCATGTCCACAAAATCACCGTTCTGCTCGGTGATGCGCAGGCGCACCGGCAGGTGGGCCAGGCTGGGGGCCAGCCAGATCTCGACCGTGCGATCAAATTCCCGCCTCGGGCTGCGCGTCAGCTTGCGCGCCACCACGTCGCCGGCGGGCAGGGTCTCGGTCGTTTGAGGGCCGACCAGAAACAGCCACACCTCGGCCATGTCGATGGTGCTGACCGGCACACGCAGGGTCTGCCCCTCGGCGTAGGCGTCGGGGCGGGCATTGAACAGGCCGGCGAGCTGGAAATTGACCGACAGCCGGTCCTGCATGCCCGGCAGCAGCACCGCGTCGGGCGCGTTGTTGCTGTAGCGGACCTTCGCGTTGGCGCGTTCGAAGTGGGCGGCCCGCTCGCTGCGGCTGCGGTCGGTGAAGCGGTCCGGGCTGAGGCCCTTGTCATTGAGCGCACCCACGCTGGTCTGGCCACGGCTGCCGAGGAACAGTGCTTTGACCGACATGGTGGCTTCATAGGTCGACCCGTTGTTGCTCCAGTCGAGGCGACCGGCGGCGGTGTAGTTGAAGCCTTTGGCCAGGCCCCTCACGTCGTACTTGAGCTGCGCGCTGGGCGGCGCCACAGCCGGCGGCAGGCTGGCGTCGGACACCCCGACCCCCGCGCCCCGCACCGTGCCTGCGGCCGCCTGCGCGCCCGCTGGCAGGTCCGACACCGGAGGCTGCGGCGCGGCCGGAGGCTCAGGCAACGGTTCCGGCGGGGGCACCATGGCCACCTCGGTGGGCGGCTCCACCACCGGTTCGACGTTCACGGCCTCGGGCGCGGGTTCGATGGGCGCTTCAACCACCGGTTCGGGCTCTGGCTGAGGTGGGGGTGGCGGCGGCTTCTTGACGACCTTGGGCGGCGGCTCGGGCACGGGTTCGGGTTCCGGTGCTTTGGGCACGATCCAGCGCACCCGGCTGGTGCGAACGGGCTCAGGCAAGGCTGGCAAGGGATCTGCGTTGGCTGTGGCGGGCGGCGTGGGCTGGCCCGGCTGCGGGGCCGTGCCAGACAGCTCCGCGTCCGGGGCCGCAAAGAGGTCGAGCGACAAACCCGACATGCCACCGCTGAGCAGGCTCAGGTGCGCCAGCAGCACGCCAGCGCCCAGCCCCAGCAGCACGCGGCCACGGGGAGCGGCTTCGCCTCGCCGGGATGACGGTTGGGGCACGGTGGGCGCGTTCATGTTCAGGCAGGCTGGCGATGACCCAGGTCGGCGCAGAGTTGTTGCGCACAGCGTCGCAGCGCGGTGGCCGGTACCCCGCTCCAGTCGGTGTCCAGCGTGGCCACCGAGCCGAGCACGACCAGACCCATGGCGAGGCGCCCCTGAGCGTCGAACACCGGCGCACAAAAACCGCCCACGCCAGGCAGCAGGCTGTGCACCACGCGCCCCAGACCCTGGGCACGGGTCTCGTCGAGGATGGCCTGCACGTCCTGCTGCGTCTGCGGCACGTCGACCAGCGGCAATCCGCTGCGCGGCATTTTTTTCATGCGCGCCAGCTCCTCGCGGATCATTGGCGCGATGCGCTGCGCGTCGCGCCCTTCCTGCCCCATGAACGCGGCAAAGCAGCGCCCGGTGGCGGAAGTGAGCAAGGGCATCACGTCGCCCAGCCGCAGCGTGACCGGCACCGTCTGCGGCGCTTCGCTCCAGTGCACCATGGTCGGGCCCTGGTTGCCCCAGACGGCGATGGCCAGCGTGTGGCCGGTCTCGGCCAGCAGGCCGTCAATGCGCTCGCGCGCCAGCTTGACCGCGTCCAGTCGGCTCAGGCTGGCCAGGCCCAGGCGCAGTGCGGCGGGGCCGAGGTCGTAGCGCGTGCTCACCGGGTCTTGCATCACCAGGCCCATGCGCTGGAAACTCACGAGGTAGCGGTGCGCCTTGGCCGCGCTCATGCCGGCGGCGGCGGCCAGGTCGCGCAGCATCAGTGCACCGGGGGCCTGCGACAGGGCATTGAGCAACTCGAACCCGACCTCGACCGACTGGATGCCGGCGCGCAGGTGGTCGGTGTCGTTGGCCGATGTTTCTCGGCGGGCAGGAGACTTCGGCGTGGCGGTGGATTTCGCTGCGGGCATGGGTGATGGGGCGGCTGTCGGTGCTTGGGGCGTGCTCAAACCCGGTGTTTCCGGGTGGGATTGCACGCTGGTCGGCGCGTTGATCTAGAATCCAGGTTTTACGTATAGGTTAATCAATTTCACTATTCGTAATTCCAACCAACCCCATGAGGCAGCAGGAGACTTGAATGAAACTCGCCACTTACAAAGACGGATCGCGCGACGGGCAACTGGTGGTGGTCTCGCGCGACCTCTCGACCGCCCATTATGCGACGGGCATCGCCACCAAGATGCAGCAGGTGCTGGACGACTGGAACTTCCTCAGCCCCCAGCTGCACGACCTGTATGTGACGCTCAATCAGGGCAAGGCGCGCCACGCGTTTCCCTTTGATCCGGCCATGTGCATGGCGCCGCTGCCGCGTGCCTACCAGTGGGCCGACGGCTCGGCCTACCTGAACCACGTCGAGCTGGTGCGCGCCGCCCGAAACAGCGAGGTGCCCGCCACCTTCTACAGCGACCCACTGATGTACCAGGGCGGCAGCGACGACTTCATCGGCCCGCGCGACGACGTGGTGGTGCCGAGTGAAGACTTCGGCATCGATTTCGAGGCCGAGATCGCCGTGGTCACGGGCGACGTGGCCATGGGCTGCACGCCCGAGCAGGCGCTCGACGGCATCCGCCTGGTGATGCTGGTCAACGACGTGTCGCTGCGCAACCTGATCCCCAACGAACTGGCCAAGGGCTTCGGCTTCTTCCAGAGCAAGCCCGCCAGCGCCTTCAGCCCGGTCGCGGTCACGCCCGACGAGCTGGGCGATGCCTGGCAGGGCGGTCGTCTGCACCTCACGCTGCAGTCCACCTGGAACGGCCGCAAGGTCGGCATGTGCGACGCCGGCCCCGAAATGACCTTCCATTTCGGCCAGCTCATCGCCCACATCGGCAAGACCCGCAACGTGCGCGCCGGCTCCATCGTGGGCAGCGGCACGGTGAGCAACAAGGGCATCGAGGTGGACGGCAAGAAAGACTGGCCCAAGGGCTACAGCTGCATCGCCGAGAAGCGCTGCATCGAGACCATCCTCGACGGAAAGCCCAGCACCGAGTTCATGAAGTTCGGCGACACCATCCGCATCGAGATGAAGGGCAAAGACGGCCAGAGCATCTTCGGCGCCATCGATCAGAAGATCGCGCCGCTGGACTGACCCCGCGGGCAGACACCGTTGTCCAGGGCCCTTCGGGGCCCTGTGTCATTGGGGCGTCGCTTGCCGGTTCAGGTGGCGAAGATCGCGTCGGTGCTGGCGAAACCCTTGACCTCGATCGGGTTGCCGAAGGGGTCGCAGAAAAACATCGTCCACTGTTCGCCGGGCTGGCCTTCGAAGCGGCATTGCGGCGGCAGCACGAAGTCCATGCCCGCCGCCTGCAGCCGCGCGGCCAGCGCCTGCCAATCGGGCAGCCGCATCACCAGGCCGAAGTGCGGCATCGGCACCAGGTGCTCGCCCACCCGGCCGGTGCGTGTGGTCTTGAAGGGTTCCCCCAGGTGCAGCGAGATCTGGTGGCTGAAGAAATCAAAGTCCACCCAGGTGTCGGTGCTGCGGCCCTCCGTGCAACCCAGCACACCGCCGTAGAAGCGCCGCGCCGCGTCGAGATCGGTGACGTGGAACGCGAAGTGAAACAGGCCGCGCGCGGGCAGGGTGCTGGGCTGGATGGGCATCGCCGCAGAATAACAAAAGCCCACCGGCGCGTGCCGGTGGGCTCTTCATGGGGCTCTCAAGGCGCCGGAGCAACCCGCCGCGCGCCCCAGGGCACCGCCGGGCCGGCTTTGCCGGACGGCCAGTGCCCGCCCCCTGGGGGGTGACGCGAAGCGGCGCAGGGGGGTCCATCGCTTCGCGGGGGGGCTTCGCTGTTACACCAACCTTTTGAAGTACTGGCGCGCCATCGCCACCACCTGAGCGTCGCTCGGGTGGTCGGTCGTCACCACATCAACCACCGCTTGGTCGATGGCGTGGGCGTTGTGCTTGCAGAAGTCGCGGAACTCGATCTTGGCGTTGGCTGGGCCGGTCAGCAGCACCTCGGTCACGCCGGTCAGCGTGTCGGCGATCTGTTTGAAGAAGTCCTTGTCGGCGCCGACATGGCCGTGTTTGGGCGTGTGGTGGCTGCGCGCCTTGATCCGCTGCGCCTCGACGTGTTCCTTGTCAAACATCAGCACATGGGCTTCGGTGTGGTCCATCCAGACGACGGCGTGGAAAGTGGTCATGCGGTGTTTTCCTTTGAAGGGGTTTTGAGAAAGAGGTCAGTAGCCGGCCGGACGCACCGCGCCGCTGGCCTGCTCGGCCTTGCCTTGGCAGCCCACACAGCGCAGGGCCGTGGGGTTGGCGTGCAGCCGCGCGTTGGCGATGGCGTCACCGCAGTCGACACACAGGCCGTAGCTGCCGTCGGCGACGCGCTGCAGCGCGGCGTCGATGGCGATCAGTTCGGCCGACTCGCGTTCTTCCATGGCGAAGGCCAGGTCGCGCTCGGCGTCGGCCTGTGCCCAGTCATCGCTCTCGTGCCTGCGGGCCTCGGCGGCCGCTTCGGCGCGACCGATCTGGCCGCCGCGCTGGGCGCGCAACTGGGCCAGCACGTCGGTGCGCATGCCGCGCAGCTGTTGGGCAAAGGTGTCTGAGAGTGGGGTGGTCATGTGTGCTCCTCTTTGATCAGTCTGAACAGGTGGTTCTGGGACGGTGAACCCATGTTGCGCCCGCCGTCTGTGCGGTGCCTTGACCAGCGTCAAGCGGTTCCCCTGAAGTCCCGTGGCTAGGGGCAAATCCTCGGCGGGAACGGGGTGAATTCGACGCAGAATTGCCCCACCTTTCCGACCCCTTGCTCAGGAGTGCCATTCATGCCCGCTGTCGACTACGGCCGTTACCTGACCCTCGCCATCACCCGGCGCGGTCCCACCGTGAACGGTGTGCCTTCGGTGCTCGACATCCAGATGCGCGCCGATGGTCCGGGCGGCAACGGCAAGCTGCCCACCGCCGGGCACGATGGCCACTGGGAGCTGAGCGAGATCTGGCGCGACGTGGGGCGCGACGACGCGGTGCGCTGCGCCGTGCTGCGCGGCAGCGGCCAGGGTTTTTCGGGTGGCGGCGACCTGGCGCTGGTGCAGGACATGGCGACCGACTTCGAGGTGCGAACCCGGGTGTGGAAAGAGGCGCGCGACCTCGTCTACAACGTCATCAACTGCGACAAACCCATCGTCAGCGCCATGCACGGCCCGGCCGTGGGCGCCGGTCTCGTGGCGGGCCTGTTGGCCGACATCTCGATCGCTGCCAAGAGCGCCAAGATCGTCGATGGCCACACGCGCCTGGGCGTGGCGGCCGGCGACCACGCGGCCATCGTCTGGCCGCTGCTGTGTGGCCTGGCCAAGGCCAAGTACTACCTCATGCTGTGCGAGCCGATCAGTGGCGAAGAGGCCGAGCGCATCGGCCTGGTGTCGCTCGCGGTGGACGAGGCGCAGCTGCTCGACAAGGCCTACGAGGTGGCCGACCGGCTGGCCTCGGGCAGCCAGACCGCGATCCGCTGGACCAAGTACTCGCTCAACAACTGGCTGCGCCAGGCGGGCCCTGCGTTTGACACCTCGCTGGCGCTGGAATTCATGGGTTTTGCCGGGCCCGATGTGCGCGAAGGTGTGGCATCCTTGCGAGAGCGTCGGCCTCCCCGTTACGGCGTGGACGACTGAGCGCCCGATCCGACAGCGACCCTTCTTCCCCGATCACCCCCAGAGGAGACAGCCATGAGCGACGCCAGCGGTTTCGGCAAATTCGTACCCGGTTTCGAGTTCCTGCAAAACCTCGCGGGGCAGGCCGCCGGGGGTATGGCCGAGGGCCTGGGCAAAAGCGTGCCGCAGATGCCCAACCTCGGCAACTGGGTGGCGCCCACCTTCAACGTCGAAGACCTTGAAAAGCGCATCGACGAGCTCAAGGCGGTGCAGTTCTGGCTCGACCAGAACGCCAAGGCGCTGGCCGCCACCATCCAGGCGCTGGAGGTGCAGAAGATGACACTCGCCACGCTCAAGACCATGAACTTCAGCCTGGGCGACGTGGCCAATTCGCTCAAGCTCAAGGCCACCGAGGCCATGGCCGGGTTCGCCGGGGTCACCCCAGCCCCGGCCGCCCCCAAGGGCTTCGCCGGCCTTGAGATTCCGCCCCGCACCTATGGCGCGCGAGCGCCCGAGCCGGAAGCCGAAGACGTCGAAGAAGACGCTGAAGACGTGGAGGACGAAGCCCCCGAAGAAGCCGCCGCGCCCGAGCCCGTGAAGAAGTCGCGCAAGGCAGCGGCGCAGGGCGAGTCGTCCGCGCTGGCCGGTGGGGTGATCGATCCCATGCAGTGGTGGGGCGCGCTGTCGCAGCAATTCCAGCAGATCGCGACCACGGCCATGAAAGACGTGGCCAAACAGGGCGCGCTCGACGCGACGCGCAACGTGGCCAGCGGCCTGACCGAGCAGGCGGTGAAAACCGCGACCGGCATGGCCGGCAAGGCGGGCCGCAAAATCGGCGACACCGTCGCGCGCAATGTGGGCGCGGCGGCGGGCATGGGCCAGGCTGCCGTGCGCGCGGTCAGCGGCAAGAAGGCGCCGACCAAGGCCAAAGCCCCAGCACCGGCCCCCGCTCCAAAAGTCAAACCCAAACCCAAAGCCCAGCCCGCTGCCCAGAAAAAGCCGGTGCGCCGCCCGGCCGCCAGCCCGACGGCAGCGCAGCCCCTGTCCACCGGCGACTGGCCGATGCCCACCGCCTTTTTCCCCGGCTTCATGCCGGCGCAGAAGGTCGCCGCCGCCCCGGCCGCGCGCAAGGCCGCGGCAAAAAAGAAACCCGCCGCCCGCCGCCGCTGAGCGACCGGCCCTCGAAACCGCGCGCATGAAGCTCTTTCCCTACGCCCACGCCACCCACCCGCAATGGCGCATGGCCGCCGCGCTGGTGCTCGCGCAGTTGCGTGCGCAGATGGCGCTGCCGACCTACGCCCACGCGCCCGGGCTGGCCTTGCTCTACATCACCGACCACTACGCCGCGCAAGCCCAGGACATCCTTGCTCACCTCAGTGCCGAGCTGCCCGAAGTGACCGACTGGGCAGGCACCGTGGGGGTGGGCATTGCGGCCAACAACGTCGAGTACTTCGACGAGCCCGCGCTCGCCGTGATGCTCTGCGACCTCAGCCCCGACCAGTACCGCGTGTTCAGCGGTGTCGCGCCGCTGCCCGCGAGCGGCTCCGAGCCCGGCGGCTTTGTGGCCCACACCGCGCTGCTGCACGCCGACCCCGGCGCGAACGATCTGGCCGAACTCATTGCCGAAGTGGCCGAGCGCACCCAGTCAGGCCATGTGTTTGGCGGGCTGGTGGGCAGCCGCTCGGCCAGCGTGCAGTTTGCGGCCAGCAGCGCCGGCAACCTGAGCGGGCAGGGGGCGGCGGGTGGCGTGCTGTCGGGCGGGCTCAGTGGCGTGGCTTTCGGGCCCGATGTGGCGCTGGTGTCGCGCGTCACCCAGGGCGCGCAGCCCGTGGACCGCGAGCGCGAGATCACCGCCGTGGACGGTAACCTCGTGCTGGCACTCGACGGCGAGCCCGCGCTCGACGTGCTGCTGCGTGAGCTGGGGGTGTCGCTCGCGCAACCCCAGCAGGCCATGGAGCGCCTGCGCCGCACGCTCGTGGGCCTCACGCTGCCGCAGCACCGTCTGGCCGACGGCGAGGGCGCGCAGCGGCGCCATGTGCGCGGCCAGTTCGGCCCCGAGGTCATGGTGCGCCACATCATCGGCCTGGACCCGGCGCGCAAGGGTGTGGCGATTGCCGAGCACCCGCCGCTGGGCGCGCACCTCGCGTTCTGCGAGCGCCACGTCAAAGCCGCGCGCGCCGACCTGGTGCGCGTGTGCAGCGAGATCCGCGAAGAGCTGGAGCCTGAAACGCTGAGCCTGAGCGCCACCACCGGCGACGCGAGCGACACCGAGGCGCCCGCCGCGCGGCAGATCATGGGCGCGGTCTATGTGAGCTGTTCGGGCCGTGGCGGCCTGCATTTCGGCGCCCCCAGCGCCGAGCTGCAGATCGTGCGCCGCGCGCTCGGCGACGTGCCGCTGGTGGGCTTCTTTGCCGGCGGCGAAATCGCCCACCAGCAGCTCTACGGTTACACCGGTGTGTTGACCGTGTTCACCACGCCGGCCGCCTAAGGCAACGCCACGGGAACTTATTCAGCGTCGCGCAGAGCGCCGCAGCAGGAACACGACGATCGCCAGGTTCAGCAGGTTGAAGCCGATGCCGTTGATGAAGGCGGCCTGGTAGGAGCCGGTCAGGTCGAAGATCACCCCCGACATCCAGCCACCCAGCGCCATGCCGAACAGCGTGGCCATCAGCACGGTGCCGGTGCGCGCGCCGGCCTGTGCGGGCGAGAAGTGCTCGCGCACGATCAGCGCGTAGCTCGGCACGATGCCGCCCTGGAACAGGCCGAACAGGCCCGAGATCAGGTAAAGCGGCACCAGCCCGTCGAAGGGCAGAAACATCAGCAGCGCCACGCCCTGCAACACCGAGCCCAGCAGCAGGGTGCGCAGGCCGCCGATGCGGTCGGAGATCCAGCCCGAGATCAGCCGGCTCGCGATGCCCATGCCCAGCATCACCGACAGCATCTCCGCGCCGCGCGCGGCGCCAAACCCGAGGTCGGTGCAGTAGGCCACGATGTGCACCTGCGGCATCGACATCGCCACGCAGCACGACACGCCGGCCACGCACAGCAGCGCCTGCAGCGTGCCGGGCGAGAGGCCGAGCGGGCGCTCGGTGTTCACCGCGCCGGCGGTTGGCGATGCCGCCGCGACCGGCCCGGGTGGCTCGGGCGGCCGGCGGCGCAAGACCAGCGCCAACGGCAGCATCACCAGCAGGCAGAAAACGCCAATGCCCATGTAGGTCTGGCGCCAGCCGTGGGATTCGACAAAGTGCTGGATCACCGGCGGCCACACCGCGCCGGCCAGGTAGTTGCCGCTCATGCAGATCGCCAGTGCGGTGCCGCGCCGTCGCGTGAACCAGCGCGAGGTGTCGGCCACCAGCGGTGCGAACGTGGCCGAGGTGCCGAGCAGGCCCATCAAGAGGCCTTGCGCCAGGCTGAACTGCCAGAGGCTGCCCGACGCGCCGGCTGCGATGAAGCCCAGGCCGAGCCCGACCGAGCCGCCGAGCACCGGCACCATCACGCCGTAGCGGTCGGCCAGCTTGCCCATCAGCACGCCGCCGAGGCCAAAGCCCACCATGGTCAGCGTGTAGGGCAGCGAGGCGTCGCCGCGCGCCACGTCAAAGTCGGCCTGGATGCGCGGCAACACCACCGTCACCGAATACATGCCGGCGCCACCCAGCGTCATCAGCGCCAGCGACACCATCAACCGGCACCACGCGTAGGGTGATTCGGCGTTGGCGTCGGGCGGGCGCGGGTTCATGGTGCGGGCGGAGAGGCCTCTGGCGCCGGGTCTGCTTCGTTGGCTGCGCTGGTCACCACGGCCGTGTCCGGCGCGGGCGCCAGGGCCTGGCGGGCCAGGTGAGCGCGGGCGCGCTCCAGCGTGCGGTTGGCTTCCAGCACGTGCATGCCGTACATGTCGGCAAAAGCTTCCACGGTTTTGCCGCTGGCATCAAAGGCGCGCAGCAGCGCTTCTTCGCGTGCTTCGCGCGTCGCGGCCACGGCCAGCGCGTCCTGCGTGAGCTGGTTCACCTCTTCGTCGCGCCCGCGCACGCGCTCGGCGTATTCGTCGCGCGGCAAACCCGAGGCTTCATACGCCTGCAGGATGCGCTGGCGCAGCTTGGGGCGCAGGTCTTCGCGGCTGCGCGCGCCGCGGCGGCGGAACACCTCGATCAGCGCGTGGTGCACCTGCTCGGGCGTGAGCGCCTCCACGGGCTGGCCGCTCAGATCGTGCCGCGGCAGGCCCGAGGCCACCACCGTGAGGTAGCGCGACGAGCGCGCGTGAAGCCCCAGCGCGGCCTTCAGGCTGTCTTTGTCCAGCACATCCGGGTAGGCCGCCAGCAGGTCTTCATAGATGCCGCGCTTGAGCGGCAGCAAGGTCTCGCCAAACAGCGTGGGGACCAGCTCGGCCAGCTGGTCCAGCACCGGGTGCGGACGTGCAGGCGCCTGGCCGGCCGGGCGCTCGGTGTTGGCCGGGCGCTGCGGGCGACGACCACCACCGCTGCGACCGCCGGGGTTGCCCCCGTTGCGTCCCTCGTTGCGGCGTGGCGGGCGGGCGGCACCGGCCGGCTGCTCGGCAGGGCTCTCAGCGGATGCTGGTGCGGCGTTGTCGGGTGTGTCTTGGGCGGTGGCGTTCATTGGAGAGCAGAAATAGATGGGCCCCGTTTTCGGGCAAGCCCGACATCATGCCAGCCCGGCCCAGCGACGAGGCCGTCGAGTCACAACGGCCTCGGCAGAAACAGGCCTTCGCAGAAAGAAGGGAAGCCCTCCAGAACGCCGCGGAACCGGCTTCGCCGGGCCGACAGCGTTGCCCCCTTGAGGGGGTCGCGCGCAGCGCGGCGGGGGTGGGCTTTCTATTTGCGCAGCTGCGCAAAGGCTTCGAATTCCCAGCTCCGCATCGCCAGCACCAGCGTGTAGCCCTCGCGGTCTTTGTCGGCCAGCTTCTGGTCGGTCTGGTGCTGTTGCGCGAAATCCTGCGCCACGCGCTGCAGCCGCTCCATGAACATCGGCGCCAGCGTGCGGCTCACCGAGCCGTGCACCAGCATCAGGCCCTCGCCGGCACCGTCGAAGCCGCCCGCGAAGTAGTCCAGCAGCGCGTGGTCGCGGAAGTAGTTCATCACCGGGCCGTGCGGCCGCCAGCGGAAGGTCTTGGCCAGCTTGAGGCGGTAGCGGTTCAGGGGCCGCAGTTCGATGATGCCGATGCGGTCGAGCTGCACCAGGTACTTCACGCAATCCGCCTCGCTCAGGCGGTAGCTCGCGGTCATCTGCTCCAGCGTCCACTGGCTGAGCACGCAGATCGCCACGAGCAACAGCTTCTTGTCGGCCACCACCGCGCGCTCTTGCTCGGCCGTCATTTCCTTCAGCAGCGGCTGCGCGTCGGCCACGCGACGCGCGAGCTCGGCGAAATCCAGTTTGAGCGCGCGGCAGATCTCGTCCACCCGCGAGAGCGACATGTCGCCCTTGGCCAGCATGCGCTTCACGCTCGACTCCGCCATGCCCATGGCCACCGCCAGGTCGGCGTAGGTCATCTGCGCGGCCTTGAGTTCTTTCTTGACGGCTGCGACGAGGTCGAGGGTGGTGCTCATGGCATCGGGGTATCGGATGTCGATACCGGTGGTGAATGTGGTGGCCACTGTATCGCAATGTGATTCCGTTTGAAGCTGCCCGACCAGACACTGCGGGCGCTCGATTCACCCCGCCCACAGGAGCCCTCATGCGATTGCCCGCCCTCAGCCCACACCGCGCCCGCCGCGCCACACCCCGCGCCCCGGCGCCGTCCGCCGAAACCGCCTTGCTCGCCTGGGCCTTCTGCCTGCTCACGCTCTGGCTCGTGGCGCTTTGGGCAGGCCCCGTCTTGCTGGACGCCCTGGGCATGGCCCTTAACCCCCATGGCCACCGCCACCTCCACGCCCACGGTCACCCCTTCGTGGACGCGCGCACGCTGCTCGGTCTGCCCAACGCCATGGACGTGCTCAGCAACCTGCCGCTCGCGCTGGCTGGCGCCTGGGGCCTGTGGACCCTGCCGCGTGTCAGCTTGCCAGAGGTCACCCACCGCGCGACGCAGACATTCTTCGCCGGCCTGCTGCTCACCGGCTTGGGCTCAGCCTGGTACCACTGGGCGCCCGATGCGGCCGGCCTGGTGTGGGACCGCCTGGGCATGGCGGTCACCTTCGCGGGCGCCTTGTCGCTGGCCGTGGCCGAGCGCGTGGGCCAGGGTCCGGCGCGCCCCACGTTGTGGGTGGCGCTGGGCTTGGCGGTGGTGTCCGCCGCACTGCCGCAGCTGCTGGGCAATGTGCTGCCCTGGGCGGTGGTGCAGTTCGGTGGCATGGCGCTCATCGTCTGGGCCGTGTTGCAACGGCCCACGGCCGGCGCCATCGGCATCCGACTCGGCGCGCTGATCGCCTGGTACGCGCTGGCCAAGGCGCTGGAGCTGGGCGACGAGGCCGTGTTCCACACCACGGGCGACCTGGTCTCGGGCCACACCCTCAAACACATCGCCGCCGCGCTGGCCGCCTGGCCCGTTCTCGCCGCCACCAACGCCACCGGAAAAGCCGTCCGCCTGCGGCAGAATGCGGCAGACCCTGGCGCGGCCCGCGCATGAACAAGAAGCCCCGCCACCACCCGCAGGAGGAGAACCGCATGTCCACCACCGCTTACGCCAGCGAGCCAGCGCACGCCAACCAGTTCGCCCTGCTCACGCAGCGCCGTTTCGGCCCCTTCTTCTGGGTGCAGTTTTTCGGCGCGGGAAACGACAACGTCTTCAAGTTCGCCTTCACCGTGCTCGTCACCTACCAGCTGCAGGTGAGCTGGCTGCCCGCTTCGATGGCGGGGCTGGTGATCGGCGCGCTGTTCATCCTGCCCTTCCTGCTGTTCAGTGCCACCAGCGGGCAGCTGGCCGACAAGTACCCCAAGGAGGTGCTGATCCGCTTCGTGAAGAGCCTGGAGATCGCCATCATGCTGCTGGCTGGCTGGGGCTTCATGCACCAGCAGGTGCCGCTGCTGTTGGGTTGTGTGTTTCTCATGGGCCTGCACTCCACGCTTTTTGGCCCGGTGAAGTTTGCCTACCTGCCACAGCACCTGAGCGAGCGCGAGCTGACCGGGGGCAATGGCATGGTCGAGATGGGCACCTTCGTCGCCATCCTGCTCGGCAACGTGGCGGGCGGCCTGCTGATCGCCATGCCGCTCGTGGGCCCCACCTACGTCGCCGTCGCCTGCCTGCTGCTCGCCGTGATCGGCCGGGTGCTGGCGCAGGCCGTACCTGTGTCACCCGCCACCGACCCGGCCCTGCAGATCAACTGGAACCCCATCACCGAAACCTGGCGCAACCTGAAACTCGCGCACGGCAACACCGTCGTCTTCCGCTCGCTGCTGGGCATCAGCTGGATGTGGTTCTTCGGCGCCGTGTTCCTGAGCCAGTTCCCCAGCTTCGCGCGCGACGTGCTGCACGGCGACGAGCAGGTGGCCTCGCTGCTGCTCGTGGTGTTCTCCATCGGCATCGGCATCGGCGCACTGCTGTGCGAAATCCTGAGCCGCCGCCATGTGGAGATCGGCCTCGTGCCGCTCGGCGCCATCGGCATGAGCGTGTTTTCCATCGACCTGTACTTCGCCTCGCGCGGCCTGCCGCCGTCCACCGTGGCGCTCACGCTCGGCCAGTTCATGGCCGAGACCGCGCACTGGCGCGTGCTGGCCGACCTGGCGCTGCTCTCGCTGTTTGCCGGCATCTACAGCGTGCCCATGTACGCGCTGATCCAGATGCGCAGCCAGCCCACGCACCGCGCCCGCATCATCGCGGCCAACAACATCTTGAACGCGCTGTTCATGATCGGCAGCTCGGTGCTGGCGGGGGCGCTGCTCAGCGCGGGCGTGAGCATTCCGCAGCTCTTTCTGCTGGTCGGTCTGGCCAACGCCGTGGTCGCGTTCTACATCTTCATGCTGGTGCCCGAATACCTGCTGCGCTTCGTGGCCTGGGTGCTCTCGCGCTTGATCTACCGGTTCGATGTCAAGGGCGACCTGAACATCCCCACCGAAGGCGCCGCCGTGCTGGTCTGCAACCACGTGAGCTTTGTCGACGCCGTGCTGTTGATGGCCGCGAGCCCGCGCCCGATCCGCTTCCTCATGGACCACCGCATCTTCAAGGTGCCGGTGTTGGGCTGGCTGTTCAAGCTGGGCAAGGCCATCCCGGTGGCGCCGCAGAAAGAAGACCCGGCCGCCTACGAAGCCGCGTTCCGCGAAGCGGCCCAGGTGCTGCGCGAAGGCGACCTGCTCGGCATCTTTCCTGAAGGTGGCATCACCCGCGACGGCACGCTGCAGCCCTTCAAGGGTGGCATCGCCAAGATCCTGACGCAGGCCCAGGCCGATGGCGTGCCGGTCAACGTGGTGCCCATGGCGCTCACCAACCTCTGGGGCTCGTACTTCAGCCGGGTCGAACTGGCCGGCGGCGAACCGACCGCCATGGTCAAACCGTTCCGCCGTGGCCTGTTCAACCGTGTGGGCTTGAACGTGGGTGAGGCGGTGCCCGCGGGGGCCGTGACGCCCGATGCGCTGCGTGAGCGTGTGGCCGGCCTGCTCGCATAGCGGCCATCGTTTACAAGGGACGTTGACCATGTCGATCTATCAATTGAAGCCCGCATTTCAGAACCTGCTGCGCCCGGGCGTGGTGCGCCTGCACGCCTGGGGTGTAACCGCCAACCAGGTCACGGTGCTGGCCTGTGTGATCTCGGTCGCGCTCGGGTTGGGCCTGTTCTTTCTGGCGCCACCGCCGCAGGCCTTTGCGCTCATTCCGCTGTGGATGTTCGTGCGCATGGCGTTCAACGCGGTAGACGGCATGCTGGCGCGCGAACACGGTCAACAGACACCGCTGGGCGCGTTCCTCAACGAGCTCACCGACGTGGTGTCCGACGCCGCGCTGTACCTGCCTTTTGCGCTGGTGCTGCCGGGCAACCCCTTTTGGCTCGGGCTGGTGATCGTGCTGGCCGGGCTGTCCGAGTTCGCGGGCGCGCTGGGCCCCACCGTGGGGGCCAGCCGCCGCTACGACGGCCCCATGGGCAAGAGCGACCGGGCCTTCGTGTTTGGCGCGCTGGGTCTGGCGCTCGCGCTGGGCATTCCCATGCCCGGCTGGACGGCGCTGCTGATGCCGGTGCTGGCCTTGCTCATCGCGCTCACCACCGTGCGCCGCGTGCGTTCGGCCCTGGCCGAGCGCCATGTTTCTTCTTCAACAACCACAACAAAAGGGCGTTCATGAACACCACACGGCCGGTACAAGAGTGCCGCTTTTCCACCCACGACGGGGCTTCGCTGTTCTACCGGCACTGGCCGGCCACGGCGGCACAGCGGCGGGGCGCGGTGGTGTTGTTTCACCGGGGGCATGAGCACGGCGCGCGCATGGCCCACCTGGTGGATGAACTGAACCTGCCCGAGTTCGACTTCTTCGCCTGGGACGCGCGCGGCCATGGCCGCTCGCCGGGCCAGCGCGGCCACAGCCCCAGCTTCGCCACCTCGGTGCGCGACGTGCAGACCTTCGTGGACCACATCGCGTCTGAACACGGTGTGGCACAGACCGATCAATACGTCATTGCGCAAAGCGTGGGCGCGGTGCTGGTGTCCACCTGGGCGCACGACTACGCCCCCGCCATCCGCGGCATGACGCTGGCCTCACCCGCGTTCAAGGTGAAGCTGTATGTGCCCTTCGCGCGCGCCGGCTTGGCGCTGATGCACAAGCTGCGCGGGCTGTTCTTCGTGAACAGCTACGTGAAGGCCAAGTTCCTTACCCACGACCCCGAGCGCATTGCCAGCTACGAAGCCGACCCCCTGATCTCGCGCCCGATCGCGGTCAACATCCTGCTTGATCTGTACACCGCGGCCGAGCGCGTGGTGGCCGACGCGCAGGCCATCGTGGTGCCCACGCAGCTGCTCATCTCGGGCGCCGACTGGGTGGTGCACCACAAGCCGCAGCACCGGTTCTTCGAACGCCTGGGCAGTGCGGTGAAAGAGAAGCTGGAGCTGCCGGGTTTCTTTCACGACACCCTGGGCGAGCGCGACCGCGCCAGTGCCCTGTTGGCCTTGCGCGGCTTCTTGCTCAAGCAGTTCGACGCCCCCGCCGCACCGGTCAACCTGCTGCAGGCCGACCAGCGCGGCGCTACGGCGGACGAGGCGCGCACGCTCGCCGAACCACTCTCGCCGCTGTCCCCGCGCGGCCTGTACTGGGCCAGCACACGGGCCGGTCTCAAGCTCGGTGGCCTGCTGTCCGACGGCGTTCGCCTGGGCCATGAGACCGGTTTCGACTCCGGCAGCACGCTGGACTACGTGTACCGCAACCAGGCCAAGGGCGTGCCGCTGGTGGGCGCCCTGATCGACCGCGCGTATCTGGACTCCATTGGCTGGCGCGGCATCCGCCAGCGCAAGCTGCACGTCGAAGAACTGCTGCGCGACGCCATGCAGCGCCTGACCGCCGCCGGGCGCGAGGTGCGGCTGATGGACATCGCCGCCGGCCATGGCCGCTACGTGCTCGATGCCGTGGCCAGCAGCCCGGTGCCGGTGGCCTCGGTGCTGTTGCGCGACTACAGCGACATCAACGTGCGCGACGGCCAGGCGCTGATCGCGCAGCGCGGCCTGCAGTCCACCGCCCGTTTCGAGAAGGCCGACGCCTTCGACCGCGCCCAGGTGGCCAGCGCCACGCCGCGCCCCACGCTGGTCACGGTCTCGGGCCTGTACGAGCTGTTCCCTGACAACGCCATGGTCGCCCGCTCGCTGGCCGGTGTGGCCGACGCGGTGGCGCCGGGCGGTTACCTGGTCTACACCGGCCAACCCTGGCACCCGCAGCTGGAGATGATCGCGCGCGCCCTCACCAGCCACCGCCAGGGCCAGGCGTGGGTGATGCGCCGCCGCACGCAGGCCGAGATGGACCAGCTCGTGGCCGCTGCCGGCTTCAGAAAAATCACGCAGCGCATCGACGAGTGGGGCATCTTCACCGTGTCGCTGGCGGTGCGCGAGGCGGCATGACTTCACTGCGTGGTTCCGTGAACAGCAGCGCACCCGCAGCCTGGCCGTGGCGGCGCTCGCTCGCCTGGCTGGCCCTGCTCGCGCCGCTGTTCTACCTGAGCTACGGCCTGGCCAACTGGTGGGCGGTGCAGCGCTCGGCGGCGGGGCAGGTGCCCACAGTGGTCTTCGACTGGGAGCATCACATCCCGTTCTGGGACTGGACGGTGTTCCCCTACTGGTCCATCAACGCCTTCTACGGCCTGTCGCTGTTCCTGAGCCGCAGCAAACACCGCATCAACCGCCACGCGGCCCGCCTGCTCACGGCGCAGTTCGTCGCCGTGGCCTGCTTTGTGGCGTGGCCGCTGCATTTCAGCTTCGGGCGGCCCGAGGCCCACGGCGCTGCGGGTTTCCTGTTTGCGGCCCTGCGCGGGTTTGACCAGCCCTTCAACCAGGCCCCTTCGCTGCACATCGCGCTGGCCGTCATCCTGTGGGACTGGTACCGGCCGCTGATGCGCAACACCTGGCAGCGCGCACTGCTGCACGTCTGGACCTTCGCCATTTGCGCCTCGGTGCTCACCACCTACCAGCACCATTTCATCGACATCCCCACCGGCGCTCTGCTCGGTTTGCTGTGCGTGTGGTTGTGGCCGCTGGAGCGTGAGGTGGCTTTGCCCGTGGCATGGCGGTTGAGCCACGATCCGCAGCGGCTGAAGCTGGCCGCGCTGTATGTCGCAGGCGCTGCCGGTGTGCTGGCGCTGGCGCTCTGGTGGGGCGGCGTGGCGCTCTGGCTGGCCTGGCCGGCCGCGTCGCTGGCCGTGGTGGCCTTGAACTACCTGGGCTTTGGCGCGCGCGGGTTCCGCATGGACCGCTCGGGCCGCATGCACTGGTCGGCGCGCTGGCTGCTGGCGCCGTACCTCTGGGCCGCAGCCTTCAACGCCTGGGCCTGGACGCGCAACCTGCCGCCCCGGGTGGAGGTGGTGCCCGGCGTCTGGCTGGGGCGGCGCCCGCGCCTCGCCGAATGGCTGGCCGCTGGCCAGCCCGCGCTGGTGAGCCTGTGTGCGGAACTGCCCTTGCACGCTGCGGCGCAGCCGGTGAGCCGCTGCCTGCCCATGCTGGACCTGGTGGTCCCCAGCCCAGCCCGCCTGCGGCGCGCGGCGCACCTGGTGCAGGCCCAGCGCGGTGCCGGCCAGGACGGGCCGGTGTGGGTGTGTTGTGCCCTCGGTTTCTCGCGCAGCGCGGCGGCGGTGGTGGCCTGGCAGTTGCTGCACCAGGGCACGCCCGATCTGGCGCAGGCCGCAGCCCGCACGCGCCAGGCCCGGCCCCAACTGGTGCTGGGGCCGGGGTGGCTGGGGGCCTTGAAGCAACTGGCTTCGCCGGCCGCTGGTGGGG
>NZ_MUNZ01000126.1 GCF_002001205.1 Hydrogenophaga sp. A37
CTGCAAGGCCACGTTGAACTGAACGGGCTCAGCAACCGCATGCGGTGCTACTGCCAGGACTGTCAGGCCTTTGCGCGGTTTCTGGGCTCGACCGACCAGGTGCTCGACGCCCAGGGCGGTTCGGACGTGATTCAGCTCGCGCCGCACCGCATCAAGATCACGCAGGGCGCGGCGCATCTGGCGGTGATGCGCCTGTCCGGCGAAGGCATGTTGCGCTGGTACGCCGCGTGTTGCCGCACCCCGGTGGGCAACACCATGAACAGTCGCAACATGCCCTTCACCGGCCTGCTGGCGCAGTGCCTCGACAGTGCGCCGCTGGAGGCCGCGTTCGGCCCGGTGCAGGGCAGCGTCAACACCGCGAGCGCGATCGGCGAGCCCAAGCCGCAGGCCTTCGGCATGGGCGGTGCGTTGCTGCGCATCCTGGGCATGGTGGCAGGCAGCCGCCTGTCGGGGCGCTACAAAGACACGCCGTTTTTCACCGCATCCGGCGCGCCGGTGGCCGAGCCCAAGGTGCTCTCCGCCGAGGAGCGTGCCCGCCTGCAGCCCACCGCGCCCGGTCGCGGCTGAAGACCATGCGCCGCGCCGACCGCCTCTTTGCCCTGGTGCAACTGATCCGTGGCCGGCGCCTGTCCACGGCCGCCTGGCTGGCGGGGCGGCTGGAGGTGTCGGCGCGCACGGTGTACCGCGACGTGGCCGACCTGCAGGTGCAGGGGGTGCCCATCGAGGGCGAGGCCGGCGTGGGCTACCGGCTGGGCAAAGGATTCGACCTGCCGCCGCTCATGTTCACGGCCGACGAGGCCCGCGCGCTGGCCGTGGCCACGCGCATCGCGCAGCAGTGGCTGGATCCGGCGCTGGCGCTGGCCGCGGGCGACGCCATGTCGCGCGTGTTGTCGGTGCTGCCCGGGGTGGTGCGCACCGAGGTGGAGAAGATGCCGCTGCTGGTGCCACCGCTGAGGCTCGATCCCGGGGTGGCGCGGGTGCTGCAGGTGCTGCGCGAGGCCGCGCAGACGCGCACGGTGCTGGAGCTCGACTACCGTGACGTGAACGAACAGCCCAGCACCCGCGCCGTGTGGCCGCTGGGCTGCTTCTTCTGGGGCAAGGTGTGGACGCTGGCCGCCTGGTGCGAAACCCGGCAGGCCTTTCGCAGCTTCCGCGCCGACCGCATCCAGACCGTGCGCCCGCTGCCGCGCCGTTATGTGGACGAGCCAGGCAAGACGCTGGCCGACCTGCTGCGGCAGGTCCAGGCCGAGGGAGCGCGAGAAGGCGGGGCCTGCCCGTTCTAGTGCGTCAGCGTCACAGCTGCAGCAGGGTGGGCTCCAGCTGCAACGCCATGCGGCGCGCGGTCCAACGCAGCGCGCCCGCGTGGCTGTGGTCGTCGCACACCAGCAGCAGCACATGGGTGCCGTGCAGCTGGGTCAGGTACCAGACCTGGGTGTCGGACCAGATCAATTGCTCGACCCAGGGGCGCTGGCCCAGCGCCGCCAGCGCCTCTTGCCCTGCCTGCGTCAGGCTGGCGGCAGCGGCGGCGGCCACGTCGCCGTGCAAGGCGCCCGCCGACGCCATGAGCAGGCCATCGGCGGTGGCCAGCACCGCGCCGGCGCTGCCGGGGCACTCGGTGATCTGGTCGAGGATGTCCTGGATGTCGGGCATGTCAGTCGACCAGCAGCGCGTGCAGGCTTCGCACCAGACCCACGAGGGCCTCGTGGTTGACCAGCGCCGAGGAGGTGGTGTGCAGCCGGCAGGGGCGGCGTCCGATGTAGAGCGGCATGGCCCGGACCATGGCGTGCCGAAAGGGCTCAAACCCGGCGGCCAGGCCCTGGGCGTCGTCGCCCGCCACGCCATGGCTCGCCAGGCACAGACCATCGGGGTCGGCCAGCACGGCGGCACCGGCCGTGTCGTCGCAGAGCCGCTGGAGCTGCCGGTGGATGTCGGCGGCCGGGTGACCCGGTGCGCGCGGCGCCGCCGGTGTGCCAATGGACACGCGGATGCTGCCGAGTCGATGCAGGCCGAACAGCGAGCGCGCCACCTCGCCGCGCGACAGGCCGGTGCTCTGGCTCAGCCACCCCACGTCCACCTCGGTGGCGTTCTGAGGCTGCCGCAGCAGGGCCCGGAACAGGCGTTGATCCGGCTGCCGCGCATCGGGGGCCCGCGTCATCCACTCGGTGATGCCCCGGGGCTGGACGTGCAGGTGGCGGGCGGGCGGTTCATGGGTGTCGCCAGGCTCAGCCGCGCTCGCAGCGCGGGCAGCCGACCTGCCCGAGCCGGACGTGGAAACGCACGGTGCTGCCCGCGGCGATCTCGGCGCCGCAGTGGTCGCAGACCGTGCCCTCGTCCAGGGTCACGGTGTCGTAGCGCTCGGTTTCAATGACCTGATCGCCCATGCGCCGGGGCCAAGGCGCGTGTTTGACGATGTCGGCGCGGAAGTGTTCTTCGTAGCGGCGCCAGCCCGCCATCTGCTCCGGCGTCAGGCCCTGCTCGCGCTGGGCCTGGGCCATCAGGCGCTGGCGGTGCTCGAACAGCGTGTCGGGGATGACCATCCAGTGGGGGGCATTTTTCGGGCGCTCGCCGATGTAGACGTTGTCGCCCGTCATGCACTGCATGAGAAACGCATGCTGCTTGCCGATGACCCGCTCCATCGAGACCCGCTCGAAGAAGGGCTGAAGCAAAGGGTCGGCGTACACCTTCTGGTAGAAGGCCTCCAGCACCCGCCGCACCAGTCGGCCGTGGTCCAGCAGATGCCACTGCGCCGGATCGGGTTCGGGTAAAAGGGCTTCGCCCTCGGGCTCCAGCGGGAACGGTCCGCGCAACTGGAAGTCGGCGCCGAACAGCGCGTCATCGGCAAACGCAGCCTGGGGCAGCACATCGTGTGCCACCTCGGCCTGGATCAGCCCCTGTGTATCGTCCCGCCCGGTCAGGCGGACGGTGACCGGCGCCGGGAACGGGCCATCAAAAATCTGGGCCGATTGACCGACGATGAAGGCCAGTTCGGTGGCGCTCTCGAACCAGAGCACCGACCTGCCGTCGGCCAACTGTTCGCGCCCCACCAGCATGCACGGGGTCAGCATGTCCGCGGGCGATGAGGGGGCCAGGCTCAGGGGGCCGGAGGGCTTGCACTGGCAGGCCAGCACATAGCCTGCCGACTGAAGATGGGCGGGCAGTGAGCGGGCGGCCTCGGCCGGCGCGGTGCCGTCCTGCACCTTGACCAGGCAGCGGCGGCAGACGCCACTCTTGCACGAGAAGTCGATCGCCACGCCGGTGCGCACGAAGGCGTCCAGCAGGCTCTCGTTTTCGCGGCAGCGAAGTGACCGCCCCTGGTAATGGATCGGGTGCATGACGGGCTCAGGCTTGCGCCCAGAGGGCCGCCAGATCGGTCGCGACCCGGCGGGTCTCCAGAATCAGGCGCCCGAGGTTGGCTCGGGGGGTGGCGGCCACGGCCAGCACGGCCGAGTCGCCCCCGTGGGTCAGCAGCAGCGGGCCTTGCTGGCCGTCCAGAATGATCTGGCGCAGATTGCCGCGGTCCACTTCCTTGCTGGCACGGGCCGCCAGCGCCAGCAGCGAGGCGCACATGGCACCGAAGCGGTCCGGGTCGGTCCCCGAGGACAGCAACGAGGCGACGGTGATGCCGTCGCGGGTCACCACCGCCGAGGCTTCCACCTCGGCGAGGCTCGAATGGAGACCGCGCAGGACGGCCCGGGCCCGACTGGCAAGGGCTTCTTGGGTCAATCGGGTGTTCATGGGCCGTCCTCAGCCGATCACAGAGCGGCTTCGACGGCCGGCACGGCCGAACGCGCCTTGGTCAGCACCATGCCCAGGTTGGCGCCCTTGCGGCAGACGAAGCAGACCACCTGTTGCTGGCGCTTGCTGCGCAGGAACACGTGAATCAGGTTTTCGCTGTTGACGATGATTTCCTGGAAGTAGTGGTGGTCCACGCTCTCGGGCAGGCCGCGCGCCTTCTTGAACACCTTCTCAATGGCCACGACGTTGGGGCCCTGGAAGAGGTCGGACGTGGCCGCGGCCAGCATGTCGAACACCTCGGAAGGGTGGGAGTCGACGGTCTTGATGCTCAGCACCATGCCGGAGGCCAGGTCCACCATGCCGGCGGCCAGGCACTCGGGGATGCCGGTCATGGCGCGCTGCAAGGTGTCGTCAAGTTTGTTCATGGGGAGAATTTCCTTTCAGGGGAATCGTTTTTGTGGATCGACCATTGCCCAAGGTCGTGAGGGGGAATACGGTCGCCGGCTGAGAAAGTCGGCGAAGCCAGACAGGAACGCCGTCTGCGAGGGGGACTGGATCATGGCGACGTCCAGGCGGCGGACGCGGTCGATGCTCTCGAGTGCGGTGCGTCGGCCGTTGCCTTGCCAGAGCCAGTAGGTGGCCAGCAGGGTGCCCGTGCGCCCCAGGCCGGCCTTGCAGTGCAGGGCCACCACTTCGCCCGCCCGCAGCCACTGGTCGATGTCGTTGCACAGCGCGGCCGCACCGGTCAGGGTGGGCGCCTGCATGTCGGGGATGGGCAGGCTGGCGCACTGGATGCCGAAGCGTGCGGCCAGCGCCGCTGGAAACGCCTGCTCGGTCAGGCTCACCAGCCGGGTGACACCGACGTGGCGCAGTGCGTCCAGATCGTCTTCGGTTTCCCGGATCAGGCCCGGCCAGGGCGTGCCCGCCAGTTGCCCGGGCAACAGCCAGGCAAACCCGCGTGGGCCACTCGCCGCGCTGATCAATTGGGATGGGCTGGGGGGAGGCGGGGTCGGCACAGTGGGGTCATCGTGACCGGCGTTCGAATCCGCTGCATGCGGAAACTCCGGACAGGAGCCGGTGCGGATGAACTGGCGCGCTGCCTCGCTCTGCGGGCTGTCGAAAAATGGCTCGGTGGGCGCGCTTTCCTGGGTCTCTCCGCTCGCGATGAGCACCACATGCTGGGCCAGTCGGCGGGTCAGCCGCAGGTGGTGCAGCACCAGCAGCATGGCTTGCTGGCGGGCGGTGTTTTCGATGAATTCCGCCAGCGTGTCGGCTTCGTGTTCGCTCAGGCCGGTGGTGGGCTCGTCGAGCATCAGCAAGGCCGGTCGGCCCAGAAATTCACGCAGGATGGCGATCACCCGCTGTTGCACCAGGCTCAGATCCAGGACCGAGGCCTGCAGGCAGTCCATGACCCATGCCTGACCCAGGTCCTCGGTGATCTGCCGCAAACGCTCCAGCTGCTGCGCACGGGTCAGCCGGGAGCGGTCGGGCAGGCCGGTCAGCAGGTTGTCCAGCACGGTGGACACCAGCAGCTGGGCCTTTTGCACCACCAGCGCCGGCTGGTTGTCAGAGGTTCGTGCGGTGCCCTGGTACTGCGCCTGGCCCCAGACGCGCAGGCTGGGGTTGTTGTCGTTGTAGCCGGCCAGGGTGCGCAACAGAGACGACTTGCCGGTGCCCGCCGGCCCAAGCAGCACGGTGCAGCCTTGCGCGGGCACGTCCAGGTCGATGCCACGCAAGACCACGCGGTCGCCGTAGGCCAGACCGAATCCGCGCAGACGCAGGGTCGGCGTCATGGTGGGGCTCACTGGGGTACCTTCGCCCTGCGGGCTGCGGTGCGAGCTAGCTTGGGAACGGCCCGGCGCGGCGCTCATGCCAGTTGCTCCACCGTGCCCAGCGCGATCCACTGCGCATGCGACGGCACAGCCGGGGACACCGCCGGGCCGGCTTTGCCGGACGGCTGGTGTCGCCCCCTGGGGGGTCGCGCGCAGCGCGGCGGGGGGAGCCTGCTACCCATACCGGTGCAGCATTTCGAGCATGGACGCCACGGTGAGCACCAGCGCTTGAAGGCCCCTTTTCTCGCGGGCATCGACCGGGAGCACCGGGATCACGCAGGCGGGAAAACGGTCTTCGCGTTCCCGCAGGCGCCGGCGATAGATGCCGAGCGACACCTCGGGGAGCAAGTCGACATGCGTGACGCCGACAGCGAGTGGCAGCTTGCGGCCCACCAGGCGCTCGCCCAGGCGGTCCATGAAGTGATCAAGATCTTCCAGGCGGCTCACGCGGCTGTGGTCCACGAGCAGGATGACGGCCCGTGCCTGTTGCAGCAGGATGTCCCACATGAAGTCGAAGCGGTCCTGCCCGGGGGCGCCGATCAGTCGCACCTTGTCGCCGGAACCCAGCTCCAGCACGCCTGCATCCATGCAGACGGTGGTGTTCTGTTTGTAGGCGGCCGTCTCGTCGGTGGCGCGCTCGTCCGTGTCGAGTACATCGATGTCCGACAGGGTCTGCACGGCCATGCTCTTGCCAGCGCCCACCGGGCCCATGAACAGGACAGAGCACTCCACCTCAGTGCGCTCCGGCGGCCAGCAATTTTTTCCGGAAGCGATCCAGAAAACCAGTCACTGAGGGTGAGACCTCTTTCGGCGGCGGGGTCTCATGCTTCTTCTCCAGCTGGATGGCCGGGGCACCGTCGCTCAGATGCCCGTGGAGGTGGAGCATGTCCACGACGTGCTGGGCACGTTCGCGTGGCATGTCCAGCAGGCGGTGGATCAAGGGCGCCCCCGTGGGCCGGACCGCCAGCAGGGCGCAGACACGGATCACGTCGGGGATCAGGCTGTCCGAGACGTGGCGCAGGTCGGGCCAGGAGCGCAGACGCAACACGGCGAACTGGGGGCCGAGCTGGGACGTGGCGTTGGTGGACAGAAGACGGCTGTGTCGCATGAAGAGCTTGCGCGGTGTTGTTGAAAAAAGGCTCGCAAGTGGGGCGCGACACGGGGTATCCGTGGATACCGACGGCCTGATGCGTCCATCTCAAATGCCTTTGATCGGCTCTCCTGGGCGCTCCGTGCTGTCGACGACGGCTAAAAGCTGCGTAAAGGGCCCAAAACAAACGATTGCACGAAAAATATCACGGGTGTTTTCGGCGCTTTGTCAAAAATGGTCCAAACACCCGCGATGGATTTCAAGCGTTCATGAAGTTTTTAACGATTCATTAATTTTTAATGTTCGAAGCTGGGCGGGGTGGGTGTGATCAGCCCAAAAAACTGCACGCTTCGAAGCGATTTCGCGCACCGGGAGTGGATGCGTGGTGTGTGGACGCGCGCGAACAACCGCGCAGGGCGACTGCCCGGAGGTCCACTGAGGCGATGTGAGCGCTGCCCCATGTGGGGGAAGCGGGGTCGGGGGGGGCGCCGACCTTGGGGAGGAATCAGGCCAGCGCTGCCTCGATGTCCTTGGACAGCTTCTCGGGCGCGTCCTGCGGTGCGTAACGCTTCAGCACGCTGCCGTCTTTCCCGACCAGGAACTTGGTGAAGTTCCACTTGATGGCCTTGCTGCCGAGCAGGCCGGGCGCTTCAGCCGCGAGCCACTGGTAGAGCGGGTGTGCGTCGGCACCGTTGACGTCGATCTTGCTCATCATCGGAAACGTCACGCCATAGTTGCGCTGGCAAAACGTGGCTATTTCACCGTTGCTGCCCGGGTCCTGATGGCCAAACTGGTTGCAAGGGAAACCCAGCACCACCAGTCCGCGTGCGCCGTAGGTCTGGTGCAGTTGCTCCAGACCGCCGAACTGGGGCGTGAAGCCGCAAGCGCTCGCCGTGTTGACGATCAACAACGGGTGGCCCCGAAACTGCTCCAGGTCCACAGGCTTGCCGTCGATGGACTGGGCTTTGAAGTCATAGATGCTGGGCATGGTGGGCTCCTGGGTCGGGCGCTGACTATCGCAGATTGCGGTTTCCTGCGACCACAAAAGGGGGAACTGCGTCACGGAGCCGTGACCGGCATGGGCCCCAACTGGGGTCTTTTGCACGGGAACGGGCATACTCTGGCGGGTAGAAATGAATCCCTTTGTCTACAGTTGGAGGATGTGAATGGCAGGCGCTTATACGGTGGTCATGGTTGGTTTCGCAGAGAACGAGTCGGCGACCTTTGAGTCGTTTTTCCGATTGGCATCGCGCCGTCCTCCCGCCTACACCGTGCAAGACGAGGTCATGGACGCTCAGTTGCTGATCGTCAACGCCGACAACGCCCAGGCCCTGCACCTGGTGCGGTACGCCGAGCTGCCGGGCAAGGTCTTGTTGATCGGGCACAGCGACGGGGGCACCGGCTGGCCACTGCAGCGCAAGCCGGTGAAGCTTGTGGGCGTGCTGGCGGCGTTGGACGAATTGATAGGCGCTCGGCGGCCGGCCCCTGCTCACCCACCGCTGGTGACTCCCCAGCGCGGGGCTGATCGCTCCTTCGCCGCCACGCAGCCCTTTGTCAGCGCCCAGGCGCCGTTGGTGACTGCGCCCCGCAAACGCGCCCGCTCAGCCGATTCCGAGTTCCCCGCGACGCGACCCATGACGAGGGCCAGCGCCGCGCGCGCGCCCGCGCCGGTGTCGCCACCACCCGCCCCACGCCCCGAGATCGAGATGCCGCGGCACGCGCGTCCGGGCGTGGTCGGCATCACCGACTTCGGTGCGCTGGACGTGCTGCCCACGCCGGCGCCGCCGTCCCGTGCGCCGGCCCCCCGGCCCTCCAAAAGCACGTCGGCGCCCAAGCCGCCGGTCCCGGAGGCGCCGCGTGGCGACGTGCTGCTGGTGGCAGAAAGCCTGGTCGAAGGGCGCATCCTGCACAAGCGACTCAAACGCTACGGCCTGAGCATCGACTGGTCACGCGAGGCGCCCCAGGCGATGGCCTTGCTCAAGTCCCATCCCTACCGCCTCGTGGCGATCGACCGCCTCAAGGGCGACCCCGACGCGTACTCGGTCTGCCGCAACGCCAAACAGCGCAAGCTGCCCAACGGCCTGTCACCGGTCGTGATGATGTTTGCACCCACCGCCGGCAGCATGGACCGCATCAAGGCGGGGCTGGCGGGCTGCGACGCCTACCTGTCGCGTTCCGTGGGCGAAGCCGAGTTCTACAAGGTGCTGTCCCAGCATCGCCTGGTGGTGCTGGACGGGTTCGAGAAGACCAACATCAGTTTTTGACCCCCCGCGCCGCGCCTAAGGGCGCGTCACCCCCCAGGGGGCGATGCGAGTGGCCCGGCAAAGCCGGTTCCACCGCATCCTGGGTGAAGACACCTGCCGCCGGAGCACCCTGGGTTCGCCGGAGCGAGGGGCCGACCGAGGGCACCGCGGAACCGGCTTTGCCGGGCCGCCAGTGCCGCCCCCTGGGGGGTGACGCGCCCTTAGGCGCGGCGCGGGGGGTACTCACCCATGCAAATCGTCGCGGCGCGCGATCTCCAGCAGGCGGTCCAGCTCGGCGCCGTGGTGGCGCAGGTTGTGCTGGTGCCACTTCATGATCACCCACATGAAGCCGGCCACGATCACGCCGAATGCGGTGATCGCGACCACCGCGGGCAGTCCGGCGGCGGTGGAAAAACTGTAGAGCGCGCCCAGCCCCAGGATGCAGGCCTGTTCGTTGAAGTTCTGCACGGCGATCGAGCGGCCCGCGCCCATGAGGTTGTGGCCCCGGTGTTGCAGCAGCGCGTTCATCGGCACCACCAGGAAGCCACCCAGGCCGCCCAGCAGCACGAGGAAAGGGGCGGCGATCCAGACGTTGTCGATGAAATTCATCAGGATCACCAGCACGCCCATGGCGATGCCCAGCGGCATCACGCGTGTGGCCTGGTCCAGCTTCATGCGCATCGACGCGACCACCGCGCCCACGGCGGTGCCCAGCGCCACCACGCCCACCAGTGACGAAGCCTGCGTGGTGCTGTAGCCCAGGGCGGCACCGGCCCAGGCCAGCACGATGTAGCGCAGGTTGCCCGACACGCCCCAGAACAAGGTGGTGGTGGAGAGGGAAATCTGGCCCAGGTGGTCGCGCCAGAGGCGGCCGTTGCAGAGCCAGAAGTCTTGCAGCAGCACCAGCGGGTTGCTCAGCATCGGGCGGGGTGTTACGCCCGTGAGCGGGATGCGCAGGTTGAAGATGGCCGCGATCATGTAGACGAACACCAGCACCGCAATGGCGGTCTCGGCCGGGCGGTCCAGCCCCGTGTTGACCCAGGGCAGGTCGATCTGCTGCAGCGCGCCAGCGATCAGCGGCCCCACCAGTTGACCGCCCAGCAGCACCCCCAGAATGATCGAGGCGATGGTCAGCCCCTCGACCCAGCCGTTGGCCTTGACCAGTTGCGACGGTGGCAGCAGCTCGGTGAGGATGCCGTATTTGGCGGGGGAATAGGCGGCGGCGCCCAGGCCCACCAGCGTGTAGGCCAGCAGGGGGTGCACGTTCATCAGCATGAGCAGGCAGCCCACGATCTTGATCGCGTTGCTGATGAACATGACCCTGCCCTTGGGCCTCGCGTCGGCGAAAGCGCCCACGAACGGCGCGAGCACCACATAGAAGAGGGCAAACAGCGGGACCAGGGCGGCACCTTGCCAGGCGGGGGCACCATTGCTCCGGAGCAATTCAATGGCAGCCACGAACAGCGCGTTGTCAGCCAGAGAGCTGAAAAACTGCGCCGTCATGATGGTGTAGAAGCCGCGCTTCATCGAATTGCTTTGTTGTGACCGGATCGATCGCCCGGATGTGTGTGGCGGCTGGCGGACTCAGAAGGCCGGGGGCTGTCTCCAACGATGCCGGGTTATAGCACGGCGATTGTGGCGTCAAGCAGATTGTGTCTTGCCGTTTTCCCGAGGGTGGCGGGCACCGGATCGGGTGTCCCGGGTGCGTCATGTGCGCGTCTGTTGCACCGCCGCTGGACAGGGTTTTCACGGGGGTGTGTGTCAGTTTGACGCAAACCTGGCGGGCCTGGGGGCTGTTCCGGCTGGCATGTCTTTTGCGCCTGGGTGGCGGTCGCCCTGGCGGCCGCTGGCGCGCGCCCCGACGCCCACAACAACGAGGAGACCCCCATGATCAGCATCGACAGGGCACTGCTGCGGCAGCTGCTATTCATAGAACGGCCCTGGGAGGTGCGCGAGTACCGGCTGGACCTGCGCCAGCGGCGCTGCGACGTCTGGGTCTCGCAGGAGCCGGCCGACCGTGGCTGGTTCGGCCGGGGCCGCAAGAGCGTGGCCCCCACCGACGCCGTGGTGTGGCAGCACCTGGCGCTGGGCGCGGTCCGTTTTCACCTGCACGTGGCCCTGCCCGTGGGCTTCGAGACCCGGGGGTTGAACTGGATGGGCGAGCCGGGCATGCCGTTTTCGCGGGCACTGGCGGCCCGGGTCTTTGCGCTGTTCAACGAGGGCCTGTCGGTGCAGTCGGTCTGTTCGCTGCTCGACCTGAGCCTGCAGGACGTCTGGCGCTACCGCTACGCGCTGGACACCGGCCGCACCGGCGCGGGCCAGCCCAGCGCCGCGGCGGAGCGGGCGGTGGCGCCCGCTGCGGCGCCGGCGGTGGCCGACGACAGCGCGGTGCCCGACGTGACCGACCCGATCTGGCTGCGCGTGCTCGACGGCGACATGAGCCTGGACATCAAGGTGCTCAGCCTCAAGCTCATGCTGACCCGGCTGCGCTCGCAGCTGGACCTGATCCACGACGATGAGGTGCGGATGCTCAAGCTCAAGGAACTGCACCGCTACTTCGTCAAGAACGAGCGCGTCCTCAACCACGAACTCGCGCAGCTGCGACTGGATGGGGCGGCATGAGCGCCGCGCCGGGCCGTTCCCAAGCCAGCTCGCACCGCAGCACGCAGGGCGAAGGTACTCCAGTGAGCGCCGCGCCGGGCCGTTCCCAAGCCAGCTCGCATCGCAGCCCGCAGGGCGAAGGTATTTCCATGGCCACCGCCCGAACACCCGTGACCCCGCTGCCTGCGAGCGGCGTGCTGATGAGCCTGGCCGACACCGCCGCAGCTATCCGCAGCGGCGGCTTTCTCTCGATCGCCGCCGACGAAGCGCTGCTGCGCCAGCTGCCCCAGGGCCATTGGCTGGCAGGCAGCATTCCTTATTTCATGGGCCAGGGCGGCGGCGAGACCACGCGCGACCAACTCTTTGTCACGGCGCTGCCGGTGCACGGCGCCGCGCCCCGCCTGTGCTGGTACAACCAGCACAACCTCTCGCAGATCGCTCTGGACGCGCCGGCCCATGGCCTGACGGTGCTGATCGTGCCGGCGTTTTCCGAGGTGCATTCCCTCTACGCGCGCGAGGCGCCCGGCTACGAGGACATGTACATGAAGCCCATCGTGGGCTGGATCGCCGGGGTGCACCTGGACGACCTCGGCCGCGCCGCGCCGGTCGTGGCCAACGGCCAGACCCTGAGCTTCCGCCAGGACCAGGCGCTGGCCATCCACATCCCGCTGCCCGAAACCCTGTACCCGCGCATCGAGATCCTGAACCTGTTCCAGCCCGGCCCCGGCGACGAGATCACGTTTCCCTCGACCGGTTTCTCGGCGCAGGAGTGTTTCGTCAACGGGCGCCTGGTCAACCTGGCCCAGTACCTGGTCGAGCAGGGCGTGGACACCCGCCTGCCGCTGGTGGCGGACTACTCGGGCGCCATGATCAACGTGTCCTTCAAGGCCGTCGACGCGGCGGCGGGCCACGTCGATTTCTACGCCCCGGTGTTCGACGACGTGGTCTACCGCATCGCCCAGCCCGTGCCCGATTACAGCCAGGCCTTTGCCGGAGCGCTGCCGCCCGACGCGCACGGCGCCAGCTGGAGCTGCAACTGCATCCTCAACTACCTGTACGGCGAGCTGGAAGGCCAGCGCACCGGGCCGATCACCGGGCCCATGACCTTCGGTGAAATCGCCTACCAGCTGCTCAACCAGACCATGGTCTATGTGAGCCTGGAGGCTTTGTAGCCCCCTGCGCCGCTGCGCGGCTTCCCCCTGGGGGGACCACGCCTTTGGCCCGGCGAAGCCGGTTCTTCGGCGTGTGCTGGCTGGGGGACATCGCGTGCCGGGCGGGTTTTCAGTAGCTGCGCTGCAGTGGCATGAATCGCGGTGCATGCGGCGCTCGGGCGGGCGTGTTTGTGCGAAAGTCGTCGCTGCCCTCAACCGCTCGTGCCACCATGCCCCGCCCCATCCTCGCGACCGTCCACCCCGAAGCCCTGCAGCACAACCTGAACCAGGCCCGCCTGCGCGCGCCCGACGCGCGCGTCTGGGCGGTGGTCAAGGCCAACGCGTACGGCCACGGCATCGAGCGCTGTTTTGATGCCCTGCGCGGGGCCGACGGCTTCGCCATGATCGACCTGGCCGAGGCCGAGCGCGTGCGCGCGCTGGACTGGCGCGGCCCGCTGCTGCTGCTCGAAGGCGTGTTCGAGCCGCGCGACCTGGAGCTGTGCTCGCGCCTGCACCTCTGGCATGCCGTGCACTGCACCGAGCAGATCGACTGGCTCGCGGCGCACAAGACCCAGGTGCCGCACCGCGTCTTCCTCAAGCTCAACAGCGGCATGAACCGCCTGGGCTTCACACCCACCGCGTTCCGCGCCGCCTGGGCGCGGCTCAACGCGCTGCCGCAGGTCGAAGAAATCTCGCTCATGACGCACTTCAGCGACGCCGACGGCCCGCGCGGCATCGCCCACCAGGTCGCCGCTTTTGAAGCCGCCACGGCCGATCTGCCGGGCGAGCGCACGCTGTGCAACAGCGCCGCCATCCTGCGCCACGCGCAGAGCCCGCTGCGCGGTGAGGGCGTGTCCACGCTCGCCGCGGACTGGGTGCGCGAAGGCATCGCGCTCTACGGCGGCGCCCCCGATTACCCGGAGCACACGGCCGCTGACTGGGGCTTGCAACCGACCATGACGCTTTCCAGCCGGCTCATCGGCGCCCAGCAGCTGCAACCCGCCGACACCGTGGGCTACGGTTCGGCCTTTGCTGCCGAGGTGCCCATGCGCATCGGCGTGGTCGCCTGCGGTTACGCCGACGGCTACCCGCGACACGCACCCACCGGCACACCCGTGCTGGTGAACGGCGTGCGCACGCGCACCGTCGGCCGGGTGAGCATGGACATGATCGCGGTGGACCTCTCGCCGCTGGAGGCAGCGGGCGTGGCCGCTGGCGTGGGCAGCGAGGTCGTGCTCTGGGGTGTGTCGCCATCGACGGGCGCCCAGCTGCCGGTGGACGAGGTGGCGCGTTCGGCCGGCACGATTTCCTACGAGCTGCTTTGCGCGGTGGCGCAGCGCGTTCATTTTGGGTAACCCCCCGCGCCGCGCCTAAGGGCGCGTTACCCCCCGGGGGGCGATGCGAGTGGCCCGGCGAAGCCGGTTCCACCGCATCCTGGGTTGAGGCACTTGCTCCGGTGAGGGTGTTGTGGGCCTACCCGGTTACCTCGTGGGTTCTTTTTTGATGGGCTCGGCTTTCTCTGAGGATGGCGCAAGACAATCGATTGCATTGTTCTTGTGTCGAAAGCCCCGCCTTGTCTCTCCCGCCTGCCTCCCGCTCTCCCTTGGCCGTGTTCCTCGGTCTGCCTTATGTGGCCTGGGTCATCCTGTATTGCGCCGTGACCTGGGGCGTTTTCGGTGCCCTGCTGGGCGCCGTCACGCCCAGCCTGCGCGCCCAGATGGGCGTGTCGTTCCAGCAGGTGGGTTGGCTGATGGCGATCTGGAGCGCGGGTGGCGCCATTGGCTCGCTGCTGGGGGGCGCCATCGCCAAGCGCTACCCGCCGCAGCGCCTGCTGGTCGTCTACACCACGCTGGTGATGGGCGCGCTGGTGGGCGTGCTCACCGCGCCGAGTTTCGGCTGGCTGGCCTTCTTCATGGTCAGCATCGCCACCTTCGAGACGGCGCTGTTCACCCTGGGCCACGGCCTGCTGGCAGAGATGAGCGACGACCCCGAGCAGCGCACCCGCATCATCGGGCTGGTGGACGTGGGCTACAGCCTGGGCACGGTGCTCTCGCCGCTGCTGGCCGCTGCCGCGCTGCTCGCCGACCCGAACTGGCGCGGCCCCTACCTCGTCTTTGCCCTGATGGCGCTGGCCTTGCTGGCCATGACGCTGCAAAGTCGGCGCCTGAGCAGCGTGGGGTTCCGCACCGAGCTGCAACACGCCGACGGCGCCACTGGCACGCCGCTAACCCCCCTGGGGTATGCGGGGCTGCTGCGCGAGCCGCTGGTGCGCTGGGTGCTGGTGGCTGGCGTTTGCAGCGGCCTGTGCGAGTGGGGCCAGAACTTCTGGTTCGTGAGCTACGCCACCGAGGTGCTGGGCCTGCACGCGCAGAGCGCTCGCCTGGCGCTGGGCTTCCTGATGGCGGGCATGGTGGTCGGCCGCGTCTGGCAGGCCTTCTGGCACAGCCGCTTTTCGATGGAACAGAAGATCCAGGGCCTGGGCGTGCTGGCCACCGTGGCGCTGCTGGTCGTGTGGCTGCTGCCGGCGGGCGCGCCGTTCGCGGTGCTCGCGCTGTGCAACTTCGCCGCCGGTCTGGGGGTGTCGGTCGCCTTCCCCATCCTGCTTGGCACGGCGCTGCGCAGCTTCCCTCAGGAGGCACCGCGCCTTTCGGCGCTGTTGATGCTGTCGTTCACCGGCGGCGCCCAGGTGGCGGCCCTGTTCATGGGTCAACTGGCCGAAAGTTACGGACTGCGCAGTGCTTACGCGGTGCTGGTGGTGGGCGCGCTGGGGTTTGTGGTGTGCGCCTGGCGGCTCGGGCGGCGGTGAACTGAGACACCCCCGCCGCGCTGCGCGCGGCGGCACGGGTCGTCCGGCAAAGCCGGCCCGGCGGTGGTGGCGCTGCTTCAGGCATTGGGGTGGCGTGCCTAATGTACCCCTAGGGGTATAAATGTATACTGCAGGCCGTATAGGAGAAGTCCATGCCTGCCCGTTCCATTGGTTTCCGTCTGCCGTCGGCCTTGGCCATTCGTTTCACCCTGACCCGCCGCTGGGCTGGGGGCGCTTTGCCGCTTGCGCTGGGGGTGGCTGCGGTGTTGGCCATGGGCGGCGCGCACGCCGCTGGCGAGGCGCCCGTCGCCGGGCCGCAGGTGCCGGTGATCGCCGTGGGCGCCCAGGCCGTGGGTGCCGGCGCGGTGTTCGACGGCAGCCTGCAGGCGGTGCGTCAGAGCGTGCTCTCGGCGCAGGCCAGCGGGCGCATCGCCACGCTGTCGGTCAAGGCGGGTGACCGTGTGAAAGCCGGTCAGGTGCTGGCCGTGATCGACGACCGCGCCACACAGGCCGGTGTGGCGCAGGCCCAGGCCGGGATGGCCCAGGCCGACGCCAACCTGAGCAACGCCAAAGCGGCTTACGAGCGAGCCCGCGATCTGCGCGCCCAGGGGTTCCTGGCGCAAGCGGCGGTCGACTCCGCCCTGGCCCAGTACAAGGCCGCGCAGGCCGGCACCGCCTCTGCACGCGCCGGGCAAACGCAGGCCAGCGTGGCCCAGGGCTTCACGCGGCTGACCGCGCCTTGGGACGGCTGGGTGCTGGCCACCCACGCCGAGGCCGGCGCGCTGGCCACGCCGGGTGCGCCCGTGCTCACGGTCTACGCGCCGCAGCCGATCCGCGCCGTGGTGCACGTGCCGGCATCGATGCAGGCGCTCGCCTTGTCGGCCTCGAAGATCGAGGTGCAGCTGCCGGGCACCGACCAGTGGGTGGTGCCGTCGTCCCAGACCAGCCTGCCCGCCGCCGACCCGGTGTCGCAGACGGTGGAGTGGCGCCTGAACCTGAGCGAGGCCGACGGCGCGAACCAGGTGCCGGGGCGCCAGACCAAGGTGCGTTTCGTGGGCGGCAGCGCGCAGGCCGACCGCCAGCGCCTCGTGGTGCCCGCGACCGCCTTGCTGCACCGGGGCGAGCTGACCGGCGTCTACGTGGTCACGAACAAAGGTGAAGGCAAGGCCGAAGGTTTTGCGCTGCGCGCCGTGCGCACCGGCGCAACGCACGGTGAAGGCGTCGAAGTGCTGGCGGGCCTGAAGGCCGGCGACCGCGTGGCGCTCGACCCGGTCCGAGCGGGTTTGGTTGGTGCACAGCCCGCCGCGAAATAAGGCGACGCCATGAGCCACCCGAACGATCTCTCCACGCTGGAGAAGCTCGGCTTCTCGGGCTCTGTGGCGCGGGCCTTCCAAGCCAACGCCATCACGCCGCTGTTGGCGCTGGTCGCGCTGCTGCTGGGCCTGTTCGCCGTGCTGGTCACGCCGCGCGAAGAAGAGCCGCAGATCAACGTGACCATGGCCAACGTGATCATCCCCTTCCCCGGTGCGTCGAGTGCCGACGTGGAGAAGATGGTCGCCGCGCCGGCCGAACACGTGCTCTCGCAGATCCAGGGCATCGAGCACACCACCTCGGTGGCGCGCCCCGGCGTGGCCGTGCTCACCGTGCAGTTCAAGGTGGGTGTGCCGCGCACCGAGGCGCTGGTGCGTCTGTACGACGTGCTCAACGCGAATCAGGACTGGCTGCCCCGGGGCCTGGGTGTGATGACCCCCATCGTCAAGCCCAAGGGCATCGACGACGTGCCGGTGCTCGCCGCCACCTTGTGGACGAAGGACGCGCAGAGCGCCTTCGATCTGGAGCGCGTGGCACACGCGGTCGAAACCGAGCTCAAGCGCGTGCCCGGCACCCGCGAGGTGGTCACTATCGGTGGCCCGGGCCGGGCGGTGCACGTGTGGCTGGAGCCAAACCAGCTGCGCGAGCGCGGCGTGAGCGTGCAGGCGCTGCAGGGCGCCATCGCCTCGGCCAACCAGGCCATGCCCTCGGGCTCGGTGGTCAATCCGAACCCTGCCAAGGGCGAGCCCGGCATGCTGTCGGTGGAAACCGGCGAGTTCCTGCAGAACGCGCAGGACGTGGGCGACATCGTGGTCGGCGTGACGGGCAAGGCGGGTGAGGGCCGGCCGATCTACCTGCGCGAAGTGGCGCGCGTGGAAGCCGGCGCACAGCTGCCGCAGCTCTACGTGTGGTTCACCCCCGGCGCCGCCGACGCGGCCCACGCCGGGCAACAAGGCCAGAACCACCCGGCCGTCACCATCACCGTGACCAAGAAGCCCGGTGAAAACGCCGTGGACGTGGCCGCCGGCGTGCGCGAGCGGCTGGACAACCTGAAAAACACCGTGATCCCGGACGACGTGAACGTCGCCATCACGCGCGACTACGGCGAAACCGCCGCGGCCAAGGCCAACAAGCTGATCCAGAAGCTGATCTTCGCGACTGGCAGCGTGATCATCCTGGTGGGGCTGGCGCTGGGCCGGCGCGAGGCCATCATCGTCGGCGCGGCCGTGATCCTCACGCTCACGGCCACGTTGTTCGCCAGCTGGGCCTGGGGCTTCACGCTCAACCGCGTGTCGCTGTTCGCGCTGATCTTCTCCATCGGCATCCTGGTCGACGACGCCATCGTGGTGGTGGAAAACATCCACCGCCACCGCATGCTCACGCCGCACGATCCGCTGTCGGTGATCATTCCTCGCGCGGTCGACGAAGTGGGCGGCCCCACCATCCTGGCCACCTTCACCGTCATCGCCGCGCTGCTGCCCATGGCGTTTGTGAGCGGCCTGATGGGCCCCTACATGAGCCCGATCCCGATCAACGCCAGCATGGGCATGGCGATCTCGCTGGCGATTGCCTTCACCGTAACACCCTGGCTCGCGCTCAAGCTGACGAAGACCGGCGAAGGCCACGCCGCGCACGGCCCCGGCACGATCACGCGCACGCTGCAGAACGTGTTCACGCGCACCCTCACGCCGCTGCTGCAGAGCGCGAAAAAGCGCTGGCTGCTGGCGGCCGGCATTGGCGGCGCGCTGCTGCTCTCGGTGAGCCTGGCGCTGGTGCCCAATTCGTTCCTGGGCGTGGTGCTCAAGATGCTGCCCTTCGACAACAAGAGCGAGTACCAGGTGGTGGTGGACATGCCCGCCGGCACGCCGCTGGAAGGCACCACCGCCGCGCTGCAGGCCATGACGGCCTGGCTCGCCACGCAGCCCGAGGTGGCCAACGTGCAGGGCTACGCCGGCACCGCCAGCCCCATCACCTTCAACGGCCTGGTGCGCCAGTACTACCTGCGCGCCGAGGCCGAAGGCGGCGACCTGCAGGTCAACCTGATCGACGCGCACTCGCGGCATGAGCAGAGCCACGCCATCGCGCAACGCCACCGCCCCGCGCTGGAGAAGATCGCCGCCGAACACGGCGCTCGCGTCAAGGTGGTGGAAGTGCCGCCCGGCCCGCCGGTGATGTCGCCCATCGTGGCCGAGGTCTATGGGCCGGACCAGGATGGTCGCGCCGAACTCGCCCAGCGTGTGGCGAAAGCCTTCGCCGGCACGCCCGACATCGTGGGCGTGGACACCTCGCTGAAAGAGAACGCCCCGCGCGCCTTCCTGCGCATCCAGCGCCAGCGCGCCGAGTCGCTGGGCATCCCGGTGCAGGTGATCGCACAGACCGTGCATGCCGCGCTCTCGGGCTCCGATGCGGCTTACCTGCATGACGGCCACGCGAAGTTCGCGGTGCCGGTGCGCCTGCAGCTGCCGCTGGACCAGCAAGTGGGTCTGGACGCGCTGCTCGCGCTGCCCCTGAAGGCGGCGAACGGTGCGATGGTGCCGCTGTCCGAGCTGGTGACGGTGGAGCGCGGCGTGATCGACCAGCCGCGCTACACCAAAGACATGCTGCCGGTGACCTACGTGTTCGGCGACATGGCCGGTTCGCTCGATTCACCGCTGTACGGCCTGTTCGGCATCCGCTCGTCGATGCAAGCCGCCGCGCTGCCCAACACCGGCGAACTCGGCGAGTACTGGATCAGCCAGCCCAAGGACCCGTACCGCCAGTACGCGGTGAAGTGGGACGGCGAGTGGCAGATCACCTACGAGACCTTCCGCGACATGGGCGCGGCCTATGGCGTCGGACTGATCCTGATCTACCTGCTGGTGGTGGCGCAGTTCAAGAGCTACCTCACGCCGCTGATCATCATGGCGCCGATCCCGCTGACCATCATCGGCGTGATGCCGGGCCACGCGCTGCTCAACGCGCAGTACACGGCGACCAGCATGATCGGCATGATCGCGCTGGCCGGCATCATCGTGCGCAACTCCATCCTGCTGGTGGACTTCATCGAGCTCGAAACCCGGCGCGGCGTGCCCTTTGCCGAGGCCGTGGTGCAGTCCGCCGCGGTGCGCGCGCAGCCCATCGCGCTGACCGGCCTGGCCGCCATGATGGGCGCCTTCTTCATCCTCGACGACCCGATCTTCAACGGCCTGGCGATCTCGCTGATCTTCGGCATCGCCGTGTCCACGCTGCTCACGCTGGTCGTCATCCCGGTGCTCTATTTCGCCACGTACAAAAATGACCCCCTGCGCCGCTTCGCGTCTTCCCCCTGAGGGGGACGCACCCCTGTGGCCCGGCAAAGCCGGTTCCACGGGTGCCCTGGTGGGAGGCACGCGCTCCGGGCAAGCCAGTTTTCTCGTGTTTTTTTCAAGGAGTCTGAAATGACCGTCGAACGCTACATCCGCCTCATGGCCGGCACCGTGGTCCTGATCTCGCTGGCCCTGGGTTACCACGGCAGCCCCATCTTCGTCAGCGAGTGGTTCCTCGCGCTGACCGCCTTCGCCGGCTTCAACCTGGCGCAGTCCGGCATCACCGGCTTCTGCCCGCCGGCCATTCTGTTCAAGAAGATGGGTGTGCCCGAAGGCAATGGCTCGTGCGGCGGCGGAAAATGCAGCTGATGATGCCCCCAAGCGTCTTCTCCCCTACGGGGCGAATCCGGGGCTCCGCCGCTTCGCGGGTCGCTGCCCCCCGAGGGGGCTGATCCGCCTTGGGGCGGCCCGGCGGCGGATCGCTTTCCCTTCGATCAACACCTCCTCATCCATCATGTCCAGTCCCACCCCGTTGAAGTTCCTCATGCCCGGCTGGTTCTCGCTGGTCATGGGCCTGTGTGGCCTGTCGCTGGCCTGGCACCGCGCCGGCCCCCTGCTGGGCGACATGGCCCATGGCATCGCGCTGGTGACCGGGGTGCTGGCGCTGGGGGTGTTCGGGGTGCTGCTCGTGGCCTCGCTGCTGCGCGCCTCGCGCTACCCGGCGGCGCTGGCCGACGACCTGAAGCACCCGGTGCGCCACGCCTTCGTCGCGGCTTTCCCGGTGTCGCTGCTGTTGCTGGCCACGGTGGGTGTGGCGCTTGGCGGTGCCGACGGCGGCCTCTCGCTGTTCTGGCGCGCCATCTGGTGGGCCGGCAGCCTGGGCCAGTTCTGGGCCACGGTCTGGGTGCTGGGCCGCTGGCTCGCGCCCATCGTCACCGCGCCGGGCCAGGGGCCGGGCAACACGGGGCTGTGGCCGGCGGTCACGCCCGTGCTGCTGATTCCGGTGGTGGGCAACGTGGTCGCGCCGCTGGCGGGCCTGCCGCTGGGGCACACCGGCTGGGCTTCGGCGCAGTTCGGCATCGGTGCCTTTCTCTGGCCGGTGGTGATCGCGCTGATCCTGGCGCGTCGCATCGCCCACAGCCCGCTGCCCGACCGCATCCTGCCCGCCTGGTTCATCGTCGTGGCGCCACCCGCCGTTATCGGCCTCGTGCTGGCGCAGATGCAGGCGCCGCTGATCGCGGTGCAGGCGCTGTGGGGACTGGCGCTGTTCTTCGTGCTCTGGGTGCTGCCGGTGCTCAAGCGCGCCATCAGCCAGCCCTTCGGTGTGGCGTTCTGGGCGCTGTCGTTCCCGCTCGCCGCCTTCACCACGCTCACGCTGCGCCTGGTGGAGCTGCAGGGAGCGACCGGTGGCGCCTTGCAGATGGCCGGCGTGCTGCTGCTCGCCGCCACCTCCATGGTCGTGCTCTGGCTCGGCTTCGCCACCGTGAAGGGCCTGCGCGACGGTTCGCTGCTCGCGCCCGAGCCGGTGGCCAACATCGTGCTGGCTTGAGGGAACACCCCCGCCGCGCTGCGCGCGACCCCCTCCAGGGGGCGATGCGGTGCGGCCCGGCGGAGCCGGTTCCGCCGCATCCTGAGCTCATGCCCTTCGCGCCGGAGACCGTCCTGGTAGCGCGGCGGGTTTCCCGCCGAACAGTTTTGCCCGCGATGAAGTGAATCGGGTGCGGGCCGACCGGAATAATCGGCGCATGGACTTCCTCACTGTTTCGCCCCTGCTCGCCATCGCCGCCTTTGCCGCCGGCGTGCTCAACGCCATCGCGGGCGGTGGCAGCTTTCTCACCTTTCCCGCGCTCGTGTTCGCGGGCGTGCCGCCGATCACGGCCAATGCAACGAGCGCGCTCGCGGTGAGCCCCGGTTACTTTGGCAGCACGCTGGGCTTCAAGCCCGAGCTGCGCGCGCTGCCACGCGAGCGACTGGTGCGCGAGATGCTGATCTGTGCCGTGGGCGGCGTGGCGGGCGCGCTGTTGCTGCTGGTCACGCCTGCGCGGCTGTTCTCGGGCATCGTGCCCTGGCTGCTGCTGTTCGCGACCGTGCTGTTTGCGGCCGGGCCGGGCATCGCGCGCCGCGCGCAGGCCGCTGCACCCCACGGCCCGGCCACGGTCCGCTGGCAGGAACCCGCGCTGCTCGCGGTGGCGGTCTATGGCGGCTATTTCAACGGCGGTCTGGGCATCCTGCTCATGGCGCTGTATACCGTGGCCGGTGAGGCGCGGCTGAACACGGTCAACGCGCTGAAGAACCTCAACTCGCTGGTGCTGTCATGGCTGTCGGTCGCGGCCTTCGTGATCGCGGGCGCCATCGCCTGGCAACCGGGGCTGCTGATGATGGTGGCCGCCACGGCGGGCGGCTTCATGGGTGCACGTTGGTCGAAACGCCTGCCCGTGGCCTGGGTGCGCGGTGGCGTGATCGTCACCGGCCTGGTGATGAGCGCGGTGTTCTTTTATCGGAACGCGGCCTGATCAGTAGGGCCACCAGGCCCAGGCCTTGACCAGCAGCCCGGTCAGCAGGTGACCGAGCGACACCACGTAGCCCAGGGCGCCCACGCCGGTGGCCGCCGAGAGCAGCATCGCCACACCGTCGCGGAACATCCAGCCCAGGCTCAGCAGGATCAGGCTCAGGCTGGGCAAGACATTGCCCAGGGGCAGCGGCAGAAAAATCACCACCGCCATCAGCGCGATCCACAGGCCCCACCAGACCCGCGTGCGCGCGTGGCAGCAGACTGGCCAGCGCGGCCGCAACCTGCGCTCGGCCTGCTCGTAGATCCAGGCCATGCCATGCAGACTGCGCCGGCTCCATGTTTCGCTGAGGGTGATGCTGCCCAACCGCTGCGGCATGGTCACCGTCTCGCGGCCCCGCAGCCAGGCCCAGGCCAGCGCCAACAACCCGATGCTGAACAGGCCGCCCGCGCCCGCCACCGGCAGCGAAGAGAGCAGCGCCAGCAGCATCAGCAGCACCGCCCCCGAGCCTTCACCGTTGAGGCGCAGCAACTGATTCAGGCTCAGCCGCTCGCACGCAGTACCCGGCTCGCCAGCCGCGCGGCGAAGCTGCTGGGCGCGTGCTTTGATCATGCTGATGCGTTGCGCGGCGCGGCAGGCGGGGTCCCTCGACCGGCCAGCCAATGCAGGAACAGCGCGAGCGCCAGCAGCGGCAGCAGGCCCAGCGCCCAGCCGGTCCACAGCAGCGGCGTGACCCACTCCATCAGTCCGCCCGCGCCGGGCACCCAGTGCGCCAGCCACTGCGCGCCGTTCATCCAGACCACCTGCAGCGCGGCGAACCACTCGGTGTCGGCCCAGGGTGCGAGCCAATCGGGCACAGGCAGCGGCCCGGGCGCGGTGCCCGTCGATGGCGCCGAGGCCACCGCGTTCAGCAACCAGCCGCTCAATTGAACGGTCAGCGCGACCATGCCCGTCCACACCGCGGCCAGCAGCCCGGCCACCAGCCAGATCAGGGTTCTCATGTGTGTGCTCCGATCACGAAATGGCTTCAGGCAGCACTGGTCATCGCCATCGACGGGTGCCGCCAGGCGAAGGCCATGCGGTCGAGCAGCTCCACCTCGCCGTCGGCGAGATGCCCGTCCGACAGTGCCACCGCCTCGCACAGGTGCCACACGGTTTCTTGCAGCGTCGGGTCTTGCACTTCAGCCAGCAGTTGTTCGCGCGAGGCCTCGTCCATGTCGGCCGATCCGGTCCACTGGCCGTCGGCCGCCAGAAGCAGGTCTTCGCAGAAACCGTCGATCACCGCCTTGATCGCCTCGGGCGCGAGTCCCAGGCGCCGGGCCGCTTGCAACCGGTCGATGGTCTTGATCTCGTTCATCGAATACTGGCCGTCGGCCACCAACGCCATCGCGAGCAGGCGCGCGGCGGCTTCGGGGCTGTTGGTCGGGTAGCTTCGCATCGGGTGTTCCATTCGAGAAAAGGCGGGAGATCAGATCACTCTGAGAAAGGAGACGGTGCCACCCAGGATGCGGTGGAACCGGCTCTGCCGGGCCACTCGCATCGCCCCCTTGAGGGGGTCGCGCGCAGCGCGGCAGGGGTGGGCTATCTCAGTCGTTGTTCAGGCCAAACAGGCTGAGCAGGCTCGTGAACAGGTTGAAGGCCGAGACAAACAGGCCCACGGTCGCGAGCACGTAATTGGTCTCGCCGCCGTTCACGATGCGGCTGGTCTCGAACAGGATCAGGCCCACCGAGAGCAGCGCCACCATGCCAGACACGGCCATCGCCATGGCGGGCATCGAGAAGGCGTAGGCCGCGATGCCCAGCACGATCGCGATCACCATGCCGGCGAACAGGAAGCCGCCCATGAAGCTGAAATCACGGCGCGTGGTCAGCACGTAGGCCGAGAGCGCGAGGAAGGTCGCACCGGTGGCGCCCAGCGCGGCCGTGATCGTGCCGGCGCCGCCGGGCAGGGCCAGCGTGTGCGTGAGCAGCGGGCCGAGCGTGTAGCCCATGAAGCCCGTCAACGCGAACACGGCGGGCAGCGCCCAGCCGCTGTTCTGCAGCTTGTGCACCGCGAAGAGCAGGCCGAAGTAGCCCACCAGCGTGATCACCAGCCCGGGCGCGGGCCAGGCGTTGGCCACGGCAAGCGCGGCGGTGCCGGCCGCGAACAGCAGGGTCAGCGAGAGCAGGGCGTAGGTGTTGCGCAAGACCTTGGCGGCCTGCGGGCGGTCCACACCCAGTGAGGGGCGGGTAGAGATTGAGGGATTGCGGCGAACGGTTTCCATGAGGGTTCTCCTTTCTAGGTGAACATGGGAGGCTCGAAGATAGGGCTGTGAACGGTTTTGAAAAAGCAGACAATCACGAACGTTCAATCCCAAAAAAGCGAAGAATGAACCAGGAACTCAACTACAAGCACCTCTACTACTTCTGGGTCACGGCCAAGGAGGGCGGCATGTCGCACGCCGCCGCGCGGCTGGGCATGGCGGTGCAGACCATCAGCGCGCAGGTGCGCCTGCTGGAGCAGTCGCTGGGCCACGCGCTGTTCAAGCCGGCCGGGCGCGGCCTCGCGCTCACCGACGCCGGCCACGCGGCGCTGCAGGTGGCTGAGCAGATCTTTCACCTCGGCGAACACCTGCACACCGCCGTGCGCGACGCCACCAGCCAGAGCACGGTGCGGCTCGTCGTCGGCATCTCCGACGGCCTGGCCAAGCTCGCGGTGCGCGAGCTGCTGGCGCCTGCGCTCGAAGAGCCGCGCTTGCGCCTGGTCTGCCACGAAGACGATTTCGACGACCTGCTCGCCGCGCTCGCGCTGCACCGGCTCGACGTGGTGCTCTCCGACCGGCCCGCGCCCGCCAACCCCAACCTCAAGCTCTACAGCCACGCCATGGGCTCCTCGCCGCTGGGCTGGTACGCGCCCAAGGAATGGCTTGCGCAGGCGAGCGCCGATTTCCCCCACAGCCTGGCCCAGGTGCCGGTGTTGTTGCCGAGTTCGCACGCCTCGGTGCGCATGCGCATCGACCAGTGGTTCGAGCAGCAGGGCGTGGTGCCCAACGTGGTGGGTGAGTTCGAAGACAGCGCGCTGCTCGCCACCTTCGGCTCCTCGGGCATGGGCGTGTTCCCCGCCTCCGAGCGCATGCGCGAAACGCTCTCGCGGGGCTATGGCTTGAAGTGGTTCGCGCCCTGTGAAGGCGTGCAGGAACACTTCTTCGCCATCGGCACCGCGCGCAAGGTGCAGCACCCGCTGGTGCAGAAGCTGCTGGCGGCGGTGTGACCGGTAGGCGATGCCTGCCCAACCTTAGAATCTTTTGCATGGTTACAAAAGTTACTCGGGGATGGGCCATCAGCGGTCATAGGGAGCTGCCTTCAGGCACCCCCAGCGGCGCCCTGGGGCGATCCGGTGGGCGGCCGCTGATGGGTGTGTTTTGATGCAAGACACGGCTTCCGTCCTCGCGCTCGCACCCGATGAAGCTTCCGTCAAGGCTGCGCGGGGGCTGGTGGCTCCTGCCAAATGGCCTGCGCTGGGTGCCGACGAAGCGGCGGTGTGGGGCGAGTGCCAGGGCAGCGGGTCCAAGCCCTATCAGACCCAGGTCGATCTGTCGGGGCCGGCCTTCCGTTGCTCTTGCCCGAGCCGAAAGTTTCCCTGCAAGCACGGGCTCGCGCTGTTGCTCCTGAAGGTGGACGACGCCAGCCGCTTCAAGACGGCAAGGCCCGCCTGGGTGGACGAGTGGCTCGCCTCGCGCGAACAAAAGGACAAGAAAAAAGAGGAGCGCGAAGCCCAGAAGGCCGAGGCCCCACCGCCCGACCCGAAAAGCGTTGCGAAACGTGAGGCCCAGCGCTGGGATCGCATCGAAGGCGCCGCCCAGGACCTGCAGCGCTGGATGGCCGATCAGCTGGCGCATGGTCTGGGCGCGGTGGACGACGACACGGTCAAAGGGTGGCAGGCCATGGCCGCCCGCACGGTGGATGCACAGGCGCCGGGTCTCGGGCAGCGCCTGCTCCAGGCTGCCGAGCGGGTTCGCCAGGGCGCGGACTGGCCCGAGCAGGTGTTGCATCGCCTGGGCTTGCTGCAACTGGCTTGTGACGGCTTGCAACGCCGCGCCAGCCTGCCCGAGGCGGTGCAGGCCGATTTGCGCCAGGTGGCTGGATGGCCATTGGACAAGGACGGCGTCCTCGCGCACGGCGATGCCGTCACCGATCGCTGGACGGTGCTGGGTGTGGTGCAGGAGATGCGCGACGCCAAGCTGACCGAGCGACGTGTGTGGGTGCACGGGCAACAGAGCCAGCGGCAGGCCTTGCTGCTGGACCACGCCTACGGCGGACGCGGTTTCGAGCAGCTCTGGGTGGGCGCGAGCAGCGCTGAAGCGACCATGCACTTTTTCCCCGGCGCGGCGCCTTTGCGCGCGCTGTGCGAGGGGCCGCAGCTGGGCGGTGCGGCGGTCTGGCCGGTGGAGCCGTTGGCGCAGGCGTGGGACCGCATCACCCAACGCATGGCCGCCTCGCCTTGGGTGGGGCTGCACCCGCTGGTGCTGCTCGACGCCACGCCCGAGCGCACCGCCCTCGGATGGTGCTGCGTCGTGCAAGGCCGCAGCCTGGGCATGCGCATCGACGAGGCCTTTGGCTGGCAACTGCTCGCGCACAGCGGCGGCAGGGCGCTGAACCTTGCCGGCGAATGGGATGGCCAGGCCTTTTCACCCATGAGCGCCTGGCGCGATGGCGAAGCGGCGCCGCTCTGGATCAGGAGCTTGTTATGAGCGCAGCGCCGGGCCGCCTCAAGCAAGCTCGCACCGCAGCTCGAAGAGCGGAGGTTGCTCGATGAGCGGTGTGTTGACTCCGTTGCTGCCCATGGCGCTGGTAGGCACAGACCGCCATGCCGGTGCCTGGCCCATCTGGCCGGGCGAGCACGGCGCCCTGATCGACGCGGCGACCACCGGCGCTCCACACCCTGCCACGGGCCTGCTGCGTGCCGCAGGGGTGTTGACCACCTGCCGGCTGGCGGGCGTTTTGGGGCAACCCGGGTTGGCGGGGCCTCGGCCCGGTGCCGGTGTCGAAACACTGCCGCCGCTGGAGGACAAACGCCTTGTGGGCCTGATGGGATGGGCGCTGGAGCAGGGGCCGGTGCGGCTCGCTGGCGAGTGCCTGGCGAGCTTGGCCGAGCGAGGGCTTCGCTTGCCGGCGCAACTGCTGCCCACCGCCCTGGATGCCAGCAGGCGGGCCACGGTCTTGCGGCCTTGGCTGGCGCCGGTGCTCGGCGCCACCGGGTTCTGGTTGGCCCCTCAGCGCGAAGACTGGAAGCACGCCGTGGGCGTGCAGACCACCGACGAGGCCGACGAAATCCTGTGGCTGGAAGGCAGCCTCGAACAGCGCTGCGCCTTCTTGCGCCACGAGCGTCGCCGTGCGCCCGAGGTGGCGCGTGAGCGGCTGAGCGCTGCCCTGCCCGAGCTGGCGGTGCGTGAGCGCGTCGAGCTGGTTCAGGCGCTGGACGTGGGGCTTTCGATTCAGGACGAGCCCCTGCTCGAACGCTTACGCGCCAGCGACCGCGGCCGTGAGGTGCGCCAGCTCGCGCTGCGTCTGCTGCTGCGCCTGCCAGAGGCGGCCCACCCGCAGCGCGCGATGGCGCGGCTCGCGCCCCTGGTCGTGCAGCAGCGTGGACTGATCCGCAAGCACTGGAGCATCGAAGCACCCACCGCTGTGGCGGCCGACTGGGCCGGCGATCAGGTGGAGGCAGAAAAACCCAAACACGACAGCCTGGGCGAGCGCGCCTGGTGGTTGTACCAACTGGCGAGCCAGGTCCCGCTCACGTGGTGGGGCGAGCACACCGGCATGGTGCCCGCGGAACTGCTGACCTGGAGCGCCAAAGGCGACTGGAGCCAGGCCCTTGTCCGCGCCTGGTTCGAGGTGCTGCTGGCCACGCCCGACCCCGCATGGGCCGACGCCTTTGTTCATGCGCTGCCCGCTGCGGGCAAAGGACTGGACATCGCCCGCCTGTTGCCCCTGTTGTCACCCACCGCGCGCGACAAACGCTGGGAGCGTCTGCTGCACAGCGGGGGTTCGGCGGTCGAGGCCTTGCTGCCGGAAATGGTCGCGGCTTTCCCACTGCGGCCGGAGCGGGCTTTTGCGAGGCTGGCGCCCGATCTGTCCAATCGACTCGTGGCCTGGATCGACGCCCGCCTGGCCGAACCCAATGCCAACCCATCATGGGTGCTGCGCAGCCACTTGCCCGATCTGTGCTGCATCGTCGATGCCACGGCGCTGCCGGCCCTGAGTGCGCTGCCCCGCAACACCGAAGAAACCCCGGCCATGGCCGAACTCATGCACGTTGTGGCGCAGACCGTTGCCACGCGTGACGCATTGAAAGACGTTCGATGAACACCTCCCCATCCACCACCCCCGCCGACGCCGTGATGCGGCAACACGCCGAACAGCAGTTCGCCGAAGAGCTCGCCGAGCTGGCGCGCCAGGACCAGCGCACCCGCCCTGAGAACTGGGCGCTCTCACCTTGGGCCGTGGTGCGCTACCTCATGGGCGGTCGGCTCGACAACGGTTTCGAGCTCAGCCCCAAGTACATCGGCAACGAACGGCTGATGGAGGTGGCCGTGGCCACGCTCGCCACCGACCGCGGCCTGCTGCTTTACGGCGTGCCGGGCACGGCCAAGTCCTGGGTGTCGGAACACCTGGCGGCGGCCATCAGCGGCGACTCCACGCTGCTGATCCAGGGCACGGCCGGCACCAGCGAGGAGCAGTTGCGCTACGGTTGGAACTACGCCCAGTTGCTGGCCCACGGTCCGTCCGACAAGGCGCTGGTGCCCAGCCCGCTGATGAACGCCATGCGCCTGGGAAAAATCGCGCGCGTCGAAGAGCTCACCCGCATCCCGGCCGACGTGCAGGACAGCCTGATCACCGTGCTCTCCGAAAAAACCCTGCCGATCCCCGAGCTCGGCAGCGAAGTGCAGGCGGTGCGCGGCTTCTCGGTCATTGCCACCGCCAACAACCGTGACAAGGGGGTGAACGAGCTGTCCTCCGCACTCAAGAGGCGCTTCAACACCGTGGTGCTGCCGGTGCCCGCGAGCGAAGAGGAAGAGGTGAGCATCGTGGTCAGGCGCGTGGCCGACATGGGCCGTGCGCTGCAGTTGCCCGCCGAACCGCCCGCGCTCAAGGAGGTGCGGCGCATCGTGCAGATCTTCCGCGAGCTGCGCAACGGCAAGACCGAAGACGGCAAGACCCAGCTCAAGTCGCCCAGCGCCACCCTGTCCACCGCCGAGGTGATCTCGGTCATCAACAACGGCATGGCGCTGGCCGGCCACTTTGGTGACGGCGTGCTGCGACCGCACGACATGGCCTCGGGCCTGATCGGCGCCATCGTCAAGGATCCGGTGCAGGACGCCGTGGTCTGGAATGAGTACCTGGAGGCCGTGGTCAAGGAGCGCAGCGACTGGAAGGACCTGTACCGCGCGTTCCGGGACCAGGCGTGAACCGCGTGCGACCCTTTTGACCGCATCCCCGATGAGCGCCTTGCACTATTTCGGTGTGCGTCACCACGGCCCCGGCTGCGCGCGCAGCCTGCGCGACGCGCTGTTCGCCTTGCAGCCCGACTGCGTGCTGGTGGAAGGGCCGCCCGAGGCCGACGCGCTGGTGCCGTTGGCCATCGCCGACGGCATGCAGACGCCGGTGGCGCTGCTGAGCTACTGCCCCGAAGAACCCGGTTTTGCGGTCTACCACCCCTTCGCCGAGTTTTCTCCCGAATGGCAGGCCCTGCAGTGGGCCGCGCGCGCCGGGGTGCCGCTGCGCTTCATCGATCTGCCGCGCGCGAACGACTTCGGGCTGGACAAGGCGCGCAAGGACGCGGCGGCCCTGGCCGCCCAGAGCGAACCGGTCAGCGGGCTTGACGAGGTCCAAGGCGACGATCCCGCTGCGAGTGAAGCGGCCGACCCCGCAGAGGGCCTGGCCCCTGACGAAGCCGACGCCGCGGCCAACCATGATCCACTGAGCTGGCTCGCCCGCGCCGCCGGTTATGACGACGGCGAAGCCTGGTGGAACCAGCTGGTGGAGGAGCGCGGCGCGGCCGAGTCCATCTTTCCGGCCATCAGCGAAGCCATGATCGCCTTGCGCCAAGAGCTCGGCGATCCGGTGCGCAGCGCCGACGAAGCGCAGCGTGAAAAGCTGCGCGAGGCCCACATGCGCCAGTGCATCCGCGCGGCGCAGAAAGAGGGGTTTGAGCGCATCGCGGTGGTCTGTGGGGCCTGGCACCTGGCCGGGCTGCAGGCCGAGGTCAAGGCGCGGGACGACGCTGCCTTGCTCAAGGGACTTCCCAAGCTCAAGGTGCAGGCCACCTGGGTGCCCTGGAGCTACCGCCACCTCACGCGCGCCAGCGGCTACGGCGCCGGCATCCACTCACCCGGCTGGTACGAGCACCTCTGGCGCAGCCAGGGCGCACCCTTGGAGCGCGCCGCCGGCTGGCTGGCGCGCATCGCACGGCTGATGCGTGCGCGCGACCTGGACTGCTCCTCGGCCCATTTGATTGAAGCCACCCGCCTGGCCGAAGCCCTCGCTGCGCTGCGCGGGCGCCCCGCCCCCAGCCTGGAAGAGTTGCAGGAGGCCACCCGCTCCGTGTTCGCCATGGGCGACGACGCGGTGTTGAGCTTCATCCGCGACGAGTTGCTGGTCGGTGACCGCCTGGGCACGGTGCCCGCGAGCGTGCCCACCGTGCCGCTGCAACGCGACCTGGAACAGGCCCAGAAATCGCTGCGCCTCAAACCCGAGGCCCTGCAAAAGACGCTCGACCTCGACCTGCGCCAGCCCAACGATCTCGCGCGCAGCCAGTTGCTGCACCGCCTGAGCCTGATGGACATTCCCTGGGGGCACATTGCCACTGTGGGGCGCTCGGCCCGCGGCAGCTTTCACGAAATCTGGACGCTGCAATGGCAGCCCGAGTTCGCCTTGCGCGTCATCGAAGCCAGCCGCTGGGGGCAGACCATCGCACAAGCCGCGTCCGCCCAAACGGTGGACCGCTGCGCCGGGTTGCACAGCCTGGCCGAACTGGCCCAGGTGGTCGACAACGCCCTGCTGGCCGATCTGCAAACGGCGGTGAACGCCGCCACGCGGGCGCTGCAAGACCGTGCCGCATTGACCGGCGACGCCGCACAGCTCCTGACCGCCTTGCCGCCGCTGGCCAATGTGTTCCGCTACGGCAACGTGCGCGGCACCGACGCGGCGCTGGTGGCGCAGGTGCTCGACGGCCTCATCCTGCGTGCGGCCATCAGCCTGCCGCTGGCGGCGATGGCGCTGGACGAGAACGCCGCCAACACCTTGCGCGAGAGCGTGCTCGCGGCGCACAAGGCCATCGGCCTGCGCGACAGCGCCGAACAGACCGGCGCGTGGCAGCGCGCGCTGCGCCAACTGGCCGAGGCGGCGGGCGTGCACCCGCTGCTGCAGGGCCTGTGCCTGCGTCTGCTGCTCGAAGCCGGTGTCTGCGGCAACGACGACGCGGCACAGGCCATGTCGCTGCATCTTTCGCGCGGCGCCGACCCCGCGCAGGCGGCGGCCTGGCTCGACGGCTTCCTCAACCGCAACGCCACCGTGCTGTTGCACGACGCCACCGTGTGGGGACTGCTCGACGCCTGGCTCGCCTCGCTGAGCGAAGACCATTTCCTGGGTGTGTTGCCGCTGGTGCGCCGCAGCTTCAGCGCCTTCGGCTCCAGCGAACGGCACGACCTTGCTCAACGTGCCAGCCAAGGTGTGTTGGCCGTGCCCGTGTCCGCTGCGCACAGCGATTGGGAGCTGGCCCGCGCCCTGCAACCGCTGCCCTTGTTGCGCCAACTGATGGGACTCAATGGATGAACGAGAACAACCCCTCCGACGCATCGCCGGTTCCCGACGCCCAGCGCCTGCGCCGCTGGCGCCTGGTGCTCGGGCGCGAGGCCGACGAGGCCTGCGGCACGCTCTCTGGTGAGCTCAAAGAAATGGACCAGGCGCTCTCCGCCTTGTACGACCCCGCCGGCCCCGGCGGCCTGGGTGCAAGGGACCGCCGGGGTGGTCGTGAGGCGTCGGCGCCCAGCGTGGCGCGCTGGCTCGGCGACATCCGCAAGTACTTCCCCGGCCAGGTGGTGCAGGTCATGCAACGCGACGCGCTGGAGCGCCTGAACATGCGCGACATGCTGCTCCAGCCCGAAATGCTCAAGAGCATGCAGCCCGACGTGCACCTGGTCGCCAACCTGATCGCACTGTCGAAAGTGATCCCGGCCAAGACACGGGACACCGCGCGCATGGTGGTGCGCAGCGTGGTGGACGCGCTGCTGTCCAAGCTCGAAGAACCCATGCGCTCGGCCGTCAGCGGCGCGCTCGACCGCAGCCAACGCAACCGGCGCCCGCGCCACAGCGAAATCGACTGGAACCGCACCATCCGCGCCAACCTGCGGCACTGGCAGCCCGACTACCGCACCATCGTGCCGCAAACCCTGCACGGCTATGGCCGCAAAGCGCGCCGGCCTCAGCGCGAGGTGATCCTCTGCATCGACCAGAGCGGCTCAATGGCCGCCTCGGTCGTCTACTCCAGCATCTTCGGCGCTGTGATGGCCTCGTTGCCCGCGGTGTCCACCAAGCTGGTGGTGTTCGACACCGCCGTGGTCGACCTGAGCGACCAGCTGGACGATCCGGTCGAGCTGCTGTTCGGCGTACAGCTCGGCGGCGGCACCGACATCAACGGCGCCGTCTCCTACTGCCAGAGCATCATCCGCGAGCCCCGCAACACCATCATGGTGCTGATCTCCGATCTGTACGAAGGCGGGGTAGAGGCGCAACTGCTGCGCCGGGCCAATGAGCTGGTGGAAAGCGGTGTGCAGTTCATCACCCTGCTCGCGCTCAGCGACGAAGGTGCGCCCAGCTACGACCACGCCCTGGCCGCCAAGCTCGCGGCCTTGGGCGTGCCCAGTTTCGCCTGCACACCCGATGCCTTCCCGGGCCTGATGGCCGCCGCCATCCGCCGAGACGACATCCACGCCTGGGCCGCCACACAAGGCATGGTCACGAGCCCGAAAATGCGCTGACGCTCGCGTCCGCTGCGCCTCCATCAGAACCCCAGGCATGGTCACCGTGGTCCAGACCCCTGCACCCCAAGTCCCCTGGGCCGTGAGCAGCCCGTTCCGCATGCGCCCGGGTCTCGCGCGCCTGGCTGCTGCGCACGACATGCGGGATGCAGCGCCGCCGCTGTTCGTGCGCGATCCGCAGGCTGCCGCCTACGCCGAACACAAACGCGTGTCGCTGCAGCAGCACCGTGCGCGTGGCCAGATCGGCGAGGCCGATCCGGCCGTGTTGCAGGCCATCGCCGACACCTACAAGGCGCAGACCGGCGTCCCTCTCAAGCCCGAAGCCGATGCGTTGGCCGTGGGTTTGCAGGAAGACTTCGTGATCCTGCACGACGAACCCGACGGCATGCGCACGCGCTTCCTCTCGGTGAGTTTCCCCTCCAACTGGGCGCCTGCGGAAAAGCTCGGCCTCGACTTCGCCGCCATCCATGCGCCGGTGGCCGACAATGCGCTGCTGCAGGCGGGCGGCCAGGCGATCATCGACATGGCCTTTCGCCAGGCCAGCATGCTGCGCCACGTCTGGCTGCTCACGCCCAGCGGCGACCTGCCGCAACACCCCGAGACCCGCCGCACACGCTGGGAAGACGCGGTGTTGCAGGCCGACGCTTCGGGGCAGCGGTTGATCGACCAGGTGTTCTACCGCGTCGAGCGCCAGACCACGCTGCCGTTGCCGGCGCTGCGGCGCGGCGTGTTTTTCATCCGCGTGATGGTGTGCCCGCTTGCCGAAGCGCTGGCTGTCGAGCCCGGGCGCGCCACGCAACTGGCCGAAGCGCTGACCTCGATGAGCGACGCCGTGGTCGCCTACCGCGGCATGGTGGCGGTGCGCGAACGGCTGTGCGCCGAACTCGTTGCCCTCGGGCCCTGAACCGCAGGCCACGAGCGCCGGCGCGTCAATGCGGCGGCAGCCCGATCGCGCGCAGCACGTGGGTCACGAAGCGGCTCAGCTTGGGCAACTGGCGGCGGTCGGACGCGTACACCAGGTGCACCGGCCGGGCCGGCGGCGAACACCCCTGCAACACAGGCACCAACGCACCACTGGCCAGGTCGTCTGCCAGCAGCACCTCGGGTTGCATCACCAGGCCGAGCCCGGCCAGCGCGGCGCGGCGCAGGCCGTCGCCGTGGTTGCAGGTCAGGCGGGCCTGCTCGGGCCACTGATACGACTGTGTGCCTTCGTGTAGCGTCCACTCGGTGCGGCGCTGCCAGACCGAATGGCTCAGGCAGACATGCCGCGCCAAATCGGCCGCACTCTGCGGTTCCCCATGGCGCTGCAGGTAGGCCGGCGCGGCGGCGATCACCATGCGGTAGGGCCGCAGCGGCCGGGCGACCAGGCTTTCATCGGCGACGCGGCCGATGCGCACGGCCGCGTCAATGCCCTCGCCGGCCAGATCGGCCACGCCGTCGGTGAGCTGCAGGTCCACACGCACCTTCGGATAACGCAACAGGAACTGCGCCACCAGCGGTGCGATGGTGTGGCTGCCCAGCGTGACCGGCGCGCTCACCCGCAACAGCCCCTGGGGCGCCGCGCGGCTGCGCTCCACCGCCGACTCGGCCCAGCGCACCTGCTCCAGCACACGCTTGCAGTCTTCGTAGAACGCGGCGCCCACTTCGGTGAGGCTGTGGCGGCGCGTGCTGCGCTGGAGCAAGCGGGCGCCCAGATGGGCTTCCAGCTGCTGGATGTGCTTGCCCACCATCACCGCCGAGATCTCCAGCCGGCTCGCCGCCGCCGCGAAGCTGCCCGCGTCGACCACGGCCACCATCACCTCCATGCTGCGCAGCTTGTCCATGCGTATTCCTAACCAATGGTTTGTAGTGTGAGAAGAGTTTGCTACTTTATGCCATGAAGTGTTAGGCAAACAATGGCGGCTTCTCCACTTCCACAGAACAGGAAACAGCCATGAAGATTCTTCTCATCGGTGCCAGCGGCACCATCGGACAAGCCGCGGTGCAGGCCCTGGGCTCGCGCCACGAGATCGTCAGCGTCGGGCGCAGCAGCGGCCAGCACCGCGCCGATCTGTCACAACCGGACAGCCTGGTGGCCTTGCTGGAAGCGGTGGGCCGCGTCGACGCCATCATCAGCACCGCCGGCAACCTGCACTTCGGCCCGCTGACCGAAATGACCGCCGAGCAGTTCAACTTTGGCCTGCAAGACAAGCTGCTCGGCCAGGTGCAACTGGCCCTGGCCGGCCACCGCTACCTGAACGACGGCGGCTCCATCACGCTGACCAGCGGCGTGCTGGCGATCGAGCCAATCCGCAACGGCGCCAACGCCACGGCGGTGAACGCGGCGATCGAGGGCTTTGTGGCCGCCGCGGCGATCGAGCTGCCGCGCGGCATTCGCATCAACGCCGTCAGCCCGACGCTGCTGACCGAATCGCTGCCCACCTACGGCCCGTTCTTCCCCGGCTTCGAAACCGTGCCGTCGCAGCGCGTGGGCCTGGCCTACCAGCGCAGCGTTGAAGGCGCGCAGACCGGCAGGGTCTACCGCGTGATGTGAGCGGCCGAAAAAAAGCGACCCGAAGGTCGCTTTTTTGCAGCAGCGCTGAAACCCTCAGCCGCTCAGACCGCCTTGACCGTCGTGCTCTTGCCGTTGGTCTTCACCGACTCGATGCCCGCATCACGGCCCGCCGCCGCCTGGTACATCTGGCTCGTGCCGATCACCTGGTGGTTGGTGGCCTTGAGGTTGAAGTAGCAGCGCCCGTCGGACGCGTCCTTGCGGTCGTAGCGCGCGTCGTCGCCGCAGTTGGCCTGCACCGACTGGATGCCACCCTCCGCCGATGCCTTGCTGGCGTACTGCTCGCTGCGCAGGATCACCTCGCCGTTGCCCGCCTTCAAGACAAAAGAAAACTGCCCCTTGTCGTTGGAACCCAGTTCGTAGCTGCCTGCCATGTTCGCTCCTGTTGGTGAAAGAAGAGTGCCGAAGCAGGCGGATGATAGGTCGCGGGTTTCGCGTTGAACAGCCCCGCAACCCGCGCCGCGAAACCATCAGACCGCCGGTGCGCCGGTACGTGACAAATGCCCTGACCGTGTGGCGGAGAGGCCCGCCTTGCACAGGCTGGGCTCGAACACCAGGTCGCCCAAAAAGGCCACCGTCACGCCGCGCGCGTCCGTCAAGCAGCACCACATAACCCAGCCCCGCCACCTTGCTGTAGAGCGCCTCCAGCCCGTGGCGCGCGATCTGCAGCAGCGCGTCCATCTGGTCCTGGTGCTCCCGCAGCCGCGCTTGCGGCAGGATCACCGCCTCCTGCATGGGGGTCGGGTCCAGCCGGTGCCCGTGCGCGCAGCGGTGCCACGAATCGCGGATCACCTGCTCATGCCCCGCCGCCGCCTGCGCGCCCGCGCCATCGGCGGCCACCTGCATCACGGTGGCGATGTGCTGGTGCAGGGTGGTGGGCATGGCGCGAATCCAGGTGAAGGGCTGGCAGGCGGAAAGCCTTGCACCTTCGGGGGAACGCGGGGTGGTGTCAATGGAGGGGTTTACCCGGCTATCGGCCTCTCGGTCGATAGCGAAGGTCTTGACAACCTCTGAGCCCAGCGTTTGATGCGAGACAGTGGACTCAACGAAGCAAATGAGCCCGTGCAAGAGCGGAGACTGTGCCGCCCATCCCGATGAGCTGCTTGATGACGACTTGAGCAAGACCGCCTAAGATTTCGATGTGTGACCAAGCTTGGTTGATGCTGCTGATGTGACTGAGCTGGATTTCGGCAACAAGTATTTAATTGATTGGAGTGAGTAAATGTTTGATTTCATGAAGCCTGAACATGTCAAGAAAACCGAGTTCGTTGCAAATTCAGTCTCTAACCTCTTTATATCTTGGCATACTGGTTTTAGCGGCCCGCCTATCGGAACGAAAAATCCGAACGCAATCAAGGAGCAGCTTAGCCCATCAAAGGAGTTGATGATTTACTCCGGTTTGATTTTCGATTTCTATAAAGAGCTAAAAAAATCTGGTGTTGTTGACGTCAGTCACGCATACTCCAAATATATATCCACGCACTCCAAAGTATCTGATGCGATCAAATCGGGAAGAGTATTCGGCCTGCAAGATGTTGCCCTACAAATTATCGTAGAAAATTTCGGCCTAAAAGAGTCGCCCACCATGACATTAAACAGAATCATTCAAATAATGTACAAAAACGATCTGAATAGATTCGCTATCGAAGGTAGAAATTACACGATAGACGACATTGAGTCGTTCTATACGGAACCCATGCCAAGAGAAGCACTGATATGAATCTCTCACATGTCCAACTATAGATGCCAATTTATTGACTGTATTTGACTTTCCTTCGTGCATGTGCGATGGGCTGCTACTTTTTCTTGGCAAACGACAACAACCTTTCGATTTGCATCAGTGAAGCATCACATTCGAGCCTTCGATTTGAAATACTTCCAGGTGCAGCCGTTCTTGGTGCTGTTGCATAGGACCTCCAAGCCTCCCTCAGAAGTTCTCGTTGTGAATCGGAGAGGTAAGCCTCAAAAATCACCGTGGCCCTTTCATGTTGCTTAAGAACTTCACGAGTTAGGACTCCATAGACATCTGTGCTTCCTTCTCGGAGAGCCATGATTTCTGAGACAAATTCTTCAGTAAAGCGAGCCGCCGCTTCATTGAACTGAAGATTGCGCCAGGTGCTCCGAGCTGCAAGGTATCCAGCAGAGGCGCTTATCAAGGCCCCAACAATTGTGAACAGGGCATTTGTGTATGGGGGCTCTGGACTCATATGGCACCTAAATCTTTCAAGTGGGAAATGGCAGCGGTTTACATCAAATCATGGTCTTCGACGGTGAATACAAACCATGCGCCACGGAAGAACGGGCCTCAAGGTTGTAGCTCAAAGGCGGTTGTCGGTTCAAGACGCTTGTAGCAAGCCCTCGTCCATGAGCCCCTGCACAGTCTGCGCCTGCAGCGCATCCCGTCTGCGCTTGGACGGCTCCCGGTTGGGGCGGTCCGCCAGCCAGCGCTTGAATTCGACAAAGGTGGCGGGGGAGATGGTGTGCATCACGGCCATCTTGCCGGTGGCGCCGATCACCACGTGTGAAAAGCGCGGAGCCTCGGTCAGGATCTTGGCCCTTTCGGCCATGACGGGCCAGAGCTCGTCTTCTGCGTCTGACAGCTTGAAGGGGTGAGGGTCGTCGCCCTCTTGCATGCGGCGCAGGAAATCCACCTCGAAGCCCTTGGCATTGATGGCGGTTTCGGCGTGCAGGTCCTTTCGCACAAAGGTGGGGTCCACCTCCTGCAGCAACTGCAGCATGGATTTGTCCAGGCGCTTGATGTCGGTGATGAAGCGCACGCGCTGGCGGGCGTCCCACAACAGATCGACGTCCTGGGTGGCCAGAGCACCAGCGACGATGCGAACGCTCGCCGCGGCTTCGAAGGCGTAGAGCGCGTGTGTGCCGACTACCGTGAAATGCTGGGCGAGACCGCTGTCTTCCAGCTGGTTGAGCAGGTCCACCACCAGGGCGGGAACGCGCCCCGCTCTCACGGCTTTGTTGAGCCGCTGAGCGGTGGTGGCCGCGGCCTTGAGGCTGGCCAGGACCGTGAAGCCATCAATAGGCGCCCATGTAATCGCGCTTGCCTATGGCCATGCCGTTGTGGCGCAGGATGTCATAGGCGGTGGTGACGTGGAAGAAGAACTGCGGCAAACCGTAGTTGGCCAGATAGGTCTGGCCGCTCAGCTTTTTCTCTTTGGGTGTGCCCGGGCGCAAGACGATGTCGCTGGTTTCCTTGCCTTCAAATTGCGCCGGATTCACGCTGTCCAGAAAGGCCAGGGTCTGCGTCAACAGCGTGTCGAGATCGGCAAAGGTTTTCTCCTGGCCGTCGTAGACCGGCACCTCCACGCCGGCCAACCGTGCCGAGATGCCGCGCGAAAAATCGGCGGCAATCTGCACCTGCTTGAGCAGCGGAAACATGTCCGGAAACAAACGGGCCTGCAACAGGGCGTCGGGCTCGATCGACTTGGTCACGGCATGTTCGTTGGCCTGTGAAAGGATGGTCTTCAAGGCTGTCAGCATTTGCACGAAGACGGGAACGGAGTGGGTGTACAGGGGGCTGGTCATTGGGGGGGCCGGTGGAGGGAAACGATGGGCTTTGGATGGCGCGCTCAGGAGAGCCAGGGTGGTCTGCCAAGCCCGGCACTGTAGCCCTCAACCGCCATGCCACGCTCGGCCAGAAGAATGTCCCTTGATGTGAGCGCCTTCACCTTGCAGGTGCGTGGTGCTCACACCTTCAAGGCAGCGCCCCTGCCAACCACCAAATC
>NZ_MUNZ01000086.1 GCF_002001205.1 Hydrogenophaga sp. A37
GTTGCTGGTGGCACTCCCGCGGGCCAGGACTGTCGATGACTACGAGGCCTTGCTGCCCTGGCGCATCACTGCGCTCAAGATCTGAACTGCGGGACAGCGCAAGGGGTGCGGTCTATTGACCGCTTACGGTTGTCTGACACGCTCACCCAGGGGTGAATCGTCGTCAGGAGACTCGGTATGGAACCCTCGTCACGAGACCGCATCAGCGTGGAACTACATGGCCTCAAGGCCCCGCTGATGGAGCGAGCGCAGGCCGTCGGCCTCTCGCCTTCCCACCTGGTGCGCCAGGTGCTGGCCGACGCGCTGGGGCGTCCTGCGCTGCAGAACGCCGAGGCCTGCCGCACACCTGTCCAGACTGATCAACCCTCCCGCACACGCCTGTGCCTGCGCATGCGGTCTGAAGACGCCGCAGCCACGCTGCAGGCCGCGCTCCGAGCGAGCATGGCCACCGGTGACTATGTCGCGGCCCTGGTGGCGGGTGTGCCGGTGGTCCTGGACGGAACAGGGTACGCGCAGACTTTGCAGGCGCTCACCGCATCCACGGACGAGCTGGCCCACTTCGGTCACCGCCTCTACCAGCTGAATGCACTGTTGCGCCGGGGTGATGTGGAGCCCATCCGCCCCTACGTCGGCATGCTCGAAACGCTGGCCCGTGACGTGCGCCGCCACCTTGACCATGTCTCGTGCGCCCTGGCCGACCTGCAACCGCGCCGCCCCAGCGCATCACCACTAGCCAGAAGAACCCATGCGGGCACCCGAAGGAGCCGACCATGAAAACATCCACCGGCGGCCGGCGTGCTGCCTTGTCCGTCACTTCGACCGTGCCTTCGTCCCTGGCCAGCGCTCCCCATGCACCCGACCTCGACGGCATCCTCATCACCTGGGGCGACCGCCTGTTCTATCCGGGCAACCGCATCGTCCAGGTTCGGCCCCAGCCCAAGCTGGGCGCTTCGGGCGCGCACCAGCGTGCCAACGCCATCCGCAATCGCATCGAACCCACCGTCGTTCGGCGTGCCCCGCAGGTCATGGTCAAAGTCACGGGAGGCGGGCGGAGCATTGCGGCCATTGCGGCGCACTTTCGCTACATCAGCAAAAACGGACGGTTGGAGATCGAGGACCAGCGCGGGGAAACCATGCAAGGCAAAGACAGCCTGCACCACCTGGCCGATGAGTGGCGCATGGGCGGCGCGCGCATTCCAGAAGACGCAGAGCCAGGCCAGCGGCGCCAGGCCTTCAACATCATGCTGTCGATGCCCCGCGGCACCGATCCGTTGATCGTGCAGCGCGCCGCACGGGAGTTTGCGCAGGCCGAGCTGGCTGACCACAAATACGTCATGGTGCTGCACGACCACCAGGCCAACCCACATGTGCACATCAGCGTGCGTGCCGTATCCAGGCTGGGCAAGCGCCTCAATCCGCGCAAGAACGACCTGCACCGCTGGCGCGAAACCTTCGCTGAGAAGTTGCGAGGCTATGGGGTGGAGGCAGAGGCCACGCGGCAAGTCACTCGCGCCAAATTCCACCAACCCGATCAGCTGTGGCGCCTGAAGGCACAAGAAGCTGGGCGCTTGCGCAAGGTCCGATCCAACGGGACCGAGGGGCCGAAGTTGCGTGCCTCCAGGGCCGCTGCTGTCGATGCATGGGTTCAGATCGGGCTGGCGCTCGCCGGATCGGGCCAGGCGACGGATCGACAACTGGCGAAACACATCGCCAGCTTCGTGAGGGGCATGGCGACCACTGACCAGACGGACGATCCGAAACGGAGCCCACGGATCCAAGAGCAGCAAGGGCAGCGCGACTCACGTCAAACCGATCCCCAACCTCAGCCTCCAAATTTGCCGCGAGACATTGACTATCCGCGTTGACGCAACCGCAGCAATCTGGGCAAGCCCACTGCGCAAGACGGTGACTTCAGTTCAGGCAGGGGCTCGCCCCTCGTATGCCGCTGCCAGAATCGGCTTGATCTCGTCAAACTCTTTCATTGTGGTCAAAGTGATTTCCACATCACCTGTTCCCCAATGCCCAATGGCGCTCACGTCCCTGGCGTTTTTCAACGCCTTCACCACCGGTGCAGGGTCAAGGTGCAGGTACAAAAGGACCCCCTTTTTTGCGAGCACCACGGTGGCGAAATTTTTCAGCCGTTTGAAGGCTACGTACAACTTCAGTTCTTTGGGCTGGACGTCATCACCCAGCGAAGTTGCATAGTTCACCAGTGAGGTCAACACCATCTTCAACTCTGGCGACAACGTGCTCAGGTGTTCGGCGTATGTTTTGTCGGTACCCCCGGTAACAGCCGACACCGGAGCCTTGCTGCCTTTGGTGATCTTGACTTTGCTGGCGGATGCAGTGCTTGCGTTGGCCAATTCAAACAACAGCAAGTCGTCACCAAACTTCCGGTAGCGGATCAGCTCGATGTTGCGGTTCATCTGTTGCACGGCGTGGCCATCGAACTTGGTGAAGTCTGCCGCGATGCACACCAAACGCGGGGCGCTCCAGTCGATGGCATCGGCAGCCGCTTTTTCCACCTTCTCTAGCACCAACAGCTTGAACTCGGCCTGGTGGTCCATCAGCCAGTCCAGGTAGTAAAGCCCTTGGTTGATCACGTTCTCACCCACCGAGCGCTTGTATTCGATGATCACCGGGCAGTGGTTTTCATCCAGTCCCAGTGAGTCGATGCGTCCGCCATGGGTCTTGCCGGTCCAGTACTCAGAGGCCAAGAAGCGGATGCCGAGAAAAGTTTGCAGGTTGCCCTCAATCAGGTTCTGCATCGGCTTTTCAAGGTCGGAAGCCGAGCCTTGCAGTTCAGCAGCTTGGCCTTTGGCGATTCGAAAGAGTTTGATGTCACTCATGCCACAGCCCCTGCCTGCTCCACCGGAACGCACAACTCTCCATAGCCCATGAGTCGCAGTTGTGCGCGCGCGGCTGAGGCGTACGGTCGCTGGGGTCCGGTTAGTCGTTGGAGCATGTCAATCTGTCCCGCTGCGGGCATATTGGTGGTGATAAAGGCTGAGGCGGCTTCGCTGATTTCGGCAGCTGAACGCTTCTGCTCCAACAGCTCGACAAGCTCCTGCACGAGACGCATTGCCTGCTTTCGCGCCGACACCAGTCCTGGCAGATCAAGGCTCAGTCGCTTGACTGTTTCTTCGACCCTTGTTCGGTCGGCGGCGCCCAAGCAGAGCTTAGTCGGGCCCATCCTTCCCTCCGCTGTGACCTCTATGAGCCTCACGTCGGCAAGGCGGGCAGGATCCAACAGCAGCGGACGCTCGACATCGAGACAGCGGTCATCCCATGTCGCGCGCATACTGCCCTGCATCAGAGGGAACCATGCGCCTTTGCCCACCGACTCCTCGGTGTCGTCATCACGGTTGATCTGATTCGAGCGTTGTGCCGCAAGCCGGAAGTTGTCCCACGAGAAAGAGAGCCAGGGGTAGCCGTCATCGCTCTCGGTGTCGCTGCGTTTGGCCTGCTTCTTCGGGCGGTAGTGGTCCACATCCTTAAAAGACTGGACACAGTCGCTCTCCGAGTACCAGCACTTACCGTATGACATTTTGGCCAGGTAGCGAGCGAACCCGCGCCACACATGGGACTTCTTTTCTATGAACTCCGAGCGCTTGTCCGGCGCGAGTATTTCTAACTGTGCTTGCGCGCGCTCAGCGACGCGCAACACTTTCTCGGGAATCAGGCTCGGATCTCGGCGGACGTAGATCACGGCTTGGCCTCTGAGGTAGTGAGCTTTTGGATTAGCGCCTTCATCGCACGCTGCCGTACTTCGACATCGGCGGGGCTCAGGGGCGGCCTGTCTGCGTAGCGCAGGTCATGCCAGGTGCGCAGGAAGTCTTGGTACAGCGGCTCCCGGTCTTCATTCAGGAACCCAAGTCGGGCAAGTTGGTCGTTCAATGCGATCAGCCTGCGCTGCTGCTCGTCGGTGCTGTCGGCCAACTGCACCAGCTCGTTGCGTTCGTCCACCAAGCGCTGGGTTTCTATGTCCAAGCTGCTCGCAAGGCCGAAGATCTCGGTCAGCGTGGCTGTGAAGCCCATGCCCCGCGGGTCGGCATAGGGCGCGGTTGCGGTCACGCAGCCATCGTCGGTTTGGGCAATCACGCGCACCTCATCCCGCGACAACGCCGAAATCGTCAGCGGGTTGTGCGAGGTCAGGATGATGTGGCAGTTGTCGGCTTCGGCAGCGATGCCAGTCCAGTCTTCAATCAGTTTGAGGTAGCTGTGTTGCCAGTGCGGGTTGAGGTGTGTGTCAGGCTCGTCTAGGAGGAACAATGCGCGCTTGCCGCGCGACACCCGAATCAAACCCAGCACCATCAGCAGCTGGCGCTCTCCGTCGGACAGATCGGCAAATCCCACATCGCCTGTTGCGTCGTTGTTGCGGGTCACCCAGACTTGCACTTCACGAATGAGATCGGAAATATCTACAGCCTCCAAGGCGTAAAACATCTCGCGCTCGTCAGCGAACAGCTCTGCTAGTTGCGTCAGGTGATCCAGCGTTGGCAAAAATGTTGCGTACTGTGCCTCCACCTGCCTCTTGTCCCGGTAGTCATCGATTGCGTCACCCTGCAGCGGGAACGGGTGAAATGCCAGACCCTTGAGTCGGCGAGCCGCACTGCCCGCCGGACCGGCAGCACCCCATAGCTCTTCAGGTTGGAGTTTCTGGCTTTTGTCGTACCAAGAAGGCTCCCTAAATAAAGCCAGAAGTGAATGAAAACCTGTAATCCCCAGCTTGCTAGCCAGCTCCTGCTTCACCTTGGGAGCGGGAAATGCAAACAATGCCATTAGCGCTAGGACTCCATGGATTGGGCGGCAATAGAACAATCGCCTTTTCTCTTGTGCTTCCGCGACTTTCGCTACAACGTCTTGCCGTTTGATCGCGTCGTAGTAGCGCCGCTGGTGCGCATCAAATAGTGTCTCCAAGCGACGGCTTCCCCCAGAGTAGTAGCCGAAGACCAAGTCAGGAAACCAATCGCGCTTCCTTGCTTCAAAGACCGACTTTGCGACTTTTACCCCGTCGACCAAGACTGTGAGTGTTTCCGTCTCGTTTGACGCGTTAACTGTGACACCACCAATCCTGTAGGTAATACGAAACTTGAAGTTTGGTTTGAACTGGCTCAGACCTCCCACCTTGGGAGTGGTGTGTACGAAATCTACCCATCGAAAAATCTGGGTGATGGCTTCAATCAGGTTTGACTTTCCCGCGCCGTTTTGGCCGATCAGAACGGTGGTCAGCTTGCCCTCGTCAAAGTCCACCTCCAACTGCCTGAGGTTCTTGAAGCCGTCGATGTATACCTTATCCAGCCGCATGACCGGGCTCCAGCGAGGTGGTGTTGTCCTTCACCAGGCCCTGCTCCACTTCCCAGGCCAGTTGTTTGTAGAAATCGGCCACAGGCAATTCGGAAACCTTGAACAGCACTTGGGCCGCCACCGGCTCGCCCAGGCGGCGCAGGTGCCCGGCCAGATAGGGTTTGCCTTTTACGTCGTCGTCTTGTCTGCTCTTGGTCATGTCGGCGGATTCCTTGGGGACACGCGCAGCACGCGGCGCACGCGGTTGGCGAATCTTGGCAACGAGCGTGGCACTTTCGCGTTGAGCTGCAATGCGCGCGAGCAACGCGCTGGCCGGTTCGTCGCTGGGATCTTGTGGCAACAGCTCGCCACGGAAGGCTTTGGCCAGCACCAAAGGGGTCAGGCGCTGGGCTTGGGCACAGGCTGCGTTGTAACAGGCTTCTATTCTGTCGGCCAACTTAAACAGCGCCTCAACTCGGCGAACTATTTGTGCTTGCTCAATTAGCGGCGGCAATTGAATTGGAATGCCTTTAACCTTGGAGAGGTTCAAGTTGGGCTGATTGCCACCTTCAGCCAGTGCACGCATCTGCTCGTACTGAACCAATAATGCCAACTTCACAAACGCTGTGCTTGCTTGAGACTCATCAACGCTTACAGCTGCACACGCTTGATTGATCGTGGCGTGAATTCGAAGCTCTGTGATCTGACCTCGCGTTTTCCCCTCGCCATACATAGCCACCAACAGTGTTCCCGGCGCATACACCTTGAGACGATGAGCAGTAATGGCTGCGGGTGTCACATACTCTCGCGCCTCATCCACATATGGTCGCCCCGTCGCGGCACTCGTGATCCAAGGTGTTCCCGAATCCGCAAAGTAGCTGCTGTTTGATCGCAGAGGCGTTGACCCCGTACCTACATCCGCAATATTTCCGAGCGTCGTCGACTGCGAAGCATTCATCTCAATGGCAGCACCATCACGCCACTCAGCAGTGAGCTCTCCCGTCAAAGCAAGCTCCAATACAGCTTGCCGAAACCGTTTGAGAAGACTAGGGATGGTGTCGAGGCGGTGATGGCAAGCGTTGATCCGGGCCAGCAGAGAGTCGAGTTGGTCGGCGATGCGGGTTTGTTCTGCAGACGGTGCTATGGGGGCGACATATGCGCGGACATCCTTTGTTCGGATCGCTGGGTACAGAGCACCCTGAACAAGTTCGGACATTGCGGATACGAAATGCTCCGTCCGCACTTGGTAGGCCAGCCACCGTGGATCAATTCCGTCGAGAGGCCTCAAAACGTCGAAACCTGTTGAGGCGATTTGTCCATCCAACGATGGTGGTACCAAAGCCACCGTATTCAAGTTGGGCCGTGTCATTGATACTAGGGTGTCGCCCTTTGCGACTTGCTTGCGAGCCCTGCTTGGTGCATCTTTGCCAAGCAGCACCTGTGGTGTAGTGATGGTTTTCGTGTCCCGATCAACAGACCCGATGTCGATGTAGGTGAATGTTTCAGTCTCGCCAGGGACGCGCTGAGGTACTTCGCTTGAAATGGCAGACAGCGGCGCTGTGGTCCAGCTTTCTGGCAGTTCATTCATCGTTGCCACCTTCCAGCAGCAACCCGCGCCGCGCCAGTCGCTCACGTGCTTCCACCAGCGCCTCGTGCAACCGCTGTTCCAGTTCGGCCTTCGGAGGCAGCTCGGTCCAGTACTCGGCCACGGTGATGCCGTCTTTGTGCATCTGCAGCAGCTCCACCTGTTCGCGGCTGGATTCGGCGCAGAGGATGAGGCCGATGGGCGCTTCTTCCCCGGCCTGGCGCTCGTGTTTGTCCAGCCACTTCAGGTACAGCTCCATCTGGCCTTTGTGCGCGGCTTTGAAGCGGCCGAGCTTGAGCTCGATGGCCACCAGCCGGCGCAGCCGGCGGTGAAAGAACAGCAGGTCAAGGTAGAAGTCTTCACCGTCGATGACCATGCGCTTTTGCCGTTCGACAAAGGCAAAACCCCGGCCCAGTTCCAGGATGAAGGCTTCGAGCTGGCGCAGGATGGCGGCTTCGAGGTCGGCCTCGTCGTGGCCCTGGCGCAGGCCCAGGAAGTCCAGAAAGTAGGGGTCTTTGAAGACGAGGGCAGGGGGCGTGTCGGTCGGTGCCGGTAGCGGCGCTGCCTGGGTGCTGGCAATCTCGCTGCGCTCGTAGGCTTTGCGTTCGATCTGGCGGCGCAGCTCGCGCACGCTCCAGGCTTGCTGGGCGCACTGCTGGGCGTAGAACGCGCGCGCCTCGGCGGTTTTGAGCGGCAGCAGGTCCACCACGTGGCTCCAGCTCAATTGTCGCGACAGTGTCGCGACAATCTCCGGGTCGGGGAACGTCTGCGCAAACTGCACCATGCGGCGCAGGTTCTTGGTTTCGAAACCACGGCCAAATTCCTGGGCCAGCTGCTGGCCGAGCCGGGTCATGACCTGGCTGCCGTACTGGGCGCGTTCGCCGCCCAGTACGGCAGCCAGGCGGAGACCAACGCTCCAGTACAGGCGGGTGAGTTCGGCGTTGACGGCGCTGGCCAGGCGCTGGCGGCTGCTGGCGATGAGCGCACGCAGCTCCGCGTGCAGGCTGTCGGCGGGCGTGGGCGTCAGCTTGCTCATGCCTGGGCCTCTTGCCCGGTTTCGTCGATCAACAGGTCGTCCAGCGCGGCGTCGGGGTCTTCGCCCAGTTCTTCGAGCAGGGCACGCAGTTCCGCCATGGCGCCGCCCAGCTCGCGCTGCAGCAGCCGGGCCACCAGGGCGGGGTCGTCGCGCTGGGCTTCGGCGGTTTCGGCGCTGTCGTCTTTGAGCCAGGCGATGTCGAGGTTGTCGCCACGGGCGGCAATCTGTTCGCGGGTGAACTTGCGCCAGCGGCCGGTTTCGCCCGTGTCCACGCGTTTGGCCAGTGCTGCGGGGCCACCCTTCGGGTCGTCGCCAAACACGTTTTCAAACTTGTCGCTCGGCTGGCTGTCTGGCGCGCCCTTTGGGGTGCGGAAGTAGTCGCGCGTGAACGGGGTGCGCTTGCCGAACTGGGGCATGTTGGCGCGCATGTCGTACACCCAGACCTCTTTGGTATTGCCCTTGTCCTTTTCCCCCTTGGTGAAGAAGAGCACGTTGGTCTTGACGCCTTGCGCGTAAAAGATACCGGTAGGCAGGCGCAGGATGGTGTGGAGGTTGCACTTCTCCATCAAGTCACGGCGGATGTCGGTGCCCACGTTGCTTTCAAAGAGCACGTTGTCGGGCAGTACCACGGCGGCGCGGCCGCCCGGCTTGAGGCTGCGGTAGATGTGCTGCAGGAAGGCGAACTGCTTGTTGCTGGTGATGTAGGTGAGGTCGGTCCGGGTGGGGAGGCCGCCGCCTTTTTTTGTGCCAAAGGGCGGGTTGGAGAGGATCAGCGTGGCCGGAGGCAACTGCCTGTGGTCGTCGCTCAGGGTGTCGCCGTAGTCCACGCCTCCTTCAATGCCGTGCAGCAGCATGTTCATCAGCGCCAGGCGGTGGGTGTCTTGCACCAGCTCCATGCCGTAGAAGGTGTGGTGGCGATATGTCTTTTGCTGTGCTTCCGTGCGCCCCTCATCCGGGTACTTGGTCTTCAGGTAGCTATGTGCGGCGATGAGAAAACCGGCTGTTCCAGCTGCAGGGTCCTGGATTACATCTCCGAGCCTGGGTTTGAGCACTTCGACAATGCTTTCGATCAGATGCCGAGGCGTGAAGTACTGACCTGCGCCGCTTTTCTTTTCAGTGGCGTTGCGCTCCAGCAGGTTTTCGTAAAGTTCGCCAAGGTCGTCGCGCTGGATGCTGTACCAGTCGAGCGCGTCAATTTCGGTGACGAGCTTGCTCAGCGTGGCTGGCTTGGTGATGAAAGTATTGGAGTTGACATAGATCGCGTGCACGGCGCCCTGACCATGCAGGCCGTAGTCCAGCAGCATTTCCTTGTAGGTGTCGAGCCGGTCGGGCGCGGAGGCGCTAATCAGGTCGGCCCAGCGCACGCCGGGCTGCAACAGCTTTGGCTCGCCTTTCTTGGGCGACTTGAACACGGTCAGGCGTTCTTCCTGCCCGGTCTCCTGCATCATTTTCAGGAATAGCAGGTAGGTGAGTTCGCTCAGGTACTGGTGGTAGGTGACACCGTCGTCGCGCAGCACGTTGCAGAGCGACCAGAGCTTGGCGCCGATATCGAGCGCAGCATTGGGGTTGGACATGGGGTTCGGGTTCAGCGTTGTGCAGACTGGGGCGGCGGTGCCCACAGCGCATCGTTAAAGGCTTCCAGCACGGGCTGGAGTTGGCCATTGAAGATTTTGTCGAGGCGGTTGAAGCCGCCGCCTTCGCGTTTGAAGATGAGGTCGGGGTCGTCGAGCGAGGCGCGGTCCACCAGCAGGTTGGCTTTGGTCTGAGCGGCGATGCGTTTGAGCCAGTCGCGCTGCGGGTTGGTCCAGGCAACGCCGCCGGGTGGTTTCGCCAGCAGGGTTTGCAGGGCGTGGTCCACACGCTCGGCGTAGGGGAGCAGGGCATCGCCCACGGCGGCCTGGCGAATATAGCCAATGATGCGGGCGGCAATGTCCTGGTTGCTGAGTTCGCGCCAGGCAGTGGCGAGGCGGGCCTCGGTGTAGCCGGCCTTGTCCAGCGCCAGCACCAGCTCTTTGAGCTGCTGGCGGGTGAGGTCGCGCGGGCGTGTGAGCACGGTGAGCAGCGCGGGCAGTTCGTTTCCGTGGCTATCGATGAAGGCTTTAAATTCCTTGAGGTAGTCCTCGGGGCGGGTGGCCTTTCCGTAGCCGCGTTCGACGTTTTTCAGCTGGTCAGGGTGGTCCGAGACGTACATGCCCTGGCCACTGCCTTCGTGCTTGCGGTCGAGAATTTCGCCCAGATCGGGGTGCTGCGCAAACCACTTGGCCAGTTCGTTCAAGGGGAGGGCACGGACCTTTTTGACGAAGTCATCTGGCGACATGCCGGCCTTGACTTCAAAGTCCTGGATGTCTTTGCCTTTGAGGTGGCGCTTCTTGACCTGGAACTTGGCGAGGAACTGATCGCGAACAAGTTCGCGGGCCGCGTCGTCGGCGACGGTGAGCAGTTCGCCTTCGAGTTGCGAGAAGCTGATGTTGGGGTTGACCACCACGGGTTTCATGGCGGTCATGTTCCCGATGTTCTCAAAAACGCGGACGGCATCGATGACTCTGAAGCTGTCTTTGGCTTCTCCGTCAAAGTCGCAGAGACGGGTGGCACGGCCGAGCATTTGGTCAAAAAGAATGCGGCTGTTCACCTGGCGCAGGAAGACGAGGTTGCAGATTTCAGGAACGTCGATACCGGTGGTGAGCAGGTCCACCGTGACCGCCACATTGGGGAGGCGTTCGTTTTTGTAGCGGCGGATGAGTTCCAGGGGTTTGTCGGCATCGCCGGTGATCTTGATGACGGCGTCGTCTTCCACCGCGCCGTATTGGGTTTCAAACGCCTTTTTGAGGACTTCAACCACCAGATCGGCGTGGCTGCTGCTGACGCAGAAGATCAGGGTCTTGCGGCGCCCGCTCGGGTCCAGTTCCTGTGCCAGGTATTGGCACACCACCTCGTTGAATGGGCGGGTGATGACTTTGCGGTTGAAGTCTTCAACCTGGAGCTTGATTTCGTCCGGCGCCTTGAACAGGTCGATCTGGTTCTTGGTGACGTCGTAGACCTTGACGTCTTCGCCCACGCGCCACGTCATGCCGTGGGTAGACAGCTCGGTGTAGAGCTGAATGGGTGGCTCGTAGTCCACCAGGAAGCCATCGACCACGGCCTCGCGGTAGGTGTACGAGTACACCGGTGCGCCAAAGATTTCTGTGGTGTGCAGCGCCGGGGTGGCGGTCAGGCCGATCTTGGTGGCATCGAAGTAGTCGAGTACCCGGCGGTATTTGGAGATGTAGTCGTCGAACCCACGAAAGGCCATTTCGGTGTCGGACATTTCGCGGTCCAGCGTGTAGCCGCGGTGGCATTCGTCGATGACGATGCAGTCGAACTGGTCCACGGTGGGGGGCGCCACGCCATCGGCTGGAAACAGCACCCGTTTCATCATGCCTTGCACGGTGGCCACCTGGACGCCCGTGTCCTCGTCGGGCATCTGTTCGTCCAGTTCCTTGATACCGAACACGTCAGCAAAGGTCTGCAGACGTTCCATGCGGGTGTCTTTGAAAGCGTTGGCGGCCTGGATGCCCAACGCTGAACGATCCACCAGGAACAGGATGCGACGGAAGCGCTTGGCCTTGAGCAGGCGGTAGATGAGCGCGACGCAGGTTTTGGTTTTGCCGGTGCCGGTGGCCATGGCCAGCAGGATTTCGCGCTGGCCCTGGCTGATGCGGCGCTCGGTTTCCTGGATGGCAGTTTGCTGGTAGTGCCGCAGCGGGAAGCCGTAGTGGAAGGCGGTGTTGCTCAGTTCCTGGTCTGCGCGGGCCTCGTCACGGGCGAGCAGGACCTGCAGACCCTGCGGCGAGTACCAGCCGTCCAAGGCATGGGCGAGGTTCTCCGGGCGACGCAGGTCGCAGAACCAGATGCCGCTTTTGGTGGCCAGCTGGCGCAGGTAAGGGCGCCCGTTGGTGGCGAAGACAAAGGGGATGCGGTACTCGCCACGTTCGCCCCAGTTTTCTTCGTGGAGAAAGGTCTCCGAGCTGGCGCCGAAAGTGCGGCTGTAGCGCTTGCTTTGCTGTAACGCGGCCGAAACGTCTTTGGCTTCGCGTTTCGCTTCCACCACCGCCAGAGGTGTGAGGCCTTGAAAAAGCACGTAGTCGGCCGAGTAGCCCTCGCAGGGCCATTCGGCGATAGCGATGTTGCGGCCTCGCTCCGGACGGGTGCCTTTGCTGTAGCGCAAGATTTCGGTGTCGGCTTCCCAGCCGGCCTGGCGCAGCTGTTCATCGACCAGTCGCCGGGTCTGGGATTCGTCCAGAACCACCTGCGAGGCGGCGGCGGTGGCAAACGACAGCAGCTGGGTCTTGTTGAACTGAGGTGCCGCCTTGACTTCGGTCTGCAGGGCTTCAAGGCGCTGGCCGAGTTGTGCTTTGGCTTCTTCGGCTTCGGTGGCGACCTGTTCCCACACCGTGCGCTCTTCGGCCATGGTGGAAAGTTGCGACTGGGCCTGGGTCAGCTGGTTCTGAACCTGCTGGTGCTTGGATTGGTACTCGACCACCGCCTGGCGAAGCTCATCCAGCTGGCTTTTAAGTTCGGCGCCCTCGTCGGCGGGCGGTGTCGGCGGTAGGAACGGGCCGGAGCGGTATTCAGGATCTTTGAACGTACGGTGAAACCAGAGCACCAATTGCCAGGCGAACCGAAGGGAAGTCAGGGCTTTGGCGTGGTTGCCTTCAAGCGCGTGGTTGGCGGCGTTGCCCGCCACACGAATCTGGTCCAGCAGCTGCTTGATTTCCCGAGGCAGGAAACCATCGGCCTGAAGACGCCGGATCAGGTCGTATTGGGACTCATCGGCCGAGGTGTACAGGCCGATCCGGGCGGCGACCGTCTGGGTCAGCAGTTCGGCGAGCTGGCGAAGCTTCAGCAGACTGGTGTTCGGGTCGTCTGAAAAGTACCGCTCCGCCAGGGCGCCGAGACGCCAGAGCTGCTGCTCATAGGGTTTGAGCAGATCGAAATTGGAACGCTTACTCCCTTGCATGTTCAGCCGTCGTTTTGTTGGTGAATTCTGCAGACGTTGCAAAACAGATTGCGTCTGAGTTTAGTGGACTCGGCATCGGCGCAATGGGCTGGCGGGCGTGGGGTGAATTCGCCCAGATTGCCGGCGGCTTCTGAGATGCGCGGGAGCAATCCAGCGCAATTCGATTGCGCTGCATCCAATCAGGCGAGGGCTTCCGTTCTGACGGTTGGGAACGGGGGAAGAGGTTGCTGGGATGGGTGCCATACCCAGTGGCGGGCTGGCGAGTCTTGCGCTGAAGGTGGCTCCACAGAGCGCTCTTCGAGGGAGCCGCTTTCTGTTGCGATGTACAGCGCGAACGGATCGCCCAGATCGGTGAGCACGGCGCTGGCCATGCTGGTGCCTGCGCACAGGTTGTAGCGAAGGGTCTTCACAAAGCTTCGCCGACAGCTGACTAATGCCCGGACGAGGTGGGCTTCATGGGGGCTGTCCACCGGAATCCACTCCGGGGTGAAAGTGACCAACGAAAGGGAATCGATCGTGGGCAGCCTTGAATAGCTGACGCAAAAGGTTCCGATCATGACCAGATGGATGGAATCGAAGGCGCCCCAAAGCGCCAGCTCGCCTGCAAAGCGGCGCTCCAGCTGGCGGAACAAGCGCTCGTCGATGGCGAAGGCTTGATCGGGGACATGTTTGATGACCGCCCTGAAACCGTACCGTGACGGCACGATCTCCTTGACTTCGCCAATCAGAAGCATGAGTTGGCTGGGTTTGCCGGGTTGTGCCAAGGCGCTGGTCCATCCGGCGAGGCGGCGCGCGTTGATGGGGTCGCGATGCTCTACAGAGAACACTTCGGGCACGTACAGGCGGTTCTGCAGTGCGCTGCCACGCGCGAACTTGTGCGTTGCGGCTAAAAGCAGATGCCGACGGACGATGGCCCAGTTTCGCTTGCCCGTGAAACCCGGGTGCCAGTGGGTCAGTTCGGCCTGGTCCCACAGGTAGTGGAGCAGGGCTCGCAGACTGAGCTTCTGACCTTGGGATGAGATGTTGGGCGATGTGCTGGCGGCGGGAGGTTGGGACGATCTGCCGGGCAGTTTGGACAGGGGGAAATCGAGCTTCAATGCCGTTTCACCCGTGGCGGGGTTTTCCACGATGGCGGTGCCGACCAGTTGGCCCAGGCCAGACAGTTCGGCAGGCAGTTCATAGGAGGGGCATAAGGTGGCATGCTGACTCCCTGTATTGGGCATGCGCTTGACGATGTAGCCATTCATCAAGCGGACCACGTACATCTCGATGCCGTCTCCGTCTGGGCGACACAAACAGCGGGGGCGCTGGTGGTTCGCGTAGGCCTCGGCAATGGCATCGGCGAAATCCGGCGCGTCTTTCACCCTGCGCTGACCACCGATGTCGTACACCACGTGTGGCACACAGTCGCTGTGCATGGTGGCACCCTCACCGAACGGGCGATACCCGCTCGCGGGTGCGCTGCTGTTCCTGCTTGGGTACCACGGCCGGGCGCTGGGACGGTGCGTTCTTGTCGTAGACCTTGACCTTGAGCGTGTGACCGTCGCGGATGCGTTGAGCCAGCTTTTCGGTGGCGGCGGCCATGATGGCCATGCGCTGCTTATCTGGCACGCGATTGGCCACCAGAATGGCCTCGACAGCTGCCAACACGGCTTTGCGTCCACCGCTTCCACGGCCAGCAGGCTTGTCGCCGAGTGAGCTACCCTGGCTGGCGTTCGATTCCCGGCCAGGTTCGATGCGGTTGACTTGCCGCAGTTCGCGTTCCACCTTTAGGCGTTCCAGATCGGCTGGGTTGGGTTCGTAGCCCAGTGTTTTCACACCACGAGCGGCGGCCTCCAGCCACACCAGGCGTTTGAAGTCCTCATTGCCAGACACCCGCAGGGAATGCCAGTTGCGGGCCTCCGCCACGTCCAACATGGACCGGGCCACAGACGGGCTGTTGGTTTCCGTTGCCAGTCGGAAGGTGGATTCGGTGAAAGCGACACGCGAGGTGTCGCCTTTGAACCGGTACTCGGTCAGGCCTATCTTGACGTCACCCACGGTGACTGGTGCCCGTTTGATGAGGTAGCGGTCCAGCAAGGAGGCTTCGAGCTTGGCCACCAAGGCGGCGCGTTCGGACTGGGCATCCATTCGCGCCGTGGCTTGGGGATCGGTGGTCTCTTGAATCAGTGGCTCCTTCAGCGTCGAAGGCAGGGGGATGACGTTGGTGGGCGCCTGCTGTGTATTGGGCTCTGGGCTGGATGTAGCCCGTGGGATGGCTTGCTCGCCGCGTTGTGGATTGCGCGGTTCTTCGCGCTGCCACTGGCCATCTACCTTGTGTATGAACGACCTTTGGTCTCTTGCATCCAGCACCACGAAGCGGTTGGCCCCGAGCTGATCGGCTTTGGCCACCATGTCTTGGAGACGGTCACTGCGGTAGGTGAGGTCGGCGAAGGGGTCGCGCAATTCGTAGCGCTCGCCTGGCTCTGGTTCGGGCGCCTGGAACGTCCGGATGGCCACCGGGGCGCGGTTGGCGGGTTCCACCGTGCCGCCCTGGGATATAGGGGCATCCGAAGTGGACAGGTTCACACGTCGGGCGGGAGTATTGCTGTCGTCCATGGAAACCTCCTGTGGTTGGAGCTTGCTGGCGGATAGGTCAGGGCTGGTGCGGAGTTGCTTGTTGGGCTACTGGCAGCGTCCGGTACACCTCGATTTCGACCCGACGGTTGAGGTTGCGACCCTGGGGGTTGCGGTTGTCGGCCAGGTGGTCGCCACTGGGTTGATGGGTGGTGCGGATTCGGGTGGGGTCTACGCCGGAGGCAACCAGGTAGTCGCGAACCGCGTTGGCTCGGGCCTGTGCGATGCGGCTTTCGACGGATGAGTCCGCAGTTCCATCGGTGCGCCCTCGCAGCAACACCAGCGGTGCGACTTTGGCTTCCTCCACCAGCGCCGAGGCTTCAGCCGTTGGGATGGATACCTGCGTGCTGTTGAAAGCGAAGTGGACGATGCGCAGGCTGTTGGCCGTTGCTTTCACCTGGATCGACGCCAGCAGTTGTTGACGAGCCGCCATATGGGCCAACGTGGCGGCCGTGGTCTCGGCCAGGCGGCTGGATTCGGTGGCCAGGATGCGTGTGTTTTGCAGGTCGTTCTTGCAGACCTGCAACTCGACGGCCATTTGGGCGTTGGCGGGTCGCTTCTGGGATTCGTCCACTGTGGGTGGCTTGGGCGGCGAGCTGCATGCAACCAGCGCCAAGCTTAGAAGGCCGGTCCATACGAAACGATTGAATGGGGCGGTCATTGGCGTTCTCCTGTGATCTCCAATTGAGGTCCACCTTCCTCAGCAGGCAGGGGTGGGGCTTTGGTGCTTTCATCGGCTGCGTCTTCGTCGGCGGGCTCGATCGAGCCACCTCCGTCTTGAACGGCCTTGCTCTGTTCAAAGCGGTCCAGCAAGATGTCTGCCGCTTTTCCGGGGGGGCCGTTCAAAACCTCGGGTGCCAACTGGATGTCGTGGGCCAGCGCTTCAAGGTCCAGGGTGTGCATGTCGGGTGGAAGATCGTCGTCGGCGTAACACCAGCGTTGCTGGACCTTGGCCTGGTGTAGGTCCATGTTCATCCGGGGCACCGCTTGGGCAGGGCGTAGGCGAGCTTGAAACACCTTGTCTCGGTGGTAGCGGATCTTTTCACCGAGGATCGGTTTGCAGTTCTCGAAGATCACCACCAGGCGGTCCTTGCCCAGTTCCTTGAACTCCTGCGGCAGCAGCAGGGCGCGGCGTTGCTCGCTTTCGTTGCGGCTGACGGTGCTGTGGCCGTGTCCGCTGAAAGAACGGCTGCGCCCGCGTGAGGTGGCGCGCTCGGTGAAGTGTCCGAGCATGGCGCTGTATTCGTCGGCGTCGCGCTGTTCGCGTGGGGCGTAGAGGATCTGCAGGCCATGGTTGGTAGCGAAGGTGCGGGCTTCCTTGTCGCCATAGACCGCGTCCAGCTGCGACATGGCTTGCACCACCGTGAGCAGGCGCAGGTTGTAGCCTGCCAGGAAGGCCGCTGAGTGGGTGATGACGCCCACGCGGCCCATTGCGGTGAACTCGTCGTTGACCAGCAGGCATTGATACCGGAGGCTGGGGTCTTGTTCGGGCAGGTGCTGGGTGTTGAGGCTGACCAGTTGCGAGAAGAACAGGTTGAGCAAGGGGCGGGCATTGGCCAGCCGGTGCGGCGGAATGCGCACATAGACCGACATGCGCTGGCGCCGAAGGTCTTCGAGCCGAAAGTCGTCTGCGTTGGTGGCGGCATCGACTACCGCATCGGCAAAGATCGTGAGCGGCGCGTGGAAGGTGGCGACCACGCTGGACAGTGTGTTCTCGGAATTGCTCAGCAAGCGCTGCAGCGCATCGACGCATTCGTCGGTGAGCGGATTGCCTTGCTCACGGCGCTGGGTGATCTGACTGCCCAGGTGGTCTTTCAGCGGCTGACCTTTGCCCGAAGACTGGCGCAACAGCTCACCCACGGTGCGTGGCAGCTCGGGCGTTTCCAGCAGCAAAAGGCCCAGACCCAGAAACAGGTTGCGCGCCTGGTCGTTGAAGAAGGCTTCGGACGAGGTTCCGCTGCCGTCGTTGGGGAAGAAGACCTGGCCGATACCCAGCAAATCGCCGACCCGGTGCAGCGGGCTGGTGCGAACCGCCGTCAGCGGGTTCCAGCGGTGGCTACGGGCCTGTTCGTCGAACGGTGAGAAGGCGTAGACCGCCTGGCCGTGGGCGGCGCGGTAGCCCGCCGTGATGGCGTGGTTTTCGCCCTTGATGTCGAGCACGACCACGGAGTCGGGCCAGTTGAGCAGGTTGGGAATCACCACGCCCACACCCTTGCCGCTGCGGGTGGGGGCGGACAACATCACGGACAGTTGACCGGGCAGGGCGAGGTACCGGCCTTTGAATCGCCCGATGAGGATGCTCGGGGTTTCAGGGTTCTTGGCCGAATCAACAAGCCCAGCGCGGGCTACTTCGCCAGCCGAGGCGAAACGCGCTTCGCCATGCAGGGCCCGGCGTGGCCGGGCTGCTGCGATGAAGGCGCCTGGCAGGATGACCAGCAAGCCAGCGCCGGACATGCCCATGGCGGTGAACAGTCGCTGGCGCAAAACAGCATCTTCGGCATAGAGCTGCCAGTAGGTGGTGATGCTGCTCCACCGGGCCTGCCTGGGGTCGGCCTTGCTGAGCAGCAGAAACAACACCCCCGAGACATAGACCGCCGCACAGACCAGGGCAGTAGCCACGACCGCTGCAAAGGCGCCTGCGGCAACCCGCCGGCCCACGGACCAGGCGGTGAAGGGCAAGGCCAATGCCTGGCTCATGATGGCAACCCCTCGCTTGCAGCAGCGCCGGGCTCTGGCAGGGTGCTGGCGCGCAGCGGGTTGTGGCTGGCGGCGTGGTGCCTGCGCCGGGGTTCGTAGGCCACATCGGCAACGAAGCGGCCCCTTTCGTCCCGGTCGAACTGCACGATGACATCGATCACGATGCGCAGCAGACCTTTGATCTCGTCCATGCGCAGGCCGCCACCCGCGCCGCTTTCGCGGATCATCAGCGACAACTGTTCCAGCGCCAGATCGCAACTGCCGGCGTGCACGCTGGTGATGCTGCCCGGGTGGCCTGAGGCGGCCAGCCGGATGAAGGAGAAACACTCTTCACCGCGCAACTCGGCCAGGAAGATGCGGTCGGGCTTCATGCGCAAGCAGGCTTCCAACAAAGACTTGGCGGTGACCCGCGCCGTGCCCTGGGCGTCCTTGCTGTAGAACAGGTGGACCACGTTGGGGTGGTTGGGCAAGGTCAGTTCGGCCGTGTCTTGGATGGTGATCAAGCGCTCGTGTTTCGGCACTTCTTCGACCAGGCCTTTCATGAAGGTGGTCTTCCCCGAGCCGGTTTTGCCGCTGACCACGATGGTGCGGTGGTGGCGCACGGCCAGGCGCATGAAGTCGGCGTATCGGCCAGCGGCTTTCAAGGCCAGCAGCTCGCGCTCAAAGGGCTGCAGGCCGTCGTTGTGTTCCGGGTTCGGAGCAGCGGCTCTTTCACCCACGCGACCGAACAGGCCGTCCTGCTCGAAGTCGCTCAGCCGGAGCACCACATTCGAGGGCTTGCGGATGGTGATGGACACGGTGCCGCGTGGCACAGCGGGCGGTATGGCGAACTGGATGCGTTCACCGGTGGGCAGCGTGGCCGACAGCAGCGGGCGTTCCTGGTTGATCTGCTGGTCGCAGTAGGTGGCCAGCGCCGTGGCCAGGGACAAGCAACGCTCCTGTGTCATGGCCGGTGCGTTGACCGCTTGCCAACCATGGACCGTTTCCACCTGCAGCTCGCCGGGGCGGTTCACGCAGACCTCCAGCACGCCTGGAGCGTCCAGCTGTTCGCGCAATGGGCGCAAGAATTCCACCACCGAGGTGGCGTCGCCGCACCAGTCGTCGAGCGGGTCTTCTTCAATGCCGGGCAGGGTGTTCATCGCTTTCACCTTTCCCGCGGCTGGAGTTCGTAGACCGGGGAAAAGTCCACGTCGCGGGCGACGTAGATGCCGACGATGCCGCCTTGGTTCTGGTACAGCAGGGGCGAGATGTTGATGGTGCTGTCCAGCACCTTTTCGGCCAGCTTGCTGGTGTTGTCGGTGGTGGATGGCAGGACGATGGTGTCGGCCTGCTGGTCTTGCGTCTGGTTCTGGATCACCAGCTTGACCGAGTCGTCGATCAGCGAGAGCAGCATGGCGGCGCCGATGCGTTCGCCCCAGCGGTTGTCCACGAAACCATCAATCCCGGACTCGCCGAGCTGGCCGGTGCCTGGCGACTCGATGTCCACCGTCACGCCGTGCGGCGTTCGAACACGCGTCCACAACACCGGGATGCGAACCATGCCGGGCCGAACCGACGAGATGCGGTACTCGCCGTCCAGGTGCGAGCCGCGTTCGATCAGCAGTACGCGCCCGTTGTCGCCGTACACGTTGCGCTGGACCTGGCAGCCCACCAGGCCTGAGGTGGCACTGATCACCCTGGTTTTGAGTGCACAGGTGAAGGCCGTGCCCTTGGGCAGGGTGAGGCTGCGGTCGCCCAGCGTGCGGGCTGCGACCTTGGGGGTAGCCGAGCCCTGCAGTTGACCGCCGAACAGGCCCGCAGAAGGCGCAGGCAGACCCGTGCCCGATGAGGCACCTGCCATCGAGCTCAGGGCGCCAAGGTTGGTCGTGTCGCCACCCTGGCCACTGGTCATGGCCGTGCTTTGGGTCAGGTTGTCGAGCAGGCCCTGCAGTTGTCTCTGGTAGGCCTGCAGGTTGCGGCCGGTGTTGGCCACCGGATCGTCCGGGTTGGCCGAAGCGTCGCCGGAAACCGTTGCGTTGGGCATGCCCGCTGAGCTGGAGTGCCCGCCAGGACGCGAAGACACGATCAGAACCGGGGCATCGTCGGCCGAGAGGCCTTTGGGCGAAGCAGGCCCGTCGTTTCGTACCCCGATGGGCTCAGCCACCTCGTTTGTGGGCAGCAAAGCAGGCACACGCGGCGTGGGAGGGGCCGTCATGTCCAGTGCGCGCGTCCCGGCGCTGGCGGCGGAGGGTTTGTCGCGCACCAGCTTGGCGTCTTCGTCCGTTGCCGGTCCGCTGGTGAGGTAGCGGTTGATGGCAAAGCACGCAAAAAGCACCAGGGTCAACACCATCATGCCGAGCCCCAGCGCGCCCTTGCGCGACCAGTTGGCACTGCGTGCAGCCGTCACCTGGGGGATGCCGGGTTCACCCGGGAGCGGGGAGATGGTGTTGCCGTCCGCAGGCTCTGCAATCGACGGGTTGGGGGCGTTGGCTTGATCGTTCATGGCCTGACTCCGGTGGGGCGGTTGTCGAGAGACACGTTGGCTGCTTTGAGCACACGCTGCACACCCGGGACGGTGGTCGCCCCTTCCGCTGGGACGCCGTCCTGATCAAAGGCCTCGTTCCAGACGCCCACGACCGCGTTGCCCGCTCGCAGCATCAGTTGACGGCTGACGCGGTCCACCACCAGCAGGTCGTCTTCCATGCGGGCGTTGACCAGGGTTTCGCTGCCATCGCCGAGCACATGGAAGACCGCTGGAACTTCGCGGTTGCCCGGGAAGCGCAAGTAGGTGAATCGCCCGTCGTCGTAGACCAGGGTTGGCGCGATATCTTTCGAGTCCCCGCCTTCGGCCAGCGAATACTGGGTGTTCATCAACGAGGGAATGGCCTGCAGTCGTTCAGCCACCACCTGTTGGGGTGTCGGATGGGACGGCAGCGGAGGCAGGGCGGCGAGTGCCGCGAGGTCTTTCGCTGAAAGGCCCGAGGCGTGCTTGGTTTGTGCTGGCGCCTTGACGGTCAAGCGGTAGACGGGCTGTTGCCGATCGTGGTCGGGCAGCACCACGAAACGTAACGCATGCGTGCGACGGTCCGTGACCACGGCCAGGTTGTTGGGCACGTCCGCGCCGGACTTGGCTTTGACGAACAGGTTGCGGCCCCCTGGCTGAGCGGTCACGCACCAGACGGCATCGGCCTTGCTGCAATCGCCGCCCTGGCCTGCGGCCACCTCGGTGATCACTTCGTCTTGGGCGAGCACCACCAGGGTCACCATGCCCCGTTTGACGGGGACGGTCACCACCGCCGCTGGGTCGTAGACCACGTCGCGCAGGCGCGGGTCGGCTGTCTTCGGATTCGCTTGAGCGAACAGGCTTGTAGCCATGGAGCAGGCAACCAACAGCGTCAAGACAGTGCGCTTCATGGCCGTGCTCCCTGAGTCTGGGTGTTGATCTCCGGGTCGGACCGGTAGGCCGTCACCACGAAGCCGAACGGGTTCTCCAGCCGGTCGGCTTCTTTGGCGAGCACCTTGGGCTGGTACTGGTAGACGATGCTGGCCACGTGGCGGGTCGTGACGTCTGGCAGGTTGCGGTCGGTCAGCCGGACCACCTTGTCGTAAGTGACCGTAGCGTCGCTCAGGTTGCCGCTGCGTCCAGAAGCCCGCAGGCGCACACCCACGATGTTGATGCGCCATTCCTCAGCGGCGCCGATCTTCTTCTGCAACGCGCCGTCGCCCTCGAACTGCCGGTTGTATTCGGCGAAGACACCCGGTACGGCCATGCGCGCCACCTGGTCAAAGTCGCGTTGCAAGAACATCCAGCTGTAGCTTTCGCGTGCCCGCACAAAGGCCGCCAAATTGTGTTTGTCCAGGACCTCCATGGCGGGGATGGTTTCCTCGCTCAGCCGCTGCTGGATAGTGGTTTCGCCGGTCACTCGGTCCACCACGATGGGAATCTCCACCACGCGGCGCAGTGGTCCCTGCACGAACACGGCAGCGATACCGATCAGGCCCAGAATCAAACCGGCCACCGCGACCCGCCAGGCCCTTCGTTCCGAGCGTTCGAGCATCAGCGCGCGGTCGATTTCCCAGTCGCGGTTCGCGTTGAATGGCGCCGATTCGGCCTCGTTCGACGGTTCAGGGGGCCGTTTTGGCCATGCGGCGGCTTTACCTGACAACAGGATGGCACTCATGGGGTTCTCCGGTGGGTCTGGGTGGCGGCGGGACTCAGGCGGGGTTACGGCAGAAAGTCAGCCACCTTGCCAGTGCGGCCCAGCATCTCGTACTGCCGTTCACGCTCGCGCGAGCGAGCGATGCGCTCTTCGCTGTCGGCCATGCCTTGCAGCATCTGCACCTGCGACACCTCGTGGGCGAGTAGGGCATTTTCTGCGCCGATGCGGGCCTGGATTTCGAGCACCGACTTCTGGTCGGTGGTGGCGTTGATCTGGGTCATCAGCGACTGGATCTGGGTGAGGCGGCCAGCAGCGGTTTGCATGGCGTCTTGCAGCAGCCCCTTTTGTTGATAGGGCTGCGCCAGAGCGGCCTGGCACTGGGTTCGGGCGTCGCCTGTGAGGTCCATGCAGTTGTAGATCATGCTCACGTCGCGCAGCACCTTGGCCGTGGCGTTGAGCCCGCTGTAGCCCGACGTGTTGACCGCGTTGAGGTAGGTGAAGGCCTCGGCCGGGATGTAGTTCTTCAACAGCGGGTTGTTGAACACATCGCCCAGGTTCCTGATGCCGTTGATGCTCTCGATCTGGGTTTGCAGTTGTCGAATCTGCTGAATCTGGTTGTTGATTTTGGTGATGTCGTTGATAACCTGCTGCACGGTCTGGACAAGGTTGGCCATGTCGATTACGGGGATGCCGGTGGCTCGCGCTTGGGTGGCGCCCAGAGCAATGAGGACGGCAGCGGCAACTTTGAGGCGGGTGTGCATGGTGAACTCCTTGGTGGGTGGGTTGGTCAGGACCGGCCGCGTTGGGCGGCGAGTTTGTAAGCGGCGGAGCGCGCAGCGCCGACGCCTCGGCGGGCAATGGACGCAGCGGTGTGTGGAAGACCGGCGCCTGCGCGGATGACGCCGCCAGCGCTAGCGACGGCGCTGGTGCTCCGAGCGGACGAAGCGGAACGCAGGCCCGAAACCATCATGGCGTTCTGGATCATCTGGATGCCTTGCTGGATGGCGGCACCGCCGGTGAGCGCCGAGGCCAGGCTGGGTGCCTGGAAGCAGATGATGGCCATGAGGACCATGACGACGCAGTACTTCAGGCTTTCCCCGACGACGTTGAACGTCGAGCCCTGGAAGCCACCGTTGACCTGGACGGTTTGCACAATCGCATCGCCCATGAACGCGCTGATGCCCAAGGCGAAAAATGCGAACCAGGTCAGTACGACGGCGTTCAGCACCATCGACAACCAGCTGTCGAAAAAGCGTGCCGTGGGGCGCCACGCCAGGCACAAGATGAACAGTGGGCCCACGGCGATCACGAACGTCAGGAAGAGCTTGGCCAGCGTGACGACGAAGAGGGCGATGCAAAGAAAGACGACGTTCCCGATGGAGCAGACCACGGCGGCGAAGAGCAGGTCCAGACGCATGATTCCCGCGTCCTTCAGCAGATCGAGCACCAGTTGGCTGGCGCTGTCGTTGAACCTGTCCAGAAGGGCGTAGGGTGAAGAAATCGTGGTGGGATCTGCGGCTGCCGGTAGAAACGTGGTGGTCACTCCCGTTGCCAGCGCATTGGCGGTGTCGGCCACATTCGCGACGTAGAAACCCGATTGCAGAGCAAACGCCAGCACCAGGCCGATCTTGAATACCTTCCAGAGAAAAGTGGGCACCGTCTCTGGAACCTCATTGCGCAGAACAGCCCACCCATACAGCGCCACCCAGATCGTCATCGCCGTCAGTGCGATCGGTGCGATCCCGGTCATGAGCGAACTCACGACGCCGAGCACATACGTGCTCAGGACCGCATCGAACTGTGAGCCGACCCAGGCAAACATGGGATTTCTCCTCGGCTATTGAACAGCGCTGACAGGGAGGCTTTTCAGGCTGACGCACTTCCCCGAACTATCCGGTTGCGCGCACTGCACCCACTGGCCGTTGACTTTCACGATCCAAGCGCGTGATCGCTTTTCAACGCCGTAGGTCGAGGGCCTGCAGGTCGTGGGTCGCGCAAAGACCTCGGTGCACTCGACCAGACCCGAATCGCTCTCCAGCATCTTCCAGCCACCGCCAGCGCAGCCAGGCTTGGCTGCTGGGCATGGCGAGCCCAAGGCCACCGACGGGAGTGGCGGAACCTCCACCTTCTTGGTGCCATCGGTCATGACACGGACCGCCTCATTGCCTTGGACGAACTGGGCGGAGGCGGCGCTGGTGGCCAGTACCAAAGCGATCATCGCAATCCATTGAATTTGGGATTTCATGGGGTTCTCCTTGCAGTACGGGATTTGCGATCCTGAACCTCGCGCAGCAACGCTGGAAGCCACAGAAACGGATCGTTACCGTGCCGTTCACGAACGGTGTCGAGCAGGGCCACGTTGTCGGTGGTGGCCGAGAGCACGGTGATGAAATCGTCCATGCCGCTGAGGTCCAGTTCGCAGATGGCGCTGCTGTGGCCTTGTTTGACGAGGAAGCGGCGCCCGCCCTGCGCGCCGAGGCTGCGCACGATGCCGAATTCGGCCTCGCTGAGCCCAAAGCCTTCGACATACTCCTCGCGCACCGCTTCCGGGTTGGCCAGGAAGATCTTGGTCACGCTCTGTTCGACCATGGTCCGCCCGATGGGGTGGCGCAGCACATCAGACGGGCTCTGGGTGTCGAAAATGCCCAGACCGTTTTGCTTGCGGATGGTCTTCTGCTTCTGCTTGGCGAAGTCGCTGAAGATCTCGTGATCCAGCGCTTTCCAGAACTCCGAGATCACATAGATCAGGCGTTCGCCGTTGACCAGCTCTTCCATCACCTGCAGCAGGTAGAGCATGACCGGAGTCCGCACCTCGGGCAGGTCCAGAAACTCCGTGGTGTCAAAGGCGATCACCGATGCCGCGTCCAGGTTCGCCAACTGGTCGTTGGCTTGGTCGAACACCCAGCCCAGGGCGCCACCTTCACACCAACGCCCGAGCCGCTCGTACAGGCTGTTTTCACCCGACTTCGGCAGGTTCTGGCGAACCGTCGAGAAGCGGCGCAGGGCGGTTGGCATGGTGGCCACCGTCTTGACGGCGTCGGCAATCGCTCGCTCATCGGCCGGTAACAAGGGCAGGGCGGGCGTGGCGATGCAGATGCGGACCAGCTGTTCCCAGAACTGGATACGCGCAGGTGTCGGGTCGCGCTGCAGCGGGTTCAGGTGGGTGGGCTTGCCCGCTTCGAGGGTGAAGTAGCGGCCGTTGAGGGCGCGGATCGCGATCTCGCAGCCTCGGTCCAGGTCGAACAGCACCAGGCGAGGCGCCGGGTTCCATTTGCGGGTGAGCGTGAGCAGGAACATCTCCAGCGTGGTTTTGCCAACGCCGGTGGATCCGATGATGATGGTGTTGCCCGGCAGCTTTTTGTCGGCAGAGTCTTCGCCTTCTGGGCTGCTGTGCAGGTTCAGGTAGAAGGGCTGGCCCGATGGGGTGCGCAGCAAGGCCAGCGCTTCTCCCCATGGGTTTCCGTCGCGCTTTCCACGGGCGAAGTTGTGCCCGCTGGCCAGCGCGGCGAAGGCGCGGGAAGATAACTTGGCATCGCGCGGGCGCCACTGCCAGTTGCCCGGCATCTGGGCAAACCAGGCGGCATCGGCCACCAGATCCACCGGCGACATCTGCAGGCTGGAAGCTTCGCCCACCGCGCCGATGGCTTGCGCAGCCCGCCGCCCGGCATCGGCCAGACTGTCTTCGCCGGGCTGACCGAACACCACCAGGCTGTAGTGGTACTCGCCCATGCAGAACTGCCCATCGCCCAGCTCGTTGAGCGCTTCGTCCATATCGGCGATCTGGCTGGCCACCACGTCGTCGCTGGCGATCAGCTGGTCGCGTTGCAGCTCCAGCGCACGCATGGCCTCGCGCCGGGGCAGTATCGAAAAGCTCTGGGTTTCGATGAATTCGCTGTCTTCGTAGAGCAAGGCGTTCAGGATGCCGGGCTCCACCGCATCGGCGTATTCCTTGATGTCTACCAGGGCCGCGCAACGGCGCTGTTCGCCATGGCGCAGTTCCAGTTTGTCTCCACCGAACGAAAGGCGGGTGGTGGGCAGGGTTCGATACAGCGGCCCTGCTGCAAGGGGCACCGGCCTCCAGCTGCCGTTGACCAGGTAACCCAGAAACTCCGCCAGTTCCGAATACCACCTTGAACCTTGCATGCGCGCCCCCAGCAGTTGAGGGCCAAAGCCGCGCAGCACCCGGTGCACGAATGCGGTCCGTTCCTCCATCACGCGCAAGGCTTCAGTGTGCGCTGCAGCAATGGCGGTTTTCGAACGCTGGGTCGATTGCAGTGCCCGGCTGAGGCGAGAGGTATTGGGCCGGTAGACAAGCGTCAGGTACAGCTCGTTGCTCATCATGGCGTGTTTGCCCAGCCTGGCCTGGTAGGCCTGTGACAGGTCGCGTGCAAAGCCAGATTGCAGCGGGTCTTCAAGTTGGTCGTGGATCTTCCGGTGCAACCGGTGGGTCCACACGGCCCATTGGCCGCCCGCCAGATTGCGCAACAGGCTGCACAGGGCTTCATGCCGTTCAGCGATCAGGTGTTCGTCGGCGCATTCAAAGGCCACGCCGTCTAGACGCCAGACTCGCATGAAATCGCCCCCACGCGTGATGACGTCGTGTTCGCTGACCAGTGAGGAGAAAGGCACAAACCGCGTGAGCGGGTTCTCCTTCAGCGCCTGTACCCAATGGCGCGGTTGTGGCTGACCTGCAGCAGGGCGCCCAGAGCGACGAGGGGCCGCGCCGACAGATCGGTCAAACATGCCAAACATCGGAGCCTCCCCGGTAGAGCGTGGGCGAGTAACTACGCGCGCACCAAAACCGCCGGTTTCGGTCGTGCAGCTTCAGCTTGAGAGCCACAAAAATCTGCCGGAACCGCTGGTCATCGCGGGCCGTCAACCAGCGCATCCAGAGCAACACCGGTGCGATGGAAAGGACCGCACACAGCGCTAGCCACCAGCTCACAAGGATGCCGCCCCACATGATCAGCAACATGCCGGTGCCAAACAGGATCACCAGCGGCACCAGCGGGATGCCCAGCTTCATGGCCGGGCGCGTGGCGCCCTTGTAGATGGCTTCGGCTTGCATGGTCTGCACCTTCAGCCGTCAGCTAACGATGTAGCTGGCGAAGGCCGCTGCCCCGCCCACCAGCGTGCCGCCAATCAGCACGTTGGCCACATCAGCCAGGCGTGCGCCTTGAAAGATCATCTTGAAGCCGGCCCAGATGATCGCGATGGTCACCACGGCAATCGAGATCGTCACCAGGATGGTGTTGACGTTGGTGACCGTGGTGTTGATCTTGTCGAAACCCTGTGCCCAGCCTTTGGAGGCTGCAGTCAACAGAAGCAGGGCCGTTGATGCGCGGCGCTGGGGAACGAAGAGGCGAAAGCGGTTCATGACGGCTCCTTCACGGGGGTGGGTTGACTGATGGGGAGAGGGTTGCTGGCTGCGGCGACCACCTTGCGCACGTAGCCATGGCGAAAGCCGGTGGTGAAGTTGCCGCTGTAGTAGCAGGAGAGGGCGGCGCGCAGCGCTGCCTGCTCTGCTGATGCCCGAGACGACTTGCGTTGCGCCCGCTCGAAACACTCGCTCAACACCGTCTGCATGGCGGCCAGGTTGGAGCAAGGTTCGAAGGCCGATTCCAGCGATAGACCCAAGCGCTGGAAGTTGCCCAGGTTGATTTGCCCAAGGCCCACGCTGAAGTTGCGGCCGGTGGCCTGCAAAGCCTGCGCGGTGGCCAGTGCCTCGGTGCGGTGGCGGGGTTGGCGTTGCAGTGAACCGCCTACGATGCCGATGGCCCAGGGGTTGAAGGCGCTTTCGACACTGACCAACGCATGTGCAGTGGTTGCGTGCACCTGCGGAGCGCAGGCCAGTGCGAGGGCTAGGAATGTGGACGCGTCCATGGTGGCGGTCCTCAATGCCTGGCTGAGGTGAAATGCCAGCACTGGGAGTCGACTGGAGATATCTGGTTCATGGTCAAGTCCTCGGTTCGACGTTGTTCGTGAGGCGGCAGTGCTTGCCTGCGCTCTGAACACCGTGAAGTCAATGTAGGACTTGAAACCCCCTGCGCCGCTGCTGGATTTGGGCTGTTTTCCAGCACATTCGCGGCGCGCGAGGCCCTGCCGCCTTGGCGCGCCAGAAAAAAGAAACCCGGCGCGAAGGCCGGGTAAATCAAAGTCGCTGTCACACGACTTTTCAGGGAGGAGGGACGGCTGTTTAGGTCGCCCCGAGTGCATTATCGATTCGGCTTGCCCGAGCCGTCTATGAAAACTTGCGCCCGGGTGCATCCGGCACCCCTCCATTTGGGCATGTCAGGTCCGTACCACCGGCATATCTTCCCATCGGGTCGTGTACTGAGGCGTGCGGCGTTCTTGCTTCATCGACCACCGCCTCTGGTCCCCTTGCAGCCCAGTGCTTCCCAGCAGGACCGTGCCCCTGCCATAGCGCCGGTTGAGCCCGTCCAGCGCACCCATCAGCCTTCCCTTGCCCCGCTCTTCCTCTGGTTCCAGGGCCAGCTCAGTCTGGTGCACTGATGCCGGTTGCAGCTCCAGAAACATGACACCTGCTTTCGCGTACAAGAAGTCGGGCTTGAAGCTGCAGTGCAGACCGGCCAGCGCTGCCTCAACGATCCGGTTTGTGTCTGATGTCGGTCGACGCAACGGAACCACTATGGAGCGGCTGTACTGCGGGTCAGCCCGAAACGGGCTGGTCCGAACGAAGGTGAGCACCTGGCTGGCATGGCCGTCCTGGCGGCGCAGCTTCTCGGCTGCTCGGCTGGCAAATTCGCTCACGGCCTCGCTCAGATCACCCAAGGCGCTCAACGTACGGCCGAGTGACTAAGCGTACGCAGCTTTCTCATCGTCGAGAGCGATCAGGTCTCCAAGGTCAATCTGTTGTGGAGGCCCATCTACCAATGTAGTGCTTTTTTCACACTCGTGATCAATTTGTTACACGAGAATGACACTTTTGAATAAAATTAGCCCAAAGAGTTAGAGAGGTTACATATGTATCGGCAATTGATTCCATTTTTCGTGAAAAAACTTCTTTAACTTGTGATTCCATTAGTGAATTCAAACTAAATCGTTGCAAGGTTTTGGATTCTCATCTTAACTCAAGAAAACTGTGTATAAAATCAAACATTGAGAATGCGTACAATGAAAAATATCGTGGCTGAATTAGTTAGGAAACACTTAAATAAAGATGGTGACCACCCTTTTACCTTTAATATTCAAGATTTCTATGTCGAATGGTTTCAGGTGCGCGGTAGGGCGTACACATTCGTGTTTAAGGAAAATCTCTCTACTACAAACATGCAGTATGCAGAAATCTTTCCGTTGATTCGACAGTTCTCGGAAACTAAAGGGGAGGTTGAAGGAGGTGCTCAAAATATACTGTTTCACAGTTCATCAGATTTTAAGCGGACCCTAAGTAGTGTTATTCAGCCATATCTTGAAGATGCCGAATCAATGGAGGATATTGATTGGGATGGTTTTGTTGAAGCATATGGATCAATGCTAGGTTATGGCATGGTGGCGGATGCTCGATTTGGCACGTTTTCCCTATATGTACCACCGACGTTAAGTGTTGCAATCAGCCAGGTGTGTGCACAGAGTGGATACATTGATTCTTGTGGGTTGCAGGTATATCTATGTGAGGTTAGCAAGGGAAGTGCGAGTGTGTTGGTTTCTTCATTAAAAAAATATTTGCTAAATAGAAGAAAGAAAAGTTCAGATAAACATCAGCATGAAAAGGTTCGGTTTGAAGTCTGGTCTCATGAGCGATCGGTGGTAAAAAAAGACTCCGATGCCGTCATTAATTCACTTCGAATCTATGCAGACAAAGTTCGCTTAGGGAGCACAAAAATCGGTGATCTTGTTGATGATTTCATCAAATCCGATGACTTTTTGAATGGCGAGATTCAATTGGAATCTTCTGGGGAAGACGCTGATGGCACGATATGGGTACTTCAAGATCGCAATGCGCATTCTAACGGGTTTCCACATCCGGGAAATAAGCGTTATATTCTTTGCTATCATCAAATTTTCAAAAACTGCAATCCACTGCATTACTTTGATGAGAACAAGCCGGCTTGGATAGCTCCAATAACATTGCCTCACAAACTTCTAGGCGCAATGTTGAACCTGACCAGGCCTTGGAATCGACAAATCAAGATTCACGATCCTTTCTGCGGAACCGGATCGCTCATATTCGAAGCTTTTAAAGATGCTCAAGTCTATGCTTCTGGCGGTGACCTGTCTCCCATGACCCACATTCTTGCGGGGGATAACGCTTCATTCTTAAGGCTTAATCAAGACGACCTAAAGGAAATAAGCGTAGCCTTACGCAATGCCGCAACCATGGCAGTTGAATTGCCCATCAATCTGCTGGACCCTAAAGTGCTTCTAGTTCTGAAGACTAGTGAAAATTCGATTCTTAGTAAATCCAACAACTACACTCGACCGTTCTTTAAGGATTTCGTTGGGGCCCTTGAGGCTTTGGTTGTTCTTAAGGGTGCTCCTGAAAACAGCCAAAGAGCCCCTGCAGATTTCCAGTATGATGCGAAATTTATAAAGTCATTTCAGGAACTACCTTTGCGCTCTAGGATGTTCTTTTATTCAATGTTGAGGACGGAAGTGCGGTTTAGAGAATCTGCTCGAACAAGCACCAATTGGGCGCAATTATTCGAAAAGAAGTGTGTTGAGTTGGCGGAGCAAATGGTAGCATTGGCAGCCTGGAAAAGCCGTGATAGAAGCATAAATCGTGCTCGCCCAAGAATGCCTGAAAGCATTATTGGATGTAGGAACGCGGATGCAGGGTACTTTGAGGTCAGCATGAATCCCTCGTCATTCGAACAATTCAATGCTAGCTATTTATTGGCCAGAATTCAATGCGTAGGTGCCGAGCAAGACTGGGATAAATTAGTTCAGTCTTCTGACCTATATGATTGTATTGTCACTGACCCTCCTTATGGATTTAACACTGAAGAGGATTCATCAACTCTTGCAAAACTTTACTATAGATTTCTTCGCAAGTGGATCGCAAGAATCAAGCCTGATGGTCATTTGGTGTTGTGCCTGCCTCAAGAGGCCTATAACGGACAGCCTCTTCCTAGCTGCACCAATCCTCAAATAGTTATTAGTCAGATTTTGGCGATTGCAATAGAACTAAATCGGACAGCATTCTTACCTGTGCGAAGCTTGGCGTCCAATTCTCCTGGATCTACAGCACCGTATTATTGGGAGTCGGCTAAAGTGCTTCGAAGAACAATATTGCATTTTCAGTTTATTGATATGAGAACAGGCTAGAAGAAGATCAATTCTAACCGCACCGTTTGAAGGTTACCTCTTTCTTTTGCGAAGTTTATGATGGCTTATTACACTCTCCAAAAGCAAAATATTCATTTCTTAAGGTTCAGGCTGTCACAAGCCTTTATTCATTAGGTGCTAGTTGGCACGCTTGAGTTCGTGAATTTGCCCATAGAACTGAGCAACTCGAAGTGTGGTTCGCCGGATCGCCGCTTCGGCGCATCCAATTTCGCATTCTGTCTCGGCGGATTCAAGTCTGAAGTGCAACACCAGCCACCAAGTAAGGTCCGTAGATGCAAAGCGCCCCGTTCAAGCGCCATCAACAGCTCCAGCCTGAAGACCGCGTGACCCTGGTCAGTCTGGCCCAGCAGAAGTACAGCGTTCGTGCCATGGCCCAGGTTCTGGGGCGTTTTCCGAGCACCATCAGCCGGGCACTGCGGCGCAACGCCCAGCCCGGAGGCTACGCCAGCACCACAGCTCGTACTTTTGCCCAACGGCACGCCCTCAGGGCCGTCCCACGGGCAAGCTTCATCGTGATGGCATCCTGTTCAGGTTGATGCGCCACTTTCTGAACGAGCGCTGGTTGCCCGAACAGATTGCCCTGACACTGGCCCGCATATTCCCCAATGGCCATGAGCACCGCGTGTCGCACGAGACCATCAACAACTGCATCTTCGCCAAGCCCGTGGGCGAGCTCAAACGCGAGCTGATCGCCACCCTGCGCCACGCGCACAACAAGCGCGTACCCGTAGCAAATGGCAAGGCCGGCGCGGTCTGATCCCAGACATGGTGAGCATCCACCTGCGCCCACCCGAGATTGAGGATCGGCAGTTCCCCGGGCACTGGGAGGGCGACCTCATAAAGGGGCGGCCAACGCCAGCGCGGTGGGCACGCTGGTTGAGCGCACGAGCTGGCTGCTCATGCTCATCAAGCTGCCTGAGTTCAAGCCTGCCAGTGCAGCCAACGTGATGTATGCGTTCTCTGACAAGCTGCTGGGGATCGCAGCGCCCATGCGCCAGAGCATGACGTACGACCAGGGCCGGGAGCTGGCGATGCACAAAGAGCTGAGCCGTCGCACGCAGATGGCGGTGTACTTCTGTGACCCGCACAGCCCCTGGCAGTGGGGCTCCAACGAAGACACCAACGGCCTGGTGCGCCAGCACCTGCCCAAGGGCACCGATCTCTCGGGCTATAGCCAGGAGCAGCTCGATGCCATTGCCGATCAGATCAGCGACCGACCCGGGAAAGGTCTGGGCGTACGATCACCCATGGCGGTTTATCGAGAACTCCTACTCATCAGCCCGCAGCATTCCACCCTCGTTCATTGAACGCCTGGGTGTTGCACTTCAGACTTGAATCCGCCCACCGTAACGTCTTCCATTCGGGTATATTCTTTCTGTTTCTGTTTACCAGTATAGAGAGGTCTATCGGCGAGTTTGTTGTTCATTTAAGAATTGAAACTCGAAAATTAGATTGTGTGCAAAGACTTAGCTGATTTCTTAGTAGGATAAAGCCATGCTCGAATACATTTCACCAAAATGGATCCCTGCTCTTTATAAAAAACTTCTCGCGATTCGAGGTGAGCGAAAGGATGAGCTTACAAAGCTCGGAGACGTATTTGGAAATGTACTAGACTTGGCAAAATTCTACATCGAACCAAACTGCTCTCATATAAATCCAGCTGATATTGACGAGGATGAGCCTGTATCTTATGTGGCAACCAAGATATCTAGCACAATTAATCAATTTCTAACTGGTGAATTTGCAGTAAAGGATGACGGTAGAAATCAGTTATTTATTTTGTCAGATGCCGGTATGGGAAAAACATCATTTCTCATGATGATGAAACTTGGATATTTAACAAGTTTTTGGCCAACAAAAGATAAATGCGTACTCACAAAAATCAATTCAGATACAGTGTCATTCATCAACAGCATTGAGGATAAAGGCAATACTATCTTGCTGTTAGATGCCTTAGATGAAGATCCCACTGCTTGGGGAAACTACAAGGGTAGAGTTCTTGAGCTGCTAAAGTCTAGTGTAAAGTTTCGACGAGTTATAATCACATGTAGGACGCAGTTCTTTCCTAACGAAGAGATCGACCCCTTCAAGCGTGTCGGACGCATCAAGATCTCGCAGTTTGTTTGCCCAATGATCTATTTGTCGCTTTTTAATGATCGCCAAGTGGATGAGTACCTTGTAAAACGATTCCGTAATAGTCCTGATTTGCTTGGGAGAGCGAGGACCATCATTGATAACATGGGCTCATTACGATTTAGGCCCCTTTTGCTTGCGCACATCGACGGATTCCTAGATTCAACAGCAACATCTTGGTCTGAATACAACATTTTAAAGATATTGATAGATACCTGGCTAATGCGGGAGGAGAGCAAGCTATATGAACAGGGTAGGGCCATTAGTCACATGTTGTTGCTGGAGGCATGTGTTACCGTCGCTGCCTTAATGCAAAAAAAACGTTCTAGAGAAATATGTGAAAAGGACCTGTTGGCTGCGATTGAGATATACCCTGTCCTTAACGATCTCCAATACATCGAGTTTGGTGGCAGATCTCTATTGAATCGAACCTGTGAGGGAGATTATCGGTTCTCTCATTACGCCATTCAGGAATTCATAATGGCATATGGCCTAATCGAAAATTTAATCGCCAATCGCTTAAGGCCGTTGCCATACTCAGAGAATCTGTTGTCATTCATATTAAATGGGTCTGATAAGACTTTCAAGCTACTGAGTATCGACTTTTCAAATGTAGAGTATCAAGGGGCCAAATTTGAAGGGATTGATTTTTCCAGCGTGAGTTTTTCAGGTGCTACACTGTTTCATACCACATTTAAGAACTGCACGCTCGCAGGATGCAATTTCTCTAGATCTGTATTTTCAGGCTCAATTGATAATACATGTTATGAAAATCTGGATTTTAGTGGGTGCGACTTCACTGAATCTAGTTTGGCCCTTACGCATTTCAAGAATTGCAATTTCAAGAATTGTAGATTCGCAAATGCAAAGCTGGAGGGGGGTGCATTTATTAACTGTAATTTTGATTATTCTGATTTTACGTCATCAAGTTTAACGGCTTCGAATATGTCCTATTCTTCATTTAGGCAGTGTACTTTTGTTAAAGCAAACGTGCTCGGATTAAAGGTGGACAAAAGCTTGATGCAGTCAGACTATTCGAAGGCGGATAATGCTGATAAAATTTGCATCATGGTTAGGTATTGATTTAACATTTATTTCAGCAACGCAGACATTTGAATTGATGCCACTGCCTTTAGTTGGTTTTTGCACGCACTTTTTCCTGGTCATTGGATAAATCCACCGCACTTGCGGGCCATTGAGAAATTCCTTTGACCTTCGCTGGGGTCACTACCTCAGGTTTGGAGTGCTTTAGAACAGTTGGTACCGATAGTCGAACGGTCGCTTAAGGGTTAGTGTGATGCACGACATGTTGCTGCGTTTGTATGAGCCAAGTCGAAACAGGCCAATCTACGTACCCAGCCTAAAGCAGTCCGTAAAGGCGCGCGATCCGTACAGCAGTGCGTCTGTCCGGTGCTCCCAGCTTTGCATTGACGCGCTGAAACCGGCTGTCGATAGTTTTGGCCTCAAGTTTCATGGCCGCACCGATCACTTTGCTGCTGTGGCCGGCGGCCTCGCAGCGCAGGAGCTGCAGGTCGGCTTCTGTGAGGCGCACCCCTTGGAGCAGTTCCTCACGCATGGACTTTGCAATCGAGTGATGCAACTCCATGGAGAGTGCGCGCGCCAGCACTCGCACCTGTGGATATTTTTCGCCCGCGAACCTTTCGAGGTCAGTTGATCCCAGGCACAGGACCCCCACCCTTGACAGGCCAACCGAGCTGGGGGAAGGTGCGATCAGAGCAAAGGCGAAGCCATGCTCTGCAGCTGCTCGGATGAACGCGACTTCTTTTTGTGATGAACAGACCAGGTTGCTGGAGCGTGCGGGTTCCGCGTTGCTCGATGCATACCGCAACCAGGGATCATGTTCGAACCAACGTTGAGCAGCGTATTCGGCCGGCCATGCTGGATCGCATGCCCAAAGGGACCGAACAGAGGTTCGGGTTGCATGGTCCCGAAGGCAGCTCAGGAAGAAGCCTGCATCCGCACCAAGGCCCGCAACGGCCTCGCGAAACAGTGAGAGCACTTCGCCCGAGGACCTCGCATCTGTGATCAATGAGAGGATCTGAAGTACGCGCGCGTTGTCGACCATCGCAGGTCCGCCTGAAGCAAGCTCGATGCGATCAGACGTGGAATGCAAAGGCCGCATGACCCTCTCGCCCCAGTTTGCTAAACAGCAACCCATCATCAAAACGCAGCGGCTCAACCGCACACCAGAGGTCGAAGCTCTTGACGTCGTGAAAGACCATGGTCTGCACCAGCCGCATGCCCGAAGCTTGGCGTTGGGTGCGCTCCATCAGCAGACCGTAGCTGGTTGCGCGCAGGAGGATGGTCACGCTGCCATCGTGATTTGCCAGCAAGGTATCGCCCGCAGCGATGCGCTCTGAACTGCGAGCTGACGTCGATGCGGCAGCGTTGGTGCGCTTTGCAATCAGCGCCAAACGTTTGGAGCCCAGTGGGCGTGCGAGCGCGTCGATAGGGTCGACACGGCGTTTGACCGAACGGCGTGTCACAACCGCAGATGTCGACGGCGTCACCTCGGGAAGTTGAAGGTTGTTCATCCCCACTCCAGTAGGTCTGGTTGACCGACAGGCCACGCAGTGCTGACACCGCGTAACCCAAGCACCAAGTCTCAAGAGACTGGATGGAGGGTAGGGTAGACAAGCGCGTCGCGCGATGTCAAAGGAAATCAGGGCAGGGCGACCAAATCTGCAGCCGGTTCAGTCGAGCTAAACGACGAAAACTCTGCGTACGCAGCGCGTCAACTCGCTGCCGGTGCGCTGCTGTGGCTCAAAGCGTTGAGCAAAGAGAACGCGTCATCGGCTCGCTCAACCGGGATGAACAGGTGATCGTGGTGGAAGGCGGCGACCGCATTGCATGGGATGCCTGCTTTGGCCAGGGCTGTGGCGATCATGGCCAGAAAGCCGATGGCTTCCAGCGACGAGTGCACGGTGAGCGTGATGAGTTTGGCCTCAAAGATGTAGGGCACCTTGGCCTGAATGGCTTGAGAGCGCTCCACGATGGCCGTCAATCCTTCGGTCTCCCTGAACGTGCAGATGGGAGAGAGGTCAACAGGGAGGCGATGGTCCTGGAAGGTGCAGTAGACGTAGGTCTCTGGCCGAAGATCAGGGGCCATCATTTGCTGCAGCCGAACTTGGTCTTTTTCTCCGCTCACTCCGATGTCCTCCAGCACAGGGAAATGGTGTTGGCTTTCGGCGTTGATTATGGGCGGCTGGCGTTGACCCAGCGTGTGCACAAGTGCGCAGGTGCAACGCAGAAGGGACTGGTTTAGCTGAATTGACGCGAGGCCAAAGTTCCTAAACCACCGCGCGCTGCTGGCATATCCTGCTACCGTTTGGCGCGGCCTGGGCCTTGTGCTCCGACAAACGCTACTGTGCGCTGCGAGGCCGTCCGCAGCCGCACGCCGTGAAGAAGGAGTGTCCATCATGACAACGACTTCGCATGTCCTTTCGGACATGGCCGCGCTTCGATCAGAGCTGCGCCAACAGGGTGATCCGCACTGTGAGCTGTTTCGGCTGGCGCCTTGGCGCGCCGTGCTGGACATTGTCTTCGACTGGCTCATCGTTCTCAGCGCTGTGGCGCTGGTCGTGTGGTGGAGCGAGCTGTTCGCGCCACTGGCTTTTGTGCTGATCGCCAACCGACAACGCGCGCTCGGCAATATTCTTCACGACGCGGGGCATCGCAATCTGTGGAGGGACCGACGGCGAAACGACCTGGTGGCCCGCCTTTTCATCGCGCCCTTGTTGTTCGCCAGCCTGACCCGCTACCGCGAAACGCACTTCAAACACCACATGGAACTCGGGACCGATGGGGGTGACCCCGATCTCCTGTTTTTCGCTCGAAGTGGACCAACGAACTGGTTCTTGAACTACCTGGACCAGATCTTTTCTTTGAGCGCTTGGCTGTCGTCGATGGGTGGGCACCTGTTCTCGCGCCAGATTCGCACGGCCAGTCAGCTCTACATCCTTGGGTGGTGGTCTGTGGCTGTGGCATTGATGTTGGCTGTAGGCGGCCCCGGCTTCACGATCACCTTCCTGGTGCTGTGGCTGCTGGCCAGGGCGACAGCATTCCATGTGATCACCACGTTCCGCGAGATGTGTGACCACTTCGGCCTTCGGCCGGGTGGCGTGTTCACCTTTACGCGTGACATGGCTTGCAACGGTTTCTGGCGCTGGCTGATCCACCCGCGCAACAACGGCTACCACCTCACCCATCACCTTCTGCCGGCGGTGCCCTACTACCGACTGCCCGAGGCGCACCGGTTGCTGAAAGGGCAAGATGTCTTTCGGGATCGCGGCAAGGTCTGCTCTGCCTACTTCAGCGGCACCGATCCAGTCACCGGCGCCTGGCAGACGCAAGGGTGTGTTCTATGAACAGGGCGCTGGGGAGCTTGCAGGTTGCGGCACTACTGGTCTCGGCCAGCTATGGGATCGGATTCCTTTTCGGTTCGGGTGAACTGGCGCTCTCACACGGCATGGCAGGCAGCATCTATGGGGTGGCCACCGCCTTAGGCATGTTGGTGTTGGCCGTGTTCGCACGGCAACTGTGGGCAACCGGGCTTCCGGTCTGGGATTTGTTTGGCCGTGCCTACGGCAAGCAGCTTCAAGGCGTGGTGGCGTTGCTGTCGTTGATCTGGATGTCGGGCGTACTGGCTGCCCAGATTCAAGGCGGCGTTGCGGTGCTGGAGTTGTTGGGCCTTGAACAGGTACACAGCTACATCACGATCTTGTTGCTGATCTACGGCGCATCGAGATTGAGCCTGCGTTTCGCATCGGCGCTGTTCGCCATGTGTCTGCTTGCGAGCGCCGCCGTCCTGGTTTACGCGCTGGTCGTGGCCAACGGCATGGGCGTCTACCTGCAGGCGATCCCCGCTTTTGCCGAAGACCTGACCACTTTCAGTCCATCTCGCGTGGTGGCCATTTCTTTGGCCGTCGGCTTGTTGGTGTGTACCGGTGCCGACTACCAGCAGTTCGTATTGGCCGCGCGCTCACCCATGGCCGCAGTGGGCGGCTGCGTTCTTGCAGGGCTGTTGCTCTTTGTGATCGCATTTTTGCCGTCGGCCGTGGTGGTCGCCATGCTGAGTGGTGGCATGTTGGGCGACTGGGCGGACGCCAAGCAGGTGGTTCCCTGGGTGCTGGGGCATGTCGCTGGATCGGTGGGGCAGGGCGCAGACAAGTTGATGCTCATCGCGTTGTCGGTGGCAGCGTTGGGTGCGGGCGCAGCGATCTTGCGTGCCATGACGGAAGCGCTGGCTTGTGCCGCTTCTGGCAGTCGTTCTGCAGGTCACCCGATATTCGCGCTGATTGCCTTGGGTTTGAGCGCGTTGCTGGCTTCACGTGACCAGGGCATTGTGGACACCATGGTGTCTGTCAACGTGGTTTACATCGCCAGCATCGGCGTTTGTTTTGCCACCATGGTCACAGGCATCGTCGTATCGCCGCGGCAAGCACGGTGGATTGTGACGGTTGGCTTTACCGCTTCAGTCGCCGTGCATCTGGCGGGCCGGCTGGGCCAATATGGTGAAGACACCGACGTGGTGTCACTGCTGCTCGGATGCTTCTTGTCCGCTGGCACCGCCTTGTGGCTCCGCTTTGTGGCCGGAGGGTGGGCTCGGCGATGGTCCAGTGTGCGCCGTTGATGGCTCGAACCCGACCGAAGGCTCCAGGCTGTTTCTGGCCACCTTGACGATCAGTGCAGTGATGTCACTGGCCATTGGTGGTTCGAGGTCCCAGTGGTGCCAGAACAGGTCAACCATCTCCCGCTCATTAGGGCAGACGTCCACGAGCTGTCCCGCTTCCACCAAGGGAGCTGCCTGCCAGCTGGGAATCAGGCCATAACCAGCTCCCATGGCAACTCCTTCGAGCAAGGCAACAGGGGAGGGCAGGTAGTGTCTGGCGTACCGCTCAACGGAAAACCCAAAATGCCTTTTCAGGAAGTCGTCGTGCAGCGAGTCCTTGCGGTTGAACAACACAGCCGGTGTTGACAACACTGCTGGCACCGTGAGTCCGCTCGGAAAGTGCGTGGAGGCGAAGGCCGGCGTCGCATAGCAGCGGTATTCCATGGCGCCCAGGCATTCGGCCAAGAAACCATCGGCGGGTTTGGCCGATGTCGATATGCACCCGATCACATCGCCGCGAGCCAGCAGGGCAGAGGTGTGATCTTGATCGTCTGCGATCACCTCCAGGGCCACCAGCTGACCCAACAGCAACTCCCTGAGAACTTCAGGAAACCAGGTGGCCAGGGAATCGGCATTCACCGCAATGGCCAGCGAAACAGGTGCGTGTGGCTTGGCGGTTGGCGAAAGCTCTTGGAGTGCCGATCCCTCAAGGATGCGCAGTGCCTTCACATGGCGCAGCAGCACCTCACCGGCATGCGTAGCCGCTACCGGCCGTTCACGCTTGACCAGCACGGTGGACAGCGATTCTTCCAGCGCCTTGATGCGCTGGGAAACAGCGCCCCGCGTGATGCTGAGCACGCTGGCCGCGCGGTCAAAGCTCTGCTGCTCGACCACAGTGGCGAACGTTTCCAACTGGTCACGATCCAGCATATAAGGCTGCTCCAGCAGTGCCAGCAACGGCAGATTGCTGACTGCATCCATTTAGAAGGGAGCTGTGAAATCCTGTCTAGACAGTGCGGGTATCGTGCGCGTCTCAATGGTTTCCAGTCGTATCCGTCCATCAGAGCCTGTTGGAACGAATTGATGGCGCGCGGCATTGCTCAAATCGAGATCCATGGAGCCGAGCGCTAGCTGTGTGAACGGTCCCACCAGCGATCTCCCAAAGGTGCCTCCCCTGAAACTTCGCCGCTCGCCTTACTGCGCACCATAGCGCTGCCGGCGCAAACGCCAAAGCCTTTCGCGGCATATACGGCCGCCTTCCCACCTCCGTTTCACTCTGGTGGGCCCCTTCCATTTATTCCACGGTGCCCAGGCGCTCGCGCCTGGCTGCAGCGCTTTGGGTGTCGCACGGCGACCGACGAATGCGGGGCAGGGCGCGCACCTGACCAGACTCGATGACCGAGGGACGGATTCCCAATCCAGCTCCCTCGGAAATTAGGGCAGTGTTCCGTGGGGAGCAGACGACACTCTTTCGTGGCTAGCTGGGCAGGCCATGGACCCGCGAGCGATGAAACATCTTTTACGGTTGTTTGCCGTGTGGAATCAACCCCCGGGTGGGATCTGGCACTCTTTGAACGTTTGTCGGTTGCCTTTCCGTTATGGGCAAAACCGTGGTCCGAATGGACGAGAAGCACAGTGGATTGGATCTGTGAAGCATGAAGTGACTGGAGGTTGGTATGTGGCTGCTCGTTGCGCGTGAACCCCGGGCCAATGCACCGCACTGGACCGGTCGACGATGGCTGGCGGCCATCGATGCGGCGGCCTGGCCGCTGTTCTGGGTATTCCTCTTGAGCCACATCGATGCGTCCGTCGGAATCGTCGGCCCCATGGTCGTTGCGTTTGCGCTCCTGGTTTCAGCAGAGCGAATCCACCGCGCGGTGTGGGTCAATCATCGTTACTGGTTCACCACCTGGCGATGGGGGCGGATTGCCGTCTCGCTGTTCGTGATCGGGGTGGTGCTGAAGCTCGCGACGGGACAGGGAGCTTGACACTGATCGAGGCAGGTCAACTGTGTCTCTGATGTACCCCAGGAGCACAGAACTCAGTTGTCGGCATGAACCTGCACCCCATACCGCACACTGGCCGGCGGCTTAAGGCTGCTTGCTTCCGGTCAGGTTTTGGGGAGCCGGTCACTAGGCGGAGCGACTGAAAAACCGCTCCCGATTCAGGGCAGCCTCCTTTGTCTGAAGGCTATGCTCGTCCAAGAACCGAGTGGCGTGGTGGTCGAACAACGACAACAGCCCCTTTGTCTACTTATTCATCTCGGTTCTGATGTACTGGCATGTCAACTTATACGAAGTGCTAACAATGGACTACTGCCCTACCTACATATCCCAGTGTGACGAGTCAAGAAAATACCCTCTGGGAAATTTCGAGAGCCCCAATTGCCTCTCCATGGTTGACTTGCTGATCAAGGAGGGGCGCGATGCGGTCCTTCAAGCACTACGTGAATTGGCCACTACCGCCCAAAGTGACCTCCATGTCCATCCGAAAAATGCTGAACTCGAAGCCTATGCCTATTCCATCACCTGGCACTATTCCTGCCTTTGGCGTGGAAAAAAGTTGCACCGCCTAGTTGAAAAAGCAACCGACAATGAGGCGCAGGCCACTAAGCTCAAGCAAGAAATGGTGAACTTCAGAAGTCGCTTCGACGCCGCAATGAGTGAGCTCCGAGCGCTGCAGAAATACGTAAAGCTTCACGGTATGCATGCGAACTCCCTCATTCCGCCTTGGCCGACAATTGACGAACCTGTGCCTGGTGGCCTGGCTCCGGAAGCTCTCGCGAGGAACTCCGCGTCTTATCGGTCGGACCTATTGCTCGAAGGTGTTGCTGCGATGTTGCGTGGGGCTCCATGGACTCGCGCGGGATTTGTCGGCGAGTATCACGCTGATCCCCTGCAAAGGCTCGAATTCCTGGATGCCTGCCAGGCGTTGCTGCTAAAAATTGAAGCCCTGAAACGTTCCGGCACGAAGAGTGTGTGCATGGAAAAGCGCCTCAAAGAGACCGAGGCCGAAGCTGTGGTGGCCAGAGGCAAGGCTGTGGCTGAATGGGACAAAATCCGTCAGGGTCAGCCGATCCCACCGACGCTATGGAACCTTGCTAGGGAGGCCATCGACCGGCGTCGTGCAAACGCAGCGGGTGACACCGAGTGTCAGGTCAACTCGTCTCTTGTTAAGGCCACTGAATAAGAGGGCAATGCCGGCTTCGCCACAGAGGTGGTCTAGTTTCTGCCTTGTATCTGTTCGCGCTGCGCCAGTGACTGCCTCTGTACGGCTCGCACTCTCGGCACCGACCTGAAAACGTCTGTGGAAAGCCCAAATCGACCGCCTTGAAGAGCTTAGTTGAGAGGCTGCTGAGATTGCGGGCAGTCAGCCTGATCGCCTGTTGCCCTATATTCTTCATCGACCAAAGCAATGCAGTCACAAAGGGGCGAGCGATGACAGTGAGTTCCGGGGAGCCGAAACAAGCGTACAGCGATAGCGACGTTCTCGACGCCGCATTCCGCATCGAACACACCACTAACAACGGCCAGCAGGCCCTGGACCTGTTCCTGAAAACGTTCAAACTCGTTGATCGGGATGCACGAATTTGGCACGCCCACCCGGAAAGCGCATGGCCGCTGTTGGCGACGGTCACGCCAACCAGGATCATCATGCGGCCGATCCATGCGAACCCGCATCAGGTGCAGTATCTCAATCAGAAGAATGGTAAGTTTGGAATCGTCATCTATGAAGACGGCCACGAGAATGCCTTCCCGAATGAGGCGAAGGAGGCTGCGCCGAGTATTGCGGTGCGCTTACCTTATGGGCTGTTCGATCCTCTCGGAGAGGGCCTTGGCTTGCCCAAGGATCTTGATACGGTCTGGCAGACCCTTTCGCGGGTCCAGGGCACTGAAATTCTGGTTGTCAGCCGCAAACAAGCGACGGCACTCACCGAAGGTGTAATTTGCATTCGCGAAGACGAGCTGGACAAGCTCCGTCGCAAGCTCAATCGGGTCAAGAAGGCTGGCCGGAAGCTGGTTCGGCAGACCAGACAAAGCGTGGTGCATGACGACGTGCTCACGAAGCTTGATCCTGAGAAGTTCAGGCGCGCGATCCAAGTCAACCAACCGTTGTTGGAGGTCCGGCGCGAAACAGTGGTCGAGGCCAAACGCCGTGTCCAAGGTGACGGTTGGGGGACCGAAACCGTTCGCGAGATCGCTCAACGATTACCGAACCTGGCCAAGCAAGCGCCTCGCGATTTGATGATGCTGCACGCCGAAATCGAGCGTGCAACCCTCGCCACGGTGATTGAGAAGTACGACGAGCTGCTCGGAAAGACAACAAAAGAGAGGCATTGGCAATCGTTCTTTGAACAGAACAAGCTCGTGCTCAGCATGGTTTTTGCGCGCCCGGTAGAGCTATTGCATACACAGTTCCACGCGAAGCCATCGACTATCACCGGTGCAGGCGCACAGATTGGCGACTTCCTGTTTGGTGAGCTTGGGCAGGCACTCGCAATCGTGGAAATTAAGAGACCCGGAACCGAGCTTGTTCATGTCAAGGCTTACAGGGGCAAAGAGGTATTTGGACCAAGTGCTGAGTTGAGCGGCGCAATGACGCAGGTGTTGTACCAACAGAGCGAGCTGCGCCAACGCTGGACGCAGCACACCAGTGACACTGAAGGATTGAGGTCCTGGAAGCCGGATGTCATCAAGTGCGTCGTGATTGCTGGATCAACGCCGACGGAGCCGGTCAAGCGCCGGAGCTTTGAGGTCTTTCGCAACTCCTGCAAGGACGTTGAGGTCGTGACGTTTGATGAGCTGTTGAACAAGCTCAAGCTTCTGCACAAGTACCTGACACCACCTGAGAACCCAGCTGATGATGTACCGTTTTAGTTAGCGAGTCCAAGATTTCGGCCGGTGAATCGAGCTTGACGAGCCTAGAAGCGGGATCGAGGCGCCACTATCGAAGAATTCTGTCCACCCGGTCTCGGGTGCGCAGCAGTCATACGAGCCACTGCCGGTCTAAGGGCCGGTACTAATTGCAGCCGACGTGCAGGCCGCCAACCGTGACTGACTCACATCAGCCTTGCCCCGACCTTGAGCAGCCAGATCCCAGAGGCTGTTCGTGGCCGAAAGCACCGCTCCTGACCGTCCCCACATAGCTGCCATTGAAGGCGGTCGCCCCGGTGTCGGAACAGTGGCCGCCTCCGATCACCATCTCAGATTTCCGTCTGCTCGGAGATTTCAAGAGCGTCGTCGACCTCGATACCCAAGTACCTTACGGTCGACTCCAGCTTGGAGTGGCCGTGAAGTCCCCTCGAATTCCTGAGCCAGTCAGAAGCAGAGGTTGGGGAACAGTTTGACACGGTACTCGACCGGGGGGATTCGGCCGAGGGCTTCATGAGGGCGTTGATGGTTGTAGCGGTGCAGCCAGTCGGCCGCTATGTCACGCACGTCCTGCAGTGACTCGAAGACGTAGCAATCGAGCACCTCGGTGCGGTAGGTCTTGTTGAACCGTTCGACATAGGCGTTCTGCGTCGGCTTTCCAGGCTGGATGTGATTGAGGGCGATTCCTTTGGATTTCGCCCATTCGGCCAAGGTGTGAGCGATGAACTCCGGGCCGTTATCCAGGCGAATCGACAGCGGCGCACCGCGCACCTCCACCAGTTCGTTCAAGGCTCGGATGACACGCGCAGCCGGCAGGCTGGTGTCGACCTCGATGCGCAGGCCCTCGCGGTTGAACTCATCGATGACGTTGAAGGTCCTGAAGCGACGACCTGACCACAGCGCATCGGCCATGAAGTCGCAGCTCCAGCCGTGGTTGGGTTGACCAGCAGCCTCCAAGGGTTGCTTGATGCGCGCAGGCAGCCGCTTCTTGCCGCGCCGTGGCAGGTTCAGCCGAAGCTCGCAGTACACGCGCCAGAGCACCGTCTTGCCCCAGGGCTTGCCTTGATGGCGGGCGCTGTCGTACAGCAGGCCAAAGCCGTGGCGTGGGTTGAGCGCCATGTGCGTCTGGATGAAGGTGATGACCCCGGAGTCGTCGCGTGCAGCGGGCCGGTAGCGCAGCGTGGAGCGGGCAATGCCGCTGGCTTGGCAGGCACGTCGCTCGCTCATGCCGTGCTCGTCCACGAGGGCACGCACGACCAGCTCACGACGCTCCGGGGTCAGAGCTTTCGGTCAACGACATCCTTGAGCGCGTGGTGCATCAGCGCCAGGTCGGCGTACATGCGCTTGAGCTTGGCGTTCTCGTCCTGCAGTTGGCGAAGCTGCGACAGGTGCGAGACAGTCATACCCGAGAACTGGCTCTTCCACTTGTAGTACGTCGGCTCGCTGATGCCGTGCTTCCTGCACGTCTCACCGACCTTGGCACCCATCTCGACTTCCTTGAGGATGCCCACTATCTGCGCTTCGCTGAATCTGGATTTCTTCATGTAGAGACTCCGTCTGGGGGAATTCTCTACCTCCGGCTGGTTCAGGTTTTCAAGGGGACTTCACGTTCTCTGCCTTCATAAAAAGACCTCCTTTAGTGGCACGAAGCGTAAAAGGCGGCTGAACCCTAAGCGGCCGCAGCGGTGTGTAGACGCGTCTCGTTCTGACATGTCTTCCCTAAAATTAGGGAGACTTGTTCCGTGTGAGCCAGTGAAGAACACGATCCGCACTGCTGTTTGGAGGAAAGTCCGGGTAGAACACATGTTGAACGCGACCCTCGCCGATGATCCAACTCATCCGTTTGATCAGCACATGTCCTGCGATTGTGAACGTTGGGAGTGACATCGCGCGCGTAAGCTTCAGGCGTTCATCGCTCAAGAATTCAAATGTCACCCCAAGTCGCTTCACCATCTCTCTCTGGTACACCGCGTCTTGAGTTGAGACCCCAGCCGCCCTCGAGCATCTTGCCTTGCGCATGGGCCACGCGCCACCAGACCCGCAGGCGCTCCAGCAACACGGGCGAGAGCATGGCGTAGCGGTCCTTGCTGCCCTTGCCTTGCTCCACGCGCAGCGTCATGCGTTGGCTGTCGATATCGCCGATCTTGAGCGACACCACTTCACTGGCGCGCAGACCCGTGCCGTAGGCCAGCGACAACGCGGTCTGGTGCTTGAGGTTGGCCGCTGCGGCAATCAGGCGCGCCACTTCCTCGCGGCTGAGCACCACCGGCAAGGTGCGAGGCACATGAACGGGCTGCATCTTGGCCGTCAACTCTGCGCGATCCAGGGTGATCTCGCAGAAGAACTTCAGCCCTGTGATGGTGGCGTTGAGGGTGGTGGGAGAGGTGCCCTGGTCAACCAGGTAGAGCTGGAAATTGCGCAGGTCCTCGATGGTGGCGGTGTCCGGAGGCCGGTGAAGGTACGCGGCAAGCCGGCGTACGGCTCGGATGTGGGCAGTCTGCGTCTTGGTGGCCAGCCTGCGCATTCGCATGTCTTCGAGCATGCGTTGGCGCAAAGGTGAAACCGTCGGATGGGGTGCATTCATGATGGTGCTCCTGTCGTGACCGAGGCCAATTGCCTCGGCTCACAACATCGGCACGTGCGCCATCGACGTCAACCAACCTCTCAGCTCGGGGACTACCGCGCGAGCGGTTTAGTCCTCAGGCTGATTGCTGTCAGCCAACTTGAAGAAATGACCGTCAGATAGCCGCCATTGGGTGGTAGCCATTCAACAGTTGATGCAACGGGATGTTATGTCAAGTTGGCAGTTTGGCCGTTCGGCCAATGACTCCAACGCAGCGAAGGAACCGTTGAAGTTTTGACTATGAAGGATTTGTGAAGAAACTTGGTGGTAGTAGCGTTCGCCAAACTGCTTCTCTAAAGGCGGGACTGGCGACGAACGAGTCCTAGCATTTGGGCCACAGCTGTGGGGGGGTATTGCGATGCGCAGGCGGGCAAGGCTGTCGATGTCGAACCAGACTAGAACCTTGCGGCGCAGCCCGCTTTAGACTACAAGGTCGATCCGCGAGTCAACTGGTGACAGGTCAATGCAGCAACTCTGACTTGCTGTTGGGTAGGCCTGCGGCTGGCGGGTGTCGCCCACCGGAACTCACACTGCTGGCCAGAGCTTATGACGGTGAACCTCCAAACAGGGCAGCAATTTGAGGATCTTCACGCGAACCGAGGGCTGTTCCACGGTGCGATACTTCGCCTCATGCGATTGAAATACCTATGCGTCGCCAGCCAGACCGCGGAGTCCCAGGCTGGCGGGGAGTTGGAGGAGTCGCAAACCGCATGAACCCCCTACACACTGTTGCCCCAGCATTAAATATTAGCACCTTCGACGGCACCAAGTTCCTTCTGCCATAAATCCTGACCGACTTCGCCAAAGGTACGCTTCGGTGTGCCTTCAGCTGCAGCCCCGGATTTCATTTCTGATAGACCCAATATTCGACGAGGACCAAATTGAACATCGATCAGTTCTCTACGTATTTCCAAGAAAACGAATGGAAGGTAGTGTCTCAGGAAGAACGGCCAGCGCGAGAACCAGTGTTCCTTCCATTCGATGATCTGGGTCTTTGCTCCGCGTCGCTGAATGCGCTAGAAGGATTTGATGGTGGTATTTACAGGCATCAGCATGAGGGCATCCGACGGTACTTGAGCGGTGAGAACCTTGCGATTACAACGCCAACGGCTTCTGGTAAGACACTGATATTCAACGTATGCGCGCTTGAGGAGCTTGCTGCTAAGCCGAAAACGCGGATTGCAGCGATATATCCGCTCAAGGCGTTAGCAGCGGAACAGACTGCCCGCTGGAAAAAACTGGCCCAAGAGTCCGGTCTGCCTATTCGCGTGGGGCGGATTGATGGTGGCGTACAGATGCAGGAGCGGCTTCGAATTTTGGCAGAAAGCCGAATCGTTGTGATGACCCCGGACATCATCCACGCGTGGCTGTTGTCGTCAATTGCAATGCCAGCGGTGCTGGATTTTCTCAGAGGCTTGACCCTGGTTATTGCGGATGAAGCTCATACTTACTCAGGCGTTTTTGGTAGCAATTCTGCCTTTCTTTTCAGGCGGCTGATACATGCCAATAAGAAGCTCGGCGGCAATTTCCGTTTCATCGCCTCATCTGCGACGATGCAGGATGCTAAATCTCATCTTTTGCAGCTAACTGGTGTGCCTTTTGGGGTTGTCGGGCCCGAAAGCGACACATCGCCGCAGTCCGCGCTATGTACTTTGTTGGTGGCGCCAAATAATCCCAAGGATCTTTTGGCGAGCGTGTCTGACCTTGTCGCTTTTGCTGCGACCAAGACTGATCATCAGTCAATTACGTTTGCTGATAGTCGGAAACAAACAGAGTACCTGGCATCCATCATCGAACGAAAAATTATCGAGGATGCAGATGTGGATGCGGATGAAGTTGACTTTGATCGACTGCGAGATCTCCAGATCTATCCTTACCGTTCTGGTTACGAAGAAGACGACCGACAACGTATTCAAAATCGACTTGCGGCAGGCTCATTAAAAGGTGTCGTCAGCACGAGCGCTTTGGAGATGGGGATCGATTTGCCTTACCTAAGTTTGGGGATTCTGGTTGGTATCCCTCGGTCGGCGACCAGTCTGTATCAGCGAATAGGACGGGTTGGTCGTCGAAAAGCGGGCCTGGTCATTATTGTCAACAATGGCTCCGTCGTCTCGGAAAGCATCTTCAGGGAGCCAGAACGACTAACGCAATTGCCGCTATTGCAGAGCGCACTTTATTTGCACAACCAGCGGATTCAATACATCCATGCCATGTGCTTGGCACGGCAGGGCGGGGAAGATGCAACGGTTTGTCATAGAGCTGGCATTGAGGAGGATGTCTTTACGTCGCCGATCGAGTTGCCTCCGGACTATGCTGAGTTGTGCGAGGCCGAGCGCGTTGGTGAGATCAGTGCTGAACTGCAATCGATGAAGGCGCAGGCGGGAGACGACCCTAACCATACATTCCCATTGCGTGATCTCGATACACAATTCAAGGTCGAATTTCGGCAGGGCCCTAATCTCCATAGCTTGGGATCGCTATCTCAGGCTCAGGTGATGCGCGAGGCTTACCCAGGCGCCGTTTATTTCTATCAGACCCGAACGTATCGCGTTGTCAGCATAAAGAAAAATCAGCGCCTCATCAACGTACGTCCTGAAAAACGTTACTTCACGAGTCCGATTGCGCTTCCCACTTTGATTTTGCCGAACTTGGCTGTTGATAACGTCTTCCAAGCGCACCGGTACGGTGAACTGATTGTGGTCGAGTGCGCTATGCAAGTCGGAGAGGCCGTAGTCGGATTCAAGGAGCGACGCGGCAACAACGAGTTCAATGTGAACTACCCCCTAGACCCTAGTCTGGGTCTGTTTTATGACGCTGCGAAATATGCGAGGTACTCTTTCACCTCTGGCGTAGTCATTACGCACCCGGCATTAAACCGCGACCAAGTCAAAGGCTCATCTATTGCCGAGCTCATTGACGAAGCGTTTCTCATGTCACTACCTTTTGAGCGACAGGACATCAATGCCGGTGCTGACAAGCACAGGGCTACGCGTAAGCCGGTGGCCGCTGGTGATCGTTTTGTATGCATCTATGACCAGACGTACGGGAGTTTGCGACTGACCAGCCACCTCATGAAGACGGATGTCCTCCGCGATGTTTTTACCCGCGCTACCGAAATCGCAACGAAGGACCCAAACTTTCAGCTAGGTGTTGAGACCTTGGTAGCATTGCAGGAGATGGCAAACTGCGTCCTTGAAGAGCCGACCGAAGTTGATCAAGCAGATTCATCGATGCCCGTAAGCGAAAAATATGCTTCGGTAATCATGCCCGGTTCACTTGGCATTGATACCCATAAGGACAACGAAGAATTTGAAATCGAAGGTGTCTTCTACAGCCCCATGTTCTCAGCGGTCGCATATCGTGGGCATTACAGCGGTACCAAGAAAAAAACTCAACACGCTACCGTCAGGCATTCTGCAACCACTGTCACCGTGCGTGCAGACCACATATGCCCACTCGACGGAGAGAGCAAGACGGGATATTTCAATCTGGAAACTGGCGAAATGGTAGCCTCTGATCCGCTGCCGGGCGAATTTTGATGAGTGATCATCATAGAGAGATCGTCACTTTCGCTGTCAAATGTCTTGATTTTGAAGGGGCGATTGAGGCTGCGCGTGACTTGTGGAGGTTGCCAACTGGTGTTGATTATTTGATCGACTTTGGGCCTCTTAAATGGCTTGAGCCATTTGGCATGTTGTACTTTGCACGTCAGTTGCGAACCTTTGCCAACGAGAGAAAGCCGTCGCGATGCCAGGCAAAAAACCATGAAGGTCATGGCTACGCTGCACACATGGGGTTCTTCCAATCCTTTGGGCTGAACTTTGGGAAAGAAGCTGGCGCCGCAAACGGTAGCGTGGTCTACATCCCAATTACGGAAGTAAATATCCGCAAACTGCACATTGAAGCGGGGCAGAGCCAGGTTCAGGTCCAGGAAATCATCGAGCGGCACTGCGCGAAGCTTGCTGCAGTGCTCGCCCGGAATGATGGTGGTCCACTCCAGCACACTTTGGGTTTTTCTCTTCGGGAAATTCTACGCAATGTCACTGAGCATAGCAATGCTGACTCGATATGGTACGCCGCGCAATATTGGCCCAACAAGCAACTCGTTGAATTGTCGATCCTTGACCAGGGGCGAGGCATAAGGACAACATTGTCCAGAAATCCGCATCTGATCATTAATAGTGATGAGGATGCAATTCGACTTGCGTTGAAGCCTGGAATTTCAGGCAGAGCCTACGAAGGTGCACCGCAACTGCGCGACGATGCTTGGGCTAACTCGGGTTACGGCCTCTTCATGACTAGTCAAATCTGTGCGAGGGGTGGTAGCTTCGCACTATGCAGCGGGGATCGAGGTCTGCTCTTGAATGGTGAAGCCGAGAAAGTCCTAGACGCGGGATTTTCTGGCACTGCAATCCGTATGTGCATCTACGTCCCAGAGGTTCTCGCACTTAATGAGGCGCTCAAAGAGTTTAGTAGTCGAGGTGAGTATCTGGCTGGACAGGCAGGCAAATCAGCCAGCATGAGGGCATCCGTGTCTTCACGAATGCTTACGAAAGACTTTTCGTCAGAATAGAAAATTGGTACTCTTTGTTGCTTATTCAAAGCGGAGAGATGTTCGGCCGCCATTTAATTAATTCGAATAGCAAATCGTTGACAGCTAGTTTGGGCGATGAACGAGCGGCCCGCCAAAATCCTGAACGGCTTGTGTTTCGCAATGAAGTCTCCAACCAGAAAGCAGCCAGTGGCGACTGGCAGTTTGCGCTGCCTAGACGCCACTCAGAATACGGTTTCTACTTCCGCAGTAAGCCATCTTTGGGCTGTCCCTTGGATGGCTGTAAACCCGATGGATTTCAAGGCTGAGCTTGTTCGCATCAGTGTGATATTGCTGGGCGTGTCTGGCTCCACACATCAAGTTCGCTGCGGCGCCAGGCCACTGCGCGCACACCGAGGCGAACCGGGCAGGGGAACTGTTGTCGGGCCATGAGCCTGTAGATCGTGGATCGACCCAGGCCCGTCATTTGCATGACGGATGGCATTCGCATGAACACGGTCGGTACCTGATCGTGTGTGTCGGATGGTGGGGCGGAGGTCTGTTGCACGGCATTCTCCCGGTGGAGGCATGTTGGCAACTGTAGGGCACGGCAGGCAGCTTGGTCATGCTGGATTCGCCGTCAAATCTTGTGCACAAGGCTCTCGCTGTCAGAACAGCGCGTTTGCCGACGAAGTTTCGACGGTTGGGGCTCTGCGATGGTGTGGGCCGAAGGCTTGATGCAGCTCGCACGCAACACATCGGGCGCGATTCTCTGGTCTACGTTCATCAACTCTGAAACTGGCACCAGACTGGCACCAGCCAAACCCAGAAAGCAAAAAAGTCAGCAGGCGCTAACCTGCTGACTCTCGTGTTTCTTGGCTCCCCGACCTGGACTCGAACCAGGGACCTGCGGATTAACAGTCCGTTGACCGACTTCTTCGCCGGTGGTACGGATTCGATCCATTTCCATCCGACCACAAGACGATCCGAATGCTATGCCCGCTTTCCCGTCAGGGGCACCACGTTGCCTGACACGCAGGCGTCCAGGTAGTTGCTCCAGGCCTGCATCATCTTTGCCCGAGGTTGCAGGTAGAGCGCATGGTTGTATGAAGCGCTGACTTGATTGCGCTCCTGGTGCGCCAGCTGCAGCTCGATGTGCTCGTGCGGCCAGCCTTGCTCGTGCAGCAGAGTGGAGGCAATTCCACGGAAACCATGACCTGTCATGCGCCCCGCATACCCCATGCGGTCCAAGGCACCCAGGATGGTGTTGTTGCTCATCGACTTTTGATGGTCGCGCTCACCCGGGAAGAGCAGGGCGCTGTGACCCGTCAGAGTGTGCAGACTTCTCAATAGCGTGATGGCCTGGGTGGAGAGCGGAACGATGTGCGGCGTCTTCATCTTCATGCGAGAAGCGGGGATGTCCCATCGCGCACCATCAAGATCGAACTCCTCCCAGCGTGCACCGATCAATTCGCTGGTGCGCACGAAGGTCATTGCCATGAGCTTGATGGCAACGCGTGTGATGGTGCTGCCGATGTAGACCTCGATCTTGCGTAGCAGTTCGGGCAGATCCTTGTTGTCCACCCGTGCGTAGTTCTGCTTCTTGCGTGAGGCCAGCACATCACTTGGACGAATCTCGATGGCCGGATTGCGTTTGGCCACGCCGTGGGCAATGGCGTAGCGAAAAATCTGTGAGCAGGTCTGAAGGGAACGTTTGGCAATGTCGAGAGCGCCACGCTTTTCGATAGCCTTCATCATGGCGACCAGCTCGAGGGCCTCGATCTCCGCGATAGGGCGTGTTCCTATGGCCGGAAACACGTCGGCCTCCAAGCGTCGCCAGACGTAGACCGTGTGACTGTCGCTGCGAGCAGCCTTCCAGCTTTCCCACCATTTCTTTGCCACTGCAGCAAAGGTGTCTTCGATGGCCAGGCGGCGGGCGATCTTCTCGAACTTGCGGGCGGCCATCGGGTCCGCCCCCGTTGCCAGAAGCTTTCTGGCCAAGTCCGCTTTGTCGCGGGCTTGTGCAAGTGAGACATCTGGGTAGACGCCCAAGGCCATGAGCTTTTGTTTGCCGTCGAAGCGATAGGCCCACCGCCACAATTTTGAACCAAGCGGCGTTACGTGCAACTGCAAGCCCCGACCATCGGTGAGCTTGAAGGCCGACTCCCGTGGCTTGGTCGACTTGATGGCGATGTCGCTCAGGGCCATGCTCCCCTCCGTTGGTACAGGAAATACCAACACGGCACCTCCTACGTACCACAAACGATACCAACAAAATCTCTTGGATGGCAAGAACCGTTGTGGGACGTCCGGAAACAAAAAAGCCCCGGAACACGAGGTAAACCGGGGCTTTCAGGGTGTCTTTTGAGACGTCCTGGGACGCTCTGGGACTCAATTTTGGCGGAGGAGGCGGGATTCGAACCCGCGGTGGGGATTAGCCCACACACGCTTTCCAGGCGTGCGACTTAAACCACTCATCCACCCCTCCGCGAAGCCCTCAATTATAGCAGGCTGAGTTGTTGATTTTTCAGTTGCCGACTTTGGTGGTGCCAATCATTTTCATGGCCGAGCCGATCAATGCAGAGACTTCGCTCATGTTGCCTGGAATGATGAGCGTGGTGGTCGCATCTGCGGCCACCTTGCCGTAGGCGTCCACTGCGCGCTCAGCCACCTTCAACTGCACGGCCTGCTCACCGCCGGGTTGTCGGATCGCAATGGCGATGCGTTCGATGGCCTGCGCGGTGGCGTCGGCCACCGCAGTGATGGCGGCCGCTTCACCCTGGGCGCTGTTGATGGCGGCCTGCTTTTCACCTTCCGAGCGGGCAATGAAGGCCTCACGCTCGCCGGTAGCGATGTTGATCTGCTCCTGACGACGCCCTTCGGACGCAGCGATCAGGGCACGCTTTTCGCGCTCGGCCGTGATCTGGGCCTGCATGGCGTGCAGGATTTCTTTCGGCGGCGTCAGGTCCTTGATCTCGTAGCGCAGCACTTTCACCCCCCAGTTGAGCGCCGCTTCGTCGATGGCCTGCACGATCTGTGCGTTGATGATGTCGCGCTCTTCGAAGGTCTTGTCCAGCTCCAGCTTGCCGATCACCGAGCGCAGCGAGGTTTGTGCCAGTTGGGTCACCGCCACGATGTAATTGGACGAGCCGTAGCTGGCGCGCATCGGGTCGGTCACCTGAAAATACAGGATGCCATCGACCTGCAGCTGCGTGTTGTCGCGGGTGATGCAGACCTGGCTGGGCACGTCCAGGGGAATCTCTTTCAGGCTGTGTTTGTAGGCGACCTTGTCAACGAATGGCACCAGAAAGTTCAGGCCGGGGGCGAGCGTGGAGTGGTATTTTCCCAGGCGCTCGACCACCCACGCGTTTTGCTGGGGGACCACCTTGATGGCGCGAACGATGAAGATGGCCGCGATGATGAAAAGGAAGAGTGCGATTTCCATGGGAACCTTTCGGCTTGTTCGTTGATAAGTGAGATCGGGCAATTGCCTGACATCAAAACGGGGGGAGGCTTTAGGCTTTGGCGACCATCAGGCGATTGCCGATCAGCTCGCTTACCTTGTACAGGCCGGGCTCGGGCGGTGTGCCAGGTGCGCGGATCACGGTCCATTGTGCGCCGCGGTATTTGACGCTGGCGGTACCGTCTGACTGCCACGCGTCCACCTGGATGGTTTCACCAACATCGAGGTTGACGCTGCGCAGCGAACGGACCGACGGGTCACCGGGATGCCGGCGCTTGTTGAGATGGAGGCCGACCACGGCGGCCGAACCGATCAGCGCCGCAGCCACCAGCTGACCCGTGGGGCTCCAGCCCAGGTGGGCGGCCAAGGCGCCTGCGGCCGCACCCAGCGCCAGCATCAGCAGGTAAAAGCTGCCGGTGAACAACTCCAGCACGACCAGCGCGCCGCCGAGCAACCACCACAGTGTGGATTCCGCCATTCGATCTCCTCAGTTGACTGTTGCCCAGAGGGTGTCTGGGTTGCGCCACATTCTGCGACAAAAGCCGGACCTGTAAATCCAGTGCCCAGCGATTTCCGTACACTTCCCCGCTTCCCTGACCCACCAATGCGGCCGGGACCTTCCCCCTGGCTGGAGATGCCCAATGAAATTCCGCTTTCCCATCGTCATCATTGATGAAGACTTCCGCTCGGACAACTCGTCCGGCCTGGGTATCCGTGCGTTGGCGCAGGCCATCGAGACAGAGGGGTTTGAGGTAGTCGGCGTGACCAGCTATGGAGACCTGAGTTTGTTCGCGCAGCAGCAGTCGCGTGCCAGCGCCTTCATTCTCTCGATCGACGACGAAGAGTTCAGTGTCGGCCCCGATCTCGACCCGGTGGTGCTCAACCTGCGCAAATTCATCCAGGAGGTGCGTCGCAAGAATGCCGATGTGCCGATCTACATCCACGGCGAAACCAAGACGAGCCGCCACCTGCCCAACGATGTGTTACGCGAGCTGCATGGCTTCATTCACATGTTCGAGGACACGCCGGAGTTCGTGGCGCGCCACATCATCCGCGAAGCCAAGAGCTACCTCGAAGGCATTCAGCCGCCGTTCTTCAAGGCGCTGTTGGACTACGCCGAGGATGGTTCGTACTCTTGGCATTGCCCCGGGCATTCGGGTGGCGTGGCTTTTCTCAAGAGCCCGGTCGGTCAGATGTACCACCAGTTCTATGGTGAAAATATGCTGCGTGCCGACGTGTGCAACGCGGTCGAAGAGTTGGGCCAGCTGCTGGACCACAACGGCGCCATCGGCGCGAGCGAGCGCAACGCGGCGCGCATCTTCAATGCCGATCATTGCTTCTTCGTCACCAACGGCACCAGCACCAGCAACAAAATGGTGTGGCACCACACCGTGGCGCCGGGCGACGTGGTGGTCGTGGACCGCAATTGCCACAAGTCCATCCTGCACAGCATCATCATGACGGGCGCCATCCCCGTCTTCCTCAAGCCCACGCGCAACCACTACGGCATCATCGGCCCTATCCCGCAAAGCGAGTTCGAGATCGAGGCCATCCAGGCCAAGATCCGCGCCAATCCGCTGCTCAAGGGCGTCGACGCCGAGCGTGTCAAGCCGCGTGTCCTGACACTGACGCAGTCCACCTACGACGGCGTGCTCTACAACACCGAAACCATCAAGCAGATGCTCGACGGCTACGTGGAGAACCTGCATTTCGACGAGGCCTGGTTGCCACACGCCGCGTTTCACCCCTTCTACGGTACCTACCACGCGATGGGCAAGAAGCGTGCGCGACCGCAGCACTCGGTGGTCTATGCGACTCAATCGATCCACAAGCTACTGGCCGGCATCAGCCAAGCCAGCCATGTGCTGGTGCAGGATTCGCAGAACACCAAACTGGACCGCCACTTGTTCAATGAGGCCTACCTCATGCACACGAGTACCAGCCCGCAGTACAGCATCATTGCCAGTTGCGACGTGGCGGCCGCCATGATGGAGCCCCCTGGCGGCACCGCGCTGGTGGAAGAGAGCATCGCCGAAGCGCTTGATTTCCGTCGTGCCATGCGCAAGGTGGACGCCGAATTCGGTGCCGACGACTGGTGGTTCCAGGTGTGGGGCCCCGATGAGCTGGCCGAAGAAGGCATGGGCGAAGCCACCGACTGGGTGCTCAATCGCGAGCAGACCGACAGTGTGGGCGAACGACCGACTCAACGCGACTGGCACGGCTTTGGTGACATGGCAGCGGGCTTCAACATGCTCGACCCGATCAAAGCCACCATCGTGACCCCGGGTCTGAACATGGACGGTCGCTTTGAAGCGTCGGGCATACCGGCTTCCATCGTCACCAAGTTCTTGGCCGAGCACGGCGTGGTGGTGGAAAAAACTGGCCTGTATTCGTTCTTCATCATGTTCACCATCGGCATCACCAAGGGCCGCTGGAACACCTTGCTGACGGCGCTACAGCAGTTCAAGGACGACTACGCCAAGAACCAGCCCATGTGGCGCATCCTTCCCGAGTTCTGTCAGAAGCATCCGCGCTACGAGCAGATGGGCCTGCGCGACTTGTGTCAGCACGTGCACCAGCTGTACGCTCGCTACGACATCGCACGCCTGACCACCGAGATGTACCTGAGCGACCTCACGCCGGCCATGAAGCCGAGCGACGCCTTTGCCCACATCGCTCAGCGCACCACCGAGCGCGTGCCGATCGACGACCTGATCGGACGCATTACCACCAGCCTGGTGACGCCTTACCCGCCTGGCATCCCGTTGTTGATTCCGGGTGAGGTGTTCAACAAAAAGATCGTGGACTACCTCAAGTTCGCGCGCGAATTCAACGCGTTGTGCCCCGGCTTCGAGACCGACATCCACGGCCTCGTCGAGAAGCAGGACGAAGATGGCAAGAAACACTACTTTGCCGATTGCGTGAAGGCGGCGTAAGCTGGTGCTCCACATCCAAGGAGCGCCGATGTTTCCCGAATACCGCGAGCTGATCACCCGGCTCAAAGGACACGATCACCATTTCACCCGGCTGTTCGACAAGCACAACGAGCTGGATCAGACGATCAAGAACATGGAGTCGCACATCCAGCCGGCGACAGTGACCGAGATCGAGCAGCTCAAGAAGGAAAAGCTGGCGCTCAAGGACCAGATCTACGCCATGCTGCGCCAAGCCACCGCCTGATTGAGACGCGCGGCCAATGGCCGCGGTCAGGGGTTTTGCGCTGAGTTGGGCGCCGGTGGCAGGAACCCTGGACGCTCGCGTAGAAACGTGGCGAAGCGCGGCAGGCCACTTTCGTTGAGACCCCGGTAGCGGTAGGTGACCCAGACACCCTCAGCGGGAGGGTGCTCGCGCTGGGCATCGGTCAAACCCGTGCCGAGCCTGAAGCGGCGCCCCTGCGGCGTTTCCACCAGCAGCGCGCCCAGCCGACCACTGTGGCGACCTTTGCCAGGCACGTGCCCCACCACTTTCGCTTCCGCATCGTCGTGGGTCTTGAGTTTGATCAGGTCGTCGCTGCGAATGCCCCGGTACGGTGAGTCGCCCCGGTGCAGCATCAATCCTTCGCCGCCGGCACGCACCATCTGCTGCAGCCTGGCACCCAGTTCGGCATGGCTGGCCACCTTGTCCTGAGGCACTGGCACGACCCAAGGTCGGTTCAAACGGCTTACCGCTTCCTGATACGCCGTCAGGCGCTCGTCGAAGACCCCGGGATGGGCGGGCAGGTCGAACACCATGAACCGGATGCGTCGCCAGGCGGCGTCGTTTGGCACCTGTTGGCGCACGGTGGACGTGGCTTCTTCGAACCGTCCGCGGCCGGCCCAGAGTTCACCGTCCATGGGCACGGTGGGCCAGCCCTCGGTGAACCAGGCAGGCGGGTTCAGCACCTCTCCGCCCCGGCTCACCAGGCGCTGGCCGTCCCAGAAACCCCGCAATCCGTCGTATTTTTCGCTGACCCAGTAGGCGCTGAGATCAAGGCCCGGGTGGTACTTCTCCGCCAACATGAGGGCGGGCGCTGGCCCGGCGGCTCGAAGCGCGGGCGTGAGCAGCAGACTGGCAACACCAATCAGCCAGCCACGCCTGCGCAGAGCGACCATGCCGACGGTCCGTTCACGTGGGCAGGTCAGGCCACCGATTCGCTGTCGCGGCTGATGCCGGCGGTCTGGCTGAAGCCGCCGTCCACGTAGGTGATCTCGGAGGTCACACCCGAGGCCAAGTCCGACAGCAGGAAGGCCGCGACGTTGCCGACGTCATCAATGGTCACGTTGCGGCGCAGCGGCGAGGCTGCGGCCACCATGCCCAGCAGCTTGCCGAAGTCCTTGATGCCGCTGGCGGCCAGGGTCTTGATCGGACCGGCGCTGATGCCGTTGACGCGCATGCCGCGCGGGCCGAGCGATTCGGCCAGGTAGCGCACGCTGGCTTCCAGGCTGGCCTTGGCCAAACCCATGGTGTTGTAGTTGGGGATCGTGCGCAGCGAGCCGAGGTAACTCAGCGTGAGCAAGGATGCTTTGGGCGCCAGGAAGGGCAGGGCGGCTTTGGCCATTGCGGGAAAGCTGTAGGCGCTGATGTCGTGCGCGATACGGAAGTTTTCGCGCGTCAGGCCGTCGAGAAAATCACCGGCGATGGCTTCGCGCGGAGCGAAGCCGATGCTGTGCACAAAACCGTCGAACAGGGGCCAGACCTGAGACAGGTCGGCAAACAGCTTGTCGATCTGCGCATCGTCGCCCACGTCGCAGTCGAAGATGAGCGTCGAATTGAAATCGGCGGCGAACTCGGTGATGCGGTCTTTGAACCGTTCGCCCACGTAGCTGAAGGCCAGCTCCGCGCCCTGCGCGTGGCAGGCCTTGGCGATGCCATAGGCGATGGACCGGTTGGACAGTACGCCCGTGATCAGCAATTTCTTGCCGGCAAGAAAACCCATTGTTCTGACTCCAAAGAAAATTCCAGCAGAATTGTCGCATGCATGCCCGCCTCCCCCGATTCCGCCGCGCTCTCGCCATGTTGCTGCTCGCGGTGACTGGTGGGCCCAGCTGGGCTGCCCATGGTTATGCCCTGTGGGGCGAGCTCCAGTACCCGCCGGGCTTCACCCACTTTGCCTACGTCAACCCGATTGCCCCCAAGGGTGGCGAGTTGCGTCTGGTCAGCAACCTGCGGGTCTCCACCTTCGACAAGTACAACCCCTTCACCCAGCGTGGCAATGCCCCGGCGTACCTGTCCGCATTGATGTTCGACAGCTTGCTGACCAGCGCGCTCGACGAAACCGGCGCGGCCTACGGCTTGCTGGCCGAAGACGTGACACTGGCACCCGACCGCCTGGCCGTCACGTTCCGTTTGCGGCGCGAAGCCCGGTTTCACAACGGCGCGCCCGTGCTGGCTGCCGACGTCAAACACAGTTTCGACACCCTGATGGGGCCGCACACTTCACCGGCGTACAAGACCATCCTGGACGATGTGGCCGGGCTGGACGTCATCGACGAGCGTACCGTGCGCTACCGCTTCAAAAAAGCGAACCGCGAGTTGCCGCTGACGGTGGGGGGTCTGCCGGTGTTCAGTCGCTCCTGGGGCGACGACAAAGACCCCAAGACGGGTCAGCGAAAGGGGTTTGACCAGGTGGTGATGGACGTGCCCATCGGCAGCGGTCCCTACAGGATAGGTCCGGTGCGCTTCGGCAAGGACATCACCTATGTGCGCGATCCGGGTTACTGGGCGCGCGATCTCCCGGTGCGGCGCGGCACGGCCAATTTCGACCGCATCACGGTCAAGATCTACAAAGACAACACCGCCAGGCTGGAGGCGCTCAAAGCGGGCGAGTTCGACCTGATGCGGTTCTTTTCGGCGGGCGACTGGGCGCGTCGGGTGAACGGCAAACGCTTCGACAGCGGCGAGCTGGTCAAGGCCGAGTTCACGCACCGCCTGCCCACCGGTTTTCAGAGCTACGTGCTCAACACCCGCCGCCCGCCGCTGGACGACATTCGCGTGCGCCAAGCGCTGGGTCTCGCCATCGACTATGAGTGGATGAACCGGCAGATGTTTTACGGCGCCTACCAGCGGGTGCAGGGGCTGTTCGGCAACACCGATTGTGCGGCGGAGGGCACACCCGGCCCTGCGGAGTTGAACCTGTTGCAACCCTGGCGCGCCCAATTGCCGGCCACCGTGTTTGGCCCGGCCTACCGCTCGCCGCGCACCGATGGCGAGCATTCTTTGCGAGCCAACTTGCGACAAGCGCAGGCGCTGTTGCGCGAAGCGGGGTGGGTGGTCAAGGACGGCGCATTGCGCAATGCCCAAGGGGCTCCTTTGAGCATCGAATACCTCGACAGCGCTGAAACCGGCGCACGCGGCGTCACGCCGTGGGTGCGCAACCTGGAGAAGCTGGGCATCGAATTGAAATTTCGCCCGGTGGACTTCGCGCTCTACCAGGAACGCCTGCGCACCTTCAATTTCGACATCACCTCACTCGCCTACGGCGGCACGCACAACCCGGGGCCGGAATACGCCGACCTGTTCGGGAGCAAGGCGGCGAACATCGAAGACTCGGGCAACATGGCCGGCGTGCGCAGCCCGGCGGTGGACGCCTTGATCACCCGCATGGTGAATGCCGAGACACGGCCGGACTTCCTGGCTGCCTGCCGAGCGCTGGAGCGTGTGATCACGCATGGTCACTATCTGGTGCCGCAATGGTCGGCCAGCACGCATCGCATGGTCTACAACGCCAAGCGCTTGTCGCGCCCCGAAAAAATGCCGCCGTACGCTGCAGGTGAAGACTGGGCCATCGACACCTGGTGGTCCCGGACAGGAGCCCCATGATCATGTGGGTCTACATTCTCAAACGCCTCTTGCTCATGATCCCGACGCTGTTCGGGGTTTTGCTGCTGACCTTCGTGGTCATCCAGTTCGTGCCCGGCGGTCCGGTGGAGCAGTACCTCGCCGAGGCGCGCACGGCGGGCGGCACCAGCGCGGAGGGTGGGTCGGTGTACCGGGGCGCACAGGGAGTGGACCCCCAGCGGCTGGAGCAGATCAAGGCCTTGTACGGCTTCGACAAGCCTGCGCACGAGCGCTTTGGCCAGATGCTTGGTCAGTTCGCCCGCTTTGACCTGGGCACCAGTTTTTTCCAGAACAAGGCGGTGTCGACGCTGATCATCGAAAAGCTCCCTGTCTCGATCAGCCTGGGTCTGTGGACCTTTTTCATCAGCTACCTGGTCGCGGTCCCGCTGGGCGTGGCCAAGGCGGTGAGGGCGGGTTCGAGGTTCGATCTGGTGACGACGCTGCTGGTGTTGATCGGCTATGCGATTCCCGGCTTTGTACTGGGTGTGGCGCTGCTGGTGGTATTTGGTGGTCAGTTGCAGTGGTTCCCGCTGCGCGGCCTGACGTCCTCAAACTGGGACGAGCTGAGCTGGGGGGCTCGCATCGCCGACTACCTCTGGCACATCACCTTGCCGGTGACCGCCATGGTGCTGGGCAGTTTTGCCGTGACCGCGATGCTGACCAAAAACGCCTTCCTCGAAGAAATCCGCAAGCAGTATGTGATGACGGCCCGCGCGAAGGGGCTGTCTGAGCGGCAGGTGCTCTGGAAACACGTGTTCCGCAACGCGCTGATTCCGATCGTGACGGGTTTCCCCGCAGCGTTCATCGGCGCCTTTTTCACCGGCGCATTGCTGATCGAAACCCAGTTCTCGCTCGACGGTCTGGGTCTGCTGGGCTATGAGAGCGTGATCCGGCGTGATTACCCGGTGGTGATGGGCACGCTGTTCCTGTTCACCCTGATCGGTTTGGTGACCAAGCTGATTTCCGACCTCTGTTACGTGTGGGTCGACCCCCGCGTGAAGTTCGATTGATCTCCATGGCCTCAATGTCCCCTTCCCGCCGCGCCTGGCAACGCTTCAAGCGCAACCGCCTGGGCTACTGGAGCCTGGTGGCGTTCTGCGTGCTGGTGGTGCTCAGCCTGTTCGCCGAGCTGCTGTCGAACGACAAGCCGCTGATCGTGCGCTACGAGGGAAAGACCTACTTCCCGATGTTGCGGGACCACCCCGAAACCACGTTCGGCGGTGACTTCGAATCGACCACCGACTACCTCGACCCCTTCGTGCAAGAGCAGATCACGAAGGGCGACAACTGGGCGGTGTACGCGCCCAATCCGTACGGGCCGAAGACCCTGAACTACTTCGCGAAAGAACCCAACCCGTCCCCACCCACCCGGGACAACTGGATGGGCACCGACGACCGGGGGCGCGACTTGCTGGCGCAATTGATCTACGGCTTTCGCGTGAGCGTGCTGTTCGCGCTGGCGCTGACATTCGTTGGCACGGTGCTGGGTGTGCTCACGGGCGCGATCCAGGGTTTTCTGGGAGGGCGGACCGATCTGGTGTTTCAGCGTTTCATCGAGATCTGGTCGTCCATGCCGGAGCTGTACCTGCTCATCATCTTCGCGGCCGTGCTGTCGCCCAGCATCGGACTGCTGCTGGTGCTGCTCAGCCTGTTTGGCTGGATGGGCCTGTCGGACTACGTGCGCGCCGAATTTCTGCGCAACCGCCAGCTGGACTATGTGCGCGCCGCGCGGGCGATGGGGCTGTCCAACCTGCAGATCGTCTGGCGCCATGTGCTGCCCAACAGCCTGACACCGGTGGTGACCTTTTTGCCGTTTCGCATGAGCGCGGCCATCCTGGCGCTGACCTCGCTGGACTTCCTGGGTCTCGGCGTGCCGCCCGGTACGCCGTCGCTGGGGGAGCTGCTCAGCCAAGGCAAGAACAACATTGACGCGTGGTGGATTTCGCTCTCCACCTTCGCGGTGCTCGTGATCACGCTGTTGCTGCTCACCTTCATGGGCGACGCCTTGCGCGATGCGCTCGACCCGAGAAAGGCCGAGCGATGAGCGCCTTGCTGGAGGTCAAGAACCTGCGCGTGTCCTTCAACGGACAGGAGGTGGTGCACGGCATCGACTTCTCGGTGGCGGCGGGTGAGAAGCTCGCCCTGGTGGGCGAGTCCGGCTCGGGAAAGACCGTCTCCGCCTTGTCCTTGCTGCGGCTGATGCACGGCGCGCAGATCTCGGGCTCGGCGAACTTGAACGGTCGGGATCTGCTGACCTTGAGCGAACACCAGTTGCGGGCCGTTCGGGGCGATCAAGTGGCCGTGATCTTCCAGGAACCCATGACCTCGCTCAACCCGCTCTACAGCGTGGGTGAGCAGATCGCCGAGGTGCTGCAACTCAAAAAGGGGCTCACCGCAGCGCAGGCCAAGGCGTCCACGGTGGAGTTGCTGGCCTCGACGGGCATCCCCGAGCCGGCGCGCCGGGCAGGCGCTTTCCCGCACCAGTTGAGTGGCGGGCAACGGCAGCGGGCGATGATCGCCATGGCGCTGGCCAGTGCCCCCCAGCTGCTGCTGGCCGATGAGCCGACCACCGCGCTGGATGTGACGGTTCGGGCGCAAATTCTGGACCTGTTGTCCGACTTGCAGCGGCAACACGGCATGGCCGTGCTGCTCATCACGCACGACCTGAACCTGGTGCGCCGTTTCGCCGACCGTGTGGCGGTGATGGAGCAGGGCCATCTGGTGGAGCAGGGTGCGGTGTCGCAGGTGTCTGCAGCGCCGCAACATGCCTACACGCAACGCCTGCTGGCGAGTGAAGCTCGGCGCGATGTGGTCGAGGCCGTGGTCTCCGCCGCTGCACCGGTGTTGCAGGCGAAAGGTTTGCGCGTGAGTTACCCGGTGCCGCTGCCAGGCATCAAGGGCTGGTTCCGACAAGGCGCCTTCGTTGCACTGGAGGGTGCCGACTTCGCCATCGCGCCTGGGACCACCCTGGGTGTGGTGGGCGAATCGGGCTCGGGCAAATCGACCCTCGCGCTGGCCGCGCTGGGCCTGCTGCCCCATGAAGGCCACCTCAGTGTGGCCGGCTCCGGCTGGACCGAGGCCCATGCTGCAGGGCACACAAGAGCCCTGCGCCAGCGCGTGCAGGTGGTGTTCCAGGACCCTTTTTCCTCGCTGTCGCCTCGACTGACGGTGGAGCAAATCGTGGGCGAGGGGCTGACCGTTCACGCGTCAGAGTTGAGCGCTTCACAGCGCCGTGAGCGCGTGCAGGCGGCGCTGGCCGACGTCGGTCTGGTGCAAGACCCGACGCAGGCGAGCGACTGGCTGCAGCGCTATCCACACGAGTTTTCCGGCGGGCAGCGCCAGCGGCTGGCGATCGCCCGCGCCTTGATCGTTCAGCCGACCTTGTTGGTGCTGGACGAGCCGACCAGCGCCCTTGATGTCACGGTGCAGCAGCAGGTGCTGGCGCTGCTGCAACGCTTGCAACGCGAGCGCGGGCTGAGCTACCTGCTGATCACCCATGATGTGGCCGTGATCCGCGCCATGGCCCACGAGGTGCTGGTGCTCAAAGACGGGAAAGTGCTGGAGTGCGGCAGCGTTGAACAGGTACTGAACCATCCCCGGCACGCCTACACACAGGCGCTCGTCAGAGCCGCTGCCTGAGCTTGAACTACGATCCACACAGCCTGCTTCAATGCATCGATCGCGCTGACCCGACCGCGCGAACCCAGATTTCCCCATGAACCCAAATCCCATTCCCGTGGCGCCCCGACCCATCCCCGTGGACATGATGTCGCCGACGCGCTGGATCGAACTCGGCTGGGATGACCTGCGTGCCAACCCGCTGCCCGGGCTGATCCACGGCTTTGCCCTGGCGGTCATCGGCTGGATTCTGTTGTGGGTAGCCCGGGATCGGTTCTGGCTGCTCGCGGGTGCGTTTTCTGGCTTTCTCATTGTGGCGCCCGTGCTGGCCACAGGGCTGTACCACATCAGCCGCGAACGCGCCGCCGGCCGGCTCGCCGATCTGGGCGACGTGGTGGCGCTTTGGCGTTCGTTTGACGGCAGGCTGGTGCGCTTCGGCCTGTTGCTGGGGTTGGCTGGCACCGGCTGGGTGCTCACGTCGGCCGGTTTGATCACCTTGTGGTCACCGGTCCCGATCCACAAGCCCGCCGACTTTCTGCGTCATGTGGTGTTGGCCCGGGAAGTGGGCCTGTTCGAGGCCTGGCTGGTTCTGGGCGCCTTGCTGGCGGCGCCTGTGTTCGCTTCCAGCGTGGTCGCCATACCGATGCTGGTGGACAAAGGTGTGCCGGTGAGCATGGCCGTGTCCGCCAGCTGGCGAGCTGTGGCCGACCACCCGGGGCCGCTGGTGTGGTGGGCGGTGTTGATTGCGATGCTGGTGGGTTTGGGCATGATCACCGGCTTGCTGGGGCTGATCGGGGTCATCCCGCTGATCGCTCACGCCAGCTGGCATGCCTACCGCGATCTGACTGCGCCAACTTCCCCTGTGCCGGTGTCGGCCCACTGAGCCCGCCGGGTCACCCTGTCATGGAAAATACGATTTTTGGCCTGACCGAAGGGCAGATCGCCCAATTCGGCCTCACCTTCGGTGTCGGTGCCTTCATTCTCTACATGTTGTTCATCGTGCTCAACCTGGCGCTGGAGGCCAAGGCGGGCAAGTTCGGCACCTTCATTCTTTTTCTCGTTTTGTCCTTTGGCATGCTGGGGTTTGTGGCCAAAAGTGTCATTCAATGGGTGCTGGGCATCTGAACAGTGTGAATCCCTGGCCTCAATCTTGCAAAGGAGCCCCTAGACGGGTTACAATGCGAGCTTCACGACCAAATGGGCGGGTAACTACCGGCCCATTTTTTTTGGCCGAACGCTTTTGATTCTTCGTCGAACGCTTTAGCGTTGCGTCGGCGATTCACCGACCTTCAACAAGGCAGATACCGTACAGATGGCTTGGCAAGACACCGTAACGCAAACCGTGACAGGACTGGGTTTTGACCTGGTGGACCTTGAGCGCTCCGCCGGTGGTTTGTTGCGCGTCACGATCGATCTGCCATGGTCGCCGCCCGAGCCCGGTCATCCAACGCCGCCTGAGCAATTTGTGACGGTGGAGGATTGCGAGAAGATCACTCGCCAGCTGCACTACCTGCTGGAGGTGGAGGGTCTTGAGTACAGGCGCCTGGAGGTTGGCTCGCCTGGCATTGATCGACCGCTGCGTCATGAGGTTGACTTCATCCGTTTTGAAGGCCGCGTGGTGGATTTGACGCTGAAGGCGCCGATCGGTGTCACCGATTCAACGGTGTCGGCCAGTCGAAAAAAGTTTCGCGGTACGCTGGAGCGTGCTGCCGATGGGGTGATGTGGCAGGTGGTCTGGAGCGATGCGCCAGAACCTAAGCCTGGCCAGCGCGTGAGCAAGAAGCGCATGCCGTTGCCCCTGCAGGCCCTGGCGTTTGTGCTGGACGATATCCAGCAGGCGCGTCTGGCCCCGATTGTGAATTTCAAGGGCCGCCAGTCGGCACACGCCGGACCTGATTCCGCGTGATGTTGGTGCTGTGTGTGTTGTTGTGGCAGTTAAATGTTTGTGACTCTGAAAAAGAGCTTCGGAAAGGTGGCGAGTGATATGAACCGCGAAATGTTGATGCTGATCGATGCCATCTCACGCGAGAAGAACGTCGAGCGCGATGTTGTGCTGAGCGCTGTTGAATTGGCGCTGGCTTCGGCCACCAAGAAACTCTACAAAGGAGAGGTGGACATTCGTGTTGCCATGGATCCGGACAACGGTTCTTATGAGACCTACCGCCGCTGGTTGGTCGTGCCCGATGAGGCGGGCCTGCAAAACCCCGACGCCGAAGAGTTGCTCACCGATGCCCGCGACGAGATCGCCGACATCGAAGAAGGCGATTTCATCGAGAAGCCGGTGGAAAGCGTGCCGATTGGCCGCATCGGTGCCATGGCAGCCAAACAGGTCATCCTGCAAAAAATCCGCGATGCCGAGCGTGAAATGTTGCTCAACGACTTCATGTCGCGCGGAGACAAGGTGTTTGTCGGTACCGTCAAGCGCATGGACAAGGGCGATCTGATCGTCGAGAGCGGCCGGGTGGAAGGTCGTCTCAAGCGCGGCGAAATGATCCCGAAGGAAAACTTCCGTACCGGTGATCGCGTGCGCGCCATCATTCTGGAAGTGGATCTGACGCTGCGCGGTGCACCCATCATCCTGTCGCGTTCTTCGCCTGCTTTCATGATTGAACTCTTCCGTCAGGAAGTGCCAGAAATCGAGCAAGGCCTGCTGGAGATCAAGACCTGTGCTCGTGACCCGGGCTCTCGCGCCAAGATCGCCGTGCAGTCGCACGACAAGCGCATCGACCCCATCGGCACCTGCGTCGGTGTGCGCGGTTCACGGGTCAACGGCGTGACCAACGAACTCGCCGGCGAACGCGTGGACATCGTGTTGTGGTCGGAAGACCCGGCGCAGTTCGTGATTGGCGCGCTGGCCCCGGCCAACGTAGTCTCCATCGTGGTGGACGAAGAGCGCCACGCCATGGACGTGGTGGTGGACGAGGAAAACCTCGCCATCGCCATCGGCCGCGGTGGTCAGAACGTGCGACTGGCGTCCGAGCTGACCGGCTGGCGCATCAACATCATGACGGCCGACGAGTCGGCCCAGAAGCAGGCCGAAGAGGCCGACGGCATCCGCAAGGTGTTCATGGCCAAGCTGGACGTGGACCAGGAAATCGCCGATATCCTGATCGAAGAGGGTTTCACCAGTCTCGAAGAAGTGGCCTACGTGCCCCTGCAGGAGATGCTGGAAATCGAATCATTCGATGAGGACACGGTCAACGAACTGCGCACCCGAGCCAAAGATGCGCTGTTGACCATGGAAATTGCACAAGAGGAAAGCGTCGAAGGGGTGTCGCAGGATCTGCGTGACCTCGAAGGGCTGACCCCGGAGCTGATCGCCAAGCTGGCAGAGGGCGGTGTGCACACCCGAGATGAGCTGGCCGATCTGGCCACCGACGAATTGACCGACATGACTGGCCAGACGCCTGAAGAGGCGACGGCATTGATCATGTTGGCCCGCGCTCACTGGTTCGCCGGTGAGGAAACGCCTGCTTCCAACTGAACCGCGCAGGCCCGAGCGGAGAAAAAACACCTATGACCAGTACCACCGTCGCCGAATTGGCCGCCGAGCTGAACAAGCCCACCCATACCCTGCTGGAGCAACTCTCCGCCGCAGGGGTGCCCAAAACCGAGGGGACCGATCGGGTCACCGAGTCCGACAAGCAGATGCTGTTGGGCCACCTCAAGGCCAGCCACGGCACGGTCAGTGGCGAGCGCAAGAAGATCACGTTGGTGAAAAAATCCACCACTGAAATCAAGCAAGCCGATGCCACCGGGCGTGCCCGCACGATCCAGGTCGAGGTTCGCAAAAAGCGCACCTTCGTCAAGCGAGACGACGAAGTGGCTACGCCCGAGGCACCAGCCGAACCCGTTGAGCCGGCCGCGCCGTTGATCGACGCCGCCGAGTTGGCCCGCCGTGAGGAAGAAGCGCGTCATCAAGCCGAATTGTTGCGGCGCCAGGAAGAAGAGCTGGCCCAGAAGCGTCAGGAACGCGAGGCAGAAGAGGCGCGCCAGGCCGAGCAGGCTCGTCAAGCCGCGGAAGCGGTGGAAGCCGCCGCGCGCGCTCAAAAAGAAGCGGCCGCAGCCACCCCGGCACTGGACGCACCGGGTTCTGCCGTCGCACGCATCGCCGAACAGGCTGAAGCTCACAGCGCCGCTCTGCAGCGCGAGTCGGCTGCCCGTGTGTTGGCGGACAAAAAGGCCGAGGTCAAAAAAGCAGATGACCTGCGCGCTCAGGACCTGCTCGACCGTCGCCGCAAAGCCGAAGCCGAAGCGGCCAACATCCGCGCGATGATGGCGGCGCCCGCCAAGACGATGGTGGCCAAGAAGCCTGAGCCGGTGCCAGATCCGAAGGCGATCAAAGGCACGTTGCACAAACCCGCCGGAACGCCGGGTGCGAAGCCGGCGGGCACGACCGCTGCGGCGGCGGGTGCCGGTGGCAAGAAGGAAGTCAAATCCGAGAACCTGTCGTCAACCTGGAAGGACGACGCGGCCAAGAAGAAAGAAATCAAGACCCGTGGCGACACGAGCGCGGGCCGTTCCAACTGGCGTGGGGGCCCCCGCAGCGGTGGCCGTCGCAACGACCGTGACAGCCGCGACAACTCGGCGAGCACTTTTGTGGCGCCGACCGAAAACAAGGTCATTGAGGTTCACGTGCCCGAGACCATCACGGTGGCTGAGCTGGCGCACAAGATGAGCCTGAAATCGTCCGAGGTCATCAAGCAGTTGATGAAGCTGGGCCAGATGGTCACCATCAACCAGCCGCTGGACCAGGACACTGCCATGATCGTGGTGGAAGAACTGGGCCACACGGCCGTGATCGCTGCATTGGACGACCCGGAGGCTTTCACTGAAGAAGAAGGCACCCAGCAAACGGCCGAAGCATTGCCGCGCGCACCCGTGGTAACCGTCATGGGTCACGTGGACCACGGCAAAACCTCGCTGCTGGACTACATCCGCCGAGCCAAAGTGGCTGCAGGCGAGGCCGGCGGCATCACCCAGCACATCGGTGCTTATCACGTGGAAACCCCGCGCGGCATGGTGTCCTTTCTCGACACCCCGGGTCACGAGGCGTTCACCGCCATGCGGGCCCGAGGCGCGCAGGCGACCGACATCGTGATTCTGGTGTGCGCCGCCGACGACGGCGTGATGCCCCAGACCAAGGAAGCCATCAAGCACGCGAAAGCGGCAGGCGTGCCCATGGTGGTGGCGCTGACCAAGATCGACAAGCCCGGCATCAACCTGGAGCGCGTGCGCTCCGAGCTGGTGGCCGAAGAAGTGGTGCCAGAAGAATTTGGTGGTGATGTTCCTTTCGTGGGTGTTTCCGCCAAGACCGGTGAGGGCGTCGATGCCCTGCTGGAGCAGGTGCTGCTGCAGGCCGAAGTGCTGGAACTCAAGGCGCCGGTCGACGCCATGGCGAAGGGCCTGGTGATCGAAGCCCGCCTGGACAAGGGGCGCGGTTCCGTGGCCACGGTGCTGGTGCAGAGTGGTACGCTGAAAACCGGTGACGTGGTGTTGGTGGGCCAGACCTCCGGTCGCGTGCGCGCCATGCTGGACGAAAACGGCAAGCCGATCAAGTCGGCAGGACCTTCGATCCCGGTGGAAATTCAAGGCCTGTCGGAAGTGCCACAGGCTGGCGACGACTTCATGGTGATGATTGACGAGCGCCGTGCGCGCGAGATCGCCACCTACCGTGCGGGCAAGTTCCGCAACACCAAGTTGGCCAAGCAACAAGCCGCCAAACTGGAGAACATGTTCACCGACATCTCTGCGGGTGAAGTCAAGGTCTTGCCGATCATCGTCAAGGCCGACGTGCAGGGCTCGCAGGAAGCGTTGGGCGCCTCGCTGCTCAAGCTTTCGACCGACGAGGTCAAGGTGCAGCTGGTGTTCTCTGGCGTCGGCGGTGTCAGCGAAAGCGACGTGAACCTGGCCATCGCCTCCAAGGCGGTCATCATCGGCTTCAATGTGCGGGCCGACGTGGGCGCGCGCAAGTTGGCCGAAGGCAACGATGTCGATCTGCGCTACTACAACATCATCTACGACGCAGTGGATGAGTTGAAGGCGGCCATGTCCGGCATGCTCGCACCTGAAAAGCGCGAAGAGATCATCGGTTCGGCCGAAATCCGTACGGTGTTCGTGGCGACCAAGATCGGCACCATCGCCGGTTGTATGGTCACTTCGGGCATGGTCACCCGAAACGCTCACTTCCGTCTGCTGCGCGAGAACGTCGTGGTCTACACCGGCGAGATCGACACGCTAAAACGCCTGAAAGACGACGTGCGCGACGTCAAGGAAGGCTTCGAGTGCGGTATCAAGCTCAAGAACTACAACGACATCAAAGAAGGTGATCAGCTGGAGTTCTTCGAGATCAAGGAAGTGGCGCGCACGCTGTAAACCATGGCCCGCAAAGCGTCCTCCGTCCCCAACCGCGGTTTCCGCGTGGCCGACCAGATCCAGCGCGATCTGGCGGAGTTGATCGCGCGCGAGTTGAAAGACCCGCGCGTGGGCATGATCACGATCAATGCGGTCGAGGTCACGCCCGACTATGCGCACGCCAAGGTGTTTTTCAGCCTACTGACCGGCGACCCCGACGAAACCCAGCAGGGCCTCAACGCGGCCGCTGGTTTTCTGCGCACGGGCTTGTTCAAGCGCCTGCACATCCACACGGTGCCCACGCTGCATTTCGTGTTCGACCGCACCACCGAACGTGCCGCCGACATGAATGCGCTCATCTCGAAGGCTGTGGCCTCTCGGTCAAAGGACGAAAGCTGACCATGCAGGGCCAACGCACAAGGGTGCCGCGGCGCCCTTTGCACGGGGTGCTGCTGCTCGACAAACCGCTGGGACTCTCCAGCAACCAGGCTTTGCAAAAGGCCAAGTGGTTGCTGCGCGCGGAGAAAGCGGGCCACACCGGCACGCTGGACCCGTTGGCCACTGGCGTGCTGCCGCTGTGCTTTGGCGCCGCGACCAAGTTCAGCCAGTTGCACCTGGACGCCGACAAGACCTATGAGACCACCGTGCGCCTGGGTGTGAAAACCTCCACTGGCGACACGGAAGGCGATGTGATCGAAACCCGTCCAGTCACATGCACTGTCGGCCAGGTGGTCGAGGTGCTGGACCGCTTCATGGGGCCGATCAGCCAGGTGCCGCCGATGCACAGTGCGCTGAAGAAGGACGGTAAGCCTCTCTACGAATATGCGCGCGTGGGCGAAACGGTGGAGCGCGAGGCCCGACACGTGCTCATTCACGATCTGGAGCTGCTGGACATGTGCCTGGAGGGCGAGCAACCCCAACTGCGCCTGCGTGTGACCTGCAGCAAAGGCACCTACATCCGGACCTTGGGCGAAGACATTGCCGAGGCGCTGGGATGCGGTGGCCACCTGGTGGCGTTGCGCCGAGTGGTCACCGGGCCATTCAGCGAGGCGCAGTGCATCACCATTGATGCACTGGAGCAGGCCAGCGACCCGGAGCGGCAAACACACCTGCTGCCGCTGGAGTGCCTGCTCGACCGTCACGCTCGACTCACGCTGGGCACAGAAGATGCAAAGCGTTTCCTCAACGGTCTACGCCGTCGCGGAGACTGGTCCGATCAGCCGCAGGTGGCTGTGTACGGACCGTCCGATGCCGTCTCACCACACGAACCCTTGTCTTCGGTCCTGTTGGGCAGCGCCCGCACCGAAGGCGGCGAATTGATCCCGGGGCGGCTGCTGAGCCCCATCGAAATACAGCAAATCCTGGAAACCTCACCGGAACTCACATCATGAGCAAACAAATCCGCAACATCGCCATCATTGCCCACGTTGACCATGGCAAAACCACCATGGTGGACCAACTGCTGCGTCAGTCGGGCACCTTCGCCGAACACGAAAAAGTGGTCGACACGGTGATGGACAACAACGCGATCGAACGCGAGCGCGGCATCACCATTCTGGCCAAGAACTGTGCCGTGAGCTGGGAAGGTACGCACATCAACATCGTCGACACCCCTGGCCACGCGGACTTCGGTGGTGAGGTGGAGCGCGCGCTGTCCATGGTCGACGGCGTGGTGTTGCTGATCGACGCGCAGGAAGGCCCGATGCCGCAGACCCGTTTCGTGACCAAGAAAGCCCTGGCTCTGGGTCTCAAACCGATTCTGGTGGTCAACAAGGTAGACAAGCCCGGCGCCCGTCCGCAACACGTGGTGAACGCTGCCTTCGATCTGTTCGACAAACTGGGTGCGACCGACGAACAGCTCGACTTCCCCGTGGTCTATGCTTCGGGCATCAACGGCTGGACCTCGCTGGAAGAGGGCGCAGCGGGCGAGCAGTGGGGTCCCGACATGTCAGCCCTGTTCAACACCGTGCTGCAGCACGTGCCAGCCCAAAAGGGTGACCCGGCTGCACCGCTGCAACTGCAGATCTCTGCACTGGACTTCTCCACCTTCGTGGGCCGTATTGGTGTGGGCCGCATCAGCCAGGGCACGATCAAGCCACAGATGGATGTGCTAGTGATGGAAGGTCCCGATGGCAAAGCTGTCAAAGGTCGCGTCAACCAGGTGCTGACCTTCCAGGGTCTGGACCGCGTGCAGGCCTCCGAAGCTGGCCCGGGCGACATCGTACTGATCAACGGCATTCCTGAAATCGGCATCGGCGTGACGGTGACCGATGCAACCAACCCCGCGCCGCTGCCCATGCTCAAGGTCGATGAGCCGACCCTGACCATGAACTTTTGCGTGAACACCAGCCCGCTGGCCGGTCGCGAAGGCAAGTTCGTGACCAGTCGCCAGCTCTGGGACCGCCTGCAGAAAGAGCTGCAATCCAACGTGGCGCTGCGCGTCAAGGAAACCGACGAAGAGGGCATCTTTGAGGTGATGGGCCGAGGTGAACTTCACCTGACCATCCTGCTGGAAAACATGCGCCGCGAAGGCTACGAATTGGCGGTGTCCAAGCCCCGCGTGGTATTCCGTGATGTGGATGGCGTTCGCCACGAACCGATCGAGCTGGTGACGGCCGACATCGAAGAGCAGCACCAGGGCGGCGTGATGCAGGCCCTGGGCGAGCGCAAGGGCGAGCTGGCCAACATGGAACCAGACGGCCGTGGCCGTGTGCGCCTGGAGTACCGCATCCCGGCTCGGGGCCTGATCGGTTTCACCAACGAATTCCTGAACCTGACCCGCGGCTCGGGCCTGATCTCCAACATCTTCGACAGCTACGAGGCGCACAAAGGCGACATCGCCAGCCGCAAGAATGGTGTGCTGATCTCCATGGACGACGGTGAAATCTTCACCTACGCCCTGGGCAAGCTGGACGACCGCGGCCGCATGTTCGTGAAGGCCGGTGACCCGGTGTATGAAGGCATGATCGTCGGCATCCACAGCCGCGACAACGACCTGGTGGTCAACGCCACGCGCACCAAGCAGCTGACCAACTTCCGCGTGTCCGGCAAGGAAGACGCGATCAAGATCACGCCACCAATCGACCTGAACCTCGAATACGGTGTCGAGTTCATCGAAGACGACGAGCTGGTCGAAATCACGCCCAAATCGGTCCGTCTGCGCAAGCGCTTCCTGAAGGAAAGCGACCGCAAGCGCAACCGCGACTGATGTCTCACCAACACGGCCTTGCGCCGTGTTGTTGTTTCAGCCCATGCCTTTTCGCGCCCTTAGCCGCCTGAGTCACACCCAGGCGGTGTTCATGATGATCGCGGTGACCCTCATGTGGTCCATCGCCGGGGTGGTGTCGCGCCAGCTCGAATCGGCGGCCCGCTTTGAGGTGACCTTCTGGCGCAGCGCGTTCACTGCGCTGTCGCTGCTGATCATCCTGCCGGTCTGGCGCGCGGCCGACCGGGCATCCGGTGTTCTCGATGTGCCCGCAGGGAAGGGCCGACTGCAACGCCACTGGGGAGTGTTGGCCGCCTCGCGCGCGTTCTGGGTCTCCGGCGTGTGCTGGAGTGTGATGTTCACTGCCTTCATGCTGGCGCTGACCTTCACCAGCGTGGCCAACGTGCTGATCATCATGTCGGTCGGTCCGCTGTTCACCGCCTTGCTGGCGCGCTTTGCCATCGGTCAGCAACTGCCATTGAGAACCTGGACGGCCATCGTGGCGGCCGGTGCGGGCATTGTCTACATGTACGGCAGCCAGATGCTTCAGGCCTTCGCAGAGCCCAGCGCCAATCCATCGGGCTTGCTGATCGGCTCTGTCGCGTCGCTGTGTGTGCCCGTTGCAGGGGCGATCAACTGGACCGTCGTGCAACGCAGCCAGTCGCACGGGCAGCAAATCGACCTTGTGCCCTCGGTTTTGCTCGGCGCGCTCATTTCTTCGCTGGTGACCTTGCCGCTGGCCGCGCCCTTTGCCGCCACGGGCAGTGACGTGGCTTGGCTGGCCATGCTGGGCCTGGTACAGCTCGCCATCCCCTGCGCGCTGGCAGTGGTATGCGCGCGTTCGCTCAAGGCCCCCGAGGTCTCGCTGCTGGCCCTGCTGGAGGTGATCTTCGGCATCGTCTGGGCTTGGCTCTGGGCCAACGAAACACCCGGGCGCGAAGTGCTGCTCGGTGGTAGTGTGGTCATCACCGCGCTGCTGTTCAACGAGCTGCTGGCCTGGCGCGACCGCAACGCCAGCCCGATGCCAACTCAACCCGACGAAAGCGGCGCCACGCCGCATTGATCTCTCCAGGAACACCGCCATGAGCCAGACGCCCGTTGAACAGCACGTCATCACCGAAGTCCGTGGCCGTGTCGGCTGCATCACCCTGAACCGGCCCAAGGCGCTCAATGCACTCTCGCTGGGCATGATCCGTGACATCACCGCGGCCTTGATTGCCTGGCGCGACGACACCCAGGTGCTGGCGGTCGTGGTTCGTGGCATGGGTCGGGACGGCCCGTTCGGTGCCTTTTGTGCCGGCGGTGACATCCGCTTTTTCCATCAAGCGGCACTGGCGGGCAATCCCGAACTGGACGATTTTTTCACCGAAGAGTACGCACTCAACCATCTGGTGCACACCTACGCCAAGCCCTACATCGCGCTGATGGATGGCATCTGTATGGGCGGTGGCATGGGGATCAGCCAGGGCGCCAGTCTGCGCATCGTTACTGAGCGCAGCCAACTCGCCATGCCAGAAACCGGCATCGGACTGTTTCCCGACGTCGGTGGCGGCTACTTTCTCAGTCGGTGTCCGGGGCGCGTCGGTGAATACTTGGCACTCACCGGCTTGGTGCTCAATGGTGCGCAGGCCATGGGTGTGGGTCTGGCCGATGCCCAGGTGGACAGTGGCCGGTTGCAGAGCCTGTGGGACAGCCTGGGACAGACTCCGTACGAGACCGGTGAGGCAGTGCAACGCTGGTGCCAGAATCATGTGCAGAAACACGTGGAGCCCAGTGGCTTGCCTCTGGCCGATATCGACCGGGTCTTCGGGCTCGGCAGCGTGGGCGCCATGCTGACCACGTTGGAACTGGGCAATGGCAACTGGTCGCAACAGACTGCCGTGATGCTGCGCAAGCGCTCGCCGCTGATGTTGCACGTCGTTCTGGAGCAGATCCGCCGCGCACGGCACTTGGGGCTGACCGACAACCTGCGCATGGAGCGCGACATGGTGCGCCGCTGCTTCCACCTGCGACCCGGTGCCGCCAGCGAAACGGTGGAAGGTATTCGGGCACTGGCCATCGACAAGGACCATGCACCGAAATGGAATCCTGCGAAAGCGGAAGACGTGACGCCCGCCATGGTCGCTCTGTTCTTCGATAGCCCCTGGCCAGCCCACGCCCATCCGCTTCGATCACTGGGCTGACCGATCAGGCACCTCCGGCCGTCGGCCGAAAGTGCGTGGGCGGTGTCAGCGGGTGCGGCTTTTCATGACCCGCTCGACTTCGCGCTTGCCTTCACGCTCCTTGATGGTGTCGCGTTTGTCATGTTCCGCCTTGCCTTTGGCCAATGCCATTTCGCATTTCACCTTGCCGTTCTTCCAGTGCATGTTGAGAGGAACCAAGGTGTAGCCCTTCTGCTCGACCTTGCCGATGAGGCGGCGGATCTGTTCGCGGTGCAGCAGCAGTTTTTTCGTGCGCACCGAATCTGGACTGATGTGGGTGGAGGCTGTGTTGAGCGGGTTGATCTGACAGCCGATCAGGAACAGCTCACCCTCGCGGATCACCACGTAGCCGTCGGTGAGCTGCACCTTGCCTTCTCGAAGGGCCTTCACCTCCCAACCTTCGAGCACCATGCCGGCTTCGAAGCGCTCTTCAATGGCGTAGTTGAAGAGCGCTTTCTTGTTGTCGGCGATGCGGCTGTCAACGCCCTTGACGGGCGCGGTTTTGCTGGGTTTGGTGGCCATGAGGTGTCAGTTGCGGCCGTTTCAGGCCAATACAATGGCAGCGAAGTAGCTGCCGGGCGGCGTGCCGAATGTGGCCTGTTGCCTTGAGTGCCCGCCCGATTGTATGAAAACGATTCAAAAGTCTGTTTTGCTCTGGCACAGCGCGCATGAAATGTTCGCGCTGGTGACCGATGTGCCCCAATACCCGCAGTTTTTGCCGTGGTGTGATCACAGCGAGGTGGTGGAAAGCGATGACGCTGGCATGGTGGCCAAAGTGGGCATGTCCATCAGTGGCCTTCGCCAGAGCTTCACCACACGCAACACCCATGTGGACGACCGCCAGGTGCTGATGGAACTGGTCGATGGACCGTTTTCCCACCTCGAAGGGGTTTGGGACTTTATCCCGCTCGGGGATGGCACGCAACGGGCCTGCAAGGTGGCGTTTCGCCTGACCTATGGTTTTTCCAGTCAAGCGCTGGCGACGCTGGTCGGCCCTGTTTTCGATCGCATCGCCGGCAGTCTGGTGGACGCTTTCGTCAAGCGTGCTGACCAGGTGTATGGGGCATGATGGACATCGCACTGGTCTTCTCGCCCGCAGCGCGCGAGGTACACGAAATGCACCTGACGGTGCCAGAGGGTACGACGCTCAAGGAGGCCCTGCACCTGGCGGGATGGCTGGAACGCTTTCCCGCCATCAAGCAAGCGCCGTTGGAGGTTGGAATCTGGGGGCGCAAAGCCTCAGCAAGCACGCTGTTGAGACAGGGTGACCGCGTCGAGATGTATCGGGAACTGCGCGTGGACCCGAAAGTTGCGCGCCGTGAGCGCTTTGTGGGACAAGGCTCCCGGGGCGCAGGCTTGTTTGCCCAGCGCCGACCAGGGTCCAAAGCGGGCTATTGAACGGTAGCTTGCGGGCCTGCAGCCTGCGGCATGGGGCCGCAATCGGAGCGGATGATCTCGTCGAGCCGCTTGGTTTCAGTACCTCGGGCCTTGTCGTCCATGATCTCACGCTCACCCTTGGCATTGGTGGTGGCGATGCGGATGCCGGAGTCGAACGTGGTCTTGGCACGTTTGGCGCGTTCACAGTTCTCTGCGCGTGCCTTGGCCAACTTTTCGGTCTCGGCTTTTTTCTTGGCTTGAGCGGCTTCTTCTGCCTGCTTTTCGGCTTGTTTCTTCTTGGCTTCGAGCTGTTCGTCCCGGCCCGTCACCTTGGGGGCAGGTGCAGCAACGGGCGCACCGGCTGCCGCGTCGGAAGTGGCGGCATCCGACGTCTTGACCTCGGTTCGCGCGCCCGGCCTCTTGAGAATGTTCTTGTCGGGGATGCCCGGAGGTGGCGCTGTGTCGCTGAACACTTTGGCGCCAGAGCCGTCAATCCATTGCCATTGCGCCTGGGCCCCGCCGCTGGCCAGGATGGTCAGCAAGGCAAACGCAACGGGGCGCCAGAGTGAGAGGGGTGTGTGACGATGAGACATCAGATCAGTTTACCCGTTGACCACCTCCCGCGCACCCACGTCCTGCTGCCGGGCGATGAACAAGTCGCGTTTTGTGCAAATGGAAGTAGCGGAAGTGGCACTCACGCGGGTCATGCCATGACCTTGTGGCTGCTTGGCCCCGGGTACAATCGTGTTTTTGGAGCTTTACCCCATGCGCCTACTCGGCAAAGCGCTCACCTTCGACGATGTTTTGTTGGTGCCAGCGTACTCCCAGGTCCTTCCCAAGGACACCTCTCTCGCCACCCAGTTTTCCCGCAACATCAAGCTGAATCTACCCTTGGTTTCAGCCGCGATGGACACCGTGACGGAAGCTCGCCTAGCGATTGCGATTGCCCAGGAGGGCGGCATCGGCATCATCCACAAGAACCTCACCGCGCAGGAGCAGGCCGCCCATGTGGCCAAGGTCAAGCGCTACGAATCGGGTGTACTGCGCGACCCGGTCGTTATCACTCCCCAGACCACGATCCGACAGGTGATGAAGCTGTCCGATGACCTGGGCATCTCCGGCTTCCCGGTGGTGGAAGCGGGTCGGGTGGTTGGCATTGTCACCGGCCGCGACCTGCGTTTTGAAACCCGCTACGACCTGCCGGTCAGCGAGATCATGACGCCGCGTGAACGGCTGATCACCATGCCCGACGGCACCACGCCGGCCGAGGCCAAGACCCTGCTCAACAAGCACAAGCTCGAACGTCTGCTGCTCGTGAACGACGCCTTTGAACTCAAGGGCCTGATCACGGTCAAGGACATCACCAAACAGCTCAACTTTCCCAACGCCGCGCGCGACGCCGCCGGCCGTCTGCGCGTGGGCGCCGCGGTGGGTGTGGGCGAAGGCACCGAAGAGCGCGTGGAAGCGCTGGTGAAAGCTGGTGTGGACGCTATCGTGGTGGACACGGCCCACGGCCACAGCAAGGGCGTGATCGACCGCGTGCGCTGGGTCAAACAGAACTACCCACAGGTGGACGTGATCGGCGGCAACATCGCCACCGGCAGCGCCGCTCTGGCGCTGGTGGAAGCGGGTGCCGACGGTGTCAAGGTCGGTATCGGCCCCGGCTCCATCTGCACCACCCGCATCGTGGCCGGTGTGGGCGTGCCCCAGATCATGGCCATCGACAACGTGGCCACGGCGCTGCAGACCACCGGCGTGCCCATGATCGCCGACGGCGGTATCCGCTACAGCGGCGACATCGCCAAGGCCATCGCGGCCGGCGCCAACACCGTGATGATGGGTGGCATGTTCGCCGGCACCGAAGAGGCGCCGGGCGAGATCGTGCTGTACCAGGGCCGCAGCTACAAGAGCTACCGCGGCATGGGCTCCATCGGTGCCATGCAGCAGGGCAGCGCCGACCGCTACTTCCAGGAAAGCAGCACCGGTAACCCCAACGCAGACAAGCTGGTGCCCGAGGGCATTGAAGGTCGCGTGCCCTACAAGGGCTCGGTGGTGTCCATCATCTTCCAGATGGCCGGTGGCCTCAGGGCCTCCATGGGTTACTGCGGTTGCCCGACCATCGAGCACATGCGCGCCAAGGCCGAGTTCGTCGAGATCACCTCGGCGGGCATCCGCGAGAGCCACGTGCACGATGTGCAGATCACCAAAGAGGCGCCGAACTACCGCGCCGAGTGATCGTCGTGCGACCCACGTCACCGCCCGAGCCGTTGCAATGGCAAGTGTGGGCGCTCTACGCGCTGGCACTTGTGTTGGGCGGCATGGTGGCCTATGGGTTACTGACCGGTGAAACCCCGGGTCGGCACCCGTTCAGCCGGGCCACCGATCCCGAAAAGTTCTGGCAGTCCCTGTCCCTGTTGTTCATGCTGGCGCTCGCTGCCTTCTTCGGCGCACGTTGGCTGAACCGGCGCTGATTCTTCCACCGGTCTTGTCCTCCATGCAGCACCAGAAAATCCTCGTTCTAGATTTCGGTTCCCAGGTCACTCAGCTCATCGCCCGCCGCGTGCGCGAAGCCCATGTGTACTGCGAAGTCCATCCCTGCGACGTGAGCGACGCCTGGGTGCGCGAGTTCGCCGCCGACGGCCAGCTCAAGGGCGTGATCCTCTCCGGCAGCCACGCCAGCGTCTACGAAGTGGACGACAAGGCTCCGGATGCCGTGTTTGAACTGGGCGTGCCCGTGCTGGGCATCTGCTACGGTATGCAGACCATGGCGCAGCAGCTGGGTGGCAAGGTGGAGGCGGGCCACACCCGCGAATTCGGTTACGCCGAAGTCCGCGCCCGTGGCCACACCCCCCTGCTCAAAGACATCGCCGACTTCCATACCCCCGAAGGCCACGGCATGCTCAAGGTCTGGATGAGCCACGGTGACAAAGTCACCGAAATGCCCCCGGGCTTCAAGCTCATGGCCAGCACCGACAGCTGCCCCATTGCCGGCATGGCCGATGTGGATCGCGGGTACTACGCGGTGCAGTTCCACCCCGAGGTCACGCACACGGTGCAGGGCAGGGCGCTGCTGGAGCGCTTTGTACTCGACATCTGCCAAACGCGGGCCGACTGGGTGATGCGCGACCACATCGAGGAAGCGGTGCAGAGGATCCGCGAACAAGTGGGTGATGAAGAAGTCATCCTCGGCCTGTCTGGCGGCGTGGATTCTTCGGTGGCCGCCGCCCTGATTCACCGCGCCATCGGCGACCAACTGACCTGCGTCTTCGTCGACCACGGCCTGCTGCGCCTGAACGAGGGCGACATGGTGATGGACATGTTCGTCGGCAAGCTGCACGCCAAGGTGATCCGCGTCGATGCGGCCGACCAGTTCCTCGGCCATCTGGCCGGGGTGAGCGAACCGGAAGCCAAACGCAAGATCATCGGCCGCGAATTCGTCGAGGTTTTCAAGGCCGAAGCGGCCAAACTAATTTCAAGTGGTGCATCAACAAAAGGCGCCAAGTGGTTGGCACAAGGCACTATTTATCCGGACGTGATTGAGTCCGGTGGTGCCAAGAGCAAGAAAGCCGTCACCATCAAGAGCCACCACAACGTGGGCGGCCTGCCTGAGCAACTGGGCCTGAAACTGCTGGAGCCGCTGCGCGACCTGTTCAAGGACGAGGTGCGCGAACTCGGTGTGGCCCTGGGCCTGCCGCACGACATGGTCTACCGCCATCCATTCCCGGGCCCGGGCCTGGGCGTGCGCATCCTTGGCGAGGTGAAGAAAGAATTTGCCGACCTGCTGCGCAGGGCCGATGCGATCTTCATTGAAGAGCTGCGTTCCACCATCGACCACCCCAGCGGCAAGAGCTGGTACGACCTCACCAGCCAGGCCTTCACCGTTTTTCTACCGGTCAAGAGTGTGGGCGTGATGGGCGACGGTCGCACCTACGACTACGTGGTGGCGCTGCGCGCGGTGCAGACCAGCGATTTCATGACCGCCGATTGGGCCGAGCTGCCCTATGCGCTGCTCAAGAAGGTGTCCAGTCGCATCATCAACGAGGTGCGCGGCATCAACCGTGTGACCTACGATGTGAGCAGCAAGCCACCCGCGACGATCGAGTGGGAGTGACGGGAGCCAAACAAATCTATATAGATCAACGGGTTGCGGTTGACCGTTGACGATGTGAATGTGTCATCAACGAGTATTCACGCTTTTGCGATACACACTAAACGACTTCCGCACCGTCTCCGGGCCTTCTTTGCGCACCGCAGACGCGATTCCCGGCAGCCGCCAAACAGCGGCATCCGGCGGGCAGGGAAGGGCGGTGTTTTCGTGGCGACTTTGAGTGTCCAGTCTCGCTGGAGGCGGACTCACTCAGTTGCCCTGGTGAAGCTGTTCGCTTTTCCCTTCTGAAGGACCGTTCTGAAGCGATGCCGTCGGCCCGTTGGCTCACTAAGGGCGCCCAATATCGGGCATCGATAGAAAGAAGGCGAGGGGTTCCTGCCGAGCGTTCTCAGTCAAATAGCGGACCAGTCTCGAGAGCAGAACTGCGGCCTGTGTCAAGGATTTGATGGACAGGAGAACTGTCCAGATGTGCGGGTCGTCCATGTTTTGGCACGACCTGCTGGTCGCGTGAAGCGATACAAACTGTTGAGCGTTCCGATGTGGGTTGGACCTGGCGCGAGCAACTTGACTTCATCGTCAGCCACCACAAGATTTGTTGGGAAGATCTCGGTATCCAGGCGCAGCACGGCGTGCAGCTGATCGAGGACGACGCGTACGGCGAAACTGGTGGAGCGGCACTTCCCGGCCGGCACCCGCGTCACGCGGCCCGAAGGCGGCTATTTCCTCTGGCTGGAGCTGCCGCCCGAGGTGGACGCGCTGGCGCTGCACCAGCGGGCCAGGGCCTGCGTCATCAGCACCGCGCCGGGCGTGCTGTTCTCGGCCGACCACCGCTTCACCCACCACCTGCGGCTGAACGTGGGGCACCAGGGCGATGCACGGTTTGACGGGGCGATCAGGCTGCTGGGCAAGCTTGGCAGGCCAAACCCATTTGAGGGGTGCCCCTCGCGCTTGAAACAGCGCGATCACGATGGGCGGCCTTGCAAGGCTGAAGGCGGGCCCTCACGGCCTTCCCGGGTTTTCATTCCCTTGCAAAGGCACACCGCGTTTCCCGGGCGTTCAATCCCTGTTCAGCGATGCCGCAAACAGAGGGCGCATGATGGGGTGAAAAGCCAGGGTCAAAATCGCCTGGGTGCCCGAAACGGAAATTCGTTGATGTCCTCACCAACCGCTGCCGAAAGTCCTTCAATGGATGGCGCTCACCTGAAAAGAAGCTTGGGCTTTGGCGATCTGGTCGCTTTTGGACTGGCCTACATCGCCATCGTGGCGCCTCTGACGAGCCTGGGATTTGTCTGGGCTGCTTCCGACGGGTTGATCGCCTCGTCTTTCTTGGTGGCGGCCATTTGCATGTACTTCACCGCGCTGAGCTATGTCACCATGAGCCGAGCGATCCCCAACGCCGGTTCCGTTTACGGGTTTGCACGCCGAAGTCTGGGTCACCGCCTGGGCTTCCTGGCAGGGTGGTTGATCCTGATGGACTACCTGTTGGTCCCCGCCTTGGTCTTCACGCTCATGGCCATCGGGATGGCGTTGCTGGCTCCCGCATTGGGTCTGGCCGGGTGGATCTGCGTCGTCGCCTTGATCACGCTGGGATTGAACTGGTGCGGTATCGGCACCACGTCCAAGATCAACGCCTTTTCGGTGGCGATGCAATGTGTGATCGTGACCGTGGTGCTGGTTCTCACCATCATGGCGCTCAATGGCGGCGCGGGCAATGGTGCCCTGACCGCCCAACCTTTCGTGGGCGACCGAGGCATTCACTGGCCTCATGTGTTCTCGGGGGCCTCGATCGCCGTCATGGCGTTTCTGGGCTTTGATGCCATCAGCACGCTCTCGGAGGAAACCCGAGATTCCAGCGACCAGGGCTTGATCGGCAGGGCCATCTTGACGGTGCTGGCGGTGACCAGCGTGCTGTTCGTGTTCATCGCGTGGGCCGTTGGCAACCTGATGCCTGCCATCGAGATGCAGGACCCCGGTGCCGCCATCTTTGAGCTTCTGGGCCAAACAGTGGGGCCGTGGGCCTCGATCACGCTGGCGTGGGCACTCGCCGTCGTGGTGGGCTTCACCAATACCCTGCCCATGGTCGCGGGCGTATCAAGGGTGCTCTTCGCCATGGGGCGCGACCGCCAGTTGCCCGCCACTTTGGGCCGCGTTCATGGCGCCAGCGGCGTGCCGCGTGTGGCGCTGGTGACGGCCACCCTGGTGCCCATGGTGACGGCGTTGGTGTTGAGGGATCGGGTGGAGGTCCTGGCATCGATGGTCAGCCTGGGCGCTCTGGGCGGCTTCATCATGCTTCACATATCCGTGATGGTGTATTTCAGGCACAGCGATCAGCGTTCTGTGTATTTCCACATTGTGGCGCCTGCGCTGGGCTTGATGGTGGCGCTTGCCGTGTTGCTCCGCATGCATCCGAGCGCTCTGAAAATGGGGGCGGTCTGGCTGACCATGGGCATGGTTTACAGCGCTTGGCTGAATCGGCGTGCCCGCCGGGACCAAGACGGGCAAAGGCCAAAAGAGCAAGGATGAGAAGGGGCGCCCATCCCGACAGCGCCGCTCTTGCGGGTGGATTCACCTTCAAAGGGGCTTCGCCAATGAAACAGGGCGACAACACCCTATCGTGTTGTCGCCCTGGCCTTCAGGCGCTGGGCGCGGTGCCCAGGCATGGTCAGTGGTTGTGGCCGTCCCCGTGCGGCGAGCCCTTCACGATGGCGTGGCCGGCCGATCCATTGATATTCAACCTGCGGTCATGGGCGCGGGTTTCATGCTTCGACGGGGTCATCAGCGCTGCAAACTTGTCTTTCGCGGCAACGACCCGGCCCCCGCTCATGGTCATCAGCACCTGGTTGCGTGCCAGCTTCTCTTCGGGAACGCGCAGGAAGTCTTTGTCCAGGGCGATCAGGTCGGCAAATTTGCCCTTCTCGATGGAGCCCACGTACTTCTCCAATCGCAGCTGGTAGGCCGCTTCGATGGTGGCTGCGCGGAGCGCGTCAATACGCGACAGCGCAGGATCGGCGTTGATCGGGCCCTCGAAAATCGGGGCGATGCTGGCAGCGCTGTGCGGGTTCGTCGGGTCACCAGATCTTGTCACGCCCACCTTGAGCGCCAGGAACGTGTCGATCGGATCGATCGGCCAGTCGCTCCCAAAGGCCACACGTGCACCGGCGTTGCGAAGGCTGCCAAAGGGTTCCATGCGTGCGAAGCGATCAGGCCCCAGGTGGTTTTCGGTGTCCCCGATCGAGTAGGGCGCCCGCTGTGCCCATTGGAACGACATGGTCGCACTGACGTTCAGCGGGGCAAAGCGCGGATAGTCGGCCACGGCCACGGTTTCGCCATGGGCAATGGCAGGTCGGAAGTCGGCACGTGGTCGCTGAGCGCGAACGTATTCCACGGCGTCAAGTGTTTCCCGCACGGCGCGATCTCCCGTTGCGTGCAGGTGCATGTCAAGACCGCTGTCCACCGCTTCCAGCATCATCGGCTTGATCACACTGGCCGGGAAATACACCTCTCCCATATTGGTGCCTGGTACCCAGTTCGGCGCCGCTGCGGTGCCCTGATTCTCGAAGTAGGGGGCCAGCATGGCGCCCGTGTCGCCAGGGGCGTTGACCACGCCGTCCATGAACACTTTGAGGATCTTGGCCGAAATGCCCGGTGCAACCTGGGGCTCACCCTGGTCGGTCGTGGCAACAAAGGCTTTGGCCTGGGCGACCGCGGCTTTTGGATCTGCGGCCGTGATGGCGGCATCCATGACATAGGTCAGATGGACGCGGGCGGTAAGTTCGCCCTCGTCTTTCAGTTTCTTGAAGGTTTTGGCGTGCGCTTCGCCCGCCGCGGCGTCCATGAACGAAGTGATGCCTTGATCGCGCAGGGCTTGCAATGCTGCGCGGCCTTGTTGCAGCAAAAATTCGTCGGTGTCCGGCGGAATGGCCGCTTTGACTTGCCAGCCTGCGGCATCCTCGCTGATGCCGCTTGGGTTGCCTGCACCATCCCGGAGAAATTTTCCGCCGGTGGGGTCTGGCGTGGCGGCAGTAACGCCCGCGAGTGTGAATGCCCGCGTGTTGGCCAGCACCGCGTGGAAGTCGCTGGAGGTCACCGCAATGGGGCGGCTCGTGGTCAGCGCGTCGAGCACGGTTTTGGTGGGGTCACCGTCGATGCCGTTGGTGGCCTGTCGATCCCAGTTGACGGCCTCGAGCCAGGTGTCGGGCTCTTTGTCCGCGCTCGTGTCCAGGCATGCCTGCAGTCTTTGTGCCAGCTGAGCGTGCGACAGCGGGGCGTAGGCCAAGTCGCAAATCAGCAGGGCTCGGCCACCAGCCAGGGAGTGCATGTGCCCGTCCACGAAGCCCGGCATCAGCATCTTTCCGCCCAGATCAATGACCTGGGTGTTCTTGCCAATCCAGTCCTTGGCGTCGGAGTTTTTGCCCACAAACACGATCTTTCCGTCGCGCACGGCGACGGCCTGTTGAATCGAGTTGTTGGCATCCAGTGTGACCACCTTGCCGTTGCGCAGAACGGTATCGGCGGTTTCGTCGTCCGATCCACCGCAAGCGGTGATGACGAGCGCCACACATGCCAGCGAGGCGCCAGAAATTTTTGTCCAGTTCATTCTTTGTCTCCTGCTCACCGTGAGCCGTTGTCATGGTAGGGAGACTGGGCCGCGCTTGGCCCTCTGCAGATGCGGAGGGTGGGCGTGCGTCCCGACGTGCGGGCTCAGGGATTGGGATGGAGAGCCGATCCCAACTCGACCTTGTTGCGCACCCCCAGTTGCAGATAGATGTTGCGAATGTAGGTGCGAACCGTTGCCGGGGTCAGGTCGAGCAGGCGGGCGATTTCCTTGTAGGAGTCACCGCGCGCGTACAAGACGGCAACGCTGCGTTCCCGGGGTGGCAAGCGCAGGGCTTGCGAGTCCCGCCCGAACGACAGGGCGATCAACTCGCCGCTGGGTTGAAACCACAGTCGGTGGCGACCCAGCGTGACACTGCCATCGCCGGCGTTGATGCGCGCCAGCAGTTCGGGTGGCAGTGGCGAGCTGAACCAGCCAGGCAGGTTTTCGCGCAGCAGCGCGCCCAGCTGGCCGCCGAGGTAGAGCAGATCACCGTTGCGGTCAGACAGGGCAAAGTGGTCAGACGCTTGGTGGGTCGAGGCGTTGAGCAGGTTTTGCACCTGGAGATGCCAGTGGTGCAGCAGGTGCCGCGTGAACTCCTCGAACATGACGCTGGCGAGGTCGTCGAAGGCTGGCTGGTGTTCGTCGCGGTACAGGGAAACGAAAAACAGCATGCCGCTGCCGGGCAGCTCGGCCGTCGTGGCCATGGCATGGTAAAGACGGTGCTTGCGGGAAAAAGAGGCGACCGCCGGCGCGGGATCGTCATAGCCGCTGAAGCGCACCACCGTGCCCAAGGCTTGCATGGAACCGGTGGCAAAGTCGTCGACGCCAGCGAGTGCGTTCCATTCGTCAGCGAAGCTGCTGCTCAGGTTGATGCGGCCGTGCAGCCAGTTGCGCCGCGGGTTCTGGGCGTCCTCGTCGGTCACCTCTCCCCACCAGGCAGACTGGAAAGGCACCAGCTTTTCCAGCACGCGCAGGGCGTCGAGCACCTGCCGCTCGGGCTGTGCCGACCTGGCCTGGCCGCTCAATGCCAGCAGGCTCTCGCTGAAGGCGCGCAAGGATTCGACGGCGTACATGGCTCAGGCGCGCAAAAGAACGGGTTGTACAGGCATGCCGGTGGTGGGTGCCCCGCGTCTTTGTCTGTGCCGACGCATGTGGGCCGCTATGTTCGGGCGAGCGTACCTGATGCGGCCAACTCGGTGGGCATCGGTCCACTGGCCTCGGCCCGACGGCAGGGGCAGGCCCGACGAGCGCTGGTGCGCGCATCACGCCTTGAACAGTTCGATCACCAGGGCTCTCAGCCACTGCTGCATGGGCACTTGCTGGTAGCGGCGGCTCCAGTGCAGGGCGACGGTGAAGTCCCTCAAGGGCAGGCGCGGTTCGAGCAGGCAAAAGCCCTCGGCGGGCGCAAAGCCTTGCGCGATCTCCCGGGGCATCAGAACCCCCAGGTCGGTGGAGCGCACGATGGCCGGCAGCGCCAGAAAGGTCGAGGTCACCAGGCGCACCTGGTGTTCCAGATGGAGCATCTGCAAGATGCGCAACGTATCGGTGTGGGAGCGCACGGCGACATAGTGCAATTGGTTCAGGCGTTCCAGTGCCAGCGAGCCCGATTTGGCGTAGCGGGTGATGGGGTGGTCGGCGCGCAACAGCAGTGCGTAGCGGTCGGTCAACAAGTCTTCTTTGGCGGTGTCCTTCGCAGCGGGCAGGAAGCCGATCGCGATATGCAGTTGGCCGGTGTCCAGCGCAGCAGCCACTTCACCGGGCGGCCAGGCCCTGGCTTGCAGTTGCATGTGGGGCGCCCGTTCCTCCATCGCCGCCATCAGCTTCGGCAGGAAACGCGCTTCGCCAATGTCGGTGAGGTGCAGGCGAACCTCTTCGGTGGAGGTCAGCGGATCGAACTGGTCGGACTCCTGCAAACCCGCTTCGAACAGGGCCATGCCCGCCTGCACCGAGCGCGCCAGGCGGTCCGCCCGCTCGGTGGGGCGCACGCCGCCCATGGCGCGCTCGAAGATCGGATCCCTTAGCACCAGCCGCAGCCGCGTCAGTGCCTGGCTGGTGGCGGGTTGCGACAAGCCCAGTTGCTCGGCCGCTCGGCTGATGTTGCGCGTGCGGTAGATCGCGTCGAACACCCGCAGCAGGTTGAGGTCCAGCGTTTCAATATTCGTCATATGGATATTACTTATTAGTCTCATATTATTGATCAATGATGGATGCGGCCGCAGACTTGCCTCCATTCACCAGCCGAGCCTGCCATGACCGCACCTGACACCCAACGCCCACCCACCGATGCCCAGCCCACCGTGCGCGAGGCGGTGATTCAACTGATGCGCGACCTCGGCATCGACACCGTGTTCGGCAACCCGGGTTCGACCGAGTTGCCGATGTTCCGCGACTACCCGTCTGATTTCAGGTACGTGCTCGGCTTGCAGGAGTCGGTGGTGATCGGCATGGCCGATGGCTATGCCCAGGCCACGCGCAATGCCTCGATGGTCAACCTGCATTCGGCGGCGGGTGTGGGCCATGCCATGGGCAACATCTTCACGGCGTTCAAGAACCAGACGCCGATGATCGTGACCGCCGGCCAGCAGTCGCGTTCCATCCTGCCCTTTGACCCATTTCTGTTCGCGGCCCAGGCGACCGACCTGCCCAAGCCCTACGTGAAATGGGCCGTCGAGCCGGCGCGGGCCGAAGATGTGCCGTTGGCACTGGCCCGCGCCTACCGCATCGCCATGCAGCCGCCTTGCGGCCCGGTATTTGTTTCGATCCCGGCCGACGACTGGGATCGAACCACCGAGTGGGTGACGCCACGCCAGATGAGCCAGGCCATCGGGCCCGATCCGGTATCGATCACTCGTGTGGCGACCGCCCTGAACGCCAGCCGCAGGCCCGCCATCGTGGTGGGGGCTGGTGTGGACCGGGACGGCGCGGTCGGGCGCGTGGTGGCCCTGGCCGAACAGCACCGGGCCGCCGTGTACACAGCGCCCATGAGCGCTCGGTGTGGTTTCCCGGAGCGGCATCCGCTGTTCGCTGGGTTTCTCCCGGCCATGCGCGAGCGCATCGTTCAGCGGCTGGCCGAACACGACCTGATTCTGGTGCTGGGCGCTCCGGCCTTCAGCTACCACGTCGAAGGGCAGGGGCCTCACATTCCAGCGGGCGCGACCTTGTTCCATATCGTCGATGACCCCCAGACCGCCGCCTGGGCGCCGGTGGGCGACAGCGTGGTGGCGAGCCTGCACCTGGCCCTGGATGCCTTGCTGGAACACAGTGCCCCGCCGCAGCGCGCGGCACCCACCGGGCGCGCCACGCCACAGGAGGCTGTCGCCGGCGTTCCGATGAGCGTGCCCTATGTCTTGCAGTCGCTGGACCGTGCGCGCCAGCCGGGTGACGTGGTGGTGGAGGAGGCGCCCGGTTCACGCAGCGACATCCAGGCCCACCTGCCCATGGCAGGCGCCGACAGCTTCTACACCATGGCCAGTGGGGGTCTGGGACACGGCATGCCTGCGGCTGTGGGGGTCGCGCTCGCGCGACAGCGCCAAGGCCAGGCAGGGCGGGTCATCGCCTTGATCGGAGACGGGTCCAGCATGTATGCCATCCAGGCGCTCTACACCGCCGCTCAGATGAATGTGCCCATGACCTTCGTGATCCTGAACAACCGGCGCTACGCCGCCTTGCAGGACTTTGCGCCGGTGTTCGGCTATGCGCCTGGCGTCAAGCCCGCGGGCACCGACCTGCCCAACCTGGACTTCGTGATGCTCGCGCAAGGGCAGGGCATGACGGCGGAACGCGCCGAGGCCCCCGATGCGTTGGCGCCCGCCCTGGAGCGTGCACTGCGGCATCCCGGCCCCTTCCTTATCGAGATCGTGGTGGCTTGAAGGCCACAGCGACTGAACTTTCACAACCACCTGACGGAGACAAGACCATGAGCGATATCCAGATGCTGATCGGCGGCGAGCAACGCTTCGCCTCCAACGGAGCGACCTTCGAGCGCCGCAACCCGCTGGACCACAGCGTGGCCACACGGGCCCCCGCCGCCACACCCGACGACGCGCGTGCCGCGGTGGACGCGGCGGCCAAGGCCTTCCCCGCGTGGGCGGCCATGGGTCCGGGCGAGCGCCGCGGGCTGCTGATGAAAGCGGCTCACGCGCTCGAAGCCAAGGGAGCGGCCTTTGCGGCAGCCATGGCGTCCGAAGTCGGTGCATCCGGTATCTGGGCGGGCTTCAATGTGCACCTCGCGGCCGACATGCTGCTCGAAGCCGCCTCGATCACCACCCAGATCAGCGGTGAGGTGATTCCCTCCAACGTGCCGGGCAGCCTGGCCATGGCGGTGCGCCAGCCCGCCGGTGTGGTGCTGGGCATCGCACCCTGGAACGCCCCCGTGATTCTGGGTGTGCGCGCCATCGCCACGCCGCTGGCCTGCGGCAACACCGTGGTGCTCAAGGGCTCCGAGCTCAGCCCGGCCACCCACGGACTGATCATCGAAGCCTTGCAAGAGGCCGGCCTGCCCGCCGGCGTGGTGAACTTCGTGACCAACGCCCCGGCCGATGCCGGCGCCGTGGTGGAGGCCATGGTCGCGCACCCGGCGGTGCGCCGTGTGAATTTCACCGGGTCCACCAAAGTGGGCCGCATCATTGCCCAGACCTGCGCCAAATACCTCAAGCCCGCCGTGCTTGAGCTTGGTGGCAAGGCGCCGATGCTGGTGCTGGACGATGCCGACCTGGACGCGGCCGTGGCGGGTGCCGCGTTCGGCGCCTTCGCCAACTCGGGCCAGATCTGCATGTCCACCGAGCGCCTCATCGTGGACCAGAAGATCGCCGATGATTTCGTGGCCAAGCTCGCGGCCAAAGCCCAGTCGCTGCCGCTGGGTGATCCGCGCAACGGGCCGGTGGTGCTGGGCTCGGTGGTCGACATGGCCACGGTCGAGCGCTGCAACGCTTTGATCGACGACGCGCTGGCCAAGGGCGCCACGCTGGTGTGCGGTGGCAAGGCCGACAACACGCTCATGCCGGCCACGCTGCTGGACCATGTCACGCCCGAGATGGCGATCTACCGCGAAGAGTCCTTCGCACCGGTCAAGGCCATCGTTCGCGTCAACGGCGTGGAAGAGGCTGTGGCCTGCGCCAACGACAACGAATTCGGCCTCTCGTCCGCCGTGTTCGGGCGCGATGTCGCGCGCGCCTGGCAGGTCGCGGCGCGCATCGAGTCGGGCATCTGCCATGTGAACGGACCGACCGTTCACGACGAAGCACAGATGCCGTTCGGCGGCGTCAAGAACTCGGGCTACGGCCGGTTTGGCGGCAAGGCCGGCATTGAGGCCTTTACCGAGCTGCGCTGGATCACGGTGCAGACCGCGCCTCGCCACTACCCGTTCTGACCCCATGGCACAGACCATGAACATCTCCATCGTGGGCGCAGGCGCCATGGGGTCTTTTTTTGGCGGGCTGCTGGCCGAGGCGGGTCACGCGGTCACGCTGATCGACGTCAATGAAGCCCACCTGAGCGCTATTCAGACCCAAGGGCTGCTGCTGGACACCGACGCGGGGCAGCGCCGCGTCCAGGGCCTGCGGGCCTGCCGCCCGCACGAGGCCGCGGAGCTGCCCGACCTCCTGATGGTTTTCACCAAGACGCTGCACACGACCCAGGCCTTGCTGGGCGTGCGGCATCTGATCGGTGACCGTACCCATGTGCTGTCCTTGCAGAACGGGCTGGGCAACGTCGAGAAGATCACCGAATACGTGCCCATCGAACGCGTGTTGGTGGGCGTGACCACCTGGCCGGCCGATCTGGTTGGTCCGGGCGAGGTGCATTCGCATGGTCAGGGCGGTGTGCGCCTGATGTCGGCCGATGGGCGCGACCATGTCCTGATTGCGACGGTGGTGACGGCGTTTTCCGATGCCGGCTTGCTGGCCCGCAAGGACGAAGCGGTCTGGTGTGCCATCTGGGAGAAGGTAGCTTTCAACGCGGCGCTGAATTGCATTTGTGGCGTGAGCGGCTCCACCGTGGGTCAGGTGGGCGATCTGGCTGAGAGCAGGGTGCTGGCGCACGCGGTGGTGAGCGAAGTCCTGGCCGTGGCCCAGGCCCATGGCATCGCGGTGAAACCAGACGCGGTGCACGCCACGGTGGACCACGCGCTGGACCACCACAAGAACCACAAACCCTCGATGCTGCAGGACCTGTTGGCCGGCCGTGCCACCGAGATCGATGCGATCTGCGGATCGGTGCTGCGCCAGGGTCGGTCGCTGGGTGTCGCGACCCCATTGACCGAGGCCTTTCATGCCTTGGTGCGCCTCAAGGAAGCCTCCTCGCGACCGGCGGTCTGACCGGCCACGGGTCGTCTGGTCCCGCTTTTCATTTCCCCGTTCCCATTTCATCCACGACAGGAGACAAACTGTGCTTTCAATTCTCAAACGCCCCCCTGTGCGCCGCTGCGCCGCCTCGCTCACCCTGGCTGCGGTCGCGGTCCTGACCTGTTCGGCTGCCTCGGCCCAGCAGGTGGTGCTGCGCGTGCACCACTTTCTGCCCAGCACCTCCAACGCACAGGTCAAGCTGATCCAGCCATGGTGCGACAAGATCGCCAAGGAGTCGGGCGACAAGCTGAAGTGCCAGATCTACCCCTCGATGCAACTGGGCGGCACGCCCCCGCAGTTGATCGATCAGGTGCGCGACGGCGTGGTGGACATGGTCTGGACCGTCCCGACCTATGCGGCCGGACGCTTCACCAAGTCGGAAGTCTTCGAGTTGCCGTGGATGGCGTCCACATCCAAGGCGGGCAGCCAGGCGCTCTGGACCTACGTCGACAAGAACGCGCAAGACGAATACAAGGGCGTGCGGCGCATCTTCATGCACCTGCACGACGGGGCGCTGTTCCATTTTTCCAAGGCGCAACCCAAGACCATGGAGGAGCTGCGGGGCTTGAAGGTTCGTGCGGCCACCCGCATCAACGCCCGCATGTTGCAGGCCCTGGGTGCCACACCCGTCGTGATGCCACTGCCCCAGGTGCCCGAGGCCTTGTCCAAGGGACTGGTGGATGGCGCGGCCGTTCCATGGGAAGGCTCGCCGGCCATTCGCCTGCCCGACTTCGCCAAATACCACCTGGATGTGCCCGCCGGCGCGCCCCGCATCTCCAACACCATCTTTCTGTTTGCCATCAACCAGGCCAAGTACGACGCGCTGCCTGCGGACCTGAAGCGGGTGATCGATGCCAACAGCGGTGTGGCCACCTCCGCCTGGGCGGGCGAGACGGGTTTCGACAACGTGGTCGAGACCTTCAAGAAAGCCGCCAAGGACAGTGGCGGCACTTTCTACAACTTGCCCGACGCGGAGTACCAGCGCTGGGTCAAAGCCACCGACCTGGTCGACGACGAATGGATCAAGGAAGCCAACGCCAAGGGGGCCGACGGTCGCAAACTGCTGGACGAAGCCCGCGCTCTGGTCAAGCAGCACAGCAAATGAGCCAGCGGCGCGCGGCCCACCGGCTCACGGTGAACGACTGGCGGGAGGCGGCGCGCCGTTCGCTGCCGCGCTTTGTGTTCGAGTACTTGGACGGCGCGGCCGAAGACGGGCTCGGGCTGGTGCGCAACCGCACCGCGCTCGACGCCGTCACGCTCGCGCCGCGCGTGCTACGCGACACCCGGCAGATCGATCCGTCGATCACGCTGCTGGGCCAGACGTGGGCGCAGCCCTTCGGCATCGCCCCCACGGGTCTGAATGGACTGGTCCGGCCCGGGGGCGACCTCATGGGCGCGGCGGCGGCGCAGGCCATGGGTGTGCCCTTCGTGCTGTCAACGGCCTCCAATGAGCGGCTGGAGGCCGTTCGGGAGGCAGCGCCGAACGGCCAGCTCTGGTTGCAGCTCTATGTGATGGAAGACCACAGCATCGCAGAGCAGATGCTGCGGCGCGCCCGCCTGGCGCGGTTCGATGCGCTGGTGCTGACCGTGGACGTGGCGGTCAGTGGCCTGCGGGAGCGCGATGTGCGCAACGGATTCAAGCTGCCATTCAAGCCCACGCCGTCGCTCGTGCTGGACCTGCTGCGCCACCCCGCGTGGTCGATGCGACTGGCGGCGGGCGGAGCGCCCCAGTTCGCCAACCTGGTCGAAAACCCCGGGGCCCGCATGTCGGCCCAGGCCCAGGCCGCGCTGCTGGCGCGCGCCATGGACCGCGGACTGGACTGGGCCTCGTTGCGTTGGTTGCGCCAGCACTGGGACGGCCCGCTCATCCTCAAGGGCATCCTGCACCCGGACGATGCCCGGCGGGCTTTGGAGGAGGGCGTTGACGCGCTGATCGTGTCCAACCACGGCGCCCGCCAGCTGGACCTGGCGCCAGCCTCCATCACGCAGCTGCCGGCCATCGTGGATGCCGTGCACGACCGCCTGCCGGTGCTGATGGACAGCGGCATCCGCCGAGGGGCCGACGTGGCGCGCGCACTGGCTTTGGGTGCGCACGCCGTATTGATCGGGAGGCCAGTGTTGTACGGGCTGGCGGTCGACGGTCAGGCCGGTGTTCAGAGCGTGCTCCAGACCTTGGCGGATGAGCTGGAGCGCAACCTGATATTGCTGGGGGAAGCCGACGTCGGCTCACTGCGCGCCAGACGAACCCAGGCCGCCTGAGTCTCGACCCTGCGCTCAAGTGAGCGCAGGGTCAGTGCTTGACCGGTTCCTGCGTGCCCTGGTTGCGCCAGTCGCGCGGTGCGCAACCAAATTGCTCCTTGAAGCAGCGGCTGAAATGGGTCGCGTCGTTGAAGCCCCAGGAGAAGGCGATGTCGCTGACGCTGCGAGCACCAAACCGCGGATCGATCAGGTCCCGCCGCTTAACAGCCTTCAGAGCCTTTTTTTTCGAACGACCTCCTGCAGGATCTGCTTGTCCAGCGTCAGGTCGGCCACGATGCGCTTCAGACGAGCGTTCTCGTCTTCGAGCATCTTCAAGCGCTTGAGCTCGGTCACGCCCAGATCCCCGAACTTCTTCTTCGACGTGTAGTACGTCGCTTCGGACACGCCGATCTGGCGGCACACATCGACCACCGGGGTTCCTGACTCAGCCAACCGCAGCGCGTAGGCGATCTGTTCCTCTGAAAATCTCGACCTCTTCATTGCTTCTCCTTGCGCCCCTTCGGGCTTGCCGGAAAGCAACCGTACCTCTAGTTTTGAAAAGTCCGGAATTCGGGGGAGACGTCACTGGATGCGCTATCGAATGCGACGGTAATTCTGTCGGTATCGTGCCATTCCTCGGAGGGCACACAGTGCGCTTTCACTCTGAGCCGCGACCGACCATTGACAATAGAGTGGGAGTGAGTGGACACAGCCCATGAGACGCCTCAGCACCAGACATAACACTGTTCAAATATACAGTTTTGACGCAAAATGGCACCCCGCCAACGCAGCCCAAGGAGGTGTTGCATGGGTACCCGACACGATCTCTATTTCATGTTGCACCTGCCGGATGCGATTGCCAAGGCCATCGTGTGTCATCAACGGCAGCTGAACGCCTCGTACCGAGGGCCGTCCAAACCCATGGACCCGGACCGGCTGCACACTACGCTGGTACCGCTGGGTTCTTATGAGCAACGCATCCCTCTCGAAGTCCTGCGGGTGGCTCGAAAGAGCGGCGCCTTGTTGGATGAAGCTCCTTTCAGGGTCTGCTTTGACACGCTGCAGTCCCGTGGGCAGCAACGCGAGCTTGGGACGGTGGAGTTGGCGGGGCATGGTCAGGGTGTGCAGCCGCTGTACCGTCTGCGTCGGCAACTGGTGGATGCCCTCAGACAGGCTGGCTGGCCGCCAGAGTGTATAAGGCAAAGCTTTTATCCGCACATCACGTTGGACTACCGGCATGAACCGGTTGGCGTGCGTCGCATCAAGCCTTTGACCTGGGAGGTGACCGAAGTCCAACTGGTCGACAGCCACTACGGCGAAGGACGCCATGAAGTGCTGGCGCGCTGGCCGTTACAGGACCGTCAGCCGTCGCTGTTCGACTGAGGGATGCCGCAGGGTGAGTGCGGGACAATGCCGCCATGAACGATGCCGACTACATGGGACTCGCACTGCAAGAAGCACATGCCGCTGCCTTGGCAGGCGAAGTGCCGGTCGGGGCCGTGGTCGTGCATCAAGGTCAGGTGATTGGTGTCGGCCGCAATGCGCCGATCAGCGCGCACGATCCAACTGCCCACGCGGAGATCGTGGCCTTGCGTGCGGCAGCCCTGGCACTGGGCAACTACCGCCTGGATGACTGTGAGCTGTTTGTGACGCTGGAGCCTTGCGTGATGTGCAGCGGTGCCATGTTGCATTCGCGATTGCGCCGGGTCGTGTTTGGTGCGCCCGATCCCAAGACCGGCGCCGCCGGCTCGGTGCTCCATCTGTTTGACGAAGCACGGCTGAATCACCAGACCACCGTGCAAGGTGGCGTGCGGGCCGAGGAGTGCGGTGCACTGCTCAGTGGCTTTTTCCGGGAACGGCGCGAGGCGCAGAGGCGCGACAGCCACCCGCTGCGCGACGATGCCTTGCGCACACCCGATGAACGCTTCAACGGTCTGCCGGACTTTCCCTGGGCTTCCCACTACCTCAGCGACCTGCCGTCGCTTGCGGGGCTGCGTTTGCACCACCTCGATGAGGGGCCCGCCGATGCGCCCCGCACTTGGCTCTGCCTGCACGGCAACCCGGCCTGGAGCTATCTTTACCGCAAGATGATTCCGGTGTTCACGGCCGCGGGTGACCGGGTGGTCGCGCCGGATCTGATCGGTTTCGGCAAAAGCGACAAACCCAAAAAGGATGTTTTCCATCGGTTTGACTGGCATCGGCAGGTGGTGCTGGAGTTCATCGAACGCCTGGATCTGAAGAATGTGGTGCTCGTGGTTCAAGATTGGGGTGGCTTGCTCGGCCTGACCCTGCCCATGGCCGCACCCGATCGCTACAACGGCCTGCTGGTGATGAACACCACACTGGCCACCGGCGACGCACCGTTGTCACCCGGTTTTCTGGCGTGGCGCGAGATGTGCGCCAAACAACCCGAGTTCGATGTGGCCCGACTGTTCGCGCGCGGCAATATGCAGATGAGTGATGCGGAATGTGCTGCCTACTGCGCGCCGTTCCCTGACCGCGGTCACCGCGCCGCCCTGCGCGCCTTTCCTGCCATGGTGCCCGAACACCCCGACGATGAGGGTGCGGCGACGTCGCGAGTGGCCCGGGATTTCTGGTGCAACCAGTGGCAAGGTCAGACCCTGATGGTGATTGGCCAGCAGGACCCGGTGCTGGGCGAACCAGTGATGCGCGCACTGCAGCGCGACATCCGCGGTTGTGGCGAGCCCTTGCTCCTGGTCGAGGCCGGCCATTTTGTTCAGGAACACGGTGAGCGCGTCGCGCGAGAAGCCTGCGCTTTTTTTGCGCGATGATCCAGTCCATCCTTTTCAAGTCATTCCATGAGCCACATCTACATCTATTCCCCATCCAGCGCTGTGCGCGACAAGGCCGCTTTCCGCCGTGGCGTGGCCCGGCTCAAGCACCTGGGCCACGAGGTGGAGATCGACGAAGCGGCGCTGAGCAGCCACATGCGTTTTGCCGGCGACGACGCGACCCGCTTGGCCGCCATCACCCGCGCGGCGGCCAGTGGCGCAGAGGTGGCGCTGATTTCGCGTGGCGGCTACGGTCTGACGCGCATCCTGCCCGCGTTGCCCTTCAAGAAAATCACGCAGGCCATTGAGCGCGGCACCCGGTTTGTGGGTCTGAGCGACTTCACCGCCCTGCAGTGCGCGTTGCTGGCCAAAACCGGCGCTGTCACCTGGGCGGGGCCGGCGTTGGGCGAAGACTTCGGCACTGAAGAGACGCCGGACGACATCATGGAAGCGTGTTTCGACGATCTGGTTTGCGGGCAAGGGGAGGGCAGCGGCTGGCAGTTGCCGAAATCCGACCTCCCAGCGCTGGTAGCCCGACAAAAGAAGCCGGCGGCGGATGGACCTGAGCTGCGGGTGCGAAACGCCACGCTGTGGGGTGGCAACCTGACGGTACTTTGCGGGCTTGTAGGCACGCCCTGGTTGCCTCAAGTCAAGGGTGGTGTGCTGTTCTTGGAAGACGCCAACGAGCACCCTTATCGCATCGAGCGGCAACTGACGCAGTTGCTGCTGGCGGGAGTGCTCGATCAACAGAAGGCGGTGGTGTTGGGTGCCTTCAACCGCTTCAAGCTGGTGCCACACGACAAGGGGTTCAAACTGCAGACGGTGGTGGACTGGCTGCGAACCCGCACTCGCACACCGGTGCTCACGGGCCTTCCGTTTGGGCACGTGCCCACCAAGGTGGCGCTGCCTGTGGGGCAGAAGGTTGAGCTGATGGTGCAGGGCAGGGACGCCCTGTTGTATTGGGGTTGAGGCTTCAGCGCCCCATGCGGTGTGATTCCATCAGGCTCTTGGGAATCAGGCCCTGGAAAACGGGCGTCAGGCTCCGCATGGCATCTCCCGCCTTCGCTTCTCCGTGCAAGCGGCTGAGCACTGCCATCATTTCGGAGCGGGCGAACCACAGCGCATGTGCGTCGTGCACGTACAGCAACCGGTGCTTGAGGCGCGGATTCACTTCAGCCCCATCGATACCCAGCGTGGCAAGCATGGCTTGCCGAACTGGTTCCAGTGATTCAGGCGAATGTTTGCGTACGTCGGAACCCAGCAGGGCGGAAATGCTGTGGCGTAACGTGGGCTTGATCCAGCGCATATGAAGACCCTCAACGACGTTATGTCTATGGGCTCAGAATACGCCCTGAAGCGGGCTGCGCGCAAGGCGCTGAACCTCAGTAAAGTCAAGAAAACAACAGGCAAATCAAGCGTTTAACCAGACTGTTTAAGATACTGCCTTCAGAGACTGAGTACCTTGGAGATACATCCTGACATTGAAGTTCTGTGTCGGGTACCTGCGGTAAGTCCTTTGAACGAGATTGTTCGGTCAGATTGGAATGGGTCGGAAATACACCCTCAATTCCGGTCGTTGTTCGCCGAGAATGTGTGATAAACCGCACGCTGTCTGAGCGATACGGGGTAGCCGTTGCGTCTTGGATAAGCCGCTTCAGTTGTACGTTGCCCACACAGAAGATTTGATTGACCCATGGCTGAACTGACGATTGCTTTTGTGGACCTGACTGGAAGCGTGTCGGTGTTTGAAACACTGGGCAACGACCGTGCGGCCAAGGCCGTCACCAAACTCACCCAGTGGATCGGGTCCGTCGGCCTGGAGCACAACGGCAAGGTGGTCAAAATGTTGGGCGACGGTGTCTTGCTGTCGTTCACCAACAACCGCCTGGCGGTGGAGTGCATGAGCCTGATCCAGCAGGAGCACGCGCAACGCGTGGCACAGTGGCCGAACCGCCTCAAGCTCATGATGCAGATCGGCATGGCCCGTGGACAGGTCGTTCAGGTGGACGGCGACTGTTTCGGTGACGCGGTGAACGTGGCGTCCCGCCTGAGCGATCTGGCCGGGCCTGAGCAAATTCTGGTCAACGAAACCGTGATTCGCAAGCTCGGCAAAGCACCCAACGTGCGCAGCCGCAGCCTGGGACCGATCCGGATCAAAGGGCGGGTTGAACCGGCCGAGGTGTTTCGCATTGAGTGGCAGACCGAGATGCTTTCCGAGTTTCTGACACTGCCGGCCGACCTGCACGCGCTGCGCAAGACGACCGAGTCTGTGTTCGGTGGCATCGAGTTGGGCTGGCTGGATGCCAACCAGTCGTTCAATCTCACCGACCTTCCTTTGAAAATCGGGCGCGTGCCCGAAGCGAATTTCGTGGTCAACGACCCGCGCGTGTCGCGCCTGCACGCGAGCATCGACATCAGGTCCGGCAACTACCTGCTCGAAGACACCAGCAGCTATGGGACCTGGGTTCGCTTTGCCGGCGTCGAGAACGTGATTTCTCTTCGAAGGCAGGAATGCCTGCTGCACAGCGACGGCGAGTTCGCCATGGGTGCACCTTTCACCGACATCAGCGCACCCACCGTCAGCTTCAGGTTGGTCGATGGCCAGATGGTGCTGGGGCACGTCCCACTGCGCCCCTGAGCGCTGTTGTTCGGCCGACCGTGCCAAAACGCTGTGGCATGGCACCATGCGGGCACTACAAGGAGACCGACCGTGCGTTGGATGAAACGTTCTGCCCGATGGTTCGCTGGAATGCTGGCGCTCGCCACGATGGCCTGTGCGCTGTATGCGTGGCGCAGCCTGCCCCAGGTCGATGGTGAGTTGAAGCTGCCGGGTCTGCGGGCTGTGGTAAAGGTGCAGCGAGACGCCAGCGACGTCACCCACGTTCTCGCGAAGGACCCTCGCGATGCCTGGATGGCGATGGGCTATGTGCATGCGCAGGAACGCGGCTGGCAGCTCGAATTCAATCGACGCGTGATGCGCGGAACGCTGTCTGAAGTGTTCGGCCCATCGACCTTGGAGACCGACATGCTGATGCGCACGCTGGCCATCCGCGAAGCGGCGAAGGCGCAGGTTGCGGGGCTCAGTGACGAAGCCCGGCAGGCGCTGCAGGCCTACAGCGATGGCGTGAACGCTTTTTTTGCGCACCGGAAACAGGCGCTGTCACCCGAGTTCCAGATCCTGCGCGTCGACCCTCGCGAAGAGGCCATCGCCGGCCGCTATTGGGACGCCGCAGACAGCGCGGGCTGGGCGCTCATGATGGCGCTGGACCTCGGCGGCAACTGGGGCAACGAGCTGGCCCGCCTGTCCGCGCTGCAGGTGCTGGACACGCAGGCGCTCTGGCAGCTCTTTCCTGCCTACCCGGGCGAGCAACCCATCGCCACAGCCGATCTGAGCCGCTTGTACCGTGAGCTCGGGGTGTTTCGCGCGGCGCCGCTCAAGACCTCGGCGCCGAACGGTACCGGCGCATCGGCCTGGCGCGTTCAACTGGCTTCGGGCATTCAGGAGTGGAGCCGCTCGCTCGGTGATATTGAAGGCAAGGGCTCCAACAACTGGGCCGTGTCTGGCGAGCGCAGTGCCAGCGGCAAACCCTTGCTCGCCAACGATCCGCACCTGGGCCTGAGTGCGCCCGCGATCTGGTATTTCGCCCGGCTCCAGGCGCCCGACGTGGACGGCATCAAAGGCATGGACGTGATGGGCGCAACCTTGCCCGGCACGCCCTTCGTGGTGCTCGGCCGCACCAGCGAAGTGGCCTGGGGTTTCACCAACACCGGGCCGGATGTGCAAGACCTGTATCTGGAGCAACTGAACCCCGCCGTGCCGCAGCGCTACCGCACACCCGCCCCACAAGGCCAGGAAGCCTGGGCCGAGTTCACCCAGCGCATCGAAACCTTCAAGGTCAAGGGCCAGGCCGACGTGACCCATGTCGTGCGGAGCACCCGCCACGGCCCGGTGCTCAGCGACATTCCCGGGCGCACGCGTAACCTGATCGACACCGATCGCTTTGCGGTGGCCCTGCGCTGGACGGCGCTGGATCCTGACAACCGCAATGTGATGGCGACGTTGGCGTCGAACCGGGTCAAGTCGGTCGACGAGCTGATCGAGGCCTACCGCGACTTCCATTCGCCGATGCAAAACGCCGTGATGGCCGACCGCAGCGGCCGCATCGCCTACAAGGCCGTGGGGAAGGTGCCGGTGCGCGCGGCGGACAATCACATCCGGGGCGTCGCGCCCGCACCTGGCTGGGACGCGCGCTACGACTGGACGGGCTGGTTGCCCTACGAGGCCACGCCGCAAGACAACGGCAGCAAGGGCTGGATCGCCACCGCCAACCAGCGCATCCACACGCCCGACTACCCCCACTTCCTGACGCAGGACTGGGCCGCGCCCTACCGGCAGGAGCGCATTGAAACGTTGCTCGCTCAGACGTCGAAACACAGCATCGAAAGTTTCCAGGCCCTGCACGGCGACCAGTTGTCGGCGGCCACGGTGAAACTGCTGCCCTACCTGGTGAAAGCGCCTTCTGCCCACGCTCTGGCCACTGGGGCCAAGGCCGAGCTGGAGGGATTCAAGGGCGAGATGCTTGCCGAGCGCGCCGCGCCGCTGATCTACAGCGTGTGGGTGGACGAGTTCACCCGGGCGGTGATCGGCGGTCGGCTGGGCAAGGAAAAGTTTGAGAGCCTGTACGGCAAGCGCCTGTTTCGCAACGCGGTCGAAGACCTGCTGCAACGCGACGACAAGGACTGGTGTGGTGCGCAGGGCTGCAACGTGGCCAGTGGTTCGGCGCTGGACAGGGCGCTGGACCGCATTCAGGCGCTGCAGGGTGGCGATGTCAAGAGCTGGCGTTGGGGCGAGGCGCATCCCGCCATTTCCATCCACCGGCCGTTCAGCAACGTGGCCGCGCTGGCCCCTTTGTTTGAGGTACGGGGCGCCACAGGCGGGGACCCGTTCACCGTCAACGTAGGCCAGTACCACCTGGACAAGGCGGACGCGCCGCTGGCCAACCGGCATGCCGCCAGCCTGCGGACCATCTACGACCTCGCCGACCTGGAGAACTCGCGGTTCATCTACCAGACCGGTCAAAGCGGCAACGTGTTTTCAAGCCGCTACCGCGACATGAGCGAGGACTGGGTCGCGGTCAAGTACCGGCCCTTGCAGATGCAACCCCAGCGGTGGTCCAGCAGCCTGAGCCTGCTGCCCTGAGCGGGCTCAGGCGGTGGCGTTGAGGGTGCCGGGCTTCGTGGTGCCCAAGCCGGCCAGAGCCGTTTCGTTGTAGCGGCGCGTGGCGGCTTCTGCCTGGGCGCTGATCTGAGCCACGAAGGAGCTCAGTTCGGCGCCTGAAATTTCACCATCTCTGTTGGCGTCGACAGAGCTCATCATGGCCTGCAACTGTTCGTCGGACACCGCTGCTTGTGCGACCTCCGTGCTCTCGGCTTCGGTGGCCGCGGCTGCGGTATCGGCGGCTGTGGCTGCCGCTGCTGCTTCGGGTGTGGCAGCGGCCACCGGTGTGGCGCCCTCGGCCCCAGGGATTGGTTCGTGAATGGTGCTGACCACCGTGGTGGTTGTGGTCGTGCTCACCATGGTGCCTTCGGGGAGCGAGGCCTCGGGGGTGATGCCGAACTCGGCCATGGAAATGTTGCCGTCGGCGTCGGCGTCCAGCTCGGCAAAACGCGCTTCATCGCCTCGGGACTGGACGAAGGCCTGTGTGTCCGACGGCGGCGTGAACAGCTGTTGCAGCAGCTGACCCACCTCGCTGCCATTGAGTGAGCCGTCGCTGTCGGCATCAAGGGAGGCGTAAAGCTCCTCGGCGCCTTCACCCGCGTCGACGCCCAGTTTGCCCGCTACCTTTTCCAGGGCGGCCTTGAATTCGTTCTGGTCAACGCCGCCACTGCTGTCGGTGTCCATCTTCTTCAACATCTTGTCCTGCAGGTGCGTGGACAAGGCGGAGCTGATGGACGACAGGGTCTGGGCCCAGGCGCTGGTGGATTCGACGGTGCTCATGGGGGTTCCTTTCAGGGGACTTGCCGTACAGGTGACGACACAATGGTCCGATAAAAGAAGCCCCGTCAAGCCGGTCAACAAAGGGGCTGAAACCCCGCTGTTCAGGCGATTGCCTGCGCCGCCTTCAGGCTATTTCAGCTTGCCCGAAAGGAACTGCGCCAGCCGCTCGGACTGGGGATTGACCAGCACCTCGCGCGGGTTGCCCTGTTCCTCGATGCGGCCCTGGTGCAGGAACAACAGGTGGTTGCTGACCTCGCGGGCGAAGCCCATTTCGTGCGTCACCACCACCATGGTGCGACCCTCTTCGGCCAGCGTGCGCATCACGCGCAGCACCTCGGTGACCAGTTCCGGGTCGAGTGCGCTGGTGGGTTCGTCGAACAGCATCACCTCGGGTTCCATGGCCAGCGCGCGCGCGATCGCCACGCGTTGCTGTTGGCCGCCCGACATGTGGGCCGGGTACTTGCCTTCGACGTCGCGCAGACCGACCTTCTCCAGGTACTTGCGCGCCGTGACCACCGCCTCTTCTTTGCCTTTGCCCAGCACGTGCATGGGCGCCTCGATGATGTTCTCCAACACCGTCAGGTGCGACCAGAGGTTGAAATGCTGGAACACCATGGCCAGCTTCGCGCGGGATCGTTGCAGTTGTTTGTCGTCGGCGGCCTTGAGCATGCCGTCCTTCGCCGTGACCAGCTTGAGCTCTTCTCCGGCCACGATGATGCGGCCTTGCTGCGGGCGCTCCAGCAGGTTCATGCAGCGCAGGAAGGTGGACTTGCCTGAGCCGGAGGAGCCGATGATGCTGATCACATCGCCCGCGCTGGCTGTCAGCGACATGCCCTTGAGCACCTCGTGCGAGCCGTAGCTCTTGCGGATGTCGATGGCTTCAAGTTTGGTGGTCATAGCGGGCTCGAAAAATCAGGGGCTCAGCAAGTTGCCAGAGCGGATGGGGGTGCGACCGGCGATGCGACACAGTTCCATGCCGGTGGTGGCCCACCGTAAGTTGTGGCGGGCATACACCACGCCTTCGATGGCAGCGTGGATCGTCGTTTCCTGGGTGGACAAGGGGTCCACAACGCGGGCAAGCAACTGGCCCGCCTGCACCACGTCGCCCACATCGGTGGCAAACACGATCACGCCCGCGTGCGGCGCGTGCAAGGATTCTGTGCCGGCCAGTGGCGTGGGCTCGCACAGGGGTTCGGGCAGGGCCGGGGCCGGACCGGCCAGCACGCCGATGTGACGCAGGTAAGCCACGATGGCCTCGCTGTCTTGCGCGGCGAGTGCATCCGACACGTCGGTCTGCCCACGCAGCTCGACGGTGGTACTGGCGCAGGCCAGCGGCACCGGCGCCTGGTCGGCGAAATGTTCGCGCAGCCGCCACCAGGGGCCGGAGAGGGCTTCGTCAAAGGAGATCAAGGGTCCGGAACCGCGTGCCCAGAGCAGGGCGCGGGCACCCAGCAGGCGCGCCAGCGGTTCCATCTGGTCCACCATGGGCTGCTCCACGTACAGGTGGAGCACCGCTTCAAAGTCGCAATGCAGGTCCAGCACCACGTCGGCATCGCAAGCCAGCGTCATCAACACATGACGCAGGCTCTGCAGCTCGGTGGTCGGCGTCTGCGCCTTCATCGCCCGGTGCATCGCGGCGCGGATCAGCCGCTTGTTCGCGTTGGCATCCGGCCCCAGTTCGGTGGTGATCTCATCTTTCACCAGCGCGAAAAAATCGGGGTAGTTCCGGTTGAAGTTGTCCATGCTGCCCAGATCGAACCGACCCATCTGGTGGTGCATCAGGGTCTGGCTCAAGCCGATGGGATTGCACACCGGCACCAGCACCACTTCGCCCGCCAACTCACCCCTCTGTTCGGCCGCTTCCAGCAGCCCGCGGAGGTGGTGGGCGGTCAACATGCCTGGCAGTTCGTCGGCGTGCAGGCTGGCCTGCACATAGGCTTTAGGGCCAGCGCCGGGCGTACCAAAGTGCAGGCTGGTGACCTGGCGCTGGGTGCCCAGTGAGGGAGAGAGAAGAGGGTGGTGAACCTGTTGCATCAGGCAAAGAAAAGGTCAGTGCGTGCGGGGACGCAGGTAGGCAAGGAAACGGCGCTCCAACAGGCGGAACACGTACACCAGCGCGAAGGTGAGGATGAAGTACAGCACCGCCACGACGATGAACGGCTGGAACGCGAGGTAGTAGGTCTTGTAGATCGCATAGGCCGCGTTGGTCAGGTCGTACAACGCCGGCACCACGCTGGCAAGCGAGGTGGCGTGCAGCATCATCACCACCTCGTTGGAGTAACCGGGCAGGGTGCGGCGCAGGGCGCTGGGCAACACCAGCCGGAACATCATGTTCCACTTGCCGTAGCCCGACGCCTGGGCGGCTTCGATCTCGCCGGCAGGTGTTTCCTTGATGGCGCCGGCCAGCATTTCCACGGTGTAGGCGCAGGTGTTGAGCGTGAAAGCCAGCACGGCACAGAAGAAAGGGTCTTTGAACCAGGTGAACGGCCAGTGGGTGTCCCACAATCCTTGCACCCATTCAAGCTGGGCGATGCCGTAGTAGATGAAATACACCTGAATCAGCAGCGGCGTGCCGCGCACGACATAGGTGAACAGCCAGACCGGCCCATGGACCCAGCGGTTGCGAGAGACACGCATCAGCGTGAGCGGCAGCGTCAGCAGGGCACCAGCGATCAGGCTGACGGCCAACAGCTCCATGGTGGCAACGAAACCGGTCCAGTACAGGGCCAGGTTTTGCGGCTGAAAAATGATGGCGAACTTGTCCATCAGAAGTCGCCCCGCTTTACGCCCACCGAGTAGCGCGCCTCGGCCTTGCGCAGCAGCAGCAGGCTGATGGATGAAATCAAAAGATACAGGACGCCCGCAAAGGCCATGAACAGGATGGCCGCGCCGGGGATTTCACCTCGTGCCGCAGCGCCAGCCTGCTTGGCCAGGTTGGTGATGTCGGCCAGGCCAATCACCGAAACAAGAGCGGTGGCCTTCAGCAGCACCAGCCAGTTGTTGGTGAAGCTGGGGAGTGCAAAGCGCACCATTTGCGGGAGCACCATGCGCCGAAATGTGTAAAGGCGGCTCATGCCAAAGGCCCATCCGGCCTCCGACTGGCCCTTGGGCACACTCATGATGGCGCCGCGAAAGGTTTCAGTCATGTACGCGCCGTACACGAAACCGATGGTCAGCACGCCAGCCACGAAGGGGTTGATCTGCGGCCCGCTGCGGTACCCCAGCAGCTCCGCAATGTCGTTGACCAGAATCTGCCCGCCGAAATACAGCAGCAGCATCCACACCAGATCCGGGACGCCCCGGATCACGGTGGAGTAAATGTCGCCAACCCAGTTGAGCCAGCGGTAGGGAGAGAGTTTGGCCGCCGCCCCGGCCAGGCCGAGGACGGCGGCGACCACCAGGGCACCGAGCGCGACACCGATGGTGACGAACAGGCCTTGAAGGATGTTCAGCAAGTAGGTCGTCATCGGGCGCGCGTGTCGTCAGATCAGCGGATCAGGAACCCCAGATGTCCACACCAGGAACGTGTTTCTCGGACAGTTCTTTCCACTTGCCGTTGTCGCGGATGGCCTTGATGCCGGCGTTGAGCGCATCGCGCAGAGCCGTGTCCTCCTTGCGCAGGGCCACGCCAGCGCCAGCGCCGAAGTACTTGGCATCAAACTCGACGGGGATGCGGGTGCCGGCGCAGCTGTAGTCCTTGCCATCGGGCGTAGACAGGAAACCGCCATTGACTTCGACCACGTCGGCCACCGTGCCGTCAAGGCGGCCCGACTTGATGTCGAGGTAGACCTGATCTTGCGCGTCGTAAGGCACGATGGTCGCACCCGCGGTCTTCAGTTCACCCATGGCGTACTTTTCCTGGGTGGAGGCTTTCAGCACACCGATCTTTTTGCCTTTGAAGTTGGCCGCTTCGGCGCCCAGTTTCAGTGCCGTCTTCACGACCACGCACGACGGCGTGTTGTAGTACTTGCCCGTGAAGTCCACGGCCTGCTTGCGCTCTTCGGTGATGGACATCGACGAGATGATCACGTCGTATTTTTTGGCCTGCAGACCGGGGATCATGCCGTCCCAGGCTTGTTCGACGAACACGCACTTGCTCTTGAGTTCATCGCACAGGGCCTTGGCCACATCGACGTCAAAGCCAGCGGGTTCGCCCGCGTCAGTCTTGTAGGTGAAGGGCTTGTAGGTTGGGTCAATGGCGACGCGCAATTCGGGCCAAGGGCTGGCAGCCGGAGCCGCTGCGGGCGCTTCGGCGGTCGGTGCAGGAGCGGCCGGTGCCGCAGGCGCGGGTGCTTCGGTCTTGCCACAGCCGACAAGGGAGGCGGCGCCAATGAGACTGAGCGAGAGAAACAGGTGTTTCATAGATGTCCTAGAACAGGTTGAATGAAGGTGGCCGGATTGGACTCCTGCCGGTGCCCAACATTGTAGGTCTGGGCAGTCCAATTTCCCGAGTGCACCATGCTGGTGTTTCCCCGGATGCGGGGCGGTCGCGGGAATGCATACGCAACATTTGGGCCTTGTCGTTGGGTTTATATTTATTAACATAATATACATCGTGGAACATCAAGCCACCACCAGCAAAGCAGCCCTGTAGCGCTCAAACCCGCATGGAACAAGGCCAACGCTTCAAAGCTATGACATCAAGTCTGGGCTTCTCTGCGGCTGACGTTGCGAATTTTCTGCAGGTCTCGCCGCGCACGGTACAGCTCTGGATCTCTGGTCGCGTGCGCATCCCGTACATGGCCTTCAAGCTGCTTCGCCTGCAACTGAGGTACGAGCTTCCTGGCGAGGCATGGGCTGGCTGGCACCTGTCAGCTGGTCGCCTGTATACGCCTGAGGGCCACGAGCTGAACCCGCATGACTTCTCCTGGTGGTCGCTCCTGGTTCGCAAGGCTGCTTTGTTCTCGGAGCTGTACCAACGCCTCCAAGCGCGGGAGCGGCCGGATCGGGCGCGCTGGGTGCGTAGCGCGCACGCTCCCGAGCGGGACGCGTCACGCGCCGCAGGCGCGGAGCGTTCTGCCGGGGGGCTTGTCCCATCTAAAACAAGTCGCCAAAGACTGTCGGTCGCTCGGGTCAAAACCAAGGCAGATCAACGGGTTGCGGTGATATCACCAGTAGTCCAAGATCGGCCCACACCACCCCGAAACCCATATCAACATGATGAGGAAGTGATATCACCATGCGGGCCTATCCCTTGCGCCTCAAAGACGAACTCGCCGACGCCGGCAAAGCTCACGCCGAGTCCCTCGGCATCAGTTTCAATGCCCTGGTTGCCGTCGCCCTGGACGCCTACTTACACGGTGACACCGGCCCTGGCAAAGTCAAGCGCAAACCAGTTCAAGCCACCCGCCCAGCCAAGGCCAAACCCGCCAGCAAGGCCCCAGGCTTCATCAAGCCTGCAGGCCTTGAGCGCTTCGATCAGTGGCATCCAGACCCGCGCAACTGGCGCAACTTCTGTGAGCCCGACACCTGGCCATACCGTGACCCTGACTGGCAACCACCCGCAGGCGTCAAAGTCCCGTTTGAAGACCCCTTCACCGCTCCAGATGATGTGCCAGAGTCTGAGGTCAAGGCCTTTGAAGACGCCTATTGGTCAACCCACGAACGCCCGGATCGTCCATGGTTTGAAGCCGGCGACATCCATTGATCTTCCGGGCCGTGTCGTCCGCTGTGGGGGCCGGTCATGAGCCCTACCCCTCGCATCTGGCCTACTGAAAAGCGCCCTGCCGATTGTCACGACTGGCTTAGCGCTGAAGACGTTGTGGGGCATGCCTTGGCGGCCTACTACATGGCCTGCAAGTTCGTCAACGAACGCCCTCCTGGCCGCCGATTTGTGAGCTTTGAAGGCACCCCGTATTGCACTCGTGAGGCCTTCGGCGATCACCTCGTTTATCTGTTTGAGAAGCGTGTCAAAGGTTCGGGCTACGAGCTCGGCGTCAATGACGCCTGGAAAGATGAGCTCAAGTGGCTCTTGCGAGCTCGGTTGCCTCAGTCCGCCTTCGGGTGGTTCCCTGACGAACTGATAGAGCCCACCCCTGACCACGTCCCTGCAAAGGGGGGAGGAACAACCCCGAAGTAGACCATCGGCCACCAAAAGCGAAACGCCCCGGAGGGCAATCCGAGGCGTTTCTGTCACAACCCAATTGAAGCTCAAGCAATGACTAAATCGAAGTCTACAGGTAATTGCGTTGCCTGCAAACCCATTGGAGCGCGGGAAAAAGCGTTTCCCTGCCCTGGGCGCGTCGTGCGCCACCACTTCGGCCATTCGCCAGCATCCTGGCGCGCCGGGCTCCCCTCTCCCTTTGGTCGGCAGCTAGCGGGTGCCCGCGTGGCCGTTCAGGCCATGCAGGGGGCGCTTAGCCCTGGGGTTGAGGGGGCAGCAAGCCCCCCACCTGGGAGGGCCCTTAGGGCACGGCGGGGACCGCTGGTGGCCTGCCAACCTGCTCGCCGGATTGATGTAATCCGGTAACCAGTCTCAATCCAAATTAGCGCCTTCATTGGCGCATTAATTACGCACCAAACGAAAGAATTTCGATATGATTAAAACTCAGTCACGATATACATCGTGGAATGTCAAAGCACCAGCCCGAAAACAGCCCTGAAGAGCTCCTGACGCTGTCACCGGAGAGCGATATCTCCGCTTCCTGTATGAGCATCCGGTGCTCGCCACCTGCATCCGGCAGCGAGACATCGCCAGCTACATCCGGGTCCCTCCGGTACCGCTCAGTCGCATGCGCTCGCGACTGCCCGAGGCGCCCCTACCAGACCACGAAAAGCGAAAAACCCCGGCCAGGCGATGCCAGGACCGGGGTTGGACACCATGGTGGTGTTGCGGAGATCAGTCTTCCACGAAGGCTTCTTCGCGCTTTTTCTTGATCGACGGCAGCAGCACGACGACCAACAATGCTGCAGCAATCGCGAGCAACGAGGCCGAGAGCGGACGGGTCACGAACACCGACCAGTCGCCGCGCGAGATCAGCAGCGCGCGGCGCAGGTACTCTTCCATCATCGGGCCCAGGATCAGGCCCAGCAGCAGCGGCGCGGGTTCGCAGCCCAGCTTGATGAACAGGTAGCCGATGAAACCGAAGATGGCAACCATCCAGATGTCGAAGCTGTTGTTGTTGGTCGAGTAGACCCCGATTGCACAGAACAGCAGGATGGCGGGAAACAGCCAGCGGTACGGCACGGTCAGCAGCTTGATCCAGATGCCAATCAGCGGCAGGTTCAGGATCACCAGCATCAGGTTGCCAATCCACATGGAGGCGATCAGGCCCCAGAATAGCTCGGGGTTGCTGGTCATGACCTGCGGGCCCGGCTGGATGTTGTGGATGGTCATGGCACCGACCATCAGCGCCATCACGGCGTTGGGGGGAATGCCTAGGGTCAGCAGCGGGATGAACGAGGTCTGCGAACCGGCGTTGTTGGCCGATTCAGGTGCCGCCACACCGCGGATGTTGCCCTGGCCGAACGGCACTTCACCGGGCTTGAGCTTGGTTTTCTTCTCGATCGTGTAGGCCGCAAAGGCCGACAGCAGCGCCCCACCACCGGGCAGGATGCCGAGCGCCGAGCCCAGCGCCGTACCGCGCAGCACCGCAGGAATCATGTTCTTGAAGTCTTCCTTGGTCGGCATGATGCCTTCGACCTTGCCGGTGAAGACCTCGCGGTGCTCTTCGGGTTGCGACAGATTGTTGATGATTTCGCCGTAGCCGAACACACCCATCGCGATCACGATGAAGCTGATGCCGTCGGTCAACTCGGGAATGTCGAAGCTGAAACGGGCCACACCCGAGTTCACGTCGGTACCCACCAGACCCAGCAGAAGGCCCAGCAGGATCATCGCGAGCGCTTTGATCAGCGAACCGGAAGCCAGCACCACGGCGCCGATCAGGCCGACGATCATCAGCGAGAAGTACTCAGCCGGGCCGAAGTTCAGCGCCATCTCGGTCAGTGGCGGTGCGAACGCGGCCACGATCAGTGTGCCCACGCAACCGGCAAAGAACGAGCCCAGGCCGGCTGCGGCCAGCGCGGGGCCTGCCCTGCCCTTGCGAGCCATCTGGTAGCCATCGATCACGGTCACGACCGATGAAGATTCACCGGGCAGGTTCACCAGGATGGCGGTGGTCGAGCCGCCGTACTGGGCGCCGTAGTAGATGCCGGCCAGCATGATGAGCGCGGCCACGGGTGGCAGGCCGTAGGTGGCCGGCAGCAGCATGGCGATGGTCGCCACGGGGCCGATGCCCGGCAAGACGCCGATCAGCGTGCCGAGCAGGCAGCCGACGAAGGCGTACATCAGGTTCTGGAGGGTGAAAGCGACGCTGAAACCCAGCGAGAGGTTGTCAATCAATTCCATGGTCGGTCCTTGGTATCAGGTCGTCAGGAACGCAGGCCACACGGGGAACTGCAGGTTCAGCAATTTGACAAAGGCGCCATAGCTGCCGATGGCCAAGATGGTGGCGAGAATCAGCGTGGACTTGAGCTTGAACCCGGGCTGGGCCATGCTGGCAATGATCACCAGGGCGTAGATGGCCACGATCAGGCCCATGGCGGGGAACCCGAGCGAGGGCAGGCCGACGAGCAGCGCACCGAAGGCCAGGTTGGCACCGAGCACGAAGCCCAGCGGGCGCCATGCGAAAGCGCCAATCTTGTCTCCGCCGGGCCCTCCTTGGGTGAACGATTTGAACGTGATGATCACGCCCAGAACCGCCAGGATGATGCCCAGCATGAGCGGGAAATAACCGGGTCCCATGCGGGCGGCGCCGCCCACCTGGTAGCTTTGAGCTCCCCAGGCAAAGCTGCCACCAACGGCGGCGAACATGAGTCCCGAAAAAAAGTCTTTTTGACTGGCGATGGCCATGGCTTGTCTCCTCGGATAAAGAACAAGCGCGATTCTGGGGGGCTTTGGCCCTGAGGTGCATGTGGGTTACACCTACAGAGGTCCTCAAACTGGCGCCAAGTTGATGGCGCACCCACCCTTGCCGAGTTTCATCGAGCCTTGTTGGACCGTGCGCGCAGCGCGGCCGCCACCAGTTCGGCCGTCTCGTCCCGGCCCGCCCGCCGCGCGAAGTCCACCGCAGTCAGCCCCTGTTCGTTGCGCAATGAGGGATCGGCGCCCTCCTCCAGCAGCAGACGCACCACGTCGGCGTGACCGTAATGTGAGGCCAGCATCAGCGGTGTGCTCTTGTTCGGAGATTCGGCATCGATGTAGGCATGGTGGTGCAACATGAGGCGCACCATCTCCACGCTGTCGGGTTCGGTGCGCGAGGCTGCGTAATGCAGGGGCGTCCAGCCCGTTTTGTTGACCTCCGCACCGCGCTCGATCAACCGCTTCGCTGACTCCAGCTGGCCCTTGATGGCAGCGATCATCAACGGACTTTCCCCTTGGACATTGCGGGACTCCACTTTCACCGTGCGCTGGCTGAGCAAGAAATTCACCACCTTGGTCGAATCTTCTCGCAAGGCCACATGCAGCGCGTGGTCGCCTCGTTCGTTGCGGGTGTTCAGGTCGAAGCCGCGCAACGCGAGCCCGACCATGGCGGATTCGTTGTCCAGTTCAGCTGCCTTGAAGAAGTCATCGAAAGAGCCGGCCGAGGCAGTCATGGACGCAATAAAAAGAACATTTAAAACAATGCTTTTTTTAATAGTCTTGATGTGATTCATCCACATTTCAGCCTGCCACCCGGTTGAAGAGCTGGTCAAAATTGCGGCTGGTCGCTTCACCTACCTCGGCCACACTCAATCCTTTGATCTCGGCGACCTGTTGCGCGACGTGGGGCACATAGGAAGGGTTGTTGGTCTTGCCCCGATGCGGTACCGGCGCGAGATACGGGCTGTCGGTTTCAATGAGCGTGCGGTCCAGTGGCACGAACCGGGCCACGTCGCGCAGGTCGCTGGCGTTGCGAAAGGTCAGAATGCCGGAGAAAGAAATGAAGAATCCGAGGTCCAGCGCCGCTCGAGCCACCGCCTCGGTTTCCGTGAAGCAGTGAAACACGCCGCGGGATCGCGGCAGTGACTCGGGAGCGGAGGAGAACCCGCCCTCGTCCCTCAGTATGGCCAAGGTGTCGTCAGAGGCGCTGCGGGTGTGGATCACGAGCGGCAGGTCGGTCTGGCGGCCAGCGCGGATGTGAACCCGGTACCGGTCTCGTTGCCATTCCATGTCGGCCACGCTGCGCCCGTTGAGACGGTAGTAGTCCAGGCCGGTTTCTCCAATGCCCACCACGCGCGGACGCGCGGCACGGGCCAGGAGGTCTTCCAGGCTGGGCTCCAGAACGCCTTCGTTGTCGGGGTGCACGCCGACCGTGGACCACAGATTGGCATGGTCGCGTGCCAGTGCATGCACCGCCTCGAATTCTTCCAGGGTGGTGCAAATGCAGAGCGCACGCTCGACCTGCGCCCGTTCCATGGCCGAGAGAATGGCGGGCAGCTGGGCGGTGAGCTCTGGAAAGCTCAGGTGGCAGTGGGAGTCGGTGAACATGCAGGGAAACCAGGTTCAAGGCGCACGGGCCAAGCGGCCGGGCCTCGGCAACAGACGGTCAGATGGTCTGGGTCGCGCGTTCAGAACCCAGGCTTGTGCCCAGGATTTCTTCGATCTTGATTTTGAGGTGTCTGGACTTTTCGTCGGCAGGGAAACGGATGCCCACGCCCTGGGTGCGGCCGCCTTGCGACTTGGCGGGCGTCACCCAGGCCACCTTGCCGGCCACCGGATAACGCTGGGGATCGTCGGGCAGACTGAGCAGCACATACACATCGTCGCCGATGCGGTAGTCGCGCGACGAGGGAATGAAAATGCCGCCGTCGGTGAACAGGGGGATGTAGGCTGCATAGAGTGCCGCTTTCTCCTTGATGGAGAGCTGAATCACGCTGGGGCGCGACGACGCTGGAGAAGGGCTGGGGCTGGTGCTCATGGCGTTGAAGTTTAGCGGCAAACCACAGCCTGTGGCGCCAGGAATCAGGTCCGTGGTGCCCTTCGGGCGAGCGCCTGTCGCGTCGCTGCGACCCAGGCTTCTTGCATGAGCCCTGGGTTGTAAGGGTGCTCGACCGTGCGGGCGGCCTGCATCAGCGCACTCGACCAGCGCGCCAACGCCATCCAGCGAGGAGCGGGCGGCAGGCTGTCGACAGGGAAAAACCGGGGCGACGCACCAGCGGCCACCGACATCAGGTCATGACACAGTTTTTGCAGCAGCTCCAGCTGCTGCGCGGCGGTCCAGTCGGACAGCAGCGACCAGTCGCCCTTGGCCAGCGCGCGTGGCAGCTCGCTCCAGCGAGATGCCGCCAGACCGCTGCGTCCCCAGGCCAGCGCGTCGTCGGGTCGTCCGCCTGCGGCCTGCAACCAGACCCGCGCCTGTTCGGCGCCAGGTTCTTTGGCACCCTCTTTCCGTGCGCGCGCCTGCAGCCAGTCAAGCGCCTCGGCTTCGGATGGCCAGGCCATCGCATGCGTCTGACAACGGCTGCGGATGGTGGGCAACAGCTGGTGCGTGGCCTCACTGGCGAGCACGAAGCGGGTGTCGCCGGCCGGCTCTTCCAGCGTCTTGAGCAAGGCGTTGGCGGTCACGTGGTTCATGCGCTCGGCCGGGTAGACCAGCACCGCCGTGCCGCGTCCGCGTGCGCTCGTGCGCTGCGCGAAGGCCACCATGTCGCGCATGGCGTCGACGCGGATTTCCTTGCTGGGCTTGCGCTTTTTGTCGTCGATCTCTTTCTGGGCGGATTCCGAGAGCGGCCAGCCGCGTTCCAGCAGCACCGTTTCCGGCATCAGCACCACCAGATCGGGGTGCGCGCGGCTGCCCACCAAGTGGCAACTGCCGCACTCGCCGCAGGCGCCCGTCGGCGTCGGGTGCTCGCACAACCAGGCTTGCGCCAGGCCCAGGCCGAGCTCGTATTGGCCGAGGCCAGACGGACCTTGCAGCAGCCAGGCGTGGCCGCGCTGGCCCAGCAATTGCGACAGTTGCCGCTGAATCCACGGCGCGGCGATGGCGATTGTTGTGCTCATCGGGGACCGCTGTTGGCAGCGACCATGATGGACAGCCAACCGCGCCGCACGAAGATGCTGGTGAGCTGTTGCCAGACCTGATGGCGGGGCTGATCGGACTGGATGCGGGCAAACCGCCCCGGATCGGCCGCGGCGCGCGCCTCGTAGCCGGCGGCCACATGGCGGAAAAAATCCAGTGGCTGTGCTTCGAAGCGGTCTGGCGTGCGCGCATCGGCCAGGCGGGCGGCGGCGGTTTCGGGCGGCAGGTCGAACCACACGGTCAGGTCGGGCTGGCGAAGGGTGTTGGCCGGGGCTGCGGGGGTGGTCTGCACCCAGCGCTCCAGTGTCCCGAGAACGCCCAGGTCAAAACCGCGCCCACCGCCCTGGTAGGCAAAGGTCGCGTCGGTGAAACGGTCGCACAGCACCACCTCGCAGCGTGTCAGCGCCGGCTCGATCACGTTCATCAGGTGGTCGCGCCGCGCGGCGAACACCAGCAGCGACTCGGTGAGTGGGTCCATCGCATCGTTCAGCACCAGCGCGCGCAGCTTTTCGGCCAGTGGCGTGCCGCCGGGTTCGCGCGTCAGTGTGACGGTGCGGCCCTGATCCCGGAAGGCGTCAGCCAGTCCGGCAATGTGGGTGGACTTGCCGGCGCCGTCGATGCCTTCGAAACTGATGAAAAGACTTCGGGCCGGAGGGGTCGGTTGGGGCATGTTGGTTCAGCGTTGCAACTGGTATTGACGCACCGCCGCATTGTGCTCTGCCAGCGTGGAGCTGAAGACGCTGCTGCCGTCGCCGCGCGCCACGAAGTACAGCGCCGACGTGTTGGCCGGTTGCACCGCGGCCTTCAGCGACGCCCAGCCCGGCATGGCAATGGGCGTGGGCGGCAAGCCGGCGCGGGTGTAGCTGTTGTAGGGGGTGTCGGTCAGCAGGTCGTCGCGGCGCAGGTTACCGTCGAAGCGTTCACCCAGGCCGTAGATCACGGTGGGATCGGTCTGCAGCCGCATGCCGATGCGCAGCCGGTTGCTGAACACGCCGCCCACCATCGCGCGGTCGGCTTCGGTGCCGGTTTCTTTTTCGATGATGCTCGCCAGGATCAGCGCCTCGTCGGGAGCGCGCAGCGGCGAAGCGGGGTCGCGTTGTGCCCAGGCCTGGCTCAGCCGCTCTTCCATGGCCAGGGCGGCTTGGCGCAGCACGCTGGAGGCCGCGGCATGGCGAACCACGCGGTAGGTGTCGGGGAAAAAACGGCCTTCAGGATGGCGGCCGGGGAAGCCGATGCGCGCCATCACGCCGGCCGCGTCCAAGCCCTCCAGGTCTTGCGTCAGGTCGGGCGAGCGCCGCACAGCGGCCAGCAGTTCGCGAAAGTTCCAGCCTTCCAGCAGCGTGAGGCTGCGCAGCGCCTGCTCACCCTTCACGAGCTGGTTCAGCAGGCCGCGTGGTGTGGTGCCTGGCTTGATCTCATAGGTGCCGGCCTTGATGCCCCGCGCCTGCCCCGACAACCGGAACCAGGCGTACAGCACAGTGGGCGGCGTGTTCACGCCCGCCTGGGCAACCGCTTCGGCCACACCGCGGGCCGACGCACCAGGGGCGACCTGAAACTCCAGCGGCGACGCTGCACTGGTCCCGGCCGGCAAGGGCAGCGGCTGTCCCAGCCACCACCACGCGCCTGCTGCGGTCAGACCGGCCAACAACAGGGGCATCAGCAGGAGCCAGGCAAAAAAACGTTTCACAGCAAGGAGGTCGGGGACTGGGCGCGGTCAGGCGCTGAAAGGGTCGGCGCATGATAATCGACCGCACTGTTTCACCCCCATGGCACACGATGCCCCGCGCATGACCACCAGCCCCACCGGACTTCCCCTCGCCGCAGCCCTGAACGGCGTCGCACCATTGCTCCACCTGGGCGTGATCCGCGCACAAGGTGAAGAAGCGGCCAAGTTCCTCCACGGTCAGCTGACCAACGATTTTTCGCTGCTCGGCCTCTCGGAAGCGCGCCTGGCCGGGTTCTGCTCGGCCAAAGGGCGCCTGCTGGCCAGCTTCATCGGTTTCAAGTTGGCGCACGACGACATTCTTCTGGTGTGCAGCGCCGACCTGCTGCCGGCCACGCTCAAGCGCCTGTCCATGTTCCTGCTGCGCGCCAAGGCCAAGCTCAGCGACGCCAGCGCCGGGTTTCAGCTCTGGGGTCTGGCGGGCGATGCCGTGCCGGCGGCGTTGCCCGCCGCGCCGTGGAGCAAGCTCGATGCAGACGGCGGGCAAATGGTGCGTCTGTATCCGGGAGCGGGTGTGGACCGCGCGATGTGGGTGGCGCCAGTGGACGCGCCCGCTCCGGGCGGCGAGCGGCTGGCTGATGCTCAGTGGCGCTGGCTGGAGGTGATGAGCGGTGTGGCCACGCTGTCGCAGCCAGTGGTCGAGGCCTTCGTGCCGCAGATGCTCAACCTCGAATCGGTCGGCGGCGTGAACTTCAAGAAGGGTTGTTATCCCGGCCAGGAAGTGGTCGCACGCAGCCAGTTTCGCGGCACGCTCAAACGGCGCGCCTACGTGGTTCAGGGCGACGCGGCCATGACGACGGGGCAGGAGATCTTCCACGTCAACGATCCTTCGCAGCCTTGCGGCACGGTGGTCGAGGCCGCACCCCACCCCGAAGCCGGCTGGAGCGCCATCGTCTCCATGCAGACCAGCGCGGCCGGCGGCGGCCGCTTGCACCTCGCCGCTGCCGACGGCCCGGGCCTGAGCTTGCTGCCCCTGCCCTACCCGCTGCTCGCGGACATTTGAAACACCGGGGCCGGCATGTGCCTGATCGCCTTCGCCATCGACGCCGACCCAGCTTGCCCGCTGCTGATCGCCGCCAACCGAGACGAGTTCTTCGACCGCCCCACCGAGCCGTTGCACCGCTGGGCCTTGCCTGACGGCAGCTTCGTGCTGGCCGGGCGCGACCTGCGAGATGGCGGCACCTGGCTGGGGGTGGGTGAAAGCGGCCGCGTGGCCATGCTCACCAACGTGCGAAACGCCCACCCAGGTCCGGGCCGGCGCAGCCGGGGCGAGTTGCCGGCGCGATGGCTCCAGACCCACGTCGACGCAGAAAAATTCATCGCCGGCATCGACCCCGCCGCGCACGGCGGGTTCAACCTGATCGTGGGTGACTTCCACGCGGGCTTCTGGGCCTGGATCACCAACCGCGATCCCGCGCGACCCCACGAGGACGGCTCCGAAAAGCTGCACAGCCAGCGACTAGCACCCGGCATTTACGGGGTGTCGAACGCGGCGCTGGACACACCCTGGCCGAAGACCCAGCGGTTGAAGTCGGCGGTCGGCGAAGCGCTGGGCGCACCGTCGATGCAGGATCAGCACCGGGTGCTGAGAGAGGCTCTGGCCGACCGCATCACCGTTGCCGCTCAAGCCTTGCCGCAGACCGGCGTTCCGACGGACATTGAGCAAGCGCTGTCGAGCCCGTTCGTCGACATGCTCGGGCGCGGCTATGGCACCCGCAGCAGCCTGATCGCGCGCGTGACGCACCCCGGCGATGCCGGCGGGCCATGGCAAGTGCGGCTGGACGAATGGACACACCGGGCGGGTGGCGTCGGTCCGCACCGCTGGTCAGGTGATGAGCGCCGGACCCACCGCCTGCACTGGTAGCGCCGCTCACACCAGGGGCCAGAACATCTCCTGGTGTTCGATGCCCGCCTCGACAAATGCATCGCCCCGTTTCAGGTATCCCAGCCGCTCGTAAAAGCCCACGGCGCTGCGCTGGGCGTGCAGCATGACCTCGCGGTCACCGCGCGCGCGTGCCGCATCGGTGAGCGCGACCAATACCAGGCGCCCCAGAGATCCCCCTCGCAGCACCCGGTGAACCGCCATGCGGCCGATCCGGCCAACGCCGGGCTGCTCAGCCACCATGCGCCCCGTGGCCACCGGTGTGCCCAGGCGGTTGTAGGCCACGGCGTGCAGCGCGGTGGCGTCGGCCGCGTCGCTGACCAGTTCCTTGGGGATGCGTTGCTCTTCAACGAACACGTCGGTGCGCAGCACCTGGGCGTCGGCGCCCAGCGTGGCCCAGTCGCCGATGGTCACGGTGGTCATCGCCTCGCCCGCTTCATAGCCCAACAGGATGTGGCGCAGCGCCTCGGGCACCGGACGCGAGGTCTGTGTGGCCGGGTCGGCGAACACGTAGATGAGCTCCCCGGTGATCAGGTGCTCGTCGCCTCGGAAGATGGCGCCGGTGAAGGTGATGGACGAGCTGCCGATGCGGCTGCACTTCATGGCAACCTCGATCTGATCGTCCAGCTGCGCGGAGGCATGAAATTCGACCGTGGCCTTGACCACGTAAAGATCGCCGTTGAGCTGGCGCATCGATGCTTCATAGGGCAGCGCCAGGGCTCGCCAGTAGTCGCTGATGGCCGTATCGAAGTACATCAGGTAGTGGGCGTTGAAGACAATTTTCTGCATGTCCACTTCGGCCCAGCGCACGCGCAGGCGGTGGAAGAAGCGGAAGTCTGATCGTTTCAGGGTGGTCATTCAGCGGGCTCCAAAGGCGTGTCTGAGGGCACGGGCGGCGTCGTTGTGGGCGGTCAATGCCGGCGGGATGGCGCGGCCGAACTGAATGAAGCCATGCACCATGCCCGCATAGATTTCGATGTCCACCGGCACCCCCGCCATGCGCAGGCGGTCGGCGTACATCACGCCTTCGTCCGTCAGCGGGTCGCACTCGGCCAGACCGATCCAGGCCGGGGCCACGCCGTCCAGCTCACGCACCTGACCGTGCGCATCGACACCGTCCAGTGGGGCGAAGCGCCAGTCATTCCGGTCTTCCGGGCCGCGCAGGTACTGGTTGAAGAAGTAGGTGATGTGCGGCTCTTCCAGCAGAAAACCTTCGGCGAAGGTCTTGTGGCTGGGGGTGTTCTGGTGGCCGGCGGTGCCGGGGTAGAACAACACTTGCAGGGCCAGCGGCCAGCCCGCATCGCGCGCGGCGATGGCGGTTGCCGCGGCGAGTGTGCCGCCGGCGCTGTCACCGCCGACCGCGAGGTGGGCACCGTCGAGCCGCAGCGCGCTGGCGTGGTCGCGCAGCCAGGCGAGGCTGTCCCAGGCGTCATCGGCGGCGGTCGGGAATTTCGATGCCGGGGCAAGCCGGTAGTCCACCGACACCACAGCGCAGTGCGCCAGATGGGCCACGTGGCGACACAGGGGCTCGTGCGTGGCCACGCTGCCCACCGTGAAGCCGCCGCCGTGAAAGTACAGCAGCACGGGCAGAGGGTGTTCGGACGCCGGAGCAAACAGCCGGGCAGGCAAGGCGAAGCCGTCTCGCGCGGGGATGCTCAGGTCTTCGACCCGGGCCAGCTTGTGCGACGGAATGTCCAGCACCCCCGCACCGGCGGCGTAGGCGGCCTTGGCCTGATCGGGCGACAGGGCGTGCATGGGCGGGTGCCCGGCGCGGGCGATGCGGTCGAGCACGCCGCGCATGGCGGGCGACAACAGGGCTCTGGGGTTGCGGTGGTGCGACATGGGTCGGCATTGTGGCTGTCTTTTGTGCGACCGGCTGCCGTGTGGGTGACGTTGGTCGGAGCGCCCCACACCCGTATATTCGCCACAGTGCTGCGCTGGGCAACACCACCCCCTCGAACACACAGGCGCCACCCAGCGCACACCGTGGAACCGGCTTTGCCGGGCCACTGGTGTGGTCCCCCTGTGGGGGAAGACGCGAAGCGGCGCAGGGGGAGAGCGGAACCTTATGGCCCAAATCCTCTATGTGACGAACATCCTGATCGATTTCGGCGCGCTCTCGCAGCTGCAGGCCGAGTGCGAACGGGTGGGCATCCGGCGCCCTCTGATCGTGACCGACGCGGGCGTCAAAGCGGTGGGCCTGCTCGACAAAGCGCTCGCCGCCCTGCCCGGCCTGAAGCCGGCGGTGTTTGACCAGACGCCGTCAAACCCGAACGAAGCGGCCGTGCGAGCCGCGGTGGCGGTGTACCGAGCCGAAGGCTGCGACGGCCTGATCGCGCTCGGCGGCGGCAGCTCCATCGACTGCGCCAAGGGCGTGGCCATCGCGGCGGTGCACGAAGGCCCGCTCAAGACCTACGCCACCATTGAAGGCGGCTCGCCGAAGATCACCGACCGCGTGCCACCGCTGATTGCCGTCCCGACGACCGCTGGCACCGGCAGCGAGGTGGCGCGCGGCGCCATCGTGATCGTGGACGACGGCCGCAAGCTGGGCTTTCACAGCTGGCACCTGGTGCCCAAGACTGCCCTCCTCGACCCGGAGCTCACGCTGGGCCTGCCATCCATGCTGACCGCCGCCACCGGCATGGACGCCATCGCCCATTGCATGGAAACCTTCATGGCACCGGCCTTCAACCCGCCGGCCGACGGCATCGGGCTTGATGGTTTGCAGCGCGGCTGGGCGCACATCGAACGCGCAACGAACGATGGCAGCGATCGAGAGGCGCGGTTGAACATGATGAGCGCATCCATGCAGGGCGCGATGGCGTTCCAGAAAGGCCTGGGCTGCGTGCACAGCCTGAGCCACAGCCTGGGCGGCGTGAACCCGCGCCTGCACCACGGCACGCTCAACGCCATGTTCCTGCCGGCCGTGATCGCGTTCAACGCCGAGGCCGAGTCGATAAAGAAAGACCGCCGGCTGGACCGCATGGCCCACGCCATGGGCCTGGCCAGCGGCAGCGACATCGGCGAAGCGATCAAGGACATGAACGCCCGCCTGGGCCTGCCCAGCGGCCTGGCCGCCATGGGTGTCACGCCCGATCTGTTCGGCAAGGTGATCGAAGGCGCGCTGGCCGACCACTGCCACAAGACCAACCCGCGCCTTGCGAGCCCGGACGACTACCGGACCATGCTCGAAGCCGCAATGTAAAAAAGGGCCGGAGCGTGAGCCCCGGCCCTTTCTTGGTCCTCAAAGGCAAATCCTTACTGGATGCGCTTGAGCGTGTAGCGGCTGTCGTAGAAGGCGTTGGCGTAGCCTTCGGCATCTTCGGGGCCGTCCACGTCACCCAGTTGCAGGGTGTTGCCGTTGACGTACATGACCAGCTTGCCGTTCTTCTGGGTCGAGGTGCCGGAGAACTTGTCGACTGTCACGCCGCCCAAGGTCTTGGTGCCCGCGTGCGTCATCGACAGGCCCGTCAGGACCTTCTCATCCTTGACGCTGGGTCCCGAGCATGAGGTGCCGACGTAGGCATAGGCGATCACGTCGCCGGTGAAGCTAGTGGCCGAAGTTTTGGTGAAATCGGCGCGGGCTTTGGCGGAAGCGCCGCTGTCTTCGTAGCAGTCGGATTCCCAGGAACCGATGTACTTGGCCACCACATCGCCGGTCGTGTCGCCGGGCAACGGGTCTTCGTCACCTCCACCACAGGCAGCGGTGAAGACGGCAGCGGCCAGGCACATGGCGATCAGCTTGAAACGGGGATGCATCGTCATCGGTAAGGTCCTCAAAAAACGGGGGTTCAAAAGTGCTTGCGTGGTCGCTCCGCGCAAGGGCTTGTTCATACTGCCACGGCATTCTGCCCGAGAACCCGAACACGCGAACTGTTACCCCGGCAACGCCCGGTTGCAGCGCGCTGAAACGGGCCGCTTGGCTCACCGACCCCCGCGAACCATGCTGAGCACCTTGCCCATGTCCAACGTGCGTGAGAGCTCTTGCATCTGCGGCAGGTACTGGGCCTGCATCTGCTTGGCCGGTACCAGCAGCTTCTGAAAGCTCTCCTGCAGCAGTGCAGTGCTCATCACCCGGCCTTCGGCGTAGTAGCGCTTGGCCACATGGCCCAGCGCGTAGGTGGTGGCGAAGGAAAACGCGACGCCGGTGGCCGCGCTGCCGATCCCGCCGATGGTGCGCCCGGCGATCTTGCCCAACAGGCCGCCCAGCAGCTTGCGCCCGAACTGTTCGACGTACTGCGAGGTCAGACCCACCCCCACAGCGGCGATGAATTCTTTGATGTGGCCTTGGTCGAGTTCGATGCCGTGCGCTCTGCCGATGTTGTAGACCATGCGCACCTGCAGCGGGATGATGGCCATGGAGGCCCACGACTGAGGCAGGAGCTCCAGCGCGCCGTTGAGTTTCGCCCCACTCAGGATGAGGGCGTCCAGCTCGTCGTCCTGCATCGAGGGGACTTTCGAGAGTGGCGTGGCCATGGAGGCCGCCACCACCGCGGGCAGCGAGGCGGGTGCGGCCGCCTCGGCGGCGTCGACCACCGCGTCCGCCTCGCGCTCAAACGCGGCTGTCTGGGCCGCATCGGGTTTCAGTCGGGCCTTCAAGTCAGCCAGAAAGGCCGTCTCGGCCGGGCTCTGACGCCCGTCGGCGTCGCACACGCACACCGCCATTTCATAGGCGAGTTGGCGGTGGCTGGGGTCGGTCAGTGCGCCGACCGCGTCGGCCAACGTCACGCGCTTGAGCAGCACGTCCTGGTACAGCCCGGCCAGGCCCGCGCCAGCGCTGTCGTGCCCCAGGGTTTCGGAGAGTTGGCGAATCGCCTCGCGTTCGGTATCGGCCTTGTCGCCGTCGGCGAACGCGGCCAGCAGCGCGATGGTGAGAATGGCTTTCTGTGCCTGGATGTCCATGGTGGTGATGCCCTTGTTGTGCGAATGAACCGCACTGTAGAGCCCACCGGGTCACCCAAGTTCCTGCACTGACCGCTCCGGACCGCCAGGAGATCAGCTCCGCGCGACGTCGATGGCGTCCTGGGTGGAGCGCAGGACGCCTCGCACCAGCGGGAACATGTCACCGATCGCATCCAGCAGGCTGCCCACGGTCAGGCTGCACACGCCCAGCAGGTGGGTCTGGGCGAAGCTCGCGGTGCCGTCCGGTGCCGCAGCGGGCGACAGGCTCTGGCTGATCGCGGCAGACAGCCCGTCGAGTTCCAGAATCTTGAGCCGGGCCGGCGTCGAGGTGGAAGTCATGCCCATGCGGGACCAGTAGGCCAGACCGACCTGCTCCACCAGCACGGTCTCCATCGATGCCGACATCACCTCGCTCACCCAGGGCACCAGCGGTGCGAGGTGCGACTTGTGGGTTTCGTCGGAGAGCACACGGTCAACCAGCGCGTGGGTTTGTTGCATGAATGCAGAAAGGGACACTTTGAAGCTCTCGAACTGGTCGTCGTCGGTCATGGCTCACACCTTGATACAGATGAAGGAAGAAGGCCATCGTGCCCACACCTGGTGGGCCCGGCGGCGCGGGGACTGCCTCTGTATCGGCAGAAAGCCCGGGAACCTTGATCTCCCCCACGGGTTCTGATGCCTTGCCCACTCCGCCGATAATCCACCCCATGCGCTTTCTGATCGACTTTTTCCCCATCGCCCTCTTCGTCGCGGCCTACAAGCTCGGTGACATCTACACCGCCACCGGCGTGCTGATGGGGGCCACGCTGCTCCAGACCGGCCTCATCTACGCCATCGACCGCAAGCTGCAGACCCTGCAGAAGGTCACGCTGGTGCTGATAATCGTGTTCGGCACGCTGACGCTGGCGCTGCACGACGAGCGCTTCATCAAGTGGAAGCCCACGGTGCTGTACGCGAGCATGGCCATCGTGCTCGCCGCTGCGCTCTGGGTCTGGAAAAAGAACTTTCTGCAGATCCTGCTGGGCAGCCAGCTCTCATTGCCCGAGGCCGTCTGGGCACGCCTGACAGCGATCTGGGTCGCCTACTTCCTGTTCATGGCCGCCATCAACGCCTACGTCGCGGCCTACTACTCCACCGAAGACTGGGTGAATTTCAAGCTCTGGGGTTACGCGTTCCCGGTGGTCTTCATCGTCGGGCAGGGCCTGTACATCTCGAAATACCTGAAAAACGACGGCGAAGCCGGCACCGGATCTTCATGATGCCCTCCAACCTCTTCGCCCCCACCGCCGGTGGCCTGCAGGCGGCGCTCGATGCCGCCCTCACCCCCACCCAGCTCGAAGTGCTCGACGAAAGCGCTGCCCACGCGGGACACGCCGGGGCCAACGGCCTGGGTTACGGCACTCATTTCAGGGTGCGCATTGCCTCCCCGGCGTTTGCCGGCAAGAGCCGCGTGGCGCAGCACCGCCTTGTGTATGATGCGCTGCAAAATTTCACCGATGCCGGGCTGCACGCGCTGGCCATCGAAATCATCACCTGAACCCCATCGCAGACGCTGCTGTGCCATCCGCGCACCCATTGAAGCGTTCAACCCTTTTTCATACCCCGAGGAACACCATGAAATTCTCCCTGTCGGCTCTCACCGCGGCCGCCCTGATCGCCACCGCACCCTGGGCTGTGGCCCAGAACGTGGCCATCGTGAACGGCAAGGCCGTGCCCACCGCCCGTGTCGCGGCACTTGAGCAGCAGATCGTTGCCTCCGGACGCCAGGTCGACGACGCCACCCGCGCGCAGATCAAGGAAGAAGTGGTGCTGCGTGAGGTCTTCATGCAGGAAGCACAGAAGCGCGGCATCGCGGCCACCGCCGACTTCAAGACCCAGATGGAGCTGGCCCGCCAGACCATCATGATCCGCGCCCTGTTCGCCGATTACCAGAAGAAGAACCCCGTCACCGACGCCGAAATCAAGGCGGAATACGACAAGTTCACCGCGGCCAACGGCGGCAAGGAATACCGCGCGCGCCACATCCTGGTGGAGAAGGAAGAAGACGCCAAGGCCATCATCGCGGCCATCAAGGGCGGCGCCAAGTTCGAAGACCAGGCCAAGGCCAAGTCCAAGGACCCGGGCTCCGGTGCCAACGGTGGTGACCTGGACTGGGCCAACGCCGCCAGCTATGTGACCGAGTTCTCCGAAGCCATGATCAAGCTGGAAAAAGGCCAGATGACGCCCGAGCCGGTCAAGAGCCAGTTTGGTTTCCACATCATCCGCGTGGACGATGTGCGCCAGGCCAAACTGCCGGCCTTCGAAGAGTTGAAGCCGCAGATCGCCCAGCAGATGCAGCAGCAGAAGCTGGCCGAGTACCAGAAGACACTGCGCGAGAAGGCCAAGGTGCAGTAAGCCGAACCGGCCCGCCCTCCCAAAAAACGCGACTTCGGTCGCGTTTTTTTGTGCCTTCAGCGGCCTGAAGCGCTCAGGTGAGGCTGGCTATATTTGATCAAATATTTGAAGAAATTTGGTTTTAGAAGATAATTCGGCCACTTTTTGATCAAATACAAGGGCTGACATGCCATCCAACGCCGACCTACAAGCCTTCATGGCCGAACACCGCATCCACGAAGTGGAGTGCGTCATCCCCGACATGACGGGCATCGCCCGGGGCAAGATCCTGCCCAAGGACCTGTTCCTCAACTCGGGCCACATGCGCCTGCCCAAGAGCGTGCTGCTCAACACGGTGAACGGCCAGCAGCCCGACAACGCCGCGTTCGTGGGCGACACCGACCCCGACATGGTCTGCGTGCCCGACCTGGCCACCGCGCGCATGGTTCCCTGGGCCGCCGAGCAGGTGGCGGTGATCATCCACGACTGCGAGGAGTTCGACGGCTCGCCGGTGGCGCTCGCGCCCCGCAGCGTGCTGAGGCGCGTGCTTGCCCTGTACGAGGTGCAGGGCTGGCAGCCGGTGGTGGCGCCCGAGATGGAGTTCTATCTGGTGGCGCGTCACCAGAACCCGCACGAACCGCTGCAGCCACCGCTGGGCCGCACCGGCAAGCCCGAGGCCGGGCGCCAGTCGTATTCCATCGACGCGGTGAACGACTTCGACCCGTTTTTCCTGGAGCTGTCGCGCTTCTGCGAGGTGCACCGCCTGGGTGTGGAAACGCTGATCCACGAGGCCGGCGCCGGCCAGATGGAGATCAACTTCACCCACGGCGATGCCATGGACCTGGCCGACCGCGTGTTCCTGTTCAAGCGCACGGTGCGTGAAACCGCGCTGCGCCACGGCATCTTCGCCACCTTCATGGCCAAGCCCATGGAGACCGAGCCGGGCAGCGCCATGCACATTCACCAGAGCATCCTCGACGCGACGACCGGTCAGAACATCTTCAGCGACGAAGCTGGCGCGGCCACGCCCGCCTTCCGCCACTACATCGCCGGCCTGCAGCGCTATGTGCCGCAGATCATGCCGATGCTCGCGCCCTACGTGAACTCGTACCGCCGGCTCTCGCGCTTCATGTCGGCGCCGATCAACGTGCAATGGGGTTACGACAACCGCACCTGCGGCATCCGCGTGCCCGAGTCCGACCCCGCCAACCGCCGGCTGGAAAACCGCGTGCCGGGCGTGGACGTGAACCCCTACCTGGCCATGGCCGCGACGCTGGGCGCGGGTTACCTCGGCATGGTGGAAGAACGCCAGCCCACCGAGCCCATGAAAACCAGCGCCTGGGACATGGACTTCGAGCTGCCCAGCCACATGGAAGACTCGATCCGCCGCATGCGCGAATGCGAGCCGGTGCGCGACGTGTTCGGCGGCGCCTTCATCGACGCCTTCCTGGCCGTGAAAGAACTGGAGTACGCCACCTACAACCGCGTGATCAGCTCCTGGGAGCGCGAACACCTGCTGTTGCTGGTTTGAAGGAGACGCCCCATGGACACTTCGATCCCCCCACAGCGCGCCAGCCGCAACGGCATTGACTGGCCGCGCGCCCTCGCCTTCCTCGCCCGCGAACGTCAGACCTTCATCGAGCGCAACCCGGCCTCGGCCGCTCTCGCCGCGCAGGCCAGCGAACACCTGCTGTTCGGCGTGCCGCTGCACTGGATGAGCGACTGGGGCACGCCGTTTGCACTGCACGTTTGCCAGGCCAGCGGCGCGCAGGTCACCAGCGTGGACAGCCACAGGCTGGTCGATTTCTGCCTGGGCGACACCGGCGCCATGTTCGGCCACTCGCCCGCGCCCGTGGCGGCCGCGCTGGTCAGGCAGGCAACGCGCGGCTTCACGACCATGCTCGCCACGGCCGACGCCGCCGCGGTCGGCGCGCTGCTCGCCGAGCGCTTCGGCCTGCCCCTGTGGCAGTTCGCCATGAGCGCGACCGACGCCAACCGCTACATCGTGCGCTGGATCCGTGCCGCCACCGGGCGCCAGAAGATCCTCGTGTTCAACGGCTGTTACCACGGCACCATCGAAGACGTGTTCGTCGATCTGGTCAACGGCCAGCCGGTGCAGCGCGGCAGCCTGCTGGGTCAGGTGCACGACCTGACCGAACACACCGTGGTGGTCGAGTTCAACGACCTCGTCGCGCTCGAAGCCGCCCTGAAACAAGGCGACGTGGCCTGCGTGCTGGCCGAACCTGTGATGACCAACATCGGCATGGTGCTGCCCGAACCAGGGTTCTGGGAAGCGGCCCAGGCACTCATCCGGCAACACGGCACCCTGCTCGTGATGGACGAAACCCACACCATCAGCACCGGCCCCGGCGGCTACGCCCGCGCCCACGGCATTCAACCCGACGCGCTCGTGTTCGGCAAGCCGGTGGGCGGCGGCGTGCCCTGCGCGGTCTACGGCATGAGCGCCGATCTCGCCGCGCGCGCTGTGAAAGCCAAGCAGGACGCACCACCCGGCCACAGCGGCATCGGCACCACGCTCACCGGCAACATGTTGGCCATGTCGGCCATGCGCGCCGCGCTGGGCGAGGTCATGACGCCCGCCGCCTACGACCACATGCTGGCGCTGGCCGAGCGGCTGGCCAACGGCTTGCGCACGGTCATCGCGAGCCACGGCCTGCCCTGGTGCGTGACCCAGGTCGGGGCGCGCACCGAGTTCCAGTTCTGCTCCACCCCGCCGCGCAACGGCAGCGAGGCCGACGGCGTGCTCGACGGCGAGCTGGAGCACCTGATTCACCTCGGCCTGCTCAACCGCGGCGTGATGATCACGCCCTTTCACAACATGATGCTGGTCTGCCCGCAGACCACAACAGACGATGTCGCGCAACTGATCGGTGCGCTGGACGAGGTGCTGACCCAGATCACCCCCAAGGCATGAAGACCCCCGCGCCGACCCAGCAGGACGAGACCTATGCGCGCCTGCGCCAGTGGGTCACGGTGGGCCAGTTCCTGCCCGGCGAGCGGCTGAAGATCCACGCCATCGCGCAGCAGCTGGGCGTGGGTGTGATGCCGGTGCGCGCCGCGTTGCAGCGGCTGGCGGCCGAGGGCGCATTGGTCAACGTGCCGCACGCCGGCATGACCGTGCCGAAGCTCTCGCTGGCCGAGTTCGATGACGTGCTGCAGACCCGGCTGCTGCTCGAAGGCGAGGCCGCCGAGCGCGGCGCGCACCGGCTGGACGCCGCCGGTGTGGCCGAGCTGCTGGCGCTGGAGCAGCGCATGCGCGACGCGCTCAGGGTCAATGACGCCAAGGGCTACCTCGACGCCAACGAGCTGTTCCACCTGCGCCTCTACCAGGCGGCGGCCTCGCCGACCCTGCTCTCGCTGATCGAGACCGTCTGGCTCAAGGTCGGGCCGCTGTCCAACAAGCTGTTCGAGGTGCAGGCCTCGCTGCGCGTGATCAACGAGGCGCACGGCGACGCGGTCATGGCGCTGCGCCTGAAGGACAGCGCGGGCGTGCGGCGCGCAATTGAAAAGGATTTGTTCGTGGCCGGGCAGTTTCTCCGGCCTTTCTGCGCCTGAACCCGCTCAGCTCCGCCACCAGACGAACGCCAACAGCAGGCCAATCATCACAGGCTGGTGCGCCAGGTAATAGGAGAGGCTCCAGCGCCCGAGGGTCACCAACCCTTTCTTCAATCCGGTCGAAGGCGGATCGCCCGCGCCCAGCCAGTCCGGCCGGTTCGCCAGTGCCCAGCGCCCCGCTGCCACACCCCACCACATCACGCCCAGCCAGGGCAGCACCGGCGCGTAGTCCTCGGTGATGGGCAGGTGGCTGATGAAGCCCAGTGCGTTGAAGCCCGGCTGGTTCAGGAAAGCCAGCAAGGGCAGCTCGCCGATCACCAGCGGCGCGACCCACTTCATCGAGATCGCCAGCGCCCCCAGCGGCCAGAGCCAGCCGCCCCAGCCCGCCGTCAGTCGCACCAGGATCAGCATGGCCGCGATGCCGTGCAGGATGCCGAAATAAATGAAGGTGTCCGGGAACATCAGCCACGAGCCGAAGCTCACCAGCAGCGCACCGCCCGACACCTGCGCCCAACGTTTCCAGAAACGCGCCCAGCCCTGCCCCTGCTGGAACGCCACCGCCTGCGACAGCCCGGCGGTGAACAGGAACAGGCTCACGATGGCCGACCGCTGCCAGGTCCAGAACGGGTCGTGGTGAAAGTCCTGCGTGATGAGCCCGAAGTGGTTGAGGTCGAAGCAGAAGTGGAACGCGGTCATCCACAACATCGCCGCTGCGCGCAGCAGGTCGATGCGGTCGAGGCGATGTGCCGACACCTGGGGCACCACCAAGCCTCAATCCCGACTGGACTGGTGATGGACGGCGAGCAGCAGCTGCGCCAGATCCTTCGGTGCGCTCACCATCGGGTCGTGCCCGGTCGCCAGCTCGTGCACCTTCCAGCCCGGTTCGCTGCGAACCCGCTTGCGCGCAGCGTCGATGGTCGGCAACGCCGGGTTGGTGCAGTCGATGAAGCTGTGCGGCACGGCCCACACCAATGCAGGGTCGAAGTTCAGCGCTTCCTGGTACAGGCGAAACGGCTGCGGCGTCTGGCGGCGGTTGACCCAGTCGCGGTCGGCGCCTTGGAGGCCAAACACGCTCGCGTCCGGTGGAGGAAAACTCAGGCCGCCACTCGCTTGGCCCTCGGCCACGCGCTTGGCCACGGTTTCGGGCGAATGGGGCGAGCTCCAGCTGCTGCCCGGCGTCGGGATGCCCGCGTCCAGGTAGACCAGGTGTCGCAGCAATCCCGGGTGTGAGCGCTGCAGGCGGTCGGCCACACAGGTGATCAGGTTGCCGGCGTAGCTGTGGCCGACCAGCACCACGCGCTGCAGCTCTTCGGCTTCGATCAGGCCGACCACGTCCTGAATGTGGGTCTCGATGCCGACGCTGGGGCTGAGCAGGTGCGCGCGCTCGCCCACGCCGGTGAGCGTGACGGCATGGGTGTCCACGCCCGCGCCGCGCAGCAGCGGCAGCACGCGCTTCCAGCACCAGGCGCCGTGCCAGGAACCATGGACCAGCACGATGGCCGTGCTCGAAAGATCAAGGGGTGCAGACATGCGGGTTCTCCGGGAGAATATCGGGCTGTTTTCAGCGGGTGGTTTCACTCACTGCTCCGCCCGATTCTGCACTGCCCTTTTTGTCGAGTCACCATGCTGCCCCACCAACTCGAACTGCTTGCCCCCGCCCGCGACGCCACCATCGGCATCGAGGCCGTGAACCACGGGGCCGACGCGGTCTACATCGGCGGACCGTCGTTCGGCGCCCGCACCAGCGCCGACAACAGCGTGCAGGAGATCGCCCGCCTCGCGGCCCACGCGCACCGCTTCAACAGCCGCATCTTCGTGACGATGAACACCATCCTGCGCGACGACGAGCTGGAGCCGGCGCGCCAGCTGGCCTGGCAGCTGTACGACGCTGGCGTGGACGCGTTGATCGTGCAGGACATGGGCCTGCTGGAGATCGACCTGCCGCCGATCCAGCTGCACGCCAGCACGCAGACCGACATCCGAACGCCCGAAAAGGCCCGCTTCCTGCAAGACGCTGGGCTGAGCCAGATCGTGCTGGCGCGCGAGCTGACGCTTCAGCAGATCGCCGCCATCGACGCCGCACTCGGCCCGAAGGACTCACCCGGCCGCGCCATCCTCGAATTCTTCGTGCACGGCGCGCTCTGCGTGGCCTACAGCGGCCAGTGCTTCATCAGCCACGCCCACACCGGCCGCAGCGCCAACCGGGGCGACTGCTCTCAGGCCTGCCGCCTGCCCTATGAGGTGAAAGACAACCAGGGCCGCATCGTCGCGCACGACAAGCACGTGCTCTCGATGAAAGACAACAACCAGAGCAACAACCTGCGCGAGATCATCGACGCCGGCGTGCGCAGCTTCAAGATCGAAGGCCGCTACAAGGACATGGCCTACGTCAAGAACATCACCGCGCACTACCGCGTGCTGCTGGACGAAATCCTGGAAGAACGGCCCGAGCTCGCCCGCGCCAGCAGCGGCGAATGCAGCTTCCACTTCCAGCCCGACCCCGACCAGAACTTCAACCGCGAGTTCACCGACTACTTCGTGCAGGGCCGCAAAGACGACATCGGCGCTTTCGACACACCCAAGAACCCGGGCCGCCCCATCGGTTTCGTCACCCAGGTCGGCCCCAACTTCGTGGAGCTGGAGACCGACGACCCCGACATCGTCATCCACAACGGCGACGGCCTGTGTTACCTGGACCTGCAGAAGGAGCTCGTGGGCCTGCAGATCAACCGGGCCGAATCACTCCCTCTCCCGCGTGCGGGAGAGAGGAAGAATTCACTCCCTCTCCCTCTGGGAGAGGGTTGGGGTGTGGGCTCCCCCAAGCGCTGGCGCGTGTTCCCCAAGGACCCCATGGCCGACTTCAAAGACCTGCGCAAGGGCGTGCAGGTCAACCGCAACCGCGACATGGACTGGGTTCGTGGGCTGGAAAAGAAATCGGCCGAACGACGTATCGGCGCATGGCTCGCGCTGAATGAGACGGCCGACGGCCTGCAACTGACCGTCACCGACGAAGACGGCCACAGTGGCAGCGCCACCCTGCCCTGCGCACTGGACAACGCCAAAGACCCGAGCCAGGCCGAAGCCAAGCTGCGCGAGAACCTCTCACGCCTGGGCGACACGATCTTTCAGCCGCTGGACGTGACGCTGCACCTGAACGGCCCGCGCTTCGTGCCCGCCTCCCAGCTCAACGCCCTGCGACGCGACGCCTTGGCCCAGCTCGAAGCCGCCCGCACCGCCGCCTGGCACCGCCTGCCGCGCGCCGCACCCGTCGAACCTCCGACGAACTACCCCGAAGACACCCTCACCTACCTCGCCAACGTCTTCAACCACAAAGCGCGCAACTTCTACGCCAGACACGGCGTGAACGTGATTGCCGCAGCGTACGAGAGCCACGAAGAAGAAGGCGAAGTCAGCCTGATGATCACCAAGCACTGTGTGCGTTTCAGCCTCAGCCTCTGCCCCAAGCAGGCCAAAGGCGTGACGGGCGTGCAAGGCACGGTGAAGGCCGAGCCCATGCAGCTGATCAACGGCAAAGAGAAGCTCACCCTGCGCTTCGACTGCAAGCCCTGCGAAATGCACGTGGTGGGCAAGATCAAGCGCAGCGTGATGAACGCGGTGCCGGCGAGCCCGGTGCGGTTTTACCGGACGCGGCCGGTGCCTGGGGTCTGACGTATGGCCAAAAAACGGCGCTGCGCGGTTTTATCGTGTTGCGTCCAGCGACCGACTTGGACGGGTTTGAGCGCCATGTCAGGGCCATAGGCGGTCAGAGGTCGATTCCTTCTTTTTTCCTGAGCAATGCGGTAACGACTGCCGCAGAAACCAGAAAAATCAACCCAACACCCAAACCGGGAAGCACGAACCCTTGCAGCAAACCAAGATCTCTCAATGCAGCAAACGTGTTGCCCCACCACTTTGGGTTGCTGTCAACCCTGCCGAGCATGGACAGGGAGAAGAGAATGATCACCACTCCGATCCCAATGAACCAGGTGCGAACCAGCCGAAGTCGCTCGATCTGCACCAATCGTTTTAAGTTTGAGGTCGGTGAATTGGTCATTGCGGTTTGAGCGCTATCGTTGGCGATGATTGGACGAAAAAGGTGCACTCACCGCCAAAAGAACGAGAGTGTGCTGGGCGTCGTTGGCGGTCCCATCGATCAACAGGTTCTGAAGCTCGCTACTCATAGATCTTTCCCAGGTACAGGAACGTGGCGAACTTCCTCCAAGGGGATGCGTCACTCAGATTCTGAGACTCGCCAAAGCCGGTGTCTTCCGCCCAAGAACATGCCGATTCAAGAAAAGACTCAATCGTCACGTTTTCCCAACCACCCTGGGTTGGGCCATATGGACTGGAGGGCGACGCCTTTTCAGCAGTGGCGTCAATTTCGCGATCCTCTCGCAGCGCCTCCACGAACGCTAAAAACGACTGCTCGTCCGTGACCGATTCAAGAAGATCATGGAGTTTCATTGCTTGGCTAGGATCGTATAAGGCAATGTATCCCGCAGATACCCTGCGGTACAAAAACCGTGCTTGCAGGAAAGTTTGGAGAGGAAATACTGGTGATTTCTATTTTAAAACATACTTCTACAAGCGATATTTAAAGTAACTTGTTCAACAAAAATCCAGACAAATACCGCAGCCCAGCGGGCTTGACCATCTTCTCACGCCTCCTCCCGCGCCTCCACCACCAACTGCCGGACCCGCACCCCCTTGACCGCCACCACCGCCCGAACGCGCAAGCCCTGCTCCGCTTCCAGCCGCACCCGCTGGTGGTATTCCAGCCCATCGGTCTGACCCGGGTTGTGGGCGGGGATGCGGCGCGACCACTGGCGCTTTCCATCGAACTCCACTGTCAGCTCCAGCCAGGCGCCCTCGGCATTGGGCGGGACGTCCACCAGCAGGCTGGCGTCCACGTCGAACACGCGGGCGTGGCCATTGAGGCCGGGGATGTTCAGCACACCGACGCTGTCGCTGCTTTTGACACACCAGTGTTCTGGCGGAAGGTGGGGTGGATGGTTTTGTCCGGGTTTCATGTCGCTCGGACTGTAGTCCAAGCATGATCAGGCGCCCTCAAATGAACCATTTGTAAACACCTGCAGCCGCTCAAAAACCGGTGTTCTGCCTGCCTATACTGTGCTTTCTTATTACTTCAGGGAGTCTTTGATGCATTTGACCGGTCGTTCCATTGCGCTTGCCTTTTCCGCTGGCGGGCTCCTGGTCGCTCTGACCGCATGTGCTGCCACAGGGGGGCAGACGGTCAATCAACCAGGCGAGTTCACGGGCAAGATCGTCGGCCCACTCGAATTCGGCCAGCCGGGTGAAGGTGCTGGCCTGAAGGCCTATGGCCTGGAGCTCGCAGCGCCCCTGAAGCTCGACGACAAGGCCGAGTGCGGCGAGCAGACCACCTCGGTGCTTGCGGTTGAAAGCGCTTCAGTGGCCGTGCATGTTGGCAAGACGGTTGTGCTGCGCGCCACACCGTATTGCCGCGTCAGCCGCTCGGGCAAGTACCACCTCAAGGACGTCTCCGTCCGCTGACGCTGGCCACCCCCGGTTTCATGGCGGGTGGCGCGCCTTGATCGCCACATTCTTTCAGGGAGCGAACAACATGGGTGACCCCCACAAAATCACCGGCTTGATCAGGACAGAAGGCAAGACCCGCGTCTATCAGATGGACGACGGGTCGGTGGAGACGCGCGAAGGCGGCACCGTCTCCTGGCGCAACAACAACCCCGGCAACCTCAAATTCGAGTACGCCAACAGCGCCGACAAGACCGTTCACACGGCGCGGACCAAAGAGGCCGCCTTGACCGCAGCCCAAGGGCGGTACGAAGGTGTCGTGGCACTGGACCAGTGGGGCAACGCGGTGTTCGAAACGGAAGCCGCTGGCCGGGCCGCCAAGGCGCAACTGCTGCGCAACGGCCACGGCGACAAGACCATTCCCGAGATGCTCAAAGGCTATGCGGTGGACGACTACACCGGCAAGGCCAACACCGACGCCTACGCCCAATCGGTCTACGCCGTTGGCGACAGCCAGGGGGTTGATCTGCGTGGCAAAAAGATCAAGGACCTCAGCGAGAGGGAGTTTGGGGCGCTGCTGGACGGCATGAAGAAGGTCGAGGGCTTTCAGGAAGGCACCGTGTCGCGCACCCAGCCACGCGCCGACGCCGGACCCGAGGCATTGAACTCCGAGCAGCAGAAGGTTCACCAGATGGCCGCGGAGGCGCTGAGTCGCCAGCTGGGCACCACCCATTCACCGGAACAGATCGATACCCTCGCCCGTTCGGCCGCAGCGGTCGCGACCGAGAACGCGGGGCGTGGCGATGTGCAGGGCGTGTTCTTGAGCAAAGACCAGCAGACCATTGCGCTGAAGCAGGCGTTCGGTATCAGCGAAATCGGCGTGCCGGAGGCGCTGAACCGTTCGTTCACCGATTCAACCCTGAAGGTCGCTTCCAGAGAGGGGCTTCAGCCCAACCTGCAAGAACAGCCGCAAGCGCCCCAGACGGCAGCCCTCTCGCGGTAGGCTCCGATCAAACGTACGCGTTCACCGCCTTGGCGTGCCGCATGTGCAACGACAGGCCCAGTGCAGCCATGTGGTTGCTGTTGCGCCCGAGGATCACCTCGGCCAGGGGCAGGAACTCTGCCTCTTCGTAGGCGGCGTGGCCGGTGTACTCGGTGACGAGGCGCTGCAGCTCGCTCACATCGAGGTCGGTGCTGTGGCCTTTGGCCACAGGCTTGAGGCCTTTTTCAAGCCGCTTCCACAGCGCTTCGACCATGCGGTGTTCTTCGGTGAGGCGCTTGACCATGCCTTTGACGCGCTCCATTTCTTCGCCGGGTTTCGCGCTGGCGATGACGGCCGGGAACAGCTCGCGCTCTTCTTCGAGGTGGTGTTCGAAGATGGCTTCGCGGAAGAATTCCAGCGACTCTTCGGCGATCTGGCGGGCGCGGGCAGCGGGCGCCAGCAGTGCGGGAAGCTCATCCAGCGCGCTCAGGCGCTTGAGGATGCCGGCGTGGCAGTCAGAAAAGTTGTTGAGCGGTGCGGTGGTGTCGACGGGGGTGTTCATGGTGGCTCCTCGATGTGTGCCGCCAGTCTGAAACACCCCGGCCCATCGGGCCTTGACTCAGGTCAAGGGCGAGGTATTGACTCAGTGTGCTGATTTGCCACGCATCTTGTTGAACGCGTTGAACAGCAACACGCACAACGCGCCCGCGATCAGTCCGGCAACGCCACCCGCCAGGTTGTTGACGATGCCGGCCATCCAGCCCAGACCTTCAGCGAAATGTTCGACCGCGTGGCCGAGCGCGGGCACGCCGTGCAGCAGGATGCCGCCGCCCACCAGGAACATGGCGGCGGTGCCGACGACCGAGAGGGTTTTCATGAGCAAGGGGGCGAAGGCCAGGATGCCGCGGCCGATGGCCTGTTGGGCGGCTGAGGCTTTGCGGGTCAGGTAGAGGCCAAGGTCGTCGAGTTTGACGATGCCACCGACCAGCCCGTAGACGCCCACGGTCATGATGATCGAGATGCCCACGAGCACGGCGACCTGGCGCGCGAAGCTGGCGTCGGCGACGGTGCCGAGCGTGATGACGATGATTTCGGCCGAGAGGATGAAGTCGGTGCGGATGGCGCCTTTGACCTTGTCCTTTTCAAACGCCACGAGGTCGACCTTTTGATCGCTCACCGCCTTGAGCAACTCGGCGTGGTGAGCGTCGTCTTCGCTCTTCTTGTGGAAGAAGGCGTGCAGCAGTTTTTCGGCCCCTTCGAAGCAGAGAAACAGGCCGCCGAGCATGAGCAGCGGCGTGATGGCCCAGGGCGCGACGGCGCTGATGAGCAGTGCGGCCGGCACGAGGATGGCTTTGTTGAGCAGCGAGCCCTTGGCCACGGCCCAGACCACAGGCAGTTCGCGATCGGCATTGACGCCGGTGACCTGCTGCGCATTGAGCGCGAGATCATCGCCCAGCACGCCAGCCGTCTTTTTGGCGGCCAGTTGCGTCATGGCGGCCACATCGTCGGCGGCCGACATGCCCTGACGGGCGGCCACCTTGGTCATGACGGCGACGTCGTCAAGCAAGGTGGCGATGTCGTCGAGAAGTGCGAGAAGGCTGGAGGCCATGGGGTGTGGTCTGTGAAGTGAAGGAAATAGCGTGTCGGGATAGAAAGGCTTCAGTCCCGCGGACTGATCCGGTTCAACCGACGAATTTCCTGGCGTTGCGCCAGATCCGCATCCATGGGCTGTGTGCGTTGATGTCGCCACTGGTCCAGCTCATCTGGATGTTGCGGAACACGCGCTCGGGGTGCGGCATCATGGCCGTGAAGCGGCCGTCGGCCGTGGTCACCGCTGTCAGGCCGCCCGGGCTGCCGTTGGGGTTGAAAGGATACTGTTCGGTGGCGGTGCCCGCGTTGTCCACGAATCGCATGGCGGCAATGGCCTGGGCCGGGTTGCCTCGGTGCATGAAGTTGGCGAAGCCCTCACCGTGTGCCACGGCGATCGGCAGGCGGCTGCCGGCCATGCCTTGCAGGAACAGGCTGGGCGATGCCAGCACCTCGACCATGGAGAGACGGGCTTCGAAACGCTCGCTCTGGTTGGTGGTGAAGCGTGGCCAGGCCTCGGCGCCGGGGATGATGTCGGCAAGCTCGGCAAACATCTGGCAGCCGTTGCACACACCCAGGCCAAAGGTGTCGGCGCGGCCGAAGAACCCCTGGAACTGTTCAGACAGCACGGGGTTGAAGGTGACGCTGCGTGCCCAGCCGATGCCAGCGCCCAGCGTGTCGCCGTAGCTGAACCCCCCGCAGGCGACCACGCCCTTGAAGTCGGCCAGCTTGGCTCGGCCGGTTTGCAGGTCGGTCATGTGCACGTCGTAGGCCTCGAAGCCGGCCTGCGTGAAGGCGTAAGCCATTTCCACGTGCGAGTTCACGCCCTGCTCGCGCAGGATGGCAACCTTGGGTTTGTGAAGCAGCAAGGCCGGTGCGGCATGCGCTTCTTTCGGATCGAAGGTCAGGTGCACGTGCATACCCGGGTCGGCGGGCAGGCCAGCAGCAGCGTGTTCGGCGTCGGCGCAAGCCGGGTTGTCGCGCTGCTGATTGATCTTCCAGCTCACACTGTCCCAGACCTGGTGCAAATCGAACAGGCTGGCGCTGAACACGGCCTTGGTGTCGCGCCAGACCTGCAGCTGGCCCTTGCCCACGTCGATGGGGGACGAGAGCGGGCGGGTCTTGCCGACGAAGTGGCTGTGTTTGGACAGGCCGTGCTCGCGCAGCGTATGCATCACCGCGTTGCGCTCGGCGGTCTTGACCTGCAGCAGCACGCCCAGCTCTTCGCTGAACAGGGCCTTGAGCGTGAGTTCCTCGCGACGGGCACTGACCTGGCTGGCCCAGTTCTTGGCGTCGCCCGTGTCCATGCGGCTGTCGGTGATGCCATCGCCTTCGGTGACCAGCATGTCCACGTTGAGCGACACACCCACGTGGCCGGCGAAGGCCATCTCGGCCGCAGCGGCCAGCAGACCGCCGTCGGAACGGTCGTGGTAGGCCAGGACCTGGCCTTGGGCTCGCAGCGCGTTGACGGCGTTGACCAGGTTGATCAGGTCCTGCGGGTCGTCGAGGTCGGGCACTTGATTGCCTGGCTGGCCCAGGGTCAGGCCCAACACGCTGCCGCCCAGGCGGTTCTGGCCCTTGCCGAGGTCGATCAGCACCAGCGTGGTGTCGTCGGTGGTGGTGTCCAGCTGCGGCGTGAACGTGCCGCGCACATCGGCCAGCGTGGCGAAGGCGGTGACGATCAGGCTCACCGGCGAGGTGACTTTCTTCTTTTCACCGTCAGCGGTCCACTGCGTGCGCATGGACAGGCTGTCCTTGCCCACGGGCACCGAGACGTCCAGCGCCGGGCAGAGCTCCATGCCGATGGCCTTGACGGTGGCGTACAGGTCGGCGTCTTCACCGGGTTCGCCGCAGGCGGCCATCCAGTTGGCAGACAGCTTGACACGCGACAGTTCAATGGGCGCAGCGAGCAGGTTTGTGATGGCCTCGGCCACGGCCATGCGGCCCGACGCGGCGGCGCTGATGGACGCCAGCGGCGTGCGCTCGCCCATGCTCATTGCCTCGCCTTTGAACCCGGCGTAGTCGGCCAGGGTCACGGCGCAGTCGGCCACCGGCACCTGCCAGGGGCCGACCATCTGGTCGCGGTGACTGAGGCCGCCCACGGTGCGGTCGCCGATGGTGACCAGGAACCGTTTGGAGGCCACGGTCGGGTGGCTGAGCACGTCGATCACGGCCTTTTCCAGCGACACGCTGGTCAGGTCCATGGGCTGGAAGCTGCGCTGGACCGTCTTGACATCGCGGTGCATCTTGGGCGGCTTGCCCAGGAGAACGTCCATGGGCATATTGACCGCGTGTTGGCTCCCTCCCCCGCTGGCGGAGGGTTGGGGTGGGGGCACCGCGCGCGAGCCCCCATCCCCGCCTTCCCCCAGCGGGGGAAGGGGCAAGTCCACAGC
>NZ_MUNZ01000094.1 GCF_002001205.1 Hydrogenophaga sp. A37
GGGCTGGACGGTGCCGAGCCGGTGCGCTGGCTCGATGTGTGGCAGGACGATTACCTGCGCTGGCGCATCGTGTGGTCGTTTGCGCAGGCGGGCATCACGTGCGGGCTCGCGCTGGTGCTGGGGCTGCCCGTGGCCTGGGTGCTGGCCCGGCTGGCGTTTCCCGGCCGTGCGCTGGTGCTGCGCCTCTTGATGCTGCCCTTCGTGGTGCCCACGCTGGTGGCCGCACTCGGCGTGCTGGCACTCTGGGGGCCGCGCGGGCTGCTCGGTGAGCCACTGGCCGAGGCCGGCATCGAACTGGTGGACACGCCTTGGCTGCTGCTCTACGGCAACCTGTTTTTCAACCTGTGCCTGGTGGTGCGCGCCGGCGTGGACGCGCTGGAGCAGGTGAGCGCGCCGCGCGTGGCCGCCGCGCGCACGCTGGGCGCCACGCCCTGGCGTGCGTTCTGGCGCGTGGAGTGGCCGGCCATCCTGCCCTGGCTCGCGTCGGCGCTGTGCCTGGTGTTCCTCTATTGTTTCGCGGGGTTCGGCCTTGCGCTGATCCTGGGCGGGCAGCGCTACGCCACCGCCGAGGTCGAGATCTATACCCTGGTCGCGCACGAGCTGGAGCTGGGCCGCGCGGGCGTGCTCACGGTCTGGATGCTGGGGCTCACCGGTGCCGTGGCACTGGCCTACGCCTGGCTGGAAAAACGGCTGGCCGCGCCGGGGCGCGTGTCGCCCATGGCGCGGCAGCGCCCTTGCAGCGCGGGGCAGTGGGCGGCCGTGGCGGCCGCGCTGGGCGTGCTGTTCGTGGTGTGCGCTGCGCCCTTGCTGGCCATCGTGTGGCGCGCCGCACAGGCCGTGCTGGTGGGGCAGGGCGCTGACGTGTTGATGGAGGGCGACACGCTCGACGCCTTGTGGAACACGCTGCGTTTCACCTCGCTGGCGCTGGCGCTCGCCACCGCGCTGGGCCTCACGCACGCGCTTGCGGTGCGCGCTTTCGACACCGCGTCCATGGCACGCCACGCCAGCGAGGCGCGTGGCTGGCTGGCGCTGGCTTGGCGCGCGGCGGCTTTTTTGCCGTTCGTGGTGTCGCCCGTCACCGTGGCCTTCGGCCTGCTGCTGCTTTACCCGGACCTCACCGCCAGCCTCGCCCTGTTGCTGGCGGCGTACGCGCTGCTGGCCTACCCGTTCATTGCGAAGTCACTCACCGCCGCGCTTGACGGTTTGCCATCAAGCTACGCGCAGGCGGCGGCCTCGCTCGGCGCGCGCCCTTGGCGTGTGTTCTGGCGTGTCACGCTGCCGCTGGTGGCGCCCGCGCTGCGCCGGGGCATGGCCTTCGCGGCCGCCACCGCGCTCGGCGAGTTCGCCGTCACGCTGTTTCTCTCACGGCCCGAGTGGACCACGCTCACCACCCTGATCTACCAGCACCTGGGCCGGCCCGGCGCCGCCAACCTCGACGCCGCGCTCGTGCTCGCCTGCCTGCTGATGGCGCTCGCGCTGCTGGCGTTCACACTGATCGAAGGCCCTGCACACAAGGACAATGCGCCCCATGCTTGAACTGCGCGACATCGCCAAACAATGGGACCACCGGCCGCTGCTCGCGGGCGTGAGCCTGAGCGTGGCCGCGGGCGAAACCGTGGCGTTGCTCGGTGCCTCGGGCAGCGGCAAGAGCACCCTGCTCAAGATCGTGGCCGGGCTGGAGGCGCCCGAGGCGGGCAGCGTGTGGTTCGACGGCGTGGACATCACGGCCCTGCCACCCGAGCGGCGCGGCTTCGCGCTGATGTTCCAGGACTTCGCGCTGTTCCCCCACCTCAGCGTGCAGGACAACGTGGCCTTCGGTCTGGTGGAGCAGGGCGTGCGCCGCAGCGAGGCGCGTGATCGGGCCCGCATCATGCTCGCGCGCTTTGGCCTCGCCGGTCACGCATTGGGCAAGGTCTGGACGCTCTCGGGTGGCGAGCAGCAGCGCGTGGCGCTGGCGCGCGCGCTCATCACCGGGCCGCGCGCCCTGCTGCTCGACGAGCCCTTCAGCGCGCTCGACGCCACCCTGCGCGAGCAACTGCGCGCCGAATTCCGCGAGCGCATCACCGAAGCCGGCATGACGGCCATGCTCGTGACCCACGACGAGCAGGAAGCGCGCGCCATGGCGCAACGCGCCTGGGCACTGCGCGAAGGGCGGCTGGTCGCGCTCTGGTGAGAGGTGGCGCTGGCACAATGAATCCGAACGCACCTCCGGGTGCATCCACCACACGCATTCAACGGAGGTTCACATGGGCTGGTTTTCCAAAAGCACCGACGGTTTCTTCCTCAGCACCACCACGCCGCCCGGCATCGAGTTGAAGCAGTACCTGGGTGTGGTCAACGGTGAGGCCATCATCGGCGCCAACATCTTCCGTGACATGTTTTCTTCGGTGCGCGACGTGGTTGGCGGCCGGGCCGGTGGCTACGAACGTGCGCTGGCGGGCGCGCGCGACGCGGCAATGGAAGAGCTGATCGACGCTGCCAAACAGATGGGTGCCAACGGCGTGGTCGGCATCGACTTCGACTACGAGGTCATGGGCGAGACCAACGGCATGATGATGGTGGCCGTCAGCGGCACGGCGGTGAAGCTGGGCTAAACGGTTCGTGCCCATGGACGCCTACATCCTCATTGGCAACGCCAACACGCGCAAGACCTCGGTGGTGCGCAGCCTCACGGGTTGTTTCAACCGCAGCGTGCGCGACATCCAGCTGCAAAGCAGCAAACGGCCGCAGCGTTTCTACGCCCGGGTCGGCACCCTGCAGATCACCCGCACCTCGATCGACGACTTCATTCAGGAGGTGACGCGCTCGCGCTGCGAGGCGGTGGTGTTCTGCCTCTCGCCCACGGCCTACAAGACCGACCTGGAGACCTTCCCCGACGCCCAGGCCTACGTGGCCGCGCTGCGTGAGCGGGGCTGGCACATCAAGGGCGTGGCCGTGCTCGGCCAGGACGGCGGCGGTGTGCGCGCGCCCAACCTACGGCAATACACGCAGGCCCCGACGGCGCCGGTGAACGTGACCTCGCGCGATGTGCGGGCGCAGTTTGGGTGGTTGTGAAACTCGTCCGCAATCGCCAGAGGCAAAGATGGGCTCACGAAGCTGCCTGGGAATGAGAATGGGCGCGGTAGCGGGACGGTGGTGAGGCCAGGGGGCTCTGTATAACCAGTCGTCGCATCAGCACCTTGGCGTCGTCATGGGGGAGCAGTGGCCACATTTGGCGTTATTTCTTCCGCCGCCCCACTTGTTTTGGACGGGGGTTGAACATTCGGCGTAGCAGGCCTCGCTGGCCTGATACGCCTGCTTTTGTGCCTTGCAAGCTTCCTGTTGGGCAGCAAGACCGGGGAGTTTTTTGGTCTCTGCCTTCGGGGCGGAGGCAGGCGTGGGCACCGGAGCAGAGCCATCGGCAGGTGCATTGGATGCCGGGGGAGTGTTGGGCTCAAATCGCTTGGCGATATTCGGTAGCGGGATCTTGACGGGTGTGCCTCGCTTGTTCTCTGGAGTGCTTACCTCGTCGCCAAAGTGCTTCCGGCCTTGTGCATCGGTCCATGTGTAGACCTGCGCGTGGATCAACGAGTTGCACAGCAGCAGCCCCGCCCATGCCCATCTTCGAAACACGTTTTTCATGACACGCCTCTCCTGTTGGCCTGTATCCATTGATCTGACTCAACCGACCCTGAGCGCTCTCAACAACTTCTGTCCCCCACGCCCGTTCGCCTCCATCCCCAGCCGGACCTGCTCCACCCGGATCGCTTCCCGGCTTTTGTCGCCGAGCATGCCGTCCACCTCGCCGATGTCGTGGCCGCGCAGGATCAGCAGGCCTTGCAGTTCGCGGCGTTCGGCGCGTGAGAGGCCCGGGTCGTCGGTGGGCCAGGGGGTGGTGAACGGGCCGGCGCCGCGCAGCCGGTCGCTCAGGTGGGCGATGGCCAGGCCGTAACTTTCGGCGGCGTTGTAGCTGTAGATGGCGTCGAAGTTTTTGAACACCAGAAAGGCCGGTCCTTGTGGGCCGGAAGGTGTCATGAGCCCGGCGGCGCCCAAGCCCTCGGGCAACGGCGAACCGTCCATCTTGCGCAGGCCGCGCGCGACCCACTCGTTCATGGCCCGCTTGCTGCGCCGGCCTTCGTTGTCGGTGTTGAAGCCGGTCGGCAGCTTCACTTCAAACCCCCAGGGCTGGCTGCTTTGCCAGCCGGCCTTGGCGAGGAAGTTGGCGGTGGAGGCGAGCGCGTCGCTGGTGTTGTCCATCAGGTCGCGCTTACCGTCGCCGTCGAAATCAACCGCCAGGCGCTCGAAGGTGCTGGGCATGAACTGGGTGTGGCCGAACGCGCCGGCCCAGGAACCGATCAGGCGTTCGGGCGCGATGTGGCCGCCCTGCAGGATGCGCATCGCCGAATAGAACTCACCCTGGAAGTAGCCCTGGCGCCGGCCGTGGCACGACAGCGTGCCCAGCGCCTGCAGCAGCGGGTATTTGCCCAGGGTCTGGCCGAAGTTGCTCTCCACGCCCCAGACCGCGACCACGGTGGCCGGGTCCACGCCGTGGCGCTGCTGCACGCGCGCGAGCACCTCGGCGTGCTGTTGCAGCATGGCCTGACCTTGCTGCACGCGCTCGTCGTCCACCAGACCGCTGAGGTAGTCCCAGATCGGCATGCGGAACTCGGGCTGGTAGTTGAGCTTTTCGATCACGCTCATGTCGGGCGTGAGCCCGGTGGTGAAGCGGCGGTAGCTCGATTCGGAGACACCGGCGGCGTGCGCTTCAGCCTGCAGGCCGTCGAGACAGCGCGCGAAGTCGGGTGGGGCCACGGGGGCGTTTTGGGCCAGGGTCGGTAGCGCGAACAGGAACAGGGCAGCGGGAAGGAGCGAGCGGGTCGGTTTCATGTCGTCAAGTCGTTGGCAGGTTTCAAGTGTTCCAGGTGCTGTTGTGCTCGGGCACCAGCGCGTGCCAGCCCAGCTCGGTCTCGATGCGGTGGCGCAGTGCGTCGGAGGCGCCCGGGTCGCCGTGCGTCACGAACACGCGGCGCGGTGCTGCGGGCAGGGCGCGCAGCCAGTCCATGAGCTGGCTGGCGTCAGCGTGGGCCGAGGCGGAGGCCAGTTGCACGACCTCGGCGCGCACGGTGATGTCCTGCCCGTGGATGCGCACCCTGGGGCTGCCGCTGGCGAGCGTGGCGCCGCGCGTGCCGGGCGACTGGTAGCCCGTGAGCAGCACCATGTTGCGGTGGTCGCCCAGGTGCTGCGCGAGGTGGTGCAGCACGCGCCCGCCGGTGGCCATGCCGCTGGCCGAGAGGATGACCTTGGGGCCATGGTGACGCGCGATCGCCTTGGACTCGTCGGCGGTGCGCGTCATGGTGGCCACGGTCTCCATGGCGTGGCATTCGGCCGCGTTGAGGCGGTGTTCGCCGAGGTGGCGTGCGAACAGGCCGGTGGTGTGAATGGCCATCGGGCTGTCGAGGTAGACCGGCAGGCTGTGCGGCAGCGCGCCGCTGGCCTTGAGCTGGGCGATGGCGTGCAGCAGCGCCTGCGCACGGCCCACGGCGAACACCGGCACCACGGCCGTGCCGCCGCGCGCGGCCACGCGCTGCAGCGCGGGCGCCAGCTCGGCGAGCACGTCTTCGTCCGGGTGCTCGCGGTCGCCGTAGGTGGATTCACACACCACCACGTCCGCCGCGGGCGGCGGCTCGGGCGGGTTCATCAGCGAATCGTCGGGCCGGCCCAGGTCGCCCGAGAACAGGATGCGTTGCCCACCCACCTCCAGCAGCAGGCTGGCCGCGCCGAGGATGTGGCCCGCGCCCGAGAAACGCGCCGTCCAGCCGGGCAGCGGTTCAAAGGCTTCGCCCATGGGTTGGGTGCGGATCAGCTTCAGGCTGTTCAGCGCGTCGGCCTCGGTGTAGAGCGGCAGGGCGGGCGCGTGTTTGCTGAAGCCCTTGCGGTTGGCGAAGTGGGCGTCTTCTTCCTGGATGTGGCCGCTGTCGGGCAGCAGGATCTGCGCGAGGTCGCGGGTGGCGGGCGTGGTCCACACCTTGCCGTGAAAACCTTCCTTGGCCAGCAGGGGCAGGTAGCCGCTGTGGTCCAGGTGCGCGTGTGTCAGCAGCACGGCGCCGATGTGGTGGGGCATCACCGGCAACGGGTCGCGGTTGCGCAGGCGCAGCTGCTTGTAGCCCTGAAACAGCCCGCAGTCGATCAGCAGGCTCTGGCCGTTGAACTCGACCAGGTACTTGGAGCCGGTGACGGTGCCGGCGCCCCCAAGGAATCGGATGTGGACGTTCATGCGGTTCATCTTACCCGTGGGGGTTCAGCACGACCGCTGCGCAGGCCTTGAAGCACCAGGGCCTTTTGCTTAGTTGATTTCGTCATAAACAACTGAGAACGTATTCGTTCCTGTTTTGTGGCTGCGCTTCCATGATCCGCTCCGTTGATCACACATCCCTGGAGAAAACCATGAAAACCCGCCGCAGCTTCACCACCGCCCTGATCGTCGGCACCCTCGCCGCAGCCACCTTGCCGGCCTTCGCCCAGCCAGCCCCCGTCACCCTGCTCAACGTGTCCTACGACCCGACGCGCGAGCTGTACGTTGAATACAACGCCGCGTTCGCCAAACACTGGAAGGCCAAGACCGGCCAGGACGTGACCATCAAGCAGAGCCATGGCGGCTCGGGCAAGCAGGCCCGCTCCATCATCGACGGCCTCGACGCCGACGTGGCCACGCTGGCCCTGGCCGGTGACACCGACGCCCTGCACAACAACGGCGGCTGGATTCCGAAGGACTGGCAAAAGCGCCTCCCGCACAACAGCTCGCCCTACACCTCGACCATCGTGCTGGTCACCCGCGCGGGCAACCCCAAGAACATCAAGGACTGGGACGACCTGATCCGCCCGGACGTGAAGGTCATCACCCCCAACCCCAAGACCTCGGGCGGCGCGCGCTGGAACTACCTGGCCGCCTGGGAATTTGCCAAGCGCAAGTACGGCAGCGAGGCCAAGGCCAAGGAGTTCGTAGGCAAGCTCTACGACAACGTGCCGGTGCTCGACTCGGGCGCGCGCGGCTCGTCCATCACCTTCGCCCAGCGCGCCCAGGGCGACGTGTTCATCTCCTGGGAAAACGAGGCCTACCTGCTGGAGAAGGAGTTCGGCAACAAGGTGGACTTTGTCTATCCCTCGCTCTCCATCCTGGCCGAGCCGGCCGTGACCGTGGTGGACAAGAACGTGGACAAGAAGGGCACGCGCGCCGTGGCGCAGGCCTACCTGGAGTACCTGTACACCGAAGAGGCGCAGGACATCATCGGCAAGAACTTCTACCGCCCGATCTCGGCCAAGGCCCAGGCCAAGTACGCCAAGCAGCTGCCCAAGCTCAACCTGTTCAAGATCGAAGAGGCCTTCGGCGGCTGGGAGCAGGCGGCCAAGGCGCACTTTGCCGACGGCGGCAGCTTCGACCAGATCTACACCAAGAAATAAGCGGTTCCACACCCGCTGTCACACACCGTCCAGGGAGCCTTTGCCATGTCCGTCCTGCTGATCGCCGGCAGTCCTTCCGAGCACTCGCGCTCGTCCACGTTGCTGAGCGGGGTGGCCCGCCGCCTGCACGACCAGGTGGACGACCGCCGCCTGCGGGTCGAGCGGCTGCAGATTCGCGACCTCTCGCCGCAGGCGCTGTTGCTGGCCGACTGGGGAAATTCGAGCGTGCTGCGCGCCATCGAACAGGTGGCCCACGCCCGCGCGCTGGTGGTCGCCACGCCGGTCTACAAGGCGGCCTACAGTGGCGTGCTCAAGGTCTTTCTCGACCTGCTGCCGCAGACCGCGCTGAAAGGCAAGGTGGTGCTGCCCATCGCCACCGGCGGCAGCCCCCACCACATGCTGGCGCTGGACTACGCGCTGCGCCCGGTGCTGCAGTCGCTCGGCGCCAGGCACATCCTGCCGGGTGTGTACGCGTCGGACAGCCAGATCCCGAAGGACGCCGATGGCGAGTACCAGCCGGGCGAGGAGATCCAGACGCGGCTGGACGACGCGGTGTCCATCCTGCTGCACGAGGGCCTGCACTGGCCGGTGACGCCGGTGTTCGCGCCGGTGCCGTTCGCGCAGGCGCAGTACAGCGTGTGAACCGTCATGGCCCTGCCCGACCCCAACCCCTTGCCGCCCGAATACCCGGGGATGACCGAGACGCCCTTGCCGTCGGACGGCATCACCTCCTTTGAGCGCGCGGTGAACCTGGCGGTCGCGGCCGTGCTGGTGGCGCTGGGTCTCTACGCCCTCTATGGGCCGGTCTGATTCATCCCTTTTTCTCATCATTCTTTTCAGGAGTGTTTCATGTCCATTCAAGCCATCAACGTGCGCAACCAGTTCAAGGGCAAGGTGCGCGAAATCATCCGCGGCGACGTCGTCTCCGAGATCGACGTCGAGACCCCCTGGGGCATCGTGACCTCGGTCATCACCACGCGCTCGGTCGACGCGCTGGAGCTGAAAGTGGGCTCCGATGTGGTGGCCCTCGTCAAGTCCACCGAGGTCTCCATCGCCAAACTCTGACCGCGCCCGCTTCTGAGGCGACACCGGGGCCTTCGGCGTCGGTGTCGCCTTTTTCATTGCCACAAGAACCACCATGAACTTCCAACAACTGCGCTCGGTCCGTGAGACCGAACGCTGCCATTTCAATCTCACCGAGGTGGCCGCGGTGCTGCACACCTCGCAACCCGGGGTGAGCCGCCAGGTGCGCGAGCTGGAGGAAGAGCTGGGGGTGGAGCTGTTCGTGCGCTCGGGTAAGCGCCTGCTGGGGCTCACCTCGGCAGGCCAGGCGCTGATGCCCATCATCCAGCGCATGCTGCTGGACGCCGAGAGCCTGCGCCGCGCCGGGCAGGAGCTGCAGGGCCGAGAAGAAGGGCGGCTGTCCATCGCGGCCACCCACTCGCAGGCGCGTTACGCGCTGCCCCATGTGGTGCGCGACTTCCGCCAGCGTTACCCGCGCGTGACGCTGCACCTGCACCAGGGTTCACCCAAACAGGTGGCCGAGATGTTGCTCGCGGGCGACGCCGACATCGGCGTGGCCACCGAGGCGCTGGCCGGTTACGAGCAACTCGTCACGCTGCCGTGTTACCGCTGGAGCCACAGCATCGTGGTGCCGCCCGGGCACCCGCTGCTGTCGCTGCCGCAACCGGTGACGCTGCAGGACCTGGTGGCCTTTCCCATCATCACCTACGAGATCGGCTACACCGGCCGCTCACACATCGACGATGCGTTCGCGCAGGCCGGCTTGAAGCCAGACGTGGTGCTCACCGCCATGGACGCGGACGTGATCAAGACCTATGTGGAGCTGGAGATGGGCGTGGGCATCGTGGCCTCGATCGCCATGGACGAAGCGCGCGACGGGCACCTGCGCGCCATCGACGCCGGCCACCTGTTCCAGATCAACCTCACGCGCCTGGGCCTGCGCCGCAACCACTGGCTGCCCGGCTTTGCCTACGGGTTCATCGAGAGCTTCGTGCCCACGCTCACGCGCGAGGCGGTGATGCAGGCGCAGGAACACGCCTGAAATGAAACACCCCCGCAGCGCTTCGCGCTACCCCCTCAAGGGGGCGGCACCAGCCGTCCGGCAAAGCCGGCCCGGCGGTGCCCTGGGCTGCACCGTTTCATGCGTCGGGGTGCCCAACAGGGACAGCGAGGGTCCGGCTTCGCCGGCCCCAGGTGTCGCCCCCCTCCCGCCGAAGGCGAGAGAGGGGGGAGCCACGAAGCGGCGCAGGGGGTGTTTCTGTCAAGCGGCCTTGGCCTGTGGCTCGGCGTAGCGGCTCACCGGCCGCTCCAGGCCCAGGTTCTCGCGCAGCGTGCTGCCCTCGTAGGCGGTGCGGAACAGGCCGCGTTTCTGCAGCTCGGGCACCACCAGTTCCACGAAGTCGTCCAGCGACGCGGGCAGCACCGGCGGCATCACGTTGAAGCCGTCGGCCGCGCCGTTCTCGAACCACTCCTGCATGCGGTCGGCGATCTGCACCGGTGTGCCCACCACCACCCAGTGCCCGCGCGCGCCGGCCAGGTACTCGTAGAGCTGGCGCACGGTGTACTGCTCGCGGCGCGCGAGTTCGAGCACCACGTGCGCCCGGCTGTTGATGCCCTTGGGCGGCTCGGGAATGTAGGGCGGGCGTGCATCCAGGTCCCACTGGCTGAGGTCCTCACCCGGCCAGAACGGCTCCAGCGTGGCCAGGCCCACCGAGGGGTGGATCAGTGCCTGCAGCTCGGCCCACTTGGCCTGCGCCTCTGCTTCGGTGCGTCCGATCACGGGCGAGATGCCGGGCAGCACCAGCAGCTGCTCGGGGCGGCGGCCGTACTTGGCCATGCGGCCCTTCACGTCGCTGTAGAAGGCCTGCGCCTCGGCCAGGCTGGTCCAGGCGGTGAAGATGGCTTCGGCCGTGGCCGCGGCCAGCTCCTTACCGTCTTCGGACGAACCGGCCTGCACGATCACCGGGTGGCCTTGTCGGGACCGCTCGATGTTCAGTGGGCCCTTGACCTTGAGGTGCTTGCCGATGTGGTTGAGCGCGTGCAGCTTGTCGGGGTCGAAGTACACGCCCGAGGCCTTGTCGCGGATGAAGGCGTCGTCCTCGAAGCTGTCCCACAGGCCCTTGACCACGTCCACGAACTCGTGCGCGCGCTCGTAGCGCAGGGCCGGGTCCGGGTGCGCGTCCAGGCCGAAGTTGCCGTGCACGTTCTCGGCGCTGGTGGTCACCACGTTCCAGGCCGCGCGGCCCTGGCTGATGTGGTCCAGCGAGGCGAACTTGCGCGCCAGCAGGTAGGGGTCTTCGTAGGTGGTCGATGCGGTGGCGACGAAGCCGATGTGTTTCGTCACCGCCGACAGCGCGGCCCACAGCGTGACCGGCTCGAAGTGAGACAGCCGGCCCTGGCGGCTGAAGGATTCTTTGTCGCCCTTGTGCCAGATGCCCGGGCTGTCGGCCACGAACACCTGGTCGAACAGGCCGCGTTCGGCCGTCTGCGCGAGCGCGATGTAGTGGTGAATGTTCACGCCCGCGTCGGCCTGGGCGCCGGGGTGGCGCCAGGCGGCGATGTGGTGGCCGGTGGCCATGATGAAAGCGCCGAGGCGGAGCTTTCGTTGGGGTTGCAGTTGCCCTTGTGTCATGTTGGATGTTTCCTTGTTGTGTGGTTCAGAACGTCTTGTCGGCCGTGATCGTGATGCGGTGCAGCTTGCGGTGCTGCGGGAAGTAGTCGCCCACCGCGTAGTGCTGCGTGGAGCGGTTGTCCCAGACGGCGAGCGTGCCTTCCTGCCACTTCAGACGCGCCTGGAATTCGGGCACGCGCGCCAGCTCGAACAGCTGGGTCAGCAAGGCGTCGCTGGCCGAGCGCGTCAGACCCTTGATGTGGCTGGTGAAGGTGGAATTGACGTAGAGGATCTTCTTGCCGGTGACGGGGTGCACGCGCACCACCGGGTGTTCCACCGGTGGGTACTTGGCGCGCGCGGCCCTGAGCTCTTCACCGCTGGCGTCCTTGCGCAGCAGGTACTCGGTCCAGCCGCTGATCTCCCAGGTGTGCACGGCGGTCAGCGTCTCCAGGTGGGCCTGGAAGGCTGGCGGCAGGCTCTCGAATGCCTGGGTCAGGCTGGCCCAGATGGTGTCGCCACCGGTGGCCGGAACCACCTGCGCGTAGAGGCTGGTGCCCAGCGGCGGCTGTTCGCGCCAGGTGATGTCGGCGTGCCAGTTGTTGGCGGCGTAGCGGAGCTCGGCCGAGCTCTCGACGATCTCGATCTCGGGGTGGCTCTCCAGGCGCGGGAAGAAGGCCTTGACCTCTGCCACGTTGCCGAATGTGCGGGTGAACGCCACCTGCTGTTCGGGCGTGAGCCGCTGGTCGCGGAAGAAGATCACCTCGTGCTGGGCGAGCGCATGGCGCAGCTCGTCCTGGGTGTCGGTGTCCAGCGCCTGACTCAGGTCCAGGCCGTGGATCACGGCACCGATGTTCGGGGTGTAGGGCTCGACCTTGAAGCGGGTGTAGGTGCCGGGCAGGTCGTTGAGTTGTGACATGAAGGAACTCCTGAGGGTGGTGGTTTGAGGTGAGCAGGTGCGGCTCGAAGTGCGCCGTCCTTTTTTCACTCTAGGCACCGGGGACTGCGCCGCGAACGAAGCATTTCGCATATCCATGCTCGGCAAAAGCAGGGGCGCAAGCGGGTCTTCATGCCGTTGGGTGATGAGTTCATGAAGCCAACATCCGCGCGTTTGTTTATCCGGTTTCATTCGTTCCGCGAGCAAGGCTTCGTCCGTAGATTCCGTCCGGTCAACCACAACCGATTCAACCGGAGGAACCATGAATCCACGTCACCGTCTGGGCCTGCTCGCGCTGGCCTTCACCCTCTCCGCCGCCGGCCCTGCGCGGGCGCAGTCCGTCGAACCCCTGAAGACCATCCGCATCGGTGTCGCCACCGGCGGTGTCGGCAGCAACCCGGTGCGCCACGGTGGCACCACCACCGCGCTGGCCTACACCGACGGCGCCTTCGAAGAGGCCTTTCGCAAGGACGGCATCGAGATCCAGTGGACCTTCTTCAAGGGCGCCGGCCCGGCCGTCAACGAGGCCCTGGTCAACCGCCAGATCGACTTCGCCTGGCAGGGCGACCTGCCGTCCATCGTGGCGCGCGCCAACGGCGTGAAGACGAAGATCATTGCGGGCAGCGGCGTGCGCACCGGCCTGTACCTCGCGGTGCAGCCGGACTCGGGCATCCAGAAACTGGAAGACCTCCGGGGCAAGCGTGTGGCCTTGTTCAAGGGCACCAACTTGCACCTGGCGGCGGTGGCGGCGCTGGCCGCGCGCGGCTTGAAGGAAAGTGACCTCAAGCTCATCAACCTGGATCTGGCGAGCGCCCGCACCGCGCTGATCAACAAGGACGTGGACGCCGCCTTTGACTACGTGGGCGCCTTTGACCTGCGCGACAAAGGGCTGGCCAAGATCGTCTGGTCGGCCGCGGCCGACAACTACAAGTTCACGCGCCAGACCCACTTGCTGGTCACCGACGACTTCGCGGCGAAGCACCCGCAGGCCGTGCAGCGCATCGTGACCACGCTGGTCAAGGTCGCTCACCGCCACTCGAATGAGGCGAATCGCGCCGAGTTGTTCGCGCAATGGGGCAAGACCGAGTACCCGGAAAAAATCTGGCGCGAGGACTTCATCGGACAACCCTTGCGTGTGCGCCTCTCTCCGCTGCTCGACACCTTCCTCGTCTCTCGCTACAAGGAGGCCGCCAAGGACGCCCACGCCCTCAAGCTCACCCGCTCGGTGCCCGAGATCGACAGCTGGTTCGACCGCCGTTACCTGAACGTGGCGCTGAAGGAACTCAAGCTCGAAGGCTACTGGCCCGCCTATGGCGCGGACGGCCAGCTGTCGCAGTGAGGAGATGCACCCCCTGCGCCGCTGCGCGGCCTCCACGCGCATCGGCGAGGTGAACAACGGACACCGCACACGATAGGAGCGATCGACCATGTCTTCATTTTCTGGCGCGACCGTGTCGCTGCCGCTGTCTTCTGCGCCCGCCCCGCGCGCGCGGGGGCCGCGCTGGCGCCCGCCGCTGCAATGGCTCTGGGCCTGGCCCTTCCCGCTGGCGGTGCTGCTGCTGTGGCACCTGTCGTCGGTGTGGGGCTGGGTGCCCGAGCAGGTGCTGCCGCCGCCCGCGTTGGTGTTCCAGACCTTCGCCGACATGGCCGCCAGCGGCGAGCTGTGGAGCCACCTGCAGATCAGTCTGGTGCGCGTGTTCACCGGATTCGGCATCGGCCTGGCCGCGGGCCTTGCGCTGGGCTCGGCCATGGGCCTGTCGCCCACCGTGCGGGCCTACATGTTCCCGCTGTTCAAGGCCTTCAGCCAGGTGCCGGTGATCGGCTGGTTGCCGCTGCTGATGCTGCTCGTGGGCATCGACGAAGGGCTCAAGTTCCTGTTGATCGCCAAGGCCACGCTGGTGCCCGTGACGATCAACACCTGCCAGGGCATTCAGGGCGTGCCCAACCGCTTCATCGAGGTGGCGCGGGTCTATGGCTTCACGCGCTGGCAGATGCTGACCCGCGTGGTGTTCCCCGCCGCCACCGCGCCGATCTGGAACGGTGTGCGCTACGGCCTCACCCACGCCTGGCTGGCGCTGGTGGTGGTGGAGCTGCTGGCGTCGTCCGAAGGCATCGGCTTCCTCATCGTCTATGGCCGCCAGCTGTTCCAGCTCGACGTGGTGCTGGCCGCCGTGCTGGCGGTGGGCATCGTGGGCTTCGCCATCGACAAGCTGCTCTCGCTCACCGAAGCCTGGTTGCTGCGCTGGCGCAAGCCCGGGCTGTGAAAGGACGCCCCATCATGTCTCTCGAAAAATCGTCCTCTCTGGTGCCGCCCGCGTTGCGCGGCTGGGTGCTGCCCGCGCTGATCCTGCTGCTGTGGTGGTGGGCCGTGGCCTCGGGCTGGTCCTCCTCGCCCTTGCTGGTGTCGCCGGGTGCGGTGTGGGAGCGCGCGGTGCAGCAGCTCGGCAGCGGCGACCTCGCGGTCGCCTTGTCGGCCAGCCTGTGGCGCATGGCCTGGGGCTTCGCCATCGGGTCCGGCTCCGGTCTGGTGTTCGGCGTGCTGCTGGGCGGGTCGCGCTGGTTCGACCGTCTGGTCGGCCCCTCGTTCCACACGCTCAAGCAGATCTCGCTGTTTGCGTGGATCCCGATGCTGTCCATGTGGTTCGGCCTGGGCGACGGCGCCAAGATCGCCTTCGTCGCCATGGCCGCCTTCTTCCCGGTGGTACTCAACACCTTCGAGGGCATCCGCAGCGTGCCGCGCGAGTCCATCGAGGTGGCCCGGGTCTTCGACTTCAGCCCCTGGCAGTTGCTGACCCGCGTGATCGCGCCCTCGGCCGCGCCCTCGGTGTTCACCGGCATCCAGCTCTCGCTGATTTACACCTGGCTCGCCACGCTGGGCGCCGAGTACCTGCTCGCCTCGGGCAAGGGCATCGGCAACACGCTGATCGACGGTCGCGAGCACGTCGAGATGGACCTCGTGCTGTTCGGTGTGGTCGTGATCGGGCTGGTCGGCTTTGTCCTGAACACCGTGCTCGGCGCCGCTGAAAAACGGCTGCTGGCCTGGCGCGAGCGCACGGTGGCGCGGTACTGAAACACTTTGGAGAACACAACATGGCACACGCCGGCACCTTGGCCATTCAGGGCCTGAACAAGCAGTACGAGGTCAAGGGCGAAGCCCTGCCCGTGCTGCAAGATATTTCGCTCACCATAGAACCCGGTGAGTTCGTCAGCATCGTCGGGTCCAGCGGCTGCGGCAAATCGACGCTGCTGCGCCTGATCATCGGTCTGGAGGAGGGCTACCAGGGCGAGATCCTGCTCGACGGCACGCGCATCAAGGGCACGAACCTCAACCGCGGCATCGTGTTCCAGGAACACCGCCTGTTCCCCTGGCTCAATGTCGAGAAGAACATCGGCCTGGGCCTGCTCAACTCGGGGCTCACCGAAGGCCAGCAGCGCCAGACCGTCCGCGAACACATCGAACTGGTGGGCCTCAAAGGTTTCGAGACCGCCTACCCGCACCAGCTTTCGGGCGGCATGTCGCAGCGCGTGGCGATCGCCCGCGCGCTGGTGAACCGGCCCGACATCCTGCTGCTCGACGAACCCTTCGGCGCGCTCGACGCCATGACCCGCGCCCATCTGCAGCAGGAGCTGCACCGCATCTGGGAGAAAGAGGGCATCACCATGATCCTCGTCACCCACGACGTGGAAGAGGCTGTCTACCTGGGCGACAAGGTGGTGGTGATGGAACCGCGCCCGGGGCGCATCCGCCGCACGATCCCGGTCCCGCTGGCGCACCCGCGCGACCGCACGTCCTACGCCTTCACGACGGTCAAGGAGGCCGTGCTGCGCGAGTTTGGCGAACACAGCGCCGCCGAACTGGCCGAGCCGCCGCTCAGGCGCGACGAGCCGGTGGCCACCGTCTCCGCATGGCGGTTCGCCGTCTGACGCTCGGCTCAGTCGGCGCTGGTTTCGATCAACGCACCACTGGCCACGGCGGCCTGCTTGATGGCACGGATGTCGTCCGGCCCCGTGCGGCAGCAGCCGCCGATGAGCCGCGCGCCGCGACCGTGCCAGCGCATGGCCTGGGCGGCGAAGTCATGTGCCCGGCCGTCACCGTGCCAGACCTTGTCGACCGCGTCGTAGTGTTCACCCGAGTTGGGGTAGACCACGATGGGTTTGGTGGTGTGCGAACGGGCCAGCGCCACCAGCGATTCGATGAACTCGGGTGCGGTGCAGTTCACGCCCACGGCGGCGATCTGCGGCAGGGCGTCGAGCTGCGCCACGCAGTCGGCGAAGGGCTCGCCCTGGCAGTTGTGCGCGCCGTCCCGGCAGGAAAAGCTGAGCCAGGCCTGCACGCCGGGAAACTCGGGCAGCAGGCCCGCGATCGCCAGCGCTTCGTCGAGGCAGGGAATGGTCTCGCAGGCCAGCAGATCGGCACCCGCTTGGGCCAGCACCTGCAGGCGCGGCCGGTGGAAGTCGGCCAGCGCCTGGCGCGAGATGCCCTGGTAACCCCGGTACTCGGAGCCGTCGGCGAGCATGGCGCCGTAGGGGCCGATGGACGCCGCCACCAGGGGCCGGCGGCGGCCCACGCGGTGGGCGGGCTCGGCCCAGAAGGCGTCCCGGGCCTCGCAGGCCAGCGTCACCGAGCGCCGCATCAGGTCGGCCGCCTCTTCGTGGCCCAGGCCACGCCGTGCAAAGGCTTCGAAGGTCGCCTGGTAGCTGGCGGTGGTGGCCACGTCGGCGCCGGCGAGGAAGTAGTCCAGGTGCACCTGCCGGATCAGGTCGGGCTGTTCGATCAGCAGCTTGGCAGACCACAGCGGGTCCAGCAGGTCGGCGCCACGGCGCTCCAGTTCGGTGGCCAGCGCGCCATCGAGCACGAACAGGCCCTGTTCGGCCAGCGCGGTTTGCAGGGGGGACATGGGTTCTGGGGTGGGCGTCATGGCGTTGTAAAAGGGATGGAACACGTGCCCGTCGAGCGTAGCCACGGGGCCGGATTTCGGGCTGCGAAGAAGCGGCCGAAATGCCGGCAAACGGCATCCCGGCCCGGGTCCGCGCGGGCCGGCTACCGGCGGCCGGCCGGGCCGAAGCGCCGCTCGATCCGGCGCACGGCCAGCACCACCACCAGCGTTATGACGGCGTAGATGCCACCGGCCACCACCAGCGCGTCGGTGGTGTACGAAGCGTTCGACAGCCGGCGCGCGATGCCGGTGAGGTCGAGCACGGTGATGGTGCTCACCAGGGCCGTGGCCTTGAGCTGGGCGATCACCTCGTTGCCCAGGGCCGGCGTGGCGATGCGCCAGGCTGCGGGCAGCACGATCCGGCGGTCGCACTGGAACGGGCTCATGCCCATGGCCAGGGCGGCTTCCTTTTCGCCGAGGGGCACGGCCAGGATGCCGGCGCGCAGGTCTTCGGCCATGTAGGCCGCCAGGTTCAGGCTGAGCGCGAGCAGGCCGCAATAGAACGCGTCTTCCAGCAGCCACCAGGCGGGCGATTGGCGCACGGCTTCGAACTGGCTCACCCCGTAGTACAGGATGAACAGCTGCACCAGCAAAGGCGTGCCGCGAAACGCCGCGCTGTAACCGCGCGCCAGCCGCGCCGGCCAGGCCTTGCCCGAGGTGGCCGCGAGCGCCAGCGGCAGCGCGAGCGCCAGGGCCAGCAGCACCGAACCGCACAGCAGCTGCAGGGTGATCACCAGGCCTTCCCACACCTCCAGCACGCTGTCGGTGGGCAGCGCCAGCCAGTCTTCGATGGGGGCGAAGTTCATACCGTCCTCGCGTCAAAGCCCCGCCCGGCCCGCCGCTCCAGCCAGGTGAAGACCGGTTGCGAGGCGTGCAGGAACACGAAGTACACGGCCGCTGCCGCCAGGAAGAACAGGAACGGCTGGTGCGTGGCCTGGGCGCCCATGTTGGACTTCTTGAGCAGGTCTTCGAGCCCGACCACGGACACCAGCGAGGTGTCCTTCAACAGCGACTGCCACAGGTTGCCGAGGCTGGGCAGGGCGATGCGCCAGGCCTGGGGCAGGCGCACGGCGAAGAAGGTCTGGGTGGGCGTGAGCCCGAAGGCCTGCGCCGCTTCGATCTGCCCCCGGGGGAGGGCCGCGAAGCTGCCGCGGAACACCTCGCTGGCGTAGGCCGCGAACACGATGGACAGCGCGAAGACCCCCGCCGCAAACGGGCTGATCTCCACCGCGCCGTCAAAGTGGTTGTTGATGAGATTGGACAGGCCGAAGTAACAGACCAGCACGATCAGAAACTCGGGGATGCCGCGCAGCAGGCCCGTGCACAGCCGCACGGCGCGTCGCAGCGGCGTGCGACGGCTCAGGCTGCCGGCCGCGAGCACCAGCCCCAGGGCCAGGCCCACCACCAGCGAAGACAGGGCCAGTTGCACGGTGATCCAGGCACCCTGCAGCAACTGACCGGCGTACAGCCACAAATCGTCCATTCACCACCCAACACAAACAGGAAGACCAGGCCACCCTGCCGGACGGCCTGGTCCCTAGGGGCGCCAGCTTACTTCAGCGTGGGCGCGATGCTGAAGGGAAACACCTTCTTGTTCTCGGCCGCGAAGCTGCCGTCGGTCAGCACCTGTTTGATCGCGGTGTTCAGGCGCGTGCGCAGCGGGTCGCCCTTGCGCACGGCGATGCCGGTGCCTTCGCCGAACATGGCCACGTCGTTCAGCGGCTTGCCTGCGAGGGCGAAACCCTTGGCCTTGCCGGTCTTTTCCAGCCACTCGTGGGCCACCGTGGTGTCGGTCAGCGCGGCCTGCACGCGGCCCGCCTCCAGGTCGAGCCAGATCGGGTCCTGCGAGGGGTAGGCCTTGATAGCGATGCCCGACTGGCTCTTGGGCAGGCGCTTCTTCAGGTAGGTTTCGTGGCTGGAGCCGCTGTAGATGCCGACGGTCTTGCCGCGCAGCGTGGCCGGGTCTTCGGTGATGCCCGAGCCGGCCTTGGCCACGTATTGCACCGGGGCCAGGGTGAACAGGTCGGTGAAGTCCACCACCTTCTTGCGCTCGTCGGTGATCGACATCTGGGCCAGCACGGCGTCGATTTTCTTGGCCTTGAGCGCCGGGATCAGCGCGTCGAAGTCCATCGTCACGTACTCGCACTTGGCCTGGATGTGCTTGCACATGGTCTTGGCCAGCTCGATCTCCATGCCCTTGAGCTCGCCCTTGGCGTCGCGGTACTCGAACGGCGCGTAGTCCGACAGGGTGCCGATGCGCACCACATCTTCGGCGTGCGCAGCACCGGCGAAGGACAGCACACCGGCCACCAGGCCACTCAACAGGGAACGACTCACGTTGTGATCTCCAGAAAAAAATAGTCGGACAACCGACGGGCAGGGTGACCAGAAGGTCTTTTTTCAGCGCAAAAAGTGGCGCAAGTATCCGCGCCTGGATTGCGGCCCGGCGGCAAAAAACGCCCATGGCGCGCGGGATGGCGGCGATTCTGGCCGCACCGGTGCGCTGCGGCGACGCGCTGGCGCAGTGCCTAGAATCGCCGCATGGACACCGAACTGGACGTTTTTGACCGAAAGATCCTGGACCTCGTCCAGAAGGACTGCCAGCTCAACGCCGAGGTCATCGCGGAGGCGGTGGGCCTGTCGGCTTCCGCCGTCCAGCGGCGCCTGCGCCGCATGCGCCAGGACAAGACCATCAGCGCCGAGGTGGCGGTGGTGAACCCGCAGGCGGTGGGCCAAACCATGAGCTTCCTGGCCGGGCTGGAGATCAAGGACAACTACGAGGCGTTGCCGCGCATCCGCCTGTGGGCACAGTCCGAAGCGGCGGTCCAGCAGGTCTACTACGTGACCGGCAGCTTCGACGTCATGATGGTGGTCGTGGCGCGCGACGTGAAGGCCTACGACGCGCTCGCGGCCCGCCTGATGGCCGACGTGCCGCAGGTGGTCCGCATGACGACCCATGTCGTCATCGACGCGATGAAGGTGGGGCTGTACGTGCCGCTGGACCAGGGCTGACCTCCGCGTCATCAGCCCGCCATATGCCGCTGGGCCATATACAAACTGCTTCATAGTCGTTGGTTTGCGCGGTGGTGCTCTCCACAATGCCGGCCATCAGCCATGAAGGAGCGCACCCATGAACACAGCCAGACCGGGCGAGCTCGCCACGGACTTCACCCGGACACCCACCGCCCGCTGGCGGTCCCGTTTTTGAGACCGGGGGCGGCATGTCTTCTCCCACCGTCATCATCGTGCCCGGCTGGCGCAACTCGGGCGCCGGCCACTGGCAAAGCCTCTGGACCGAACGCCTGCCCCATGTGCTGCGCGTCGAGCAGGACGACTGGGTCAGTCCGCTCAAACGGGCCTGGGTGCAACGCCTGACCGACACCATCGAGCAGGCGCCCGGGCCGGTGGTGGTGGTCGCGCACAGCCTGGGCTGCATCGCCACCACGCACCTGCCGCCCGAGGTGGCGGCGCGCATCCAGGGCGCGCTGCTGGTCGCGCCCGCCGACCCGGAGCGCCGCGGCGTGCTGGCCGACTTCGCGCCCGTGCCCTACCAGAAGCTGCCGTACCGCAGCGTGCTGGTGGCCAGCAGCAACGACCCGTTTTGCCCGGTGCGCCTGGCCGGGGCCTACGCCCGCGCCTGGGGCAGCGAGTTCGTGCGGCTCAACGACGCGGGGCACATCAACGTGGATTCCGGTCACGGCGAATGGCCGCTGGGCCTGGCCTTGTTGCAATCCCTCGGGGCCAACGTGACCCCCGCTTGGCCGGTGGCCGCATGACTTGCTTATTCAACTGACGAATAAGAAAACAAGAACAAAGTCGTTTGTAAATGAAGGCATGGATTCCAGAATCCCATGCACTCTCTCTATCGAAGCCACCCCCATGAACAACACCTTCAAGCTCTCCCTCGGCGCCATCGCCTTCGCCGCTGCCTCCGTCGCCTCGGCCCAGACCACGCTGCTCAACGTGTCCTACGACGTGGCGCGCGAGTTCTACAAAGACCTCAACACCGCCTTCGTGGCGAGCCACAAGAAGGGCACCGGCAAGGACATCAAGGTGGACCAGTCGCACGCCGGCTCCAGCGCACAGGCGCGGGCCGTGGCCGACGGCCTGGAGGCCGACGTGGTGACCTTCAACACCACCACCGACGTCGATTTCCTGGCCGAAAAGGGCGTGGTCGCCAAGGACTGGCGCCAGAAATTCCCCAACGGCGCGGCGCCCACCACCTCGACCATGCTGTTCCTGGTGCGCCAGGGCAACCCCAAGGGCATCAAGGACTGGGACGACCTCATCAAACCCGGCGTGCAGGTGGTGGTGGTCAACCCCAAGACCGGCGGCAACGGCCGCATGGCCTACCTCGCGGCCTGGGGCCAGGTGCGCGCCAAGGGCGGCACCGACGCGCAGGCCGCCGAATTCGTGGGCAAGCTCTACAAGAACGTGCCGGTGCTGGCGCGCGGCGGGCGCGATGCCACGGGCGTCTTCCTGCAACGCAACATCGGCGACGTGCTCGTGACCTTCGAATCCGAAGTGGTCTCGGTGGACAAGGAATTCGGCGCCGGCAAGGTCGACGCGATCCACCCCAGCGCCTCCGTCGTGGCCGAGAACCCGGTCGCCATCGTCGAGCGCACCGTGGCCAAGAAGGGCACGGCGGCCGACGCCAAGGCCTACCTTGATTTCCTCTACAGCCCCGAAGGCCAGGAGATCGCGGCCCAACACAACATCCGCCCGCGCAACGAGGCCGTGCTGAAGAAGTACGCCGCCGCGTTCAAGCCGATCAAGCTGTTTACGGTCAACGAGTACTTCGGCTCGCTGGCCGAAGCGCAGAAAGTGCACTTCAACGACGGTGGGCAGTTCGACAAGCTGTACACCAACAAGTAAGGCCCCAGGCCAACACTGTCAGGCCATGAACACCGCGATGAAGGCCAGCATGAAGATCAGGATGGCCCCCATGACCGGCAAGACGATGGGCATGTAGTGCACGACGCTGTCGAGGATGTCTTCGGCCTGCTCTTCGGCGTACGCACGCAGCTCCGGATCGGAGTAGGTCCGCGGATGGTTGGCCAGGGCTTGGTCGGGGGGTGGCTGATGGTGCTGCATGGCAATGTCTTTCAAGGGCGCATCGCAGGAAGCGGCGCTTCAGTGCCAGCAGCCTGACCCCATCAAGCGCGCGCGTCAACCACATGGCTTGCATGGCTTTTCCATGCGAGAGAACCCACCACATGAACACCTCAACTTTGCCCGCCCTCGTTCCACCGGATGCCGGTCTGCGGCGCTCCACGCGTCGCGTGCTGCCCGGCTTCAATCTCACGCTGGGCTTCACGGTGTTCTACCTGTGCCTGATCGTGCTGATCCCGCTGTCGGCGCTGGTCTTCAAGACCTTCACGCTGACCTGGCCGCAGTTCTGGGAGGCGGTCACCGCGCCGCGTGTGCTGGCCTCGTACCGGCTCACGTTTGGCGCCTCGTTCATCGCCGCCATGGTCAACGTGGTGTTCGGCCTGCTGGTGGCATGGGTGCTGGTGCGCTACAGCTTCCCGGGCAAGAAGATCGTCGACGCGCTGGTGGACCTGCCGTTCGCGCTGCCCACGGCCGTGGCCGGCATTTCGCTCACCGCGTTGCTGGCCGGTAACGGCTGGATCGGTTCGCTGCTGGAGCCGCACGGCATCCAGCTCGCCTTCAACCCCAACGGCATCGTGATCGCGCTGATCTTCATCGGCCTGCCCTTCGTGGTGCGCACGGTGCAGCCCGTGCTGGAAGACGCCGAGAAGGAGCTGGAAGAGGCCGCCACCTGCCTGGGCGCCACGCGCTGGCAGACCTTCAGCCGCGTGATCTTCCCGAGCATCGCGCCCGCGCTGCTCACCGGCTTTGCCATGGCCTTTGCGCGCGCGGTGGGTGAATACGGCTCGGTCATCTTCATCGCCGGCAACATGCCCATGGTGTCCGAGATCACGCCGCTGATCATCATCAGCAAGCTGGAGCAGTACGACTACGCCGGTGCCACGGCGGTGGCCACGGTGATGCTGATCATCTCGTTCGTCTTGCTGCTGGTCATCAACGGCCTTCAAACCTGGCAGCGCAAGCGTTCGGCGGGGAGCAACCAATGAATCAGAACGCGGTTAGAAGTGCCCAACGCGGCACCACCGAAGCGCCCTGGGTGCGCTACACGCTCACCGGCTTCGCGCTGGTCTTCATGTTCCTGTTCCTCGTGCTGCCGCTGGCGGCCGTGGCCACCGAGGCCCTGCGCAAGGGCTGGGGCGCCTACGCGGAAGCGCTCCGGGAGCCCGACGCGTGGTCCGCCATCCGCCTCACCTTCATCACCGCGCTGGTCGCGGTGCCGCTGAACCTGGTGTTCGGCGTGGCGGCGGCCTGGTGCATCGCCAAGTACGAGTTCAAGGGCAAGTCCTTCCTGACCACGCTGATCGACCTGCCGTTCTCGGTGTCGCCCGTGGTGGCCGGTTTGATCTACGTGCTGGTGTTCGGCGCGCAGGGCTGGTTCGGCCCCTGGCTGGCCGAGCACGACATCAAGATCGTGTTCGCCGTGCCCGGCATCATCCTCGCCACGATCTTCGTCACCTTCCCCTTCATCGCGCGCGAACTCATCCCGCTGATGCAGGCGCAAGGCAACGACGAGGAGCAGGCGGCCCAGGTGCTGGGCGCCACCGGCTGGCAGACCTTCTGGTACGTGACCCTGCCCAACATCAAGTGGGGCCTGATCTACGGCGTGATCCTGTGCAACGCGCGGGCCATGGGTGAGTTTGGCGCGGTGAGCGTGGTCTCGGGCCACATCCGTGGCCAGACCAACACCATGCCGCTGCACGTTGAAATTCTTTACAACGAATACCAGTCGGTGGCCGCGTTCGCCGTGGCCTCGCTGCTGGCCCTGCTGGCGCTGGTGACGCTGGCCATCAAGTCGGTGGCCGAGTGGCGCATGGAGCGTGAACTCAAGGCCCTGGCCGAGCTGCCGCCGGAGCGGCCCCCGGTTTTAACTCCCTCTCCCTCTGGGAGAGGGCAGGGGTGAGGGCTCTGCGTTTGCCAACACCACTTCACGCGTGCCCCTCACCCCCACCCTCTCCCCAGAGGGGCGAGGGAGCAAGAGAATCGATCCTCTCCCCAGTGGGGCGAGGGAGTCAGAAAGCCACCCTCTCGCTGTATGGCGAGGGAGTCAAACCAAGGCCATCCCCATGAGCATCCAGATCCGCAACGTCAACAAGCACTTCGGCACGTTCCAGGCCCTGCGCGACGTCAACCTCGATATCGCGTCGGGCGAATTGCTCGCGCTGCTCGGCCCCTCGGGCTGCGGCAAGACCACGCTGCTGCGCATCATCGCGGGCCTTGAAACGCCCGACACCGGCAGCATCCACTTCAGCGGCGAAGACACGACCGACGTGCACGTGCGCGAGCGCAACGTGGGTTTCGTGTTCCAACACTACGCGCTGTTCCGCCACATGAGCGTGTTCGAAAACGTGGCCTTCGGCCTGCGCGTGAAGCCACGCGGCGAGCGCCCGAGCGACGCGCAGATCAAGCAGAAGGTGACCGACCTGCTGAAGCTCGTGCAGCTCGACTGGCTGGCCGACCGCTACCCCTCGCAGCTCTCCGGCGGCCAGCGCCAGCGCATTGCGTTGGCCCGTGCCCTCGCAGTGGAACCCCAGGTGCTGCTGCTCGACGAACCCTTCGGCGCGCTCGACGCCAAGGTGCGCAAGGAGCTGCGCCGCTGGCTGCGCCGCCTGCACGACGAGCTGCACGTGACCAGCATCTTTGTCACCCACGACCAGGAAGAAGCCCTGGAGGTGGCCGACCGCGTGGTGCTGATGAACAAGGGCGTGGTGGAGCAGTGCGGTTCGCCGCAGGACGTGTGGGACCACCCGGCCAGCCCTTTCGTCTACGGTTTCCTGGGTGACGTGAACCTGTTCCACGGTCGCGCACACGAAGGTCTGCTGCACCTGGACGGCGTGGCCATCGACACGCCCGAACACGCCGGCGCGCAGAACGCACAGGCCTTCGCCTACGTGCGCCCGCACGACCTCGACGTGCAGCGCCACACGCCGGGTGCAAGCGGCATCGTCGCCACGCTCAGCCGCGCCATCGTGGTGGGCCCGATCGCGCGGCTGGAGCTGCAGCCGGTGGAGAACAACCAGCCGGCCGGGCACGACCCGCTGATCGAAGCGCAGATCCCCGCGCAGCAGTTCCGCGATCTGGGCTTCAAAGAGGGCGAGACGCTGGTGGTGTCGCCGCGCAAGGCGCGCGTGTTTCTGCACTCACAGACCGCGTGAGGGCCTGATCGCCGGCTCGCCGCGTGTCTGCGGCGGGATTGTCCTGGGCGGCGGGCTTGCAACATAATGAAATGGTGCTTTCATTTGGAAGGCGCAGCGCCGGCCTGCCTTGTCAGTGTCCGTTCCATTTGTTCCCGACGTGTCCGCACGAGCTGCCGTGACTAGAAAACCAACCAGTGGGGTCTGTGGTCGTTGCAAACGCACGCGCCGTGCGGGTGACAAGTTCTGCTCACAGTGCGGGCTGAAGTTTGATGACAGCGTGGCCGAACGCAAGATCGTCTCGCTGCTGTTCGCCGATCTCTGCGGGTCCACCGCCCTGGTGTCCCAGTCGGACCCCGAAGAAGCGCAGGTGCTGCTGGACCGCACCCTCAAAACCATGGCGGAGGCGGTGGAAACCTACGGCGGTTCGGTGCGCCGCCTGCAAGGCGACGGCATCGTGGGCCTGTTCGGTGCACCCGTCGCGCAGGAAGACCATGCCTTGCGTGCCTGCCTGGCAGCACTGACGCTGCAACGGCGCACGCGGGAGGCGAAGCCCGACAACGGCGCCCTGGAGGCGCCGGTGCGTGTCGGCATCCACTCAGGCGAGGTGGTGGTCGGCTCGATCAACGACCTGCTGACCTCGCACCACCGGGTCGACGGCGCGGCGCTGCACCTGGCGGCGCGGCTGGAGCAACTGGCGCAGCCCGGCTCCATTCTGGTCAGCGGCGCCACGGCGCGCCTGCTGGATGGCGGTTTGTCGCTGCGACCGCTGGGTCCGCGCGAGATCCGGGGCTTCGACCGCCCGGTGGAGCTGTTCGAACTGGCCATCGACATCGACGCCAGCGAGAGCGCCGCGACGGCGCAAGTCCTCGGGCACCTGCCGCAGCCGCTGCTCGGTCGCGACAGCCTGCTGGAGAAGTTGCTGGGTGTGGCGTCCCGGGTGGCGCAGAGCCGGCTGTGTGTGCTGGGCCTGCGGGGCGAGGCGGGCATCGGCAAGACCCGCCTGCTGGCCCAACTGGCCGACAACGTGCGTGCCGTGGGCTTCGATGTCTGCAGCATGACCACGCGCTCTTACACCAACCACCTGCCCTACAGCGCGCTGGCCGATCTGATGCGGGCCCTCATGCGGCTGGGCGAAGAGGTGGACCCGTGGCGCGAGCGCGAGGCCGCGCGACAGGCGCTGGCCACCTGGCCCGAAGCGGCCAGCCGGCACCTGCCGGCCGCCATCGACCTGCTCGACCTGGAGGCCCCTGCCGCCGAATGGTTGCTGCTGACCCCCAACCAGCGCCGCCACCGCATCGGCGAAGCGCTGCTCTGGCTGATCGCCACGCGGCTGAGCCAAGGGCCGCTGATGATCGTGGTCGAAGACGTGTTTCTGGCCGACCGCGACAGCCTGCGCACGCTGGAAGGGCTGTGGCGCAAGCTGGATCAGCTGCCGGTGCTGCTGTGTTTTTCCTACCGGCAAGACTTCGTGCACCGCTGGGCAGACCCGGTGTGGTTCGAGGAGATGGGGGTGGGGCCGCTGACCCAGCGCGACATGATCCAGCTGGCCGAGTCGCTGCTGGGCACCGATGAATCGCTCCAGTCCGTGGTGCCCGTTCTGCTCGAACGCGCCGACGGCAACCCCTTCTACCTGGAACAGATGAGCCTGGGGCTGGCCGACGCCGGTGCCTTCGACGGCGCGCCAGGGCACTACCGCTACGTGGGCGAACAGACCGAGCCGGGGGTGCCGGCCTCCATTGCGGCCGTGATCGGTGCGCGCGTGGACCGGTTGCCCGCCAAGGCCAAGGGCCTGCTGGAAGCCATGGCCATCCTCAACGCCGTGACAGCGGCCGACATGCTGGCGCGCATGCTGGGCGACCCCGAGGACGAGGTGGTTCAACTCCTGCGCCTGTGCATGGATGCCTGCCTGCTGCAACGTGCGCGCGGACCCGCCGAGGCGGGGGGCGGCCCTGAGGCGCCAGGGCCCGACACGCCGGTGCGCTTCCAGCACGCGCTGGTGCAGGAGGTGGTGGCCGCTGCGCTGACCCGGCCGCGCCGCAAACAACTGCACCAGACCGCGTTTCGCGCCCTGTGCGACCGGCTGGGCAAGCTGGCGGCCGAGCAGGCGGCGGTGCTGGCGCACCACGCCTACGCCGGTGGCCTGTGGGCCGAAGCGGCGCAATACGCCGGGATCGCAATGGTGCGTTCGGTGGCGCGCTCGGCCAATCGCGATGCCCTGCGTTTGCTTGACACCGGGCTGGACGCGGCGGGCCGCATTGACGACGAGCCCACGCGGCTGAACGCCGAGCTGGCCCTGCGCACCGAGGCCCTGGGGGCCTTGTTGCCGCTCGGTCAGTTCGACGCCATGTTCATGCACCTGGAGCGCGCGCAGGCGATTTCCGCGCAGATGGGCAGCCCCAAACGCACGGCCGCCGTGGCGCTGCAGCAGGCGGTGCTCTACTGGGCGCGGGGCATGCCGTCCAAGGGGCTGGAGGCCACCCGCAGCGCCCGCGCGGCCGCCGCGCAGGCCGGCAGCCGGAGCTCGGAGATGACGGCGGCCCTGGTGGATCTGCTGCTGCTGCACTGCCTGGGCCGGTACCGCGAGCTCGTGGCCATGGCGCGCGATGTCGAGGCACGGTTTGCCGTGGAACTGTCGTCGCGCCGCTTCATGCCGGGCTGGGCCACGGTGCCGAGCGTTCACCTCAAGGTGTTCCTGGCCGATGCGTTGATGCGGCTGGCCGAAGAGGACACGGCCCAGGCCGTCTGCGACCAGGCCTACGCCGAGCTGGCGCAACAGGACCATGCCTATTCGCGTGCCCTCGTGGATTTCGCGCAGACCAGTCTCTGGCTGCGTCAGGGCCGGTTTGCACCGGCGGCCGAACGGCTGCGGGACTCATTCCGGCTGTGCCAGGAGCAGGACGTCCCGACCATGACGCCGTGCATCGTCGGTCTGCTGTCTGAGGCCCTGGGCCACCAGGGGCGGCTCGCCGAGGCGCAGGACATGGTGCGCCAGACGCTGTCCGACAAGTCCTACCAGCTCGCCGGTCTGTACAGCGAGTTCTACCTTCGTTATGGCCTGGGCCAGGCGCTCGCGGCGGCCGGCCGGCACGGGGAGGCGATGGAGCAGTTCGGCGCCGCGCGCGATCACGCCTCGCGCCACGAGCAATGGGGCCATGTGGTCGATGCCTTGCTCGCCATGGGTCTGCGGGCCCTTCATCTGGAGCAGACCGATGCCGCAATGGAACACCTGCAGGCGGCCCGGCAGGGCGCTGCTGCCTGCGGCATGGTGGGCATTGAACAGCGGTCGCAGGCGCTGATGGCGCTCTTGGGTTTTCACCAGCCCGCAGACGGGTCACCGGAGGCGGCCCATGGCTGATTCGGCGGTACACCGCTCGCAAGTCACGGGGGTGGGCAGCGGGCTGTTGTACCGGGTGTATTGCTGGGTGATGCGCCAGCCCCGCCTGCTGCGCCTGGTGGCGGCCATGCTGCGGCGCTGGCCCCTGGCCAGCCAGTGGGCACCGGTGGTTGCCAGGCGCGACGCGGTGGTGGCCGCGCTGCTGAGACCGGGCAGCTTCTCCAACGTGGCACACGCCCCCAACCTCGTGGCGGGCGAGTTTTCCATCGGCATGGAAGACGGGCCTCGCTATCACGCTGAGCGCAAGACGCTCGAAGCCATGTTGCGCACCGGCCGGCGGCTGGGCCAGTTCAGCGCGGTGCTCGCGCGGCGTCGCATCCGCGGCTGGACGAAGGGCGCTGAACATGGCCACTTCGATCTGGTGGACGACTACCTGGCGCCGCTGGTGTGGCGCACCATGAAACGCAGCTTTGGACCAGCGGGCAACGCGTTGGCGCAAGGGGTGTCCGGTGCCGACCCCGAGCGCGTGGAGCAGCAGCTGTTTCTGGAGCTGCGCCATGTCGCGGCGCACTTGGTGGTGGGGGGTGTGGCCACGCCCGGCACTCAGGCGCGGGCCGAAGAAGCTGGGCACGCCCTCAACCGCCGTGTGGGTGCCCGGCTGGGTGAGGTCAGCCAGGCACTGGGTCCGCGGTTGCCGACCTGCAGCCACGCAGACATCCACCGCAACACGGTGGGCCTGATGTGGGTGTCCCATCCGGTGGCGGTGCAGGCGGGCGTGCACCTGATGGTGGAGCTGTTGCGCCGCCGGGAGTGGCACCTGAAGCTGCGCGAGCAAGCCAGAACCCCGGCCATGCCGTGGCTGGACCCGGCGCTGCGCCAGACGGTGCGCGATGTGGTGCTGGAGCTGCTGCGCTTTCGCCCGGTGTTTCCGCTGGTGGCGCGCGCGGTGCCCAGCGCGACTGCATTTGATGCGGGCGACGTGCGGCCGGCCGCGGTCAGCGCGGGGCGGTCGATGCTGTTGATGGTGATCGGCGCCATGTTCGATCCGGCGGCCACCGAACGGCCCGGCGAGTTCCGGCCCGGGCGCGAATGGAACCGCAACGCCGACGACCGCTACATGGTGTTCGGCTACGGACACCGGCGCTGCCCGGGCCAGGAACACGCGCTGGAGATGTTGACCAGCATGGTGATCGGGCTGCTGCTGTTGCCGCATCCCTGCCGCCTGGCCCACCGCAAAGCCCTGGCGCACGACGGCCCGGCGGTGGCCCATCTGCACCTGGTGTTCTGAAGGGGAGCGCGGACATGGTTCGTCAGCAGATGGTGTGTGTGGTGACGCCAGGTTGGCCCGGACAGGCCACTTCGGTGCCCTTGATGCAGCCTGCGCTGGACGGCGTCATGGAGGCGCTGGGCTGCGTGCACTTCGCCAGCATCGCCGCGCTGCCGCCCGCGCCGGGCAGTGCGCCGGGCAGCCTGCCCTCGCTGATGCTGGAGCTGGCGGTGGATGAGGGCATCACGCACGCCGACCTCATGCGTCGCCTGGTCGACCAGGGACTGGAGGTGCTCTGGCCCCTCTACCAGGCTGATGCGGACACCTCCTTGCTCACCGATAGCGAGCGCGGCCTGTGGCTGCGCGGCTGGTTGCTGCGCCACGCCCTCGGCGCGGACGGTGGTTATGTGGGCACACGCGACCGCAGCGTGCAGCAGATTCGCAAGGAACACGGGCTGTACCGGCAGGTGCGCGCCGAGGCGACCCGCCTGATGGCGGCCGGCCCGCTGGACAGCCAAGTGCTGGCGCTGAAGCTGTCGGCCTGGGCCGCCGGGCAAGACGCTTTCGCCTGGGCACGCACGCCCGCGCCGCGCAACGTGTGGCGCCGGGGTGGCCTGCGGCGGACCGCGGCGGCGCTCGGCTCGGCGGTGCTGCTGCTGGTGTGCGGGGGCATGGCCACGCGCATCGCCGCCGAGGTCTGTGTGGCCTGGTACTGCCAATGGCCGCTGCTGCTGGGGCTGGTGGGGCTGCAACTGGTGGCGCTGGTGGTGGTTCTGCTGGCCCTGTCGCCGCTCATGCTGTCGGCGATGACCGTGCGGCGAAACCTCTCCAGTGGCTTCTGGCGCCTGATGCGGCGCTGGGACCGCGCCCGTCACGCGCGGGCCACTCGGGAGGTGCCCCGCGCCCACCAGGTGCATCCGATGGTGCATCGTGGTGAGGCCGATCTCATTGGACGGCCGAACCACATGATCAGCCTCACCGAGCTGCGTGCCCCGGTGGTCTGGCACGCGGCGTGGCTGCGCTGCTGGCTGAAGCTGATCACCTGGGTCGGGCGCTGGCTTTTCGCGAACGGAACGCTGGGCAAGGCGAAGGGCATCCGTTATGGCCGCTGGCACCTGATCGACGGCGGCCGGCGCCTGCTGTTCTGCAGCAACTTCGATGGCTCGTTCGGTGGTTACCTGGGTGAATTCATCGCCGGGGCCACGGTGGGGGTCAACCTGTTCTGGCGCCGCACGAGGCTGCTGCCGCGGCCGGCCGCCGCGCCGGGCCATCCCGACGTGGGGCACGCCCGCGACTTTCCGCCCACGCGCTGGCTGTCCTGGGCCGGAGGCTGCCAGTTCGAGCAGTGGTTCAAGACCTATGCGCGCGACAGCATGCTGCCGCACCTCTATCTGTACCAGGCCTATCCCCACAAGCACGCGGAGGTCGAACGCGCGACGCAGTTGCGCGACGCGCTGTTCGGCCCACGCAACCTGGTCAACGACACCCTCATTGCCAAGGCGGTGCAGTCATGAGCGCCGCCCGGCCGTTCCGAAGGCGCTCAGCTCCGCAGTGCGCAGCACGGAGGAAAGTCCCATGTTTGATCCGGTGAGCACCCCAGACGTCCAGGCGCTGGTCTACGCCTCGTTCGCACAGCTGCGCCATTGCCGCTACCTGTTGTTGCGCATCCAGGACCCGGCCGCCGCCCGACGCTGGCTGCGCCAGGACGCGGTGATGGGGCTGCTCAAGGCGCGCGGGCAGCTTGGCCGAGAGACCGCACAAGACGAGGCGCTGGCCGTGGCCTTCACGCACACGGGGCTGCTCCGTTTGGGGCTGCAGGAAGACGCGGACTTTCCGTTTCCGTCGGCGTTTCGCGAGGGCATGAACCAGCCCGACCGCGCGCGTGCGCTGGCCGATGCGAACGTCGAAACCTGGCGGTGGGGCGACTTGCCCGGCGAGCAGCGCCAGGACGTGCACCTGCTGCTGGCGCATTTCCGGCGCACGCCGTTTGACGAGCAGGGGCCGCTGTCGGCGCCGGCCTTGCAGGCGGGCGGGCTGGAACTGGTGCAGTCGGTGCCCACCTGCCCCGCCTTCATTGAGCGGAACGAAGACACCAAAGAGTCGCGGCTGTTCGAGCCGTTCGGCTTTCGCGACGGACTGACACAGCCCGTGCTGCACAGCACCGCTGAGCGCTCACGCCGACTGCAGCAGCGGCGCGAAATCGATCGCGAGATGGCCGACGACAGCGTGGTGGCCGACGGCGAGTTCGTGCTGGGACTGCCCAACGAGTACGGCGACCTGTCCTACGCGCCCGACGACGCGCGCTGGCCCAGCGCGGGTGCATCGGCCAACGCCCCCCCGCACTTCGGCAGCCACGGCAGCTACCTGGTGGTGCGCCACATCCGACAGCACGTGGACCGGTTCGAGGCGTTTGATGCGGCGCACCCGCCGCCCCGCGAGGGCGCACCCAGCCTGACCGAGCAGATGGTGGGGCGCCGCAAAGATGGCGCTCCCCTGGTGCAGCAGCCGATGCCGCCCGCCGACCTGGACGGCTTCCGCTTCCGCGTCAACGATGCCGAAGGTTTCCAGTGCCCGCTGGGCTCGCACATCCGCCGCGCCAACCCGCGCGACACGCTCGGTTCCGACGTCCGCTCCGGCGTGGCCAACGCCAAGCTGCACCGCCTGATCCGCCGTGGCCGGGTGTATGCCGGTGAATGCCAGCAGGCGGACCACGGCGCTTGCGGCCATGCGGACGGGCGGCGTGGCTGCGGCAAGGGGCTGTTTTTCATCGCACTCAATGCCGACCTGGACCGCCAGTTTGAATTCGTGCAACAGCGCTGGATCGCGCACCCGCAGTTTGCCGATCTCGACAACGAGAGCGACCCGCTGCTGGGCGGGCGCGGCGAGGCGGCGTTCTCTGTTCAGTCACCCACGGCCGGCACCCGCACCACCGGTCTTCCCGCCTTCACCGAGCTTGTGGGCGGCGGGTACTTCTTTCTCCCGGGTCTGGCGGCCCTGAGGTTTCTCGCAGAGACGGAACCCGCGCCTGGTCCCCCGGCTCAGTAGCCCACCGCGGCCCCATCCCGCCTCGGGTCGCTCGCCGCCACATAGCCTTCCGCCCCCGGGTCGCCCAGGCGCCAGATGAACTGGCCCGCGCCGAAGTCCTGGTAGGGGTCGTTGATGCTGCGGGTCTGGTGGCCGAGATCGGTCAGGCCCTGCACCACTGCCGGGTCCATGGCCGACTCCACGTTGATGTGCAGCCCGGCGTCGAAGCGCCAGCGCGGCGCGTCGCACGCGGCCTGCAGGCTCTGGCCGTGGTCGAGCAGGCGCACAAGGGTCTGCACATGGCCCTGCGGCTGCATGTTGGCGCCCATCACGCCGAAGCTCATCACCGGCTGGCCGTCTTTGGTGAGGAAGGCCGGGACGATGGTGTGGAACGGCCGCTTGCCCGGCGCCACGAGGTTGGCGGTGTTGCGGCCCGGGCCGGCGCTCAGGTTGAAGCCGTGGCCCCGGTTCTGCAGGCTGATGCCGAACTGCGGCTCCACCGCGCCCGAGCCGAAGCCCATGTAGTTGCTCTGGATGAAGCTGACCATCATCCCGCGCTCGTCGGCGGCGCTGAGGTAGACCGTGCCGCCCTTGGCCGGGTTGCCGGCACCGAAGTCTTGTGCCTGCTTCATGTCGATCAGCTTCGCGCGTTCGCGCAGGTAGGCCGGGTCGAGCATCTGCTCGGTCGTTACACCCATCGCGCCGGGCTCGGCCACGAAGCGGTACACGTCGGCAAAGGCCAGTTTCATCGCCTCGATCTGCAGGTGCTGCGCCTCGATGCTGTCGACCTTCATCGAAGTCAGGTCGAAGTTGGAGAGGATGCCCAGCGCGACCAGCGCCGCGATGCCCTGGCCGTTGGGCGGTATCTCGTGCAGCGTGTGGCCCTTGTGGTCCTGCCCGATGGGCGCGACCCACTCGGGCCGGTAGGCCGCGAGGTCGGCTTCGGTGAGCGCGCCACCGTGCTCGGATGCAAAGCGCGCGAGCGCCTGCGCGATGGGGCCGCGGTAGAAGGCCTCGCCCCTGGTTTCGGCGATGGCGCGCAAGCCCTTGGCGGCGGACGGGAACTTGAACAGCTCACCCACCTGGGGCGCACGGCCCCAGGGCAGGAAGGCATCGGCAAAGCCCGGCAGCGATTGCAGCTCGGGCGTGGCCAACGCCCACTTCTGCCGCACCACCACCGGCACCGCGTAACCACGCTCGGCCAGTTCAATCGCCGGCTGCATCAGGTCGGCGAACGGCAGTTGGCCGAAGCGCTCGCTCAGCGCCACCCAGCCCGCCACCGCACCGGGCACGGTCACCGAGTCCAGCCCGCGTTTGGGCGGCGTCAGCGCGTCGGCGCCGTACCGGTGGTGAAAGTAGCCGGGCGTCCAGGCCATCGGCGCCGGGCCGCTGGCGTTGAGCCCGTGCAGCTGTTGCCCGTCCCAGAGGATGCAGAAGGCGTCCGAACCCAGGCCGTTGCTCACCGGCTCGGTGATGGTCAGTGCCGCGGCGGCGGCGATGGCCGCGTCCACCGCGTTGCCGCCCCGCAGCAGCATGCGCAGCCCGGCCTGCGCGGCCAGTGGGTGCGAGGTGCTGACGACGTTGCGCGCGAACAGTGGCAGGCGGGTGCTGGGGTAGGTGGATGGGTGGTCGATGGGCATGAAGCCCATTGTGGCCTTACCAGTGAAAGCCCGCACCTACCGCAAAGCCCCGGCGCTTCCTGGAGTCTGTGGAGCCGCTGACCTTGAGCGTCCGGCGTCCGTCGTACGACAGAACGGACACCCCGACAGCGACCGCCGTTTCGCCCTGGTAGGAGGCCACGGCAGCCGTGGCCATGCTCTTCCCCGGCATCTGCGCTTGCGGCATGTTGGCCATGGCCATGGCGCTGGCGGTCCCCGCAGAGGCTTGCCGGCTGACATCGCGCGTGGCGTCTTGCATCTGGCCCAGGTTGACCGCATCGCGGGTCGCCGTGCCGGGCGCGACATTGTGCAGCTGTGCGGGGTCCCCTCCAGGATTGAGCGTGATGCTCGAGCGGTTGATGGAGCCATCGGCTTCGGTGTCGTACTTGACGGCCTCGGCGTCAAGCCGCGTGACCTTCCTGTCAACCAGCGTCACTCGCCGGTCCACAGCGGTGACCCTCGCATTCACCGCTGTCACCCGGTTGTTCACCGAATCGACCTTTTGATCCACGGCAGTGACCCGTGAGTCCACCGCGGTCACCCGGTTGTCCACCGAGGTGACCCGTTGGTCCACGGCAGTGACCCGTGAGTCCACCGTGGTCACACGGGTGTCAACCGAGGTGACCCGCTGGTCCACAGCGGTGACGCTCGTGCCCAGGCTGGACACCTGTTGCTCCGTCGCGGACATGGCGCTGAACAGTTGGCTGCCATTGATCGCATCGGTGCTGGCGGCGCTGACCCGACCTGCACCCACGTGGATCATCTGACGTTCACTGCCGGCGGAGCCGAAGCTGACCACGCTGGTCGGGTTGGCCCCTGACAGCTGGTAGGAAACGCCACCGATGTCCATGGTGGCCGTCGGAACGGCTGCCGAGGTGGTGCTCCCCGAGCCGATGGCCACCGCGTTGGCGTGTGTGGCTGAACTGAAGTCACCCATGGCGATGGAACGGCTGCTGGAGGCAACTGAGTTTGCCCCTATCGCGAGTGACCGCTCCCCTGAACTGAGCGCCGTGTCGCCGAAGGCCGTGCCCTTGTTGCCCGTGGCCCGGGCGTTGCCACCGATGGCGGTCGAGGAGCCGCCGGTGGCTTGGGCGGAACTGCCAATGGCGATGGTATGCCCCGCCGATGCGTTGCCTGAGACGGTGTTTTGTCCGATGGCCAGGGACGAACTGCCCAGCGCACGGGCGTTGACGCCGAAGGCGCTTCCGTTGGTCTGCGAAGCGGTCGCGCTTGTGCCGACGGCGATGGCGTTGCTTCCTGCCGCCACGGGTGCGGTGCCGGTGGAGTTGACCGTGACGTAGTCAGACCCTGCCGTCGCTGTGTCCTGAGCCCAGGCTGGTAGGGCGGTGGCCAGGCAGGCCAGAGCGCAGCAGCGCCACGGATTGAGGTTGAGAAAGGATTTCATGCTGGCATCGTAGACAGCGCTGAACAGGTCAAAACGGCAAAAAGAGCGTTTGAAGCCCGTCAATTTCGTGCCATTCTTTTGGCGGTTTCTGCTGACGGTGCCGGCCCAGCACCTTCGCATGGGAGCGCCTCAACCCCCGCTGCGCAGCAGCATCGCCGGGTTGAGCCGCATCTGCGCCAGCAGGTGGCGCGCGCCCAGCCCCAGGCTCATCGCGCTGACACCAGCCGCCGCCAGCAGCCCGCTCCAGTACAGGCCGGCCGGGCTCATGTCCAGCCGCCACTGCAGCAGCGCGGTGGCCAGCGCGCTGCCGGCCAGCAGGGCAAAGCCGGCGGTCACGGTGGCCAGCACCGTGTACTCCCACACCAGCACGCGCCGCAGCAGCGAATGCCGCGCGCCCAGCGCGTGCATCACCGTGGCGTCGTAGAGCTGGCGGCTGCGGCTGGCGGCCACCACGCTGGCCAGCACCAGCAGGCTCGCGGCCAGGCACACGCCGGCCACCACCGCCAGGCCGCCGCTGGCCCGGCCCATCAGCGCGCGGGTCTCGCGCAGCATGGACTCGGTGCGCGCGGTGGCGATGTTGGGCGCCGCCGCCGCCAGCCGGTCTTGCGCGTCCAGCGTGCTCCCGGTCGGCATCCAGGCCGCGCCCACGTGGCGGGTGATGAAGGGGTCCAGCACGCCGTCGCTGAAGATGGCTTCGAGCCACAGGCGCGACTGCATGCGCCGCTGGCTGTAGATAGCGCTCAGCGTGGCCTCCACCGGCTGGCCCAAGATTTCGAAACGCAGCTTATCGCCCACCTGCAGGCCCAGCCCGTCGGCCTCGGTGTCTTCCATCGCCACCAGCGGTTCGCCTTTGTGGTCCAGCGGCCACCAGGCGCCGCGGTCCACCACCACGTCGTCGAAGTTGCCGCTGCGGTCGCTGAGCTTGTGTTCGTCGTGCGACTCGCGGGCGCGCTGGCGGTCGGTTTGATTGATGCCGCTCGAGCGCAGCGCCTCGCCGTTGACGGCCACCAGCCGGCCCAGCACCAGCGGCGCGGTCTTCACCGCCACCAGGCCGGGCGAAGCCTGCAGGGTCTCGCGCAGCAGCGGGAGCTGATCGGTCTGCACGTCATAGAACACCAGGGCCGGTGCCTGCTCGGGCACGGTGTCGTTCACCGTGCGCAGCAGCGTGGCCACCACCAGGGTGCAGGCCACCAGCAGCGTGAGCGCCGAGCCCAGCGAGAGCAGGGCGGTGCGCAGCGGCGAATGCGGCTGCTGCAGCCCGGCCAGCGCCAGCTGCAGCGGCAAGGGCAGGGCCCGGTGGTGCTGCAGGCGCGCGGCGGCGCGGCGCAGGCCGCGCGTGGCGAGGTCGAGCAGGCCCAGCAGCGCGGCCGTGGTCAGCACGAAGGCGAGGCCAAAGCGCGGGTCGGGCAGGGTGGCCACCAGCAGCGCCAGCGTGGCGCCGGCCACGGCGGCGGTGAGCCAGCGCGCGCGGCGCGGCGTGTGCAGCGCCTGCCCCTCCACGCCGCGAAACAGCGCCGCCGGGCTGACCGACAAAGCCCGTCCCAGCGCCGGCAGCGAAAACGCCAGCGCGGTCAACACGCCGAACGCCAAGGCCAGCAGCGCGGGCGGCCACAGGCTGTGCAGCAGCAGCGTCACCGGCAGCTTGTCGGCCGCCAGCTGCGCACCGGCCAGCGCCAGGCCCATGCCCAGCAGCGCGCCCGCCGCGCTGGCCAGCACCGCCAGCAACCCGATCTGCAGCAACACGAAGGCTGCCAGCCGGCCGTCGCGCAGGCCCAGCGCGCGCAGCGTGGCCAGGCTGGTGAGCTTGCCCTGCAGGTAGGCCTGCACGCTGTTGAACACGCCCAGGCCACCGATGAACAGCGCCGAGAAACCGATCAGCAGCAGGCCTGAGCCGATCTGGCCCAGCACCTCGGCCATGCGGTCGCTGCGCTCGTCGAAGCTGCGGGTCTCGGCGTCCAGCGCGGGGAAGGCGGCGATGAATTGGTCGCGCCAGGCGTTGGCTGGCTCGGCCGTGCGCACGCGGTGGTGGTGTTCCACCCGGCTGAGCGGCTGCACCAGGCCGGTGGCCATGAGCGCGCCCTCGGCCACCAACACCGGCGCCGCGCCCCAGTCGGCGCGCAGGCTGCGGTCGGGCTGGCGCACAGTGAGTGCGCGCACGGTCAGCGTCAGATCGCCGATGTCGATGCGGTCACCGGGCTTCAGGCCCAGGCGCGTGGCGAGCGCGGCATCGACCGCTGCGCCCCACTGGCCGTCCCGTTGCGCGAGCGTGTCGGCCAGCGTGCCGGCTGGCTGCAACGCCACTGCGCCGTACAGCGGGTAGGCGGCGTCGGCGCTCAGCAGCTCGATCAGCTGCGCGCGGCCCGATGCCAGACGCAGCATGGTGCGCAGCTCGATCACGCGCGAGACGGTGCCGCGCGCCTGCATCCATGCCAGCGCATCGGCCGGCAGCGGCTGGGGCGATTCCACCTCCACGTCGCCACCGAAGATCAGCCGCGCGTCGTGGCGCAGCGCGTCGGCCACCTGGCGGTACAGGCCGCCGCCCGCCGCCACGAGCGACACGCCCAGCACCAGGCAGGCGACAAAGATCCACAGGCGCCGGCCGCTGGCGCGCAGGTCGCGCCAAGCCAGGTCAAGCAGGAAGGGCATTGCGCGTCTCCGGCTGGCGGGTGGTCGGGGCTTCGTGCCCCTCCAGCGTCTCGTGCAGTTGGCCCTCGTGCAGGCGCAGCACGCGGTCGCAGCGGGCGGCGAAATCCAGGTCGTGCGTCACCAGCACCAGGGTCGTGCCCAGCTCGCGGTTGAGGCTGAAGATCAGCTCGCGCACCGCCCCGGCCGTCTGGTCGTCGAGGTTGCCGGTGGGCTCGTCGGCCAGCAGCAGGCGCGGGCGGTGCACCAGCGCCCGCGCAATCGCCACGCGCTGCTGCTCCCCGCCCGAGAGCTGCGAAGGCCGGTGGTGCAACCGGTCCCCCAGGCCCACGCGCTGCAGCATCTCGGCCGCCGCCTCGCGCGCGCCGCTGGCCCCCGCCATCTGCAGCGGCAGGGCCGCGTTGTCCAGCGCGCTCAGGCTGGGCAGCAGGTGAAAGCTCTGGAAGATGATGCCCACCCGCTCCCGCCGCAGGTCGGCCAGGCCGTCGCTGCTCAGGCTGCCCAGGTCGGTGCCGTCGATGCGGATGCGCCCCGCACCGGGCCGCTCCAGCCCCGACAGCAGGAGCAACAGCGAGGTCTTGCCCGAACCCGAAGGCCCCGCAATGGCCACGCTCGTGCCCGCAGCGACGCGCAGGTTCACGTCGCGCAGCACCTGCACCTGGCGGGTGCCGATGGTGTATTGCATGGACAGGCCATCGGCCTCGATCAGGTGGGGGTGGGTGTGGGGCATGGGCGGTGTGAGGGGC